>JAPHTP010000028.1 GCA_026196875.1 Kangiellaceae bacterium
CGCTTCCATTTGATTAACTGACTTTTAAATAGCCTGTGCTACTGGATAAAGACAAAGAACGTTTAAGTGCTTGCTCAAAGCCCTTGCGAGGGTTATCCACACTCATTGCATAATTACTTGGGTCGAGGCCATTAGGCAATAAGATAAGCTCACTCTGAATGCCAACTTTGTGATTAAGCGCAATGGCTTTTTGACTGAAGACTAATGCTTCTTTTGATGTTCCGAAGGCAATGATGGCTTTGTTAATGCCCATCGACTTGAGAACTGAAGTATGGTGTTTACTGTAGGACTTAGCGCCCATCGTAGCGACGACATTAGGGTAACCATAAGTATGCAGTGTCAAAGCATCGAGTGGATTCTTACAGATGATAACGGTTGAGTAATCTGTCAGAGCTTTAAGATTAAAGAAAGATGTTTCATTAGTTAACCAATGCACATGATAGACCGACTGTGAGCGAAGCTTTGGCGTTACTCTACGCCCATAAGCACCAACAATTCGGTTGTCGAAATCAATGAAGGGAAAAACTAACGAACCTCTCAGAAACTCATGGCCCGTTGGTTTTATCAGCCCTGCTCTTTGCAGTGCGCCACGAGTGCTTTGTTCTTCGTCTTTGGATAGTTTACTGAGACATAGACCAAGCGTTCTATCAGCAAAACCAATTTTAAACTCATTGAGTGGATCCCCATCAAAACCAATACCCCTCGCTTTTAAAAATTCTTGAGCTTTGTGATGAGAAGCAAGAGTCTGGGTGTAGTAACTAAAAACCTGATGAACCGCATTATCTTCTGTGCTCATAATGGATGCCGTTTCAAAACCGAATGAGTCTTGATGATAAGCAGGCTTTCTTCTGGCAATATCGACAGTGGCTTGTTTAGATTGCAATGTATTCATTCGTGTCGTGATTCAAAATTGTTACTACAGAAAAATTGTTATATTTTTAAAATACACCCTGCGGATCGATGGAATCAAGCCCTTGAGATGTGTGAAGAGCTGACTAAAAATCAGACTGTCATTTGCTGCAATTGAAGAAGATAGTGAAAGCAGGTCTCAAGAATCACGTTATCGATCCCAACCGATCCCGTAGAGAAGACTTTAGATAAAACCTATAGGTAAGCCAGGGTTGAACTTATCGCCTCATATCGATCCGCTCTGGGATCGGTGGAGACTAAAAATAATTATCAAAAATTTACGAGAGGGCAATTAATCAATTGAAAGTTTGGAGTTTCCCCCATTGGGTGCCAAATCGTTAACAGGAACTTTTAGGTTATGTTCAACTGAGCTTCTCCCTGAAGTAAGTGAAACTGTCCCAATGGCATGAAGCCCGTAACCGGCAATTTCATTCCCATCATTATCCGTTGTAATATGTCGAGAAACACTCACATCCTCTACTCTATTCTTGTCTATATTCCACAGACAAGAACCTTGAACACTCCTGATAGCCTCAATAGGAGAAGCTTGATTCATTGGCACAACATTCTTCATTCGATAGCGCAGATTAAAATCGACGGCAATAAAAGTGGGGCGTCGAGTTAGAAATAGTTCGATATCGCTTTTCAATGCTTCGTCTAATTCAGCCCCTTTAGTCTCAACTAACTCCAGTACATGCTCATACAAAGACTCTCTAAGTTTTGTCTCAATTAATTCTTTATCGAACTGAGGAACTATATCATTGTTCACTCTGAGAAAATCTTTTTCATCAGAATACACATTAATTGTATACTGGGAAGAATGAGTCTTGAGCAAGCTTTCATCTATACCTTTTTTTGGAGTCTTTTCTTTAAAGAAAGCTTTGTCTCTAGTTATTAAGTGGACATTAGCGATTTTTCCCAATTCCAGAACAGCTTCCCAAATTAGTGAATCTTTGTATTGTTGGTTTTTAGGTCCGTTGGGAGGAAGCTCATTCATCACTCTTTCTGTTGCGCCTACGTAATTTTCTAGCGAGGTTGGAAGAGATAAACATTCGATATCTAACTCAGCCAATCGTTTAGGAAATATTGTGGTAAATTTATCACGTTCAGGCAGTCGATAGTCGTCCCTCTCACCAATAAGCATCTCAATGGTTTTATATGCACCTTTAATCTTATCTAAAGCACTCTGACCATCTTTGAGTATGTGTTTATTGACTTCTTTATTAACTATCTCCGGTATAGCAAGAGCAAATCCGCAACGCTTGATATTTGACGCCAAAGCAGAGCCAAGCGGTGAACTTAGCAGCCTTGTGTGTTGCACCCAAATGTTTGTATCTATAATAACAACATCTTTCATCAGTAATTCCCTTTATCTTTTTGTATAGATTTAGAGCCTCTTATTCAAGAAACATAACGATACAACGTGGCTCTGCTAATGCCAAATTCTTTAGCTATATGACTAGCAGATTCATCTTCACCTTTGTTACTCCAGCGTTGCTTAAGTTGCTCTACACGGCTAGCGCTTACCGCTTTCTTTCGGCCTTGATACTTACCAGCTTCTTTGGCTTTAGCAATTCCTACCGCCTGTCGCTCCCTGATTAACTCTCGTTCAAACTCGGCAAATGAACCAAGGATGTTGAGCATCAATTTACCTTGGGCACTTGTAGTATCAACTGAAGAATCCTTGAGGCTCTTGAACTTTACGCCTTTGTTGTTGAGACGACTTAGGATTTGGTGAAGGTCGATGATTGAGCGAGCTAAACGGTCTAACTTAAAGACGACCAAAGTGTCTCCCTCACAGACAAATTCTAAAGCTTTCTCAAGTTCTTCTCTGTTTGCGGTTGACGCCCCTGATTGCTGCTCTACAAATATTTTTTCACAGTCAGCTTCAAGTAACGCTTCTCGTTGAATCTCAAGGGACTAGTCTTTCGTTGATACTCTTCCGTAACCTACAAGCATTACTACTCCATGATTTTGTTTTATCTCACTTGGGTAGACTCTAATGAAACACTGATACACCTGTCTCATAAGCGTCTCATTTTTATTAGATCAGTCAAATCTCAGCAAGTCAAGAGTTCAATGAGACTAACAGTACTTTGAGTTGTAACTTGAACACGCTTTACTGCGTATAGGAATTGGCTAGTATTTTCCTGCGCTCTGGTATAAATCTAATTGGACGCACCTTGGTAATAACCCTAAGGTCTCACTTCATAAACGGACGTACAGGACTATACACAAACAGCTCATCTAAAACGGACACCTAGGAAGAAGACATAAAGCTTTAACCAATAGGTAATACACAGACTTTTATTTTCTTAGTAGATGATGCTCGGCATCGTAGCCTCGCTAACCTTAAGAGCAGCCTAAGCCAACTCTAGTCCATCTTTAGGTCTTGTCTCTTTAAGAAAACTCAAGAATAACGCTTTATATTCAGTCACTTACAATCATTTTTGTGAAAACTTTTTACAATAAGTCATTCCTCACTACCGATTTCTACCCTTTGAACACCTTAAGTCCATCTAACTGAGCCTCTCCTGACTGGCTGGTAGACCTGTTTCTTCAGCTCAGCTTAGGTGGTCTTGGGGTGTTCTCTTTTCACCATTAACTTTTAAGGAGAATAAATGAAGTTCAATTAATCTTTAGCTTTTCAATATGTTCCACTCGAAGAACCTGAAACCAACATTGTCGATTCCGTTATGGGTAGCGGTAAGACAACAGCCGTCATTGATTACATCAACCAATCTTCTCACCCCATACTCATCATCGTAGAAAGACAAACTGAAGTAGACCGACTAGCTAAATACTGTCCAAGTTTAGTATCACTATCTGAAGTCTGCGAAGATACTGGAGAGTCTCGTACTGATGCTCTTGAGCGCCATGTGATGGAGGGTTTTACCCCGATTTCACGGACATTTTAGTTAAGGATGCTAAGTCCTGATCTAACTTTTCAATCCTACGTATTTTTTGTGGATTATAAAAGCACTC
>JAPHTP010000131.1 GCA_026196875.1 Kangiellaceae bacterium
TACCTTGCCACAGGTTGCAGCGCTTGCGGACCGCTGCGATTCTTGAATAGGTCGAAGAAATCTATGTCATTCAAGAGGCGCGTATTTTGCTGATTTAACGCTGTTTTGTCAACAGTATTACACGCAAATTATAGAAATTTTTGTTGTTGGGTTTGACGGACCTATGTCTAAAGGGGGTTGGGGTTTGGATTTGAATTTCCCTCTCCCAGATGGAGAGGGAACAGAGAGTTCGTTATTTATACATTGAAGCGGAAGTGAACCACATCGCCATCTTTTACAATGTAATCTTTACCTTCTAAACGCCATTTACCGGCTTCTTTAGCACCTGATTCACCGTTATGCTCGATGTAATCGTCATAGCTAACCGTTTCAGCTCGGATAAAGCCTTTCTCAAAGTCGGTATGGATAACGCCGGCGGCTTGCGGAGCTGTTGCGCCTATTTTAACTGTCCAGGCGCGCACTTCTTTAACACCTGCAGTGAAGTAAGTTTGCAGATTTAACAGGTCGTAACCCGCTCGAATAACTCGGTTTAGACCAGGCTCTTTTAAGCCCATTTCTTCTAAGAATTCCATCTGTTCGTCAGCTTCCAAACCCGCTATTTCAGATTCCATTGAAGCACAAACAGCGACAACGCTGGCATTTTCATTTTTAGCTAATTCAGTCACTTTGTCGAGGAAAGGGTTATCGGAAAAACCGTCTTCACTCACATTTGCAATATACATAGTCGGCTTGCTGGTGATCATTTGCATGGTTTTGATAACTTTTGCTTCATCATCATCCCAATCGCTGGCGCGGATTGGCTGTCCGTCGTCAAGCAAGGCCTTGCATTTTTCTAAGATAACCAGCATTGCTTTGGCTTCTTTATCACCACTTTTGGCTATGCGGATATTCTTTTGAATTCGCTTTTCAACCGATTCCAGATCAGCTAGCGCTAACTCGGTATTAATCACTTCAATATCATCAAGAGGATCGATTTTGTTCTCGACATGGATAACATCATCATTTTCAAAACAACGAACCACATGAGCAATCGCATCGGTTTCACGAATATTTGCCAGGAATTGGTTTCCAAGACCTTCGCCTTTAGAAGCGCCTTTTACCAAGCCTGCAATATCAACGAATTCCATTGTTGTAGGGAGAACTTTTTCAGGGTTTACGATAGCTGCCAATTTGTCCAAACGAGTATCCGGGACTGGAACCACCCCTGTATTTGGCTCGATAGTACAAAAAGGGTAGTTCTGGGCGTCGATACCCGCATCAGTTAAAGCATTGAACAGAGTGGATTTACCTACATTTGGTAAACCGACGATGCCACATTTGATACCCATTATTCTCTCCGAAGTTTAAGTTTCTCTTCCCCTGCTGAGAGGGCAAGGGGGTGGATAAGTTTCAATTTTAAGCAATTAAGAACCCATTACTTAGTTCTTAATATTTCTATTTTTTATGCCTTAAATGCATGCATTGTCTGCATCACTTTATTGTGATCGCCACGCAATATATCGCCCGTATGTCTTAGGGCCTCATCAATACTTTCGTCAATTGCACGCTGCTGATCAGCGGGTGCTTTGCCGAGAACATAGTTGGACACTTGGCTCTTATCACCCGGATGCCCAATTCCTATTCTTAGACGGTAAAAATCTTTGCAATTAGCGAGACATTTAATTGTATCTCTTAAGCCATTGTGACCACCGTGGCCACCGCCTTTTTTTAACTTTACCGTTCCCGGATCTATATCAAGCTCATCATGAGCTACAAGGATTTCATCAGGAAGAATCTTATAAAAAGTCGCCAAAGCGCTGACGGCTTTGCCACTTAAATTCATAAAGGTGTTCGGGATTAGGAGTCGACAGTCTTTACCGTCGATAAGACCTCTACCAACATGACCAAAAAATTTGGTTTCTAGGTTTAGCGGGATAGAGTAAGCACGTGCTAGCTCTTCAACATACCAAACGCCAGCATTATGTCGGGTCTGAGAATATTGAGGGCCCGGGTTACCAAGCCCCACAATTAGCTTAATCATATTCGTTCTGCTCACATCTAATTTTTTCGATTACTTCGTCAAAAGTGCTCATTTACACCTGTAAACTCTGCGTCTTTTTTCTTTTCCTCGAAAAAATTAGCTGCAACCTGAACGAATATCCCTTAACGGGGTTCTGATTGCAGCTTTAAGAAACGACTGATTACTCAGCTGCTTCTTCTTCGCCAGCTTCGCCTTCTTCATCACCAGCAGAAGCTGCGCTTCGGCTCTTGTGGATTGTTACGATAGCTTGGTCGTGGTCTGCACCGTGAGTCAACTCAACGATTTCGACGCCTTTCGGTAATTTGATGTCTGATAAGTGAACAACTTGGTCCATTTCTAGATCAGCCAAATCCACTTCGATGAACTCAGGTAAGTTCTTCGGTAGGCATGAAATTTCAACGCTTGTGTATGCGTGGCTGATAACACCGCCAGCTTTAACGCCTGGGCATTTTTCTTCGTTCAAGTAGTGCAATGGAACAGAAGTGGTTAATTTCTCACCAGCTTTTATGCGCATAAAGTCAGCATGAGTAACTTTTGGCTTGTATGGGTGACGTTGAAGGTCTTTTAAGATTACTTTTTCAGTTTTCTTGCCCGCTTTTAACTCCAGGATATGAGAGTAGAAAGCTTCATCTTCAAGGTGCTTGATAAGCTCAGGGTGGCTGATCGAAATTGGCTGAGGTTTTTTACCTCCACCGTACACGATACCAGGGATTTTGTCTTCAAGACGACGTAGGCGGCGGCTCGCACCTTTCCCCATATCTTCTCGAAGCTCGACATTCAATACAAATGAATCGCTCATTTTAAATTTCTCCAAAAATAGTATTAAGTCTTGACCGCGACCAGACAAGACACGATTAAAGCGACTGATTTTTATGGATATTTTCCATAAACTTAGCCGATTTAAGGTCCTTCAAAGCAATACATTGCTAAAAAGGGCGGCGAATTATAAGGCAGGGTAAGGGGCTGACGCAAGAAAAATGGCCTGGATAAGCCGATTTTCTCGGTAATAAATAAAAAAGGACGCGAATATGCGTCCTTCTTGATTAAAGCAGTGCTGGAAAAGTTTTTCTAATCCATAAACATCGTACTAAGTGACTCTTCCTCATTAACGCGGCGAATCGATTCACCAAGCATTTCAGAAAGGGTCAATATTGTAATACGGTCGCAGCCTTTAGCTTCTTCAGAAAGAGGAATAGTGTCAGTGACAACCAGCTTATCCAAAACAGAATTATTAATATTACCAATAGCTTTACCGGACAGTACGGCGTGAGTTGCGTAAGCTGAAACGCTTTTTGCACCATTTGCTTTGAGCGCCCCGGCAGCAGTACATAAAGTCCCTGCAGTATCGACCATATCGTCGAGGATGATACATTCGCGGCCTTCAACATCGCCAATTATATGCATAACTTCAGATTTATTTGCTTCTGGACGACGTTTATCGATAATTGCTAATTCTGCATCGTTCATACGTTTAGCAACTGCTCTTGCACGTACTACACCGCCTACATCCGGTGATACGACTATTTCATCGCCTGACCAGTTTTGCTGAATATGGTCGATGAGGACTGGTGTCGCATATACATTATCTACTGGGATATCGAAGAAGCCTTGAATCTGATCAGCATGCAAATCAACAGTTAAGACACGATTAATACCTACTACAGCCATCATGTCAGCTACAACTTTGGCGCTAATTGGAACCCGCGCGCTACGTACTCGGCGATCTTGGCGAGCATAGCCAAAATAAGGAACTACTGCCGTAATTCTACCCGCAGAAGCTCGGCGTAGTGCATCAGCCATCACTACTAGCTCCATTAAGCTTTCGTTGGTTGGGGCACAAGTTGATTGGATAATAAAAACGTCCATTCCACGAACATTTTCCAGGATTTCAACGGCTACTTCTCCGTCACTAAAGCGTCCTACTTTCGCTTTACCTAGCTCAACATCAAGGAAGCTGGCGATTTTATTGGCGAGTTCAGGCGTAGCGTTACCGCTAAAAAGCATCATATCAGACATTATTAGACCCCAATTGTCTTAGCTCGGAACGAAATTCATATGCGAGTACGGACTCGTAAAATGATTTGGAATTAGAATAATATATCAGGTTGGCGAATAGTGCTTTTTTATTTTGATAAAAGCTGGAAGTGAGTGCTTTTAGAGAAGATTTTGCCATCTGATTTTAGTGATAAAAAAAGAAAATGGCAGGGGTAGCTGGATTTGAACCAACGCATGACGGGATCAAAACCCGTTGCCTTACCGCTTGGCGATACCCCTGTTGTAGTATCAAATAAACCAATTTAGAGCTGGTTTATTTGGCATCCCTTTTAAGTTGTGAAAGCTTATGCTGCAGAGGCGAAATATTAACACCTTTTGCCACAAAATGAGGCCATTCACATCGGGACGCTATTTTACGCAAATCTTGCTCTTTGTCAAAGGGGGCGAACAAACAACTTCCACTTCCGGTCATTCTTGCATAAGGATTGTGCTGTTTAAGCCAATCCAACGCTAATTTAACCTCTGGATAGTCGTCACATACAATTTCTTGCATGCTGTTGTTCCCTTGAAAAGGAAGCTCCAGTGCGTTGAGGTCGCGTATTGTGATGGCTTTACTGTTTCTTGTCAACAGTGGATTTGAAAAAATTTTCGGGGTGGCAACATGGCTATCAGGATGGACGACAAGATACCATATTTCGGGCATTTCAAAGGGGGTTATTATTTCACCGATTCCTTCTACAAAAGCGGTTTGTCCACGTACAAATATAGGAACATCGGCGCCTAGCGAAAGACCTATGTCGGAGAGTTCATCTACGCTAAGTCCGAGTTTCCATAAATAGTTAAGCGCGACTAACGCTGTAGCGCAATCGGAGCTGCCGCCTCCGATGCCGCCGCCTGCAGGCAACTTTTTTTCTAAGAATATATTAGCGCCTAAATCTGAATTTTTATTTTTGCTTTTGCCCTGCTGTTTTAGTTTGTGCGCGGCCAATACCACCAAGTTATCTTCACCGGCAAATTCTGATTTAGAGCAATCAAAATCGATCGTATCATTATTACTTACTTCAATTTTTAAGCTATCGCCAAAATCTAGAAGCTGAAAAACGCTTTGCAAATTGTGGTAGCCGTTTTCTCGCTGGCTGATAAAGTGTAGGAATAGATTTAACTTGGCAGGACAAGGCCAGATTGATTGGTTCTCCGTGTCAACAAGCGAAGAATTAGAAGCAGGCATAAAGATCACGAGTCCTTACGAATAACTATTTAGTTGGCGGGAGAAATTCCCAATCTTTTACCACGACCTTTAAAGAGAGTTGTGGATGATTGGCCTTAATCATTCTCGGCATTTGATAGCCGGCATAATCTTGATAACGTGAAAAAGTAACCGTCCACTGATTAAATGATACTTTTGACAAATTTTCATTCTCATCTCTGGATATCATTTCGCCGCTTTTTCCCGATGGTAAGCCCTTAATCCAATAGGAAAGCGCATCAATAGGGAAGTCCCATCCTAAAGCCTGGTACAAAAGTTGTTCCGCGTCTTGATGATAGAAAACTTGATCTTCAGGTAGTTTGAGCGTGGCTTGATGTTGCTGCTGGGTCAAATGGGCATAAGTTGCGCCAAACATGCCATATATATGAAAGTCAAAATCAGCGGCTTGTTTTTTCCAATCTAAAGTAGCTGATACACTTTCTTCTGGCGTTTTGATCGCAACCCTAGCTTTTACCGACCAGTGGTTTTGCTGGTAAAGCGTCATGTCTGCACTTGGAATGTAGGCATTTGTTCTTTTTTGACAAGCGCTTAGCGACAATAAAGAAAACAGGCAAATAGCGCGAAATATATTCGCGCGGAAAGATAGCAAAATTTGCCAGGATATTTGCGGAGAATTCAAGCTAATTCCTAATAACTAAATCAAAATTATTTTAATCTTCTGCTAACTCGACGTTTAATCGCTTTAATGTTTCATTGAGAATTTTATTTTGTTTATCCAGCTCCAATCCTTTGAGCCATACTTTTTTGGCGATATCTTGTTTACCTGTTTGCCATAGAACCTCGCCGAGGTGGGCTGCTCCCTCTGCGCTGGGGGCTAATTTGAAGGCTTGAGATAAATATTTTTTCGCATCTTCAAAATTGCCTTTTCTAAATGCTATCCAGCCTTTGCTATCTATTACCGCTGCATTACCTGGGAGGCCTGCATAGGCGCTATCGATTAGTTCTTGAGCGTAATCGAGTTCTCTACCTGTATCTGCCAAAGTGTAACCAAGTGCGTTTTTAATATTTAAGTCATCAGGAAATAAGTCTAACAAGTATTTGAATTCAACTATCATTTCATCGTATAGCCCAAGCGACTCTTTGTACAAGGCCCGTGTATATAGTAGATCTTTATCGTCTGGCTTTTTCTCAATTGCACCATTTAGCCAGTCAATCGAGAGTTGGTAATGATCATTGTTTCGTATTAGTGCAGCTGCCGCTAGATTAAAACGGTCTAGCTTAGCGCCAGGCTCGATTAAATCGCGCGCGTGGTTTAGTAATTCAAATAGTTTTTGAGGTGATTTCGTCAGCTTATATAACTCAATTTTCTTGAGTAGTAAGGACAAGTTGTCAGGGTATTTTTGTAATGCGGCTTCTAGTTTTTGCTTGGCAATATCTTGTGAATCATATTGATTGAGTAGGGATATTTCGGTGCCGAGTAATTTAATCTGATCATCTTCCTCAGTCGGTTGCGATGTTCTTAATGTTTTAAGCGCACTCTCGATATTTTCATGTTTGGCTAAAAGCTGTGCGAGTTGAATTTTAGCGGTTATTAAGAAGTCGCCTTCAGTAACTAATTTAAAGCAACTCATTGCCTGGTGAAACTCTCCCGTTTTTTGTGCTGAATCACCGCAGTAAAAGGCAACGGTTTGCGGTTCATAATTAGCACCTAATAAAAGCCGAAAACTGGAAAGACTCAAGTGATATTGTCCCAATGCGTAATAGCTAGCAGCTTGGTAATAGCGAGCCTGTAGGTCTTCTGGTCTATCTTTTAACCAGCCGGTGTAATGGTTCGCGCTTGCCTGAAAGTTGCGAAGGTCATAATAAAGTTGTCCCAGCATATGTGATATTTCAGCAGATTCAGGATTTTGCTGGAACAGTTGATTAAGGTAGGTGACTACTTCGAGGTCTTTTCTTAACTGGTAGAGAATATGGGATTTTAGCCGAATAGCCGGAGTAAATAGCGAATCTATTAATAACGCTTGCTCGACCTGAGCAAGCGATTGCTCCAGCATATTGTCTCTTTTTTGATTCTTGCTGGCCAGGTTATAGATGATTTTCGCTTGAGCCGTAACAACAGCAGCATTTTTCGGGTATTTTTGTCTCAGCTCTCTTAGCAGATTGAAGCTCACTCTTGGATCATGGCCGATCACATTCTGTTCTAAAAGCTCGTACTGCTTTGGTTCAGTATTCGCTTCAAGCAATAGTCTATCGATGGTTTCTATCGCATTGGACAAATTACCTAAACTCATTTGCGCTTCAAGCAACACTTGTAAGGCCTCTGGATTATCAGGATCGAGGCTTAACCAAATTTTAGCCGCCTGCTCAATTCCTAGTGCGTCTCCGGCTTGTCTTGCCGATTGGATACCATTTTGAATAATCCGTTCGTCCTTAGATAGCTCTGCAGCGTACAAGTAGTAGCTCATCGCTGAAAGGTGGTCTTGCTTATGGGAAGCGACATCGGCCAAGATAATTGCCTCAAATAAATCAGCTTTTTGCTTGGGGTCGAGACTTTCTATTTGGCTCAATTCATATTGATTGTGAGCGGTGTTGAAAACTTCACCTGTTTTAGTAGCGCATGCGCCCAATAAAAGTATTGCGGTAACTGCAGTACATACTTTCGAAGCCTTGATTAACTGACTGGGTCGGTTCACTTCCAATTTCCTTTACTTCCTAATCATTTGTGTAAAACGCTGGTTTTACGGTAAAACTAGCAACGTGTCGGTTTATCTAGTGTATCTGCTAAATAATTATAAAGAAGTTATTTACTGATACGATTGGTAGTTATGCTCTGATATAATTAACGCATTAGAACTACAAGTTACCCCAATAGGGGTTGTGTTCGATATAATCAACTGGATGAATCCAGCAGCTAAATTGACTGAACTAGTTTACTAACTGAACGACAATAATAACTGATCATTGAGCAGAATATGTTACCTATGCCGCCATTTGATAACAATCAATATTTATTTCTACCAAAATCGGTAGACTCCAACAATCGAATTTCGTTGCAATAAGAAGTTAAATTCAACCATGCCGGTTTCCATTTTTGGGATTAATCATAAGACTGCACCTGTTGAGGTTCGGGAAAAAGTCGCGTTTTCCCCGGATAAAATGAGCGAAAGTCTAACCTCTCTGAAGCAAGATGTTGGCCTTGAGGAAGTTGCGATCATTTCTACATGTAACCGAATGGAAATAATTTATCGTTGCGAAAATTGCCATGATGAATCTGAGCTAGCTCACAGTAAGTCGCAGCAGGTGGCTCAATGGTTGATTGAACACCACCAGTTACGAGTCGATAATATTAATGATTTCAGATACTTACACTCAGGTGAGTCGGCCATTCATCATATTATGAGTGTCGCTTGTGGGTTAGACTCTATGGTGCTCGGCGAGCCGCAAATACTTGGGCAGGTTAAGGATGCCTTCGGTTATGCGAATCACGCGGGAACCTTAGGTCTTTATCTTAACCGATTGTTTCAACAAACATTTTCGCTGGCAAAACAGGTTAGAACCGACACCCAAATCGGAGAAAGTGCGGTTTCAGTAGCTTATGCCGCAGTGACCTTGGCAAAACGAATTTTTGCTGATTTTAGACCAATTCGAGCCTTATTTATCGGTGCAGGTGAGACCATTGAATTAGCTGCCAGACATCTTGCCAGACAAGGTGTTACCCAAATGGATGTTGCTAATCGAACGGTTGAAAGAGCTCAAAACCTTGCTGGTGAGTTTAATGGAACGGCTTACGGCCTTTCATCTCTACCTGAATTGGTCGAAAATGCCGATATCATCATCAGCTCAACAGCGAGTCCGGTACCAATCATCGGTAAAGGGCTGATGGAAAAGGCCATTAAGAAACGTCGCCATAAACCGGTATTTATGGTCGACCTGGCCGTACCGCGGGATATTGAGCCTGAGGTCTCCGATCTTAATGACGTATACCTTTACACCGTTGATGATATGCAAGATGTCATCAAGGAAAACCTCAAAGTTCGCGAGGAAGCGGCTAACGAGGCCAAAGATATCATCGCTATTCATGGCCAAAAGTACGTTGGTTGGTTACAATCCCTCTCCGCGGTGTCCTTGATGAAGGATTTTCGCTCACAATTTGACCAAGTGAAGTCTGATGAATTGAGTCGTTCTCTGGCTAAATTGCAAGCGAATGAAGATCCAGAGAAAGTACTGACAGAGCTAGCTAACCGACTTTCCAACAAATTTCTTCACTCTCCAAGCAAGTTAATTCGACAAGCAGGAGAGAATAACCGCCAAGATGTATTGGAAGTCATAGCTGACGCATTTTCTTTGAAGCCCGACTCTTTTGATTAGGCTTTCGATTAGGTTAAAATAGCTTTCAGATCATCAACGATTCTATGTGCATTTGTTACGTAACAGATGTATTAACTCACTTTTGAGCAGAACTAAAACACAAGTAAAAAGAATTACCAATGAAAGACTCGATACGTAAAAAGCTGGAAGGATTAACCGAGCGTCACGAAGAAGTGGGCCACTTGCTGGGAGATCCGGATACCATATCTGATCAAAACAAGTTTAGAGAGCTTTCCAAAGAGTATTCTCAGTTAGAAGAAGTGGTTAAAGCTTTTGCTCGCTACAATCAAATCATTGAAGACTTGGCAACTGCAGAAGAAATGCTAAAAGATTCTGATCCTGATATGCGTGAGATGGCCGAAGAAGATTTTAAGGAAAATAAAAAGCTGGTTGAGCCGGCGGAGCTTGAACTTCAAAAATTATTGCTGCCAAAGGATCCTAATGATGATAAGAACATCTTTTTAGAAGTTCGCGCCGGCACAGGTGGCGATGAAGCTGCTATTTTCGTAGGCGATTTATTCCGTATGTACAGTCGATTTGCCGAAAAGAACCGCTGGCAAATTGAAGTTATGAGTGAAAACCCGAGCGAGCAGGGCGGATATAAAGAAATTATCTGCAAGATCTCAGGTGACAGCGTTTACTCGAAGCTCAAATTCGAATCCGGCGCGCATCGTGTTCAACGCGTTCCGGAAACTGAATCACAAGGTCGTATTCATACTTCTGCGTGTACGGTTGCGGTGATGGCTGAAGCTGATGAGTTGGATGCTATCGAAATTAATCCATCTGACTTACGTATTGACACTTTTCGAGCCTCAGGGGCTGGCGGCCAGCACGTTAATAAGACTGATTCTGCCATTCGAATAACTCACTTGCCGACTGGTACTGTGGTTGAATGTCAGGATGGCCGTTCGCAACATAAAAATAAAGCGCAAGCGATGAGTGTATTGCAGTCTCGTTTGTTGGCAGCGCAAGAAGAAGCTGCTCATGAAGAACAATCTGAAGCAAGACGCAGTTTAGTTGGCAGTGGTGATCGTTCTGAGCGAATTCGTACTTATAATTTCCCTCAAGGTCGCATGACTGATCATCGGATCAATCTTACTTTATATAAGTTGGACGAAATTATGCAAGGCGATTTGGCGCAGGTTGTTGAACCACTTGTTAATGAGTATCAGGCCGACCAGTTAGCTAGCCTGTCCGAGCAAGACTAATTTATTCGGTTCGAAATTTTTAAATGAAAGGCGACAGTGACAACCATTCGACACAAGCATTAAAGCATCAAAAAATTGGTGCTATCGCTGTTGTTGGTGGCACACACGGTAACGAGTTAACTGGTGTGCATTTAATTAAGCATTGGCAGTCCAAGCAGAGAAGTGAAAATTTTATTTCAGCCAGATACCCTGAGTTTCAAATTGAGACCTTGTTGGCAAATGACGCGGCAATCTTGCAAAATAAAAGATACCTCGAAAAAGATCTTAATCGTTGTTTTAAACTCGAAGAGCTCAATGATATCGAGCAAAAACTGGCGGAACAAAAACTTGCTAAGAAGATTAATTTTGAACTAGGTCCCAAAGGTGAGTCGCGAGTTGATTTTATAATCGATTTGCATACCAGCACTGCCAAAATGCAGACCAATATTGTGCTAATCAAGATGGATTATTTTCATCTTCATCTAGCTGCTTATATTAAGCAACAGATCCCCGATGCGGTGATTACTTCTGAATCTCGTTTGATGGAAGACCACCATTTCCTCTGTTCGATCGCGCCAAAAGGAATTGTGATTGAAGTTGGGCCGATAGCTCAAGGAAGTCTTGATTGGAATATTTTTAACAAAACTGAAAAAGCGCTCGAAGCAGTATTAGAATTTGTAAAGCTATTTAATAATGATCAGCTCAAGTCATTAGAGTTACATGATGAACTTGAAGTGATGAGTTATTTTAACAAACTCTATTTTCCTGTTGACGAAAATCAAGTGATTTCTGCTTCAGTTCATCCATCACTAATTCACCAGGACTATTCTAAAATTAGTACAGGCTCTCCAATCTTTAAGGCCTTCGACGGAGAAGATATGCTTTATGATGGGCCTGATGCCCACGTCGCTTTTGTAAATGAAGCGGCTTACTATGATCAGAAAATTGCGATGTGCCTGTGCAATCCTCTAAAGTACTCGTTAAAAACTCTTCAACCTATTGAATGATAATGAACGTAACACAATCAATCAGTTGGGCTTGTTCAATTCTAACTAAAAGTAATAGTGATGATTCAAAAATTTCAGCCAAAGTAGACGCCGAATTTTTGTTGTCATATGTGCTCGACAAGAATTTTACCTGGCTTAAAACCTGGCCTGATTATGAACTGTCTGACCAACAAGTGAATGACTATAGAGTTTGCATTGAAAGACGCAAAAAGGGTGAGCCTGTTGCTTATATCACTGGTAAAAAAGCATTTTGGGAGCTTGAGCTTGAAACTAATGAGTCGACATTGATCCCTCGCGCAGAAACCGAATTGCTAGTCGAATTTGCTGTTGAGGCTTTGAAGCCAAAAGTTGTTGCAAAAGTGTTAGATCTTGGCACAGGGACCGGAGCTATAGCCTTATCCATCGCTTTTGAGCGCAAGAACGATCAAGTTGTTGGTGTAGACTTCAATCGAGATGCCGTGCTTTTAGCGCAAAAAAATGCGCTAAATAATAAAGTTACCAACGCGACCTTTTTACAAAGCGATTGGTTTACTGCAATTGAAGAAAATGAATTCGACCTGGTTGTTTCCAATCCACCCTATGTTGCAGAGGGAGATCCTCATTTGTTAGAAGGGGATTTAGTCTTCGAACCGGATTCTGCTTTAATTTCGAGTGGGGATGGACTGGACGACATTCGGTATATTGTAAGAACTACCAAAAACTTTTTGATTCCCAACGGCCAATTAATGATTGAGCATGGATATGAGCAAGGCGAAGCCGTACGAAAAATTTTTGAAGACAACCAATACACAGAAGTTAGTACAAAAAAGGATTTGTTGGGTATGGATCGAGTCACAATGGGGAGAACAAGTAAGTAGCTGCTTGAGAAAGATTATGTCATCCAGCCCCTTTCGACTACGCTCAGGGTAAACTAAGGTGGAGAGATCCTTATCGGACTGCACAGTGGTTGTTAGGAGATTCCTACCTAAAAGGCACAACAGTCCGCTCCGGTCGGAATAACGTAGGATTTTTTCTTAGTGCCTACTTAGTAAGGCAGACCCAAATAAGTTGGAAAACTAGCATGTTAACTGATGAACAATTATTAAGATACAGCCGCCAAATCCTTTTGCCTAAGATCGATATCGATGGGCAACAGAAGTTGATCGACTCACACGTATTAGTCATTGGGCTAGGAGGATTAGGTTCTCCCGTGGCTATGTATCTAGCTGCAGCAGGGGTGGGAGAGCTGACTCTAGTTGATGATGACAAAGTTGATTTATCTAACTTGCAAAGACAAATTGTTCATTCAACAGAAAGCATTGGTACCAGTAAAGTCGAGTCGGCAGAGCAGACTATTAAACGCTTAAACCCTGACTGCAAAGTCAATATTATTAATAGTCGCATTTCAGAATCGAAACTCAATGAACTGGCAAAAGAGATTACTGTGATCGTTGACTGCTGTGATAATTTTGATACCCGATTTATGCTTAATCGAGTGGGCTTCAACTCAAAAAAAACACTTGTTTCAGGCGCCGCGATTCGATGGGAAGGGCAGTTGTCCACCTACACTTACCAGAGCGAAACCCCTTGTTATCGGTGCTTGTATGAAGAAGATTCTTTTAACGATCAGACTTGTAGCCAAAATGGCGTAGCCGCCCCACTAGTAGGGATTATCGGATCGATGCAGGCGATGGAAGCAATAAAGGTTATCTGCGGCAGCGGAGAAACTGTAACCGGCAAGTTAATGTTGTTCGATGCGCTTGATATGAGCTGGCGTACCATAAAATTCAAACCGCGAAGTAATTGCCCTGTTTGTGGCAGTTAACAATTTATCAAACCTACTTGAGTTAAATACGAGTAAAACTTCTTAGTTTTACTCGGCTTGCGCCACTATCACTTCTGCACATCGACCTGTAGAAGTGAAACGATAGGCTGGCGATTCAAATGGGTGGCGGCTGTTAGTTTTTACAAGATCACCTGTTTTTAAATGATCGGCTCTAATTGATAAAGGATACGCTATCGCATAGCCTGGAGCCGCTTTTATAACCTTAATCTGTTTTGTATTGAATGGCGAAGAGTCGGGATTTTGACCTGTATAATGGACTTGTAAAGTTTCTCCAACCTTAAAATTACTATTCTCACTCTTCAAATATATTTCGTCGCCGATTATTTTTTCTACATGGGCGTAATCAACCTCTTCTGCGAGCCGCTTGACGGTTTGGATGATCAGAAAATTACTGGCACTCAAAAATGCTTGGCCGGGTGTTGTTGATAAATAGTCTTTGAGTATCTGGTTTTGGTTGTTTATTGAAGAAAGAGCTTGCGGTGTAGTATTAAGATCGCAGTTTGAAATAGTCATACTCGCCGCATCTTTCCATTGCCTAAATGGACGTTCCCCTGCGGTTACTTTTAAACTTAGTTTTACTGTGGCGGGTTTAGCTGAAGTAAAGGCACGATCAACTGTATCGCGAGCTGTCTGCCACCATTTATCATTCGCCGCGAAAGGAAAAGGTTGGTGGTATTCTTCAATTGTTAGCTGTAACCAATAATCAGGTTTTCGTTGGTTTAGATTAAATTGGCGACTTGTTGTAAGTGTGTCACGAAATAGGTGGTTAATTTCTACGGGTAACTTTCCATGGTCATAGTAGTCTGTCGATTCATCGCGAGCTTCAATTGGGATCCCTGAGTAATTGAGTACCGGGAGTAGGCCGACAGAATACTTATTCATTCGTTCTGACCATTTCAAATGAGTATATTTAGCAGCCTCGCTATACTCAAAACTACGTTTGCTTTGCTTAAGTAAGTTTTGAATTCTACTTTCTATCGCAGAATTCGTTGGTTTGTGTACATTTTTTGAGTTGGAAGGTCCTATTTGTTCTGATTTTGAATTCGGATTGGCTGAATCCAATTGTTCAGACTTCGGCTGGTTCACTTGAGTTTTTCCATTGTTGGGAGATTCTTGACCGGCAGAATTTGAATTAGTCGATTCTTGTGCGTTAGCCAATAAGCTAAAAGACAATATAACAATCAGGTAGACAGTTTGGTAAAGAATTGACTTACTGGATTGAACAGGTTCCATTGTCGACGGCCATTTTAAGTTATTTGTTATGTTATCGGCGCAAACAATAGCGATCTTTAAAAAAATCGCGAAGTTCAGGGTGTGTTATGCAATAGAATTCAGGCAATTAAACTTAGGTAGGAAAACTCAGGTAGCAATAAAATAAAACTAAAGAAGACTATTGGCTTATTAAGACCCAGAAAGTTTAGCTCTTCGTTCTCGGACTAATGACTGCAAAGGGTCGCGTACCTGATGGGCCTCCCGGATAACCTTAAAGTTCTGTTTTTCTATCATTTCTAGAACTTCTTCCTTGGTTGGTTCAAAAACCTTGTTGCCTTGGTTATCCGAGAATATATGGCGTTGGGTGGTCTTTGATATAAGTGTGAGACTAGCTTCCTTCCATTTACCGGACTCACCCCGGTAGGCGACAATAGTGCCTGGCTTGAGTTTGCGATAAATCCCTTTAATAAAAAAGCGTTTCTTAGCGTCGAGTTCTTCAAGCCTCAACTCTTCAGCGCGCCGCGCCGCTTCTTTTTCGAGCTCTTTCTGTCTTTCTTCTGCTTGACGGCGTCTTTCCTGTTCGAGCCGCTGTTTAACAGCAACGCGCGCTTCTTGCTCTTGGCGCTCCCGCACCTTGCGATCTCTAACTTGCTGTTCTAAGAATTTTTGATATTCACCCTTGAGAATTTCGAGCCGCGCTGTTAGTTCTCGCACTAAGGCTTTGGTTGCCTGTTTATAGCGAATTTCTTCATCAATTATGGTCGGTTTTATTTTATTCGAAAGGTAGTCGATATCATCAAAACTGACTTTTAGAACTGGCTCTCCTGACAAGTTTACAAACACCAGTTCACGGGTTAACTCGCATTTGAGCAATAGTCTAGCGCGAACGACATCCTCATTGGCAATGATGTGGTACCAAGAATCAGGTTTTAACGATTCTACGTCAAAGCTTTCTTGCACGGGTTGTTCATACCAACTGTCAACATCATTACTTTCATATTCTTCATCAGCAAATATATCGGCGGAAATCATTACATCATAGTCGACTCTTTCCCCCCTGAGTTTTTTGGCGTGTAATGTTTCTGTTTCGACGAAAAAGTCTCGTATGTATTGATCGAGAGCTTCGTTATCACAGAAAAAACCATAGATACGCTTCATAGTCGCTTCAACATCTGCTTCGTATCTTTGGTTGTAATCGGGATCGCCATATGGGCAGGTAACGCTCCAAGTTAAAGTGTCAATATCGGTAAGCAACTGTTGGGTTTGTTTACTTTGGACGCCGTTTTGCGAAATGATTTTGTGTAATATGGGGGAAATTTGATTTTCTAGAAAGTCCAACAGGAAAATTGGCATCTCTTCCCCTTGGGTTTTGCTTTTCAGCAGCTGCTCAGTATATTGGTCTGCTTGAGCTTGTCTTGACTCACCCTCAATTTGGCTAAGAATTTGCGCGACATTGGCCTCCGCTTTGTCATTAAATCCGTCAAAATATTCATCCAGTTTTTGACTGGCCATCATGAATGTTTGATTAGTCACGGCATCACGGTTGGCTAATCTGTCAATTAACAGTTCAATAGCATGGATAAAGAATTTGGCCAATTTTCCGGCGTCTTTATCAAAATGGTGGCCTAAGGTGATGAGTTTTTCCAAGAACCTGACCGCGACATGTTTAGGATTATCCAAAAATGACAGATCATTCAGAGAAAGGCGCGTAAAAGCGAGTTGCAGGCTATTTAAAATGTGATAGTAATTGGCATCAAAATTAGAATGCTCACGGATATAATTAAACAGTATTTCAACTACTTGGAGTGCATTCTTTTCAAATGCTGGTAGTGGACGGCCATGGATATTTTCAACGTCATTGAGCATCCGTAAAACACACAGCTCGTTTTGTTGATTTTCAATTATGCGGTTTGACAAGCACGAAAGTGCATCTGACAACTCTTGAGGAGTTATCAATTGCTCTCGCCAATCCGTTTCCCTTGGTTCATAAAAGATTTTTTCTTCCAGGACACGGTTCTTTTTTAATAAAGATCTTAACTGTCGTGACATGAACACAGTCTGTTGCCAACCGTCTTATAAATATAGCCTAGTGAGAAGAAATACGACTAAATTATCGTCGCAAAACACTATTTTACTGTGTATTTACAACTCAAATTGTGAACTAAGCGATATTTTTAACGCTGCGACGAATAACTAATTCCTATGACACCTCCAAAACTCGAGGTTTGGGGTATAGCAGGGATTACAATAATGGTCTTATGAGTTCAGTTAAGATTTTATCTTCCAGTAAAAAATCGTTAGAATGCACTGTTTTAGCTGGCACTGGTTCTAATTTCGGCATAGGCTGATGCTGCAACTTATTGAATTATAAATAGAGAACTCTAAAAAACATGAATTTCTTAGAATTTGAAAGACCAATTGCAGAAATGGAAGCTCAAATTGAAGAGCTAAGATTGGTAGGAAATGACAGCGAAATTAATATCTCAGAAGAGATTGAACGGCTAAAAAGAAAAAGTAAAGAGTTGACCGAGCAAATATTCTCAAACTTAGATGCTTGGCAAATTGCTCAAATTGCTCGCCACCCTTTACGTCCTTACACGCAAGACTACATAAATCTGGTGTTCACAGACTATGATGAACTAGCCGGAGATAGGGCTTTTGCTAACGATCAGGCGATTATTGGTGGACCCGCAAGATTAGACGGGCAACCTGTTATGGTTATTGGCCATCAGAAAGGTCGAGATACAAAAGAAAAGGTTGCGAGAAATTTCGGCATGCCAAGACCCGAAGGTTACCGTAAGGCGCTTAGATTGATGGAAATGGCGGAGAAGTTCAACTGGCCAATTATCACATTTATTGATACTCCGGGAGCATACCCAGGCGTTGGAGCAGAAGAGAGAGGCCAATCTGAGGCAATTGCAAAAAATTTGAAGATTATGGCTGGTTTGAAGGTGCCTACAATTTGTACCGTTATTGGAGAAGGAGGCTCGGGTGGCGCTCTAGCCATCGGCGTGGGAGACAGAGTAAACATGCTTCAATACAGCACCTATTCGGTTATTTCCCCTGAAGGTTGTGCTTCCATATTGTGGAAGAGCGCCGACAAAGCGAGCGACGCAGCACATGCAATGGGGATCACAGCTCCTCGTTTAAAAGAGCTCAATTTAATCAATAACATTATTTCAGAACCTGAAGGTGGGGCGCACAGAGATCATCCTGTTATGGCTGCGAGTCTCAAAGCCCAAATTACTGCTGATTTGAACCAACTTCAGGGACTAAATCAGGAGCAATTGCTCGACGAGCGCTATGCTCGGTTGATGTCTTTTGGTGTGCAGGAAGAATGGCAAGAGTTAAGCTAATTCCTCATGTAGACGTATACCTTAAGTTACCCAATTTGACTTAAGCAATATAATATTGGGCTAGTTTTGATGGAAAATACGCAATCGGATTTATCAGGCCCGCTTCAATCACTGGAGCGGGTTTTGCTTAATGAACTTAAGCAAAACCAATCGCTCGAGCGTGTCGCTATCGCCTTTAGCGGTGGCCTCGATTCCAAGTCTCTTTTAACTGCGGCTAACAATCTCTACAAAGCAAGACAAATTACCAACCTTAGGGCTTTTCACGTTAACCATGGTTTGCAAATTGAGTCGCATGGGTGGTTAGAAAAGTGCCAGCGAGACTGCCACCGGCTAGGTATTGAATTAGCCTGCGTCAGCCTTGAGCTTGCAGAAATCGCACATAGCAATATTGAACAAGCTGCTAGAGACGCCCGTTACCAGTTTTTCGAACAGCAGTTGTATGATAATGAAGTATTGTTGTTTGCCCACCATCAGGAAGACCAAGCGGAAACTCTCGTGTTTAGACTGCTCAGGGGAAGCGGTCTGTTAGGAGCGAGCGCCATGCCCAAGAGTCGCAAGTTAGGTAAAGGAAGGCTCCTACGCCCATGGTTAAATGTCCCTAGGCAAGCAATTCAAGAATACGCTTCTCAGCAGAATATTGATTGGATAGAAGACCCATCTAATCAAAGCGATCGGTACTCGAGAAACTATTTAAGACTTAACATTTTACCCGCGATTGCTAAAAAGTGGCCCGGCTATGCCAAAACATTATCTAGATTTAGCCAGCAAGCTACAGAGCAAAGTGAGCTTCTTGCAGAAATTGCTGAGCAAGATCTTGGTCAATTAACTAATGAAAACTCTACCTTAAATATAGAGCTACTTGTCTCTTTATCACTGGCCAGGCAGAAAAATGTGGTTCGGCATTGGGCCCGTCAATTACAACAAAACTCGCCAAGTTCAAGTGAACTCAGCGAGCTTTTTAATCAACTAGGTGCGGCAAAAGAGAAGAGCATTTGTATCGACTTTGCCGGCGGCAAGCTGCGTAGTTACAGAGGGGCATTGATTATGGGCCTTAAGCAGGAACCTGAAATTATTGTGCCTGTGAAATGGGAAGACATTAACCAAAACATAGTGCTATCTAATGGATTGATTCTTGATTTCACAGAACTTAAATCTATGGGGTTAAGAAAACCGAAGTCAGATGAGGTGGTATTGATTAAACCGCGTATTGGTGGAGAAAAATGCTGTCCTGGTTATAGAAGCAAGTCGACAGATCTTAAAAGTATTTATCAAGAACTTTCGGTACCACCATGGGAGAGAGAATGGTTGCCGCTAGTCTATTTTAACGATGAATTAGTTGCGGTGCCGGGAAAGTTTATAGCTAAGAAGTTTATGACCTGAGCTACAGGCTTGAGGAGCGCGCCGTATAATTCTAACAACGCGCTCCCAATATTTTCTATAGAATCTTAAGGGGCTACAACACCCAAACTTCAATATCTGATTCTGCTCTAGCAAAGTCATCAATATTAATGGTGTCTAATACATCAATTTCA
Organism: Kangiellaceae bacterium; assembly: GCA_026196875.1. Classification (GTDB taxonomy): domain Bacteria; phylum Pseudomonadota; class Gammaproteobacteria; order Enterobacterales; family Kangiellaceae; genus Aliikangiella. The sequence goes on from JAPHTP010000131.1 coordinate 19,710, forward strand.
TTTGCTCTTAGGGTTTGCTCTAGATTGGTCAATCTTTCCGATTTAGCAAAGTCGACAAGAACTATTTTTCGGTGGCTATTTTGTTTTACGTAGTTTTTTAACCTTTCGATATCTCTGCGTTCTTTATCGATATCCGCGCGGTTTTTATCGGCAGCGAAATCGACAGTGATTCGTCTCCCTAATACCGCAAGTTCTCTATAACGTGGTGCGGTGGATTTGCTAAGTGTCTCTGGCCGGTAGTGGGTCGGGTAATATGAAATTAGTCCCACATCCTCCGTTAATTTTTGTCCAGAGTTCTGGGTAACGAAACTGATAAAAGATTCCGTTAAGTCATCGACCTTGTCTCCAACCGTGTAAAAGTAAAGCTTACGCGACAACGGGTATTTTTCGGTTCCAATTGTATATCCGGTTGGCTTCGAACCTTCTTCCTCTTTACTTTCTGAGACTTTGAGGAGTTTGGCTTGGTCCACATAAGCTACTCCAACGAATCCTAAACTTCCTGGAGTGTTTATTACTGCATTAACTAGTTCTATGCTCGACTCAAATCGAGCTGAGGATTGGGCAAGTTTTTTGTCGAAAGGTTTTAACACCAGGCTTTTAAAAGTGTCCCATGTTCCAGAGTTGTCATCGCGACTGTTTAGATGGATTGGTAGATCTTGACCCCCAATTTCACTCCAATTGGTAATTTCTCCAGAAAACAACTTCGCAATCTGTTTAATGGTTAAGGTTTCGATTGGGTTATTTTGATAAGTTACGATAGCCAAAGCATCTAGCGCTATAGGCTGTTCAATTAAACTACCATACTTACCCGACAGAAGTTCGAGCTCTTTGTCCTTTATTTTTCGCGAGCTCATTCCAATTTGAGCCTGGTTGGCTTCGAGTGCTTTGAAACCCGTACTTGAACCGTGAGCTCGAATATCGATCCTGACGAGTTTGTTTTCCCTGGCTATTACACCCTCAACATATTTTTCTACTGGGTCTGCTAATTGTTTAGTTTCGACCAGTAGTGCACCGCGTTCTTTTAAGTAGGCCCTAGCTAACATTGGTGCAAAGCTCTCTCCAACAGTGTTAGAACCTTTTAACTCGAGCGTTTCTACTATTTGATAATTTGCTTGAGCACCGCTCGATTTGGTCTGATTGTTTTGGTCTTTAACAATCAGATATATTCCTGTCGCGCCAAAGGTAAACATGAGAATTACGATGCCTAATATTTTATTCATTTTTAGTCTTTTAGATATTGCGAAATAATTAGGCGCGATTCTGGATTTGTAATGTGACAGATTTATGACATTATCTATATTTGTTATAAACTGTTAATTATTCACCATTAAAAAAATCCTTAATATCTTCCTTTTGACGCATGGCATCTTGGTAGCCGAGCTTAATCAGCTCTTGTGTGTAACTTGATTGAAATAATAGATAACTAAGTACTGTTGAACCTTCATCTGCTGCAATCCCCATACGCTTAAAAAAGAATTGAATAAGCTTTGGAAGTTGGTGAAAATGTTTGCTGGCTAATTCACTTAAGTCTTCACTTGGCGAAATGGTAAAGGTTTCAATCGGTCGTAAATTACTTTGTAATTCTCTCACTGCTTGCGGAATAAGTTTGATCGTTTTATTGACTCTTCTAATACGCTCTATGTCGCTATCTAAACTGTCGATGAATACGCTGTCTAACACATGACCGGCAATGTCAGCCACTGACGGATAATAACTGTCTGCCACTTTTTCAGTTGATTGTTCGACTATGTCATCACGCACCGGGTCAACACCTATCACCAGTACTTTGTCAGCGCCGAGGTGAATTGCAGGGCTAATTGGCGCGAGAAATCGAACCGAACCATCTCCAAAGTACTCGTCATTTATTCTTACCGCCGGAAAAACCAGCGGAATAGCAGATGAAGCCAGTAAGTGTTCGCGGGTTAGTTCAGTTCTTATTCCTGTCCGTCGGTATCTGCGCCAGTCTTCTATTTGTGGCGCGCCTTGGAAAAAAGAAATCGATTGCCCAGACGAATATCCAGAAGCGGTAACAGAGAGGGCATGTAATTGTCCACAATCAATAGCTTGTTGAATATTGCCGTAGTGAATCACTTTGCTTAGTAATTGTTGTAGCGGCGAGTTGTTTAAAAGTGCCAACTCGTGTTTTCTATGATAGTCATTGGAAAAAATAGATCGAACCCATCTCCCCGAATTGCGCATTACTCCTGTGAAGTCGCTTCGAAAGATTTGATCGACCGTAAAGTTTGCCCATACCTTTTGCAAACTACGGATACCAAGTCTCGGTGTTCGCGCGTAAGCTGCTAGCACTGTAGCATTAATTGCTCCTGCCGATGTTCCAGCAATTATTGGATATGGGTTTCCACATTCAGTACGGTAAATTACATCTGAAATAGCCCTTAGAGCGCCAACTTGAAAAGCTGCGCGAGCGCCTCCTCCTGTGAGAACTAGGCCTACTTTAGGTTTGTTAGGATGGTTGTAGCAGGCTTTCGTCATTGATAGATCTTAAATAGTGTTCGTTCTAATTGTTATTGAGTAATTACCGGTTGTCGACCGAATCAAAGCCTTAAGTTAAAGCTTTTTGACTAACTTTATGGGTGCCAAGTAGCGCGAATCTTTTTATATACACGCATCGGATACCAGCTCTGACCCCGGCTGCCGTTATATCTAGCCAAGGCTTTGGTCATGTCATTTTTTTCTTTCTCCAGATAAAGACTCAAGATAGCGCAGCCATAGCGTAAATTAGTATGGATATCGAATAAGCTGTCTTCAGGTTTGCCTAATTCAAGTTTCCAAAAAGGCATCACTTGCATTAACCCCCTGGCGCCGGCACTGGATACTGCAAAATGATCAAAGTCGCTTTCAACTTGAATTAACGCCAATACTAATAGCGGGTCGAGTGCAAAACGTGTCGCTTCTTGGTGGACTAGGCGCAAGATAGTAAATCGCTCATCTTCGGGAATATGCGGGGCAACTTTGGCGAGACGAGTTGATTGTTCGAGCAACCATACTTCCGCGTCGAATTTGTCATCAAACGAGGTTTCTGCTTTGGCAATGGTATAGACCAATTTTTTGCGAAACTCTTCCGAAGGCTTTTCTTGTTTTGCGGCCATTAACCCTTGGTTGCCGATAATGGCAACCAAGAGTATTGAGAGTTTTATTAAGAACTTCATGGTACTTACAAGATTTAGACTATGACGTTATTCCTATAATTTTAGGATTTTAGCTGATCTTTTGCTGAATAAACTCAAACACCTTGGCAATTTCGACATCAACTTTGTCTTTTTCACTACGATGCTTATATTCGAAAGTACCTGCATCTATGCCACGCTCGCTAATGACTATACGATGTGGAACGCCGATTAGTTCCATATCGGCAAACATAACTCCCGGTCTTTCTTTACGGTCATCTAGCAACACTTCAACACCGGCATCGCCCAGCTGCTTATAGAGCTTTTCTGCTTCTTCTGCAACGCGGTGAGACCGTTTCATATTCATTGGTACAATAGCAACCTGGAAAGGCGCAATGTTTTCAGGCCAAACTATGCCGTATTCATCATGGTTTTGCTCAATTGCTGCGGCCACAACACGCGAAACCCCAATCCCATAACAACCCATCGACAAAGTCACGGATTTTCCTGACTCACTTAATACATTGGCTTTCATTGCTTCAGAATATTTGGTACCAAGTTGGAAGATATGACCGACCTCAATTCCTCTTTTTATTTCTAAAGTGCCTTTGCCATCTGGACTTATGTCGCCCTCGACAATATTTCTGCAGTCGAAAACTTCGGTATAAGAAGCGTCTCGTTCCCAGTTTACGCCGGTGTGGTGAAAACCGTCTTCATTGGCGCCACAGACAAAATCGGACATTACTGCCGCGTCGCGATCAGCGATAACCGGAATTTGCAATCCTATCGGGCCCACCGAGCCAGCATCGCATCCAGCAGTTTGTTTAATTTCTGCTTCGTTGGCTAATTCGAATGGGCTGGCAACCAATGCATGCTTTTCCATTTTAAGAGCGTTAACTTGATGATCACCGCGCAAGCAAATAGCGATAAGAGGTTGCTCTTCAGTGGCGCCTTTTACAATCATAGTTTTTAATGTCTGACTGGTTAAAACGTCAAGTAGCTGGCTTACTTGTTCAATCGACTTTGCATCAGGCGTGGCAACTTTTTCTAAGTTCTGTGTGGCTTCCGGCTCAGTACTTTTAGGGGCTTGTGCTTGTGCTTTTTCAACGTTTGCAGCGTATTCACTTTCAGTGCTAAATGCGATTGCGTCTTCCCCTGATTCAGCCAATACATGAAACTCGTGAGACTCACTTCCACCAATAGCGCCGGTATCAGCAATCACCGCACGAAACTCTAAACCTAAGCGACTGAAGATGTTGGTATAGGCTTGGTACATTACCTGATAGGTTTCTTTTAAAGACTCATCGCTGGTGTGAAAGGAATAAGCATCCTTCATCAAAAATTCGCGAGCTCGCATTACGCCGAATCGTGGTCTAACTTCATCTCTGAATTTAGTCTGGATTTGGTAATAGGTTGCCGGGCATTGTTTGTAGCTGCGAATTTCGTCACGAATAATTGCGGTTATTACTTCCTCGTGAGTTGGACCTAAGCAAAAATCTCTTTGGTGACGGTCTTTCATGCGAAGCAACTCCGGACCAAAATCTCCCCAACGACCAGATTCTTCCCAAAGATCGGCGGATTGAACCATAGGCATTAGCACTTCGCTGGCGCCTGCTTTGTCCATTTCTTCGCGTACAATTTGTTCTACCTTTCGCAAAACTTTTAAGCCTGTTGGTAACCAAGTATAAAGTCCTGACGCCTGCTTACGGATCAAGCCCGCTCGTAGCATCAGTTTGTGGCTGATTAGCTCTGCATCGCTTGGATCTTCTCTTAGTGTTGCCAACAAGTATTGAGTCGTTCTCATCGAGGTTCTCTTTATCTATTTGTATTAAAAGCTTATTAGAATTCAATTGGACGCCTATTTTACCAGCGAATTTAATCTACATATAAGTGCAGATTGGCTTTAGATGCTTAAAATTATCAAAATAATTGGCCTAACTCTTTAAATTTCCCCAATTTATCCCTATATTGTGCGCCTAAAGCGTTAAGCTGTTTAAAAATTAACCGGAAAAGAAGTTCTATGCCGATTTACGAATATAAATGCGCCGCGTGCGACCACAGAATGGAAAAGTTACAACGTATGAGCGACGATCCGTTAAAAGATTGTCCGGAATGTAACGAGCCGCAATTGACTAAATTAGTATCTGCTGCTGGTTTTCGTCTAACAGGCACCGGCTGGTATGAAACGGATTTTAAGAACAAGTCTGAGGCAACTACCAAAAATGAGTCGAGCGGTTCATCTGATTAGTGCCTAGAATGTTACCTGGCAGTCTTCTAAATAAATCAAATACAAAACGGCTAACCGATAATTAGCCGTTTTTTCCGTGTATAGCTCAGGAAAACTTAAAATAAAAAGCATTGCCTAAGTGAACTGCAGTGACCGCCATCGGTTATGAGAATTGAATATCTTTGGCTGTCAAATTAAGATAGCGCTACATCTAGAGTTATCTCCTTGAATAGGAGTTTTGATTGAACAGGTTCGTGTATAGCCTTCTTTTGTATCTTGTGGCACCGTTTATTTGGGGCTATTTTTTGCTGCGTGCTTTTAAAGCAAAAGAATATCGGGAAGGTGCAAGGAATCGACTTGGAATTGGAATAAAATCTCCAGAACTTGACACTATTGTTATCCATTGCGCTTCAATGGGAGAAAGCAAAGCCGCGATCCCATTGATAGAGTCTCTAATTGAATCTCATAGTAATTGTCAGCTGGTAATTACCACGACCACTCCGACGGGCAAACAAGTAATTAAAGACCATTTTGGAGAAAAGGTCGTCCACTATTACTTGCCGGTTGATTGGCCAGGTGCATGTAAACGATTTATCGCTAAGTTAAATCCTAAACTATTAGTAGTAATGGAAACTGAATTGTGGCCAAACTTTATTCATTATGCCAGCCGCAAAAGTATTCCGATATTACTGGCCAATGCGCGGCTGTCGTCTCGCTCAAGGGACAAATACTTAAAACATAAAGCGTTTTCTTTAGATATGTTGAACAAAATTTCTCATATCGCCGCACAGTATTCCAGCGATAAGTCTCACTTTGAATCCTTGGGCGTGGCGAAAGAAAAAGTCAGCGTAGTAGGCAATATTAAGTTCGATATTCAATTGTCTGCAGAGATCAGGCAAAAACAGGAGCAATTAAAGGCAGAGTGGCGGCTCAACCGCCCGGTATGGCTGGCGGCCAGTATTCATCCGGGAGAATTTAATTCTATACTCAAAGCTCACAAAAATTTATTAAAAGAATATCCAAATGCACTTTTAATCGGAGTCCCTCGTCACCCTGAAAAATTTGCTGAGTTTAGTGATTGCGTAAGTAAACAAAACTTTAGAGCAATAAGACGATCGACCGGTGATGCCGTAACCGACGCTACTCAAGTGGTGATTGGTGACACCATGGGAGAAATGTTGGCATTTTGCGGTGTGAGTGATATTGCATTTGTTGGCGGAAGTTTGATTGATAATGGCGGGCATAATCCGCTAGAACCAATTATGTGTGATGTGCCGGTCTTGATGGGACCTAGCTATTTTAGTTTTCTCGATATAGGTGATGAGCTTTGCAAAAAAAGTGTACTATTTTTCTGCCAGGACTCGGGTGAAATATTAAGATATTTAAAGCAAGCTTTTAACAGTCCAGAAAGTTTACTTGCGCTTAAAAAGTCTTCACATCAAGTTATTAAGGAAAACCAAGGCGCCTGTGAAAAACTTGCGGCAATTGCGAGAGATTTAGTTGGTTTTGATATTGAGCGTTAATGCCTGGCGTGACCACTTAACTGATAAAAACTCTGGTAACCTTTAAGCAGCCATTGCCAGTTTTTGTCAGAGAAATGGAATTCTTGGTGTAGCCCCAGTTCTTTGGTAAATGAACGGTGTAGTCTATCCAGATTAGCTTGCTGCCATTCGTCTGATACTTCTCTGTGATCACATTTATCAAAATCTATCA
>JAPHTP010000057.1 GCA_026196875.1 Kangiellaceae bacterium
ATGACTCATCACGAGTTGCACTAGAAATAGATACCCTTTTGTTTGGAAACGCCCCTTCGAGCATTTTCATCATCTTTTCTGTAGCTTTATCGAAATAAACTGACTCAGGATATTCGTATATATAGCTTACACCAAGAAGTTTTTGTTGGTGTCTGGACATCATAAGTCCGCCAACATCAACAGTATCATGTCCATATAGCATTTCACCTAATTTATCTGTCTTAGGGTCATACTTATATATAGCTGCTTTATCGCGACCGACGTTTGAGGAAACAAACATAGTTTTATTATCGAAATCAAAAGCTAAAGGTTGCATTCCTTCATCAAGAATATTGAATTCTCTTAAAACTCGGAATTTTTCTTCGCCTTTATCCTTATAGTGGAATTTGCCTTTTAAGCCATTAACCGAATAAGCACCTCGGACGTCACCATCATGGTCAACAATCCAGCCCTGCACGTCTCCAGGGTTTTTAGCGATGATCTGCATTTTTGTGTTTTTCTTTCTTCTATCACTCCAACGGCTGTCCAAAGGGAGCTTATATAAATCAGGGGCTTTTACTCTTCTTTGGTTGAATTGAACGATTATATGGTCAGGATCGTCTGGTAATCCGTGGACTATGCTTGCTGAACGAATGCCCGAAGAACCGGCAGACGCGCCTACAAGTTGAACTATTTTAGGCTGCTTAACAGAGCTATCTACCGTGAAAATACTGAAAGCCTCGTTACCGTCACTATCCATAGTGAAAACGATATCTTTATCGTTAGCCCAGAAGAAGCCACCGACATCCTGGTTTTTCAAACCGGTAATGGCTCGAGCATTGGTCAGATTTTCAGTCTCCATTATTACGATATTACGTCTGTCGTTTACCGGCGAAAGTAATGCGAGATACTTGCCGTTAGGAGAGAGTTGTAGTGCTGTGTAGTCTGGATTTTTGAAAAATTCTTTTACTGGAATATCACTTGCTTTGGCCCAAATCTGGTGTGAACACACCACTAGCAGCAAAGCAATACTCGATCTTATCAATTTGCGCATGGTTTTATCCCTTTGTAGTTTTAATTTGACACTAAACATTACTTATTAGCCCTGCCATTATGAACTTTCTCAGTTATTACATACAACAGAGTTTGTTAGTAAATATTAATACTGCCTTAATTTGGCAATATTTACCGCATTAGTCGCGTTGTTTCGGCACTTATTACATAAAAATTTAAGGGCTCGCCATATATATTTAATGAGAGCGCGTTAAAAAATGTAGCGTTATCTAACCTCTAGTCTGGCAAAAAAGCAAATATAAGCTAACTTTTAACTGGTGGCCTGTTTAAAAAAACTAAGTCAATTCAGAGAGATGTGCCGTCAAATCAAATAATAAAATGAGAGTGGTCTGTGCTTCATCGTTCAGCAAGTAATCAATTGATTTTCAAAGTATTTCGTTCCGGAATTACCCGAAACTTGCTAGCCTGGTTTTTAGTTATAGCGTTGGTTCCCCTGATAATTGTGAGTCTCCTTAATTATCAGCAGAATAAGCTTAATCTGGAATCTAGCGCTGTGTCTTCCCTTAGCCAGAGAATTAGCCTTCAACACCAATATATAAAGCAGTGGTTTAACAATCGTTTTCACGATTTGAAGCTGCAGGCTGAAGACCCGCTAAATTCTCAGTTGCTTGCTAGCTTAAAAATAAGCCTGAAGGAGACAAAAGGAAGCGCATTTCAATTTGTCAAAAGTGAATCTTGGAATTCTGCTATTACACCTCACAAATCTCGTTTAGCCAATATTTTAAGAAATTATCCTTTTTTTACCGATATTTATTTAATCGATGATAAAGGCAATATTTTGTTTAGTACACTAAAGCGACAAGATCTCGGCAAACAATTATTTAGCGCAGAGTTTTCCAATTCAAAATTTTCTAGAGTGGTGAAGCAAACTTTAAACAATGGAAAGATCTTATTTTCAGACCTGGAAAAATATCGTTTTGCAAATCATAACGTCTCAGGATTTATGACTGCCAGGTTACTTGGGGATAGCGGTAAGGTTGAAGGTGTACTAGCCGTCGCGATCAGCGTGAAGCAAATAAATAATCTATTGAGAGATGGCTCGAGCAGCTTTAATTCAGAAGTAAGTTATTTGATAGGGACTGATCTACTACTTAGAAGCGATATTTACAAACAAACAGATTCCGATGTGTTACTCCAAAAAATACAAACACCGCAAACTAAGCTTTGGCGGGAAGAACACGTCAAAGACGCGATTTATAGCGATGATCAGATAGAGCAAGCATTTGTTTATCCCGGTATTTCTGGAGAACAGGTCTTAGGCATTCACCAATCAATAACTATCGGTAATGTGCTATGGGGGCTAATAGTTGAGGTAAACGAGTCGGAGGCAATGTTACCAATTGCGAAACTCGCGAAGTTAACAGGGTGGCTGGTTGTATTCTTAATTTTAGCTGTTTTTGCACTAGCTATTTTCACTGCAAGCAGGCTTACTAGACCTTTAAGGAAGATTGTATCAATCACGGAGCAAGCCGCGGTAGGTGAGTTAGACTTTCAAATTGAGTTAAAGGCAAACAATGAACTCGATCAACTAATAGAATCCCTGAATTTACTGTTTGCCACTAGGCGAATACACGAATCTGCATTAGAAGAATCAAATATAAAAACAAAAAGGGCGCTCGAAAGATTAGAGGAACAAAAGTTCGCACTTGATCAGCACGCTGTCGTTGACGTATGTGATACTTCAGGAAAAATAACTTTTGTAAATGAAAAGTTCTGCTCCTTGTTCGGGTTTTCTGAAGAAGAAATGCTCGGCAAGACTCATGCGATTCTAAACTCTGGTTATCACGGTGATGAGTTTTTCGAAGAACTCTTCGACACGATACAAAAAGGCGAAGTTTGGCGCGGAGAAATTAAAAATCGTAACAAGGACGGTGCGCACTTCTGGGTTGATACAACAATTGTACCTTTCATGTCAGTTGATGGAACTCCGGAAAGCTATATATCGATCCGAACCGATATCACGGATAGGAAAAAAGCAGAACTTGAGTCGGCTAAAACTCTCTCGCTCGTCGAAGCGACATTGGATTCGACTGACAACGGAATATTGGCGACAGACATGGAAGGAGGTTTAATTAATTTTAATCAACGGTTTTCTGAGTTGTGGTGCATGAATAACCGAAGTACTGATGCCATTAGCTTGAGATATATCCTCAAAAAAATGTTATCCCAACTAGCCCAGCCGCAAGCTCTAATCTGTCGTATCAAAGAAACAAAGGGGAACCTATTTGTAAATTGTCATGATGTTCTTCGGTGTAAAGATGGCCGAGTATTTGAGATGGTGACTTCGCCAATGTTAATGCAAGGAATACCTCAAGGAAGAGTTTGGAGTTTTCACGATATTACCCACCAGAAAAAAACCGAAGGATTGCTAATTAAGGCTAAGAATGAAGCCGATGAAGCCAATAAGGTGAAAAGTGAATTTCTTGCAACCATGAGCCATGAAATACGAACCCCGATGAATGGCGTACTAGGAATGTTGCAGCTGCTCGATAAAAATGAATTATCGGCAAATCAAAAACACTATCTAAACTTAGCCACCTCAAGTGCCAAATCCTTGCTAGCAGTTATAAATGATATTCTCGACTTTTCGAAAATTGAAGCAGGAAAACTCTCGATAGAATCAATTGTGTTTAATCCTACGCGTTTGATAAGCGAAGTGGTACAAAGTAATTCGTTGCTTGCTCAGAAAAAAAATATCGAACTCATTACCGACTTATCCGGTATTAAAGTTAAAGAAGTTTCCGGCGACCCTAATCGGATCCGCCAGATATTTATTAATCTTTTGAGTAATGCTATTAAGTTCACCGCTAAAGGTTCGGTATACATCGAGGCCGCGATAAAATGTGATGAAGTCAATGACCAGGCTATTTTTTCAGGGACCGTACGGGATAGTGGTATCGGAATTAGCAAGGATAAATTGCCAGTTCTATTCCAGGCTTTTTCGCAGGCTGATAGTTCTACCACTCGTAGATTCGGAGGTAGTGGACTAGGGCTAACAATCTGCAAACAACTCTGCCGCCTGATGGGGGGAGATATTCAGGCCGAAAGCAAAGAAGATGAAGGTAGTGAATTCACCTTTTCGATAAAAGTAGCAATAGATACAAAAATTCCGAATAGCCCTGATGTATCGGCGGTAACCTCATTAGATTTGATTTCGCCAAATAAAGCGCTGACAGATAATTTGCTTAATCAATTTGAAGCATGGTCTATTCCAAAGATCAGAATTTTCGCGACACTCGATGAATGGTTATTAGCAAGTCAGTCTACTACGGAGACTATTTCTCACGTAATTTTTGACCCGGAATTCGAGTCAGTACTCGAGCCTGATTCTTCGCAAGCAAAAGAAGCGGTTGAAGTTTTTTATGACACTTTTTCTCGTCTGCCGAAGGCTATACTTGGAATGATCAGTAACCTTGGAAAGGAGGAGCATCTCAAAAATTTCGATATTAACAATCGGGGCGTTCTGCTGCAAAGGCCGATTACTCCAATAATACTGTCAGATTTTGTCGAAGGAAAATTATCAGCTTCATCCAAATCTGAGAATATAAAAGCTGATTTTTTAAGGCAGAAACAAGCAATAGAAGGTAACAACACCGCTATCTTACTCGTTGAAGATAATCTGGTTAATCAAGAAGTCGCGCTTGGTATATTAGAAGAATTTGGATACCAGGTTATTATCGCGAACAACGGACAAGAAGCTTTAGATATATTACATAAAAGAAAATCCGTTAAGGTTGATTTAGTTTTGATGGATTGCCAAATGCCGGTGTTAGATGGTTATTCGACCACACAAAAGATCAGAGAAGGTGAAATTGGAAATGAATACAAGAACATTCCAATTATAGCAATGACTGCCAATGTAATGGCTGGCGATAAACAAAGGTGTATGGCAGTTGGAATGGATGACTACATTGCTAAGCCAATAGATGGAGAGCTGCTTAAGTCTGTTGTGCGTCGTTGGGAAGGGAAAAAGGCAATCAATGAAGAGTTAGTACATCAAAAAAAACAAGAGTCTCCGCTCAATGAATTGCTCAATAAGTTAGATGAATGTGTCGACTCGGACCAATATATAAACTCAATTGACCCAAGTGTTTGGGACTATCAGAGCCTTTTAAAAAGAGTCTTAGGCAAACAGAAATTAGTTGGTTCCTTAATAAAGTCATTCAAAGCAACCATGCCAGAGCAACTCGATCAGTTAAAGTGTGACGTTACAACCGGCGAAGCCCAAAATATTCAAGCAACAGCCCATGCTATAAAAGGAGTAACCGGAAACCTAAGTGCGATCCAACTACAGAATATAGCTTCTCATATCGAGAACCTTGCTAAACAAAATGAGCTGGAAGCAGTCGATTCTTTTCTCGACAAATTTATTGAGGAATTCAACAAATTTTTGAATGTGATTAAAAAATTCGAAAAATTACATGGATAAGGTCTTATCGGTCTATATTTTATCTAGGGTAATAACAACGTCTTAACGAATGATAACTAATTAAAACCAAAATCAGGTAGGAATTAATATGTCCAATGAGCAATGCGTATTAGTCGTAGATGACACTGCTGATAATAGAACCTTACTGAAAATGCTGTTGGAGGACAAATATCAGGTTGTTGAGGCCAGTTCAGGCGCGGAGTGTCTGGAGAAAATAGAAACTAACACGCCCGATCTAGTTCTACTTGACGTAAACATGCCTGGAATGACAGGTTACGAGGTGTGCATTGAGATCCGTAAAAATAACCAAACCGAGGCGCTACCGGTAATCTTTGTGTCAGCTCTTGATAGTACCGAAGAGCGCCTGGCCGGTTTTGAGGCGGGGGCTGACGATTACATTACTAAACCCGTTGATGGCCAAGAGTTATTGCAAAAAGTTGAGTTTAGGCTTGCCCGAAGCCTCGAAATTGAAGAGGCTAAACAAGAAGCAAGTTCGGCAATGAATGTTGCAATGGAAGCGATGACTTCAAGCAGTGAGTTAGGAGAAATAATTCAGTTTGTCAAAAACGTTCAATCGATTGATTCTTTGGAAGGGGTGGGGCAGTCAATTATAGATATAGCAAAGAACTTTGGCTTGAACTCTTGTGCGCTAATAACAGGGAGTTCGCCAATTTTTGTTGGCTGTACCGAGGAAAGCATCGAAGCTAAAGTTCTTGATAAGTTCCAGCAGAGTCCTGAGCGGGTAACTAACTTGGGAATTCGAACAATCATACGCAGTGATAACCTTGTGCTATTGGTCAAGAATATGCCGCTCGATGAGGAAAGCCGTTATGGAAGACTTAAGGATCACTTAGTCGTTCTGGAAGATATTGCCTATGGTCGTCTTACTACTTTGCATGCACAGAATGCAATTGGTGAACAGCGAAAAGACATTATCAATAAGCTAATCGAGCTTGCTGAAAATCAAATAAAATTGACCAGTGAGAAAATCCATGGACATAGCAAAACGATTACTAATACCATGAGCGATATGCTAAATGAACTGGAAAATATGTTATTTGGACTGGGGCTGGACGATGATCAAGAAAAGAAATTGATGCAATTAGCTGATCGGACATCAATTAAACTGAATGAAAGTAGCGAAAGCACTAGTCAACTGGATAATGATTTGGGGGTTATTTTGGAAGCCCTCTATACATTGCTAGAAAAGGAAAATTAGTCCTGGTAACAAAAGAAGAAAATGAGTCTAACCCAAAACGACCTTATTTCTGCCGGTTTGTTTAGCTTCATATAAGGCGTCATCGGCGCGCTTGATTAAATTGTCCAGTTCTTCTCCTGGTTTAAGTTGGGCAACGCCAAAGCTTGCAGTGACTTTTAGCGACTCGGGTTTTAGCTCCTCAACTTTTTTTCGGATGCTCTCTACTTTAGATTTAGCTGATTTTAGATCGCAATGATCTAACATCAGTACAAATTCTTCTCCACCAAAACGTGCAGCAATATCTTCCTTCCTGGTTGTATGATTAAATAATTTGGCAACTTCTATTAGCACTTTATCTCCAATATCGTGGCCATTATTGTCGTTAATCGATTTAAAGTGATCGATGTCGACAACGACCAAAGAAATAGGATAATCATGCCTAAATGACTTAGCAATCTTTAAGTCTGCGGTTTCCATCAAATAGTGGCGGTTATAGATTCCTGTCAATTGATCATAAAGAGCCATTCGTTTTAATTGATCTTGCTGTTTCTTTATCGTTATTTGAGTTTTTACGCGCGCTATTACTATGGCAGGGCGGACAGGCTTCGTTATGTAATCAACAGCTCCTAACTCCAGTCCAAACTCTTCATCATCGTCGTCATCTTTTGCGGTAATAAATATTATTGGAATTGATGCTGTTGATGTTTGGCTTTTTAATTTTTGACAGACTTCATAGCCATTCATTTCGGGCATTTCAATGTCTAATAAGATCAAATCTGGTTGAGGTATCGAGCCTGCAAGTTCAATACACCGCTTGCCGCTAGTTGCAACTTTTATTTCGTACATATCGCTGAGAAAACCTGCTAACAACTGGATGTTGGCTGGAACATCGTCAACTAAGAGTATCGCTGGTTTTTCAGATGAGCTCATTTATAATAATATCCATTCTACTAGCTATAGGCTTTTATAGATTTTTTAAGTTTATCTATTACTACAACTGCATTTTCAGAGTCGAATTGTAGTATCAACTCCTTTAGTCGCCGCGTGTCATCGCAATAAATTTCAGAATCCATTAAAGGAGATAAAACCTTCAGTTGCTGATCTGAGATGAAGTTGCCGGAGACAAGCTGTTTTCTTAATAGGTCTAACTCCGAGAGCAGCTCACTGCTTTTAAAGTCGCTACCTTTATCATTGGTATCTTGCTGCTTTTGTCTTTCATTTTTATATTTTTTTAACACTGTTTGTAACTTCTCAAACTCAATTCTTAACAATTTTCCTAAATAAGTTAAGTTTATAGTTTGCTGCTTTTTAGCATCCTTTTCAATTTGACCGGCCAGTTCATGTAGTTTGCTACCACCAATATTCCCAGCAACGCCTTTTATAGTATGGGATTTCAGGCGAACCGAATCAATGTCTTCCTGTTGGATCGCTTGCTCAAGCTGCTCAATATTCTGCGGTGTATCAGATAAGAAAAGGTTAATCAAATTGTCTAAAATAGCTTCTTTTCCTAAAACGCGGCTTAAGGCCGACTGGTGGTCCCAAACACTTGAATCAATAATATTGTCATCCATATTTTTTTCTTGAATACCTGGAATTCCTAACTTATCGACGGAGGGCAAATTGGTAGGGGAAAACCAAGTCGAAATTTTCTCGATAATTTCCTGCGGGTTTACCGGCTTACTGATATATTCATTCATTCCTGCTTGCAAACACTTCTCTCGATCGCCTTTCATTGCGTTAGCCGTCATCGCAACAATTATAACGTCTTTATTCTGAGTGCCAGCTGCCCCTTTTCTTATTTGCTTACTTGCCTCATAACCATCCATCTCAGGCATCTGACAATCCATTAAAACTAAGCTATAGGGAGACTCATCGGCATGGCTGATAAGTTGCTCAATCGCTTCAATTCCATTTCCCGCAACATCGGCATTCAAGCCAAATTCTTCCAAGATCCCTTTGGCAACCTCTTGATTAACCTGGTTGTCTTCGACCAGTAATATTCTAAGTGATTTTGGCCATTCTATTTTCTGAGGCGCGTCTGATGCAGCTTTGAGTGTTTGCAAATAGTGATGGGTAACTAATGGCTGGGCATTTGCCAGCGCCTCTCCATCATCGACTACTACTGATAGTGCATTAAATAAGTCTGAGGTGGTCGCAGGTTTTGGAAAATAGGCGCTAAACCCGAGATCTGCAAAAAACTTAGCGTCTCCCCTGTGGCTCATTGAAGTCATCATTACAAGTTTGATATCAGAGGTCCTTTTATCTTGCTTCATTTTTGCGCCTAGCTGAGCGCCATCCATTTTCGGCATCTGCATATCTAAAAGCGCTACATCAAACTGTTTTTCTTGTTGATTGGCACGTTTTCTACATATTTTAAGCGCTTCAGACGCACTTTCAGCTTCTGTAACTTTTGCTCCCCAATGCGTGAGTTGTCCGGTTAAGACTTCTCTGTTGGTAGCATTGTCGTCCACCACTAGTACGTCTAGTTTTTCTATATCGATTGACGGTAGAACTTTTTCTGATTGTTTGCTTGGTTCTAGAAATACGACGAATTGAAAACTACTGCCCTTACCGGGTGTGCTAACAACACTGACGTCTCCGCCCATAATTTCGCACAGTCGTTTTACGATGGTCAAGCCTAAGCCTGTACCTCCATATTTCCTGGTGGTTGATTTATCTGCTTGGCTAAACGCGTCGAATAAAGTTGTTTGTTTCTCCTTTTCTATACCTATTCCAGTATCACTTATTGAACACTCGAATTGTAATTTTCTATCCGCACCTTTGGTAACACTGGTACGGATAACGATTTCACCAAGCTCGGTAAATTTTATTGAGTTGCCTACAAGATTAGTAAGTATTTGGCGGATTCTACCTGGGTCGCCTTTGACCATAGAGTGTTCGACTTCGGTCATATCAACAACAAATTCCAAGCCTTTTTCCTGGGCTTTAATTGCCATTGTCTCAGAGAACTCTCCTATCATTTGACGCAAGTCGAAATCAAGAATTTCCAGCTCTAATTTGCCTGCATCAACCTTCGAGAAATCAAGAATGTCATTGATTAGGACCAATAAAGACTCTGCGCTTGACTGCGCTAGCCGAGTTTTTCTTTCTTGGTCTTGGGTTAACTCTGAATTCAGTAACAGACTTAACATTCCAAGAACACCATTCATCGGCGTTCGTATTTCGTGGCTCATGCTGGCCAAAAACTCACTCTTTAACTGATTTGACTCTTCTGCTTGTCTGCGGGCTATTTCAAGTTGGTCGCTAACTTTCTGATTAAGGATAGATAATGCGAATATGTCAGCTATTTCTTGTAGTAACAAAAGGCGACTCGCAGATTGATTCGGAGCTTTATCTGTCACTAAAAATAACACTCCCAAGGTTATATTTTCCGCTTCACTTCGGCTGACTAGAGGAACCACATATAGTCCTGAGTTGCTTAACTCATTCCAGTCGACAGTTACTCTAGGATCATTGTCTACATCGTCAGAGATCAAAATCTCGCCGAGTTTAACCGATAGGCCACATATTCCCTGGTCTACCTCAAATGTTGATTCTTGTTGAATAAAATCGTTGCTTAAGCTTCCGGTAAACGTAAAAAGCTTAAAATTGTTTTCATCGCGGTCAAATAAATAAATACCACCCGTCTTAGCGATATCAGAAAGATCGAGCAAAGCATTAAGCGCCTTGTCTAATCGTTCTCCATAAAAACTACTGGAATTTAAATACTCTGAGACTTTCAGTTTAATTTGGGCTGATTCAAGTAAGCTCTTTTGCTGACGGGAAGCTTGAACGCGTTGAGTTATATCTCTGAAACTCCAGACTCGGCAGTCTCCCTCTCCTTCAATAAACATTGGACTTGAGAGCCTTTCAAATATTCTCCCGTCACTAAACTCGACCGTATCAAAAGAATTTCCATCTTTATTTTGATTGATTTCTTCTACGTCAACTAAGAATTTTTCTGGATATTTGAGTTGAAACAGAACCTCGTTGAGGATTACTTTTTCATCTTTTAGTTGGATCAATTCTTCCGGAATATGCCATAACTCAGCGAATCGGCTGTTGGTACGAAGAACTTTCCCACTGTTACTAGTGACCAAAATTCCGTTGTCGGTAGATTCTAGAGTCGCTTCAAGGAGCGTCATAGCTTCTTTGGTATTAATCTCTGCTTGTTTGGTTTCAGTAATATCTAAGTGAGTGCCTATCATTCTTTTAGGCGAACCATCTTGATTCCATTCAACAACTTTTCCAGTATCGAGAACCCAAACCCAATGACCACTTTTGTGTTTCATTCTAGATTGACAAATGTAGCGCTCAGCCTCTCCTTTCCAGTGCTTTTCTAATTGTTTTTCCGATTCTTTCAAATCTTCCGGATGAGAAAACTTGAGCCATGTATCAATGTTGACAGGCTCAAGTTCTTTTAAACTATACCCAATGATTTCTGCCCACCGCTGGTTGAATAGTGTCTCCCCAGTATTAATATTCCAATCCCAGGTTCCGACGGCAGTGCTATCAATAACTAATTCTAATCGCTTAGAGCTTTCACTTAGTGCGCTTTCAGCTTCTTTTTGCTTTGTGATGTCTCGCGCGATGCCTAAAAATCCAGTGATTTCACCCGAATTATCTTTAAGAGCGGTGACAGAAAGTAGTACTGGAAATTTGCTACCGTCTTTTCTCACATATGCCCATTCTCTTTCGTCGGTTTTTCCTTGCTTGGCTTTGGCGACAAATACTTCAAAACCAGGTTCGATAGTTTTTTTAGAATCTTTTGATAGTTCTTTGGCGTATTCGACTACTTCATCAAGATCATGAATTACTGCGGGTGTTTGTTTACCAACCATTTCATCCGCGTCATACCCAAGCATTCCCTCGGCAGCTTTGTTGAATGTTTGAATAAGGCCTTCTCTATCAGTGGAAATAATGCTCATTGCCGCCGCATCTAGAATGGCATTTACTACAGAGATAGACTCTATAAGTTGTTTTTCAGCTATTTTTTTGGTTGTGATATCTGTTCTAAGTGCAATATAGCTCTGCGGCTTTCCGTTTTCGTCTTTAAATGGAACTATCGTCGTATCTACCCAATAGTATTTTCCAGACTTAGAGATATTTTTAACTTCGCCTTTCCAAACCTTACCATTTGCAATCTTGTGATACATTTCTTTCCAAAAGGAAATAGGGTGGTGGCCTGAATTGACTATTCTATGATTTGTTCCTATGAGTTCGTCTACCGAATATTCACTGATTTCCGCGAACTTTTCATTTGCATAAGTAATCGTTCCTTTGGTATCCGTTACCGCAACAATAGAATGTTGGTCGAGTGCAAATTTTTGCTCTGTTAATTCATTATCCCGAGATTGTTTTAGGAGCATCATATTATGAAAGCTTCTAGCAAGTACTCCAACTTCATCTTTCGCATTGATAGGAAGTTCTAGTAGTTGGTTATGCTTTTCATAGTAAGATATGGAGTTTATTGTTTTCTGTAGTGGAGAAGTGATTTTTCTCGATGCCAGCATAGCAACAGCTAATGCGATAACGGCCAAGCCAAGCCCTATAACTAAACTCTGATTTCGATAGTTGGATAGCTCACTGCTAATCACTTTAAAGTCATACAAAAGCAGGAGTTTTAACGGGTGCTCTATGTTAAACGATGCAAGTTCGATAGTCTTAAGAAAACCAAATATATTGGAGCTTTCCTCGGTGTTAACTAATCGAACAGAGTCTACTTTTTGTTTTATCGGTGCAGATAGCACAGGAAAGTCAGATTGGATCAGATGCCGAGTTCCTAAACTAAAGCCAAAAACTTTTGATTCCTCAGGATGGTAAAGGTAGTCTCCTTCCTCATTGGTTAAATAGAATTGAACATGTTTTAGTTTTGCGGATTTTAAGTTATCAACAAGAGAGTGAAAGTCTGTACTAATTATTACTATGCCAAATAGTTCCGAGTTATCTGCGTCGTAGACCGGCGTTGCTATTCTCAACACTGGAACATGGGGGATAGCTATTTTTCCATCTTCCTTTGCTAGTTCAATTTTGGAAAAGTAAACGTCTCCCAACTGATTTGAGCGAGCTTTTTGAAAATACCCTCTTGCACATTTTTGTTGTAGCCGAGATTTAGGTGTTTTGTAAATTCCGCTGCGATTCTTCACAACGTTAACTATTTCTCTTCCGTTATCATCGACGCCTATCAATCTTATTTTTACGTATTGAGAACGAGTCTCTAAAATTCCGCTAAAAATCGTTTCTAATCGTTCACTCCATATCATTTTCTGTGCTTCATCATTCGACTGATATGCTAATGAAAGCCCCTTAATAGGCGGTGTTTTACTTAAAAACAGTACATCGTTGTACGATTGCCTGTAAAAAGCCGTAATTAAGGGTTCGACTAAAGTGGATTCAATTTCTAACTCATCTATTTTTCTTTCAGCGACTAATTTCTCGGTATCAATATAAAAACTAACTGCGACGACCCCGGAAATAATGAGCGAAATAATAAATGCCGCGGCAGGTATGGTAAATGACTGGGGGTACTTAGCATAACCAACTTCAAGTAATCCTTTTACTTTCTGTCTATTTTTTTCTTGTTCTGCGTGTCTCATTGCCATTTGGTAATCAGTCGATTGACTAGATGTAGCAATGTCATAAGTTATACCGACGAAAATGCAACCATAAGCGACAATTTTTAGAGCATGCGCAATATTAAAGTGATTGTCGAATAATTGGCTAGAGCCAAAGCTCATGTGCATCTGGGTAAAAACTTCAGGGATTATGCTGAGCAAAAGTGCAAATTTAACTATCGAGCTTTTTCGTTGGTTCCAAATCCATACCAAAATGCCTGCAAATAAAAACATTGCTAAAGGTAAAACGTCGTAAGGGCGAGTTATTGTGGCTTGAGGATAAGTTGTATGCGGAAGGTTTTCGCTTGATGCCGCAATACCAATAGAAAGGCCTGCGATTCCGATAAATGCAATTCCGATGAGAGATATATTACGCAGGGAGTTTTTCTCGTTGTATTTCCCAATTTCTTGCTGGCGAAGAATCCAAAGACTAGTGCTGATACCGATGATCAAAATCATGGCATTAAAAATTCGAGAAAAAGCCCAAGTAAATGGGATGAAGTCTGTATTTGGTGTATTCGCGGTTAAGATTCTTGTCGCGGCCAATGTATGAAATGCATCTATAATTCCCGCGCAGAGCAAGGCTAATCCGATTATCGGTACTGATATGTCTTTCTTTTTGAAAAAATGAAGAAAAGCAACAAATACGGTAAGCAGGGCAATGCTAACTGCGCTCCATTCCAAAAATGCATGATGGATAGCACCCGAAAGCGCACTAAATTGTGCATCATTTGAAATTTGGCCTAACAGTTTATCGCTAGGTAGTGGAGTAGAACTAGAACCGAAATCAATGCCAAATATATTTGCGATAAAGGGGGTTACACTAATAAGGCTTACAAGGGTCAATGCTTTTATCTTGGAGGATAATGTCATTTACAGTTCCCAGCGAAATAGCGTTCCGTTAAATCAGTCTCTATGCTCTGAAATGAAATTAAAAAAATGAATATTTTCAGGTAGATAGGGCAAACAATATAAACTATTAACATTAAGAATAGCCGCTTTCCCTACAACCGCAAGTTCTAAGCCTGACTTTTGTACTCGGGTATTTTCGATCCGGCTTTTCGTTGTTGTCTTTAATTAAGTTCTCAACTCCCTTGTCTAAGTAAAATTGCCAATTATATGCAGAGCAACAGACTATAAATTCACACAAGAACGGGTAATCTCTGTGTGAGTTTTTTGTGGTGTATAGGTACAGCTATAGGGTTGGTAAAGAGGGGTAATAGTTCAGCGGGATAATGCTGCCCAACGGTTTTCTTTAAGTTTTTCTTATTCATCTATACTGTATCTATAACTCGTAGAATAAGCATTAAATAATGCGTCAAGAAGATATGATTGCCGCGAGACGGCTGTCAGTAGTTAAACTCAAAAATGAACTTGTAAACTGGGTGCTCGTTGCTTTCAGTGTAATTTCGATCCCTGCGTTGGTCACTTCGTTACTTAGAATTCGCGACCTTGGCATTATTCCTATTATGTACTTACATATTTTTGTTGTTTTCGCGATTCTATCGATCACCCTAGTTCGCAAGGCAATTTCATTTATGTGGAAAGCGTGGATCATTATTTGTGCAAGTTTGTTGGTTGGGTTAGCTGGTATACTTAAGTTTGGACTGGCAGGAAACGGTGCCCCTTTCATGATGTTGAGTATTGTTCTAGCTGCCATTTTATTTAATAGGAAAACAGCCATATATGTTTTTGCTGGTTGTGTTTTATATATTGTCGCTCTCTATGTTTTAGTTCAATTCCAGCTATATCAATTCGCAATAGACTTCAATCAATATTCCTATAACTGGACATCGTGGTTAACTTTTATTTTTTCGTTGGTTTGTATTGGTATTGTAATCACTTCTATTTTGGGAAGGTTCAATCAGTTTTTTTTCGATATGGTTGAGAATTTGGAAAAGCATGTTGCGGAGAGCACTAAAGAACTTGAAAAAGCTAATCAGGCAAAATCAGAGTTTCTTGCAAATATGTCACACGAAATTCGTACTCCGATGAATGGCGTGTTGGGGATGCTCCGACTTTTAGCAAAAACCAGTTTAGACCAAGAGCAAAACCATAAAATTAATCTCGCCCAAACTAGTGCAGAGTCATTATTAAATTTAATCAATGATGTTCTCGACTTTTCGAAGATAGAAGCTGGTAAATTGGAACTCGAAAGTCGCGAGTTTAATTTAAGAAAATTACTAGGCGATATTTCTGAAGAACTAGCTCTGAAGGCCCAGAAAAAAGGGGTTGAGTTTATACTTGACCTAGCCGGCATTGAGCAGTCTCTAGTTAAAGGCGATCCTGGGAAAATCCGCCAGATTTTTGTTAATTTAATCGGTAATGCAATTAAGTTTACTGAAAAAGGTGAAATCAAGGTAAGTGCCGCACTGTGCCCAGCTGAAAACGGTTTGTTTAGATTTAAAGCTGCAGTGATAGATACTGGTATTGGTATACCGGAAAATAAAATTGAAGGGCTTTTCGATGTGTTTACTCAAGTTGATGCGTCGACTACGCGAGAATATGGTGGAACGGGGCTAGGATTATCAATTTCACGCAAGTTAATTGAAATTATGCGTGGGACTATCAAAGTCAAAAGCCGCTTGGGGAAAGGAAGCCGATTCGAGCTGGAGTTTGAACTTCATGAATGTAAAAACTCTTATCCGATAATACCGCCGTTTAGTGTCAGCGAGCTTAAATTGCTGGTGATAGAAAGTAACTCGACCAATGCTCAGGTGCTATTTAAACAACTATCGATATGGGGAGCAAAGGTTGAACTTGCTTCGAACGCGAGTGAAGCCATACAGATTATTGAGGCCCGTGGTCATGAAATTTCCGCTAGAGTGTTCGATGGGATATTTGTAGATCAAAAAACGATTGCTGAAAACCACCAAGGGTTTACCGAGTTGTTGGGTTTGGCTCAAGCAGAATCTAAGTCGAAGCTTATTTTAATGAACGATTTGATAGAAACAAGCCGGCAGGATGCAGAACAGGCAAAAGTGTTTAGCGGACTTTTTCCTAAACCTGCCACCACAATAGATTTATTTAAATCTTTAGCCATTATTTCCTCATCAAGTGAAACGCCAGATTTGCAGCAAATCGATAATGTTTTATTTGAATCGGGTTTAGTATTTGAGGATGCGACGAACCAGCTTGATAAAGATAAGTTAAGTCAAATTCGGCAACAGAATGTCCGCGCGCTGGTGGTAGAAGATAACTTTGTGAATCAACAAGTAGTGTTGGGGATATTGGAAGAATTTGCTATCGAAGTGGAGTTTGCGTCAAATGGTGTTGAAGCAATCCAGATACTTAACCAAAGGGCTTCGCATTTCAATCTTATTTTAATGGATTGTCAAATGCCTGAAATGGATGGCTATGAAACGACCGCCAGAATCAGGCAAGGTAAAGCTGGCAAAGCAAATCAATCAATAAAGATAATTGCAATGACCGCCAATGCGTTGGAAGGAGATAAGCAGCGCTGTTTGCAGGCAGGAATGGACGATTATCTTGCGAAGCCGGTTGAGCCAAAAGAGTTACTCAGCAAGTGTTTTGAATGGTTGCCTTCTGAGAAAAAAAACATCCAGGTTGACATGATCGAACACGGGAGAAGTAGACCAGTCAAATCAGGCTCCTCGCCAATCAAGTCTATTAATAGCTGCCAGGTTTGGGATAAACAAGCTGCACTTAAACGTTTGCTAGGTAAAGAACAGTTGTTGCGTAAGCTAGTTGTTTCATTCCAGAAAGATTTCAGCACCAATTTAGAACTTTTACGACAGTCGTATGAAGGGGAAAGGTACCAGGAAGTCACGCGATTGGCCCACTCTATTAAAGGTAGCGCGGGTAACGTAGCAGGAGTTAAGGTGCAGGAACTTGCTAGCCGGATCGAGCAACATGGCAAGACCGAAAAATCCGTAGTATCAGCTAGTTTAGTCGCGGATTTGGAGTTGGCCGGTGCGGAATTATCCGAAATATTGGAAGCATATTTAAGCGCGCCAAATGCCTTATAGCTTTTAGTTAGTTGACCTGAGTGGCTATCAAATAGACAATCAATCCAATTGTTAATATGAATGAAGGCCTTTATTCCGTAGCGTAAGTCGAGGTTTGCCTTGCTGAGCTACAATCAACAGAGAATTGAGGGTTAATACTTTATTTATGAGTATGAATGTGTGAATGGCAATGAAATATAACTGCTTTTTAGTCAACCTCCTTGTAGTCGTGGTGAGAGTCATTTCATCGCGGGGGACTTCATTGTTAACTTAAGTAAACAAAACACCAAGGCCTCCGCTTCGCAAGAACCGGGGGCTTTTTTTTAATCGTGATTAATTGGTGGAGCAGAATTGATTCACCTTAAATTTATTAATTGAGGATCAGGTCAATGTTGACGAGTGAAACTACCCGCAAGAGTGACGCTTTAGTTGAGCAGCCGCCTTCGGCAAATAATTCCAACGCACTTTTTACCGGTGCTGAGTTAGTGGTCAAATCGCTCGTCGATCTAGGCGTCAAACATATTTTTGGCTATCCTGGTGGGTCGGTACTTGATATCTATGATGCGCTGTTGGCACAAGAAGATATTCAACACATTTTGGTGCGGCACGAGCAAGCGGCGACTCATATGGCAGATGGTTACAGTCGCTCTACTGACGAGGTCGGCGTTGTTTTAGTGACTTCAGGGCCTGGCGCGACCAATTGCGTAACCGGGATTGCGACCGCCTATATGGACTCTATCCCGATGGTCGTTTTATCTGGACAAGTCGCGACCCATCTGATCGGTGACGATGCATTTCAAGAAACGGATATGCTGGGGTGTTCTCGGCCAATCGTGAAACACAGTTATACCTGCCGCAATGCTGAAGAGATCCCGGCGACCATCGCCAAGGCATTTCATTTAGCCAAGTCTGGAAGGCCCGGGCCAGTGGTGGTTGACTTACCTAAAGATAAACTGAGTCCTCCACACCGTTTCAAATATGAGATGCCTGAAAAGGTAAGGATCCGTTCTTACAATCCAACGATTAAAGGACACGCTAAGCAAATTAAAAAAGCAATTGAGGCGATTAAAAATGCTGAGCGGCCGGTAATCTACGCTGGTGGCGGAGTTATTCTGTCCGGCGCTTCGGAACTACTACTCGAATTTACAGAGACAATTAATGCCCCGGTCGCGAGTACTTTAATGGGCCTTGGATGTATTCCTGGTGAACACTCACACTTTGTTGGTATGCTAGGTTTGCATGGTACTTACGAGGCAAACAAAACGATGGCTAACGCCGATGTTATTGTTGCCTTAGGTGCGCGATTTGATGATCGAGTAACTAATAACACGAGTAAATTTTGCCCGGACGCCACTATCATCCATGTGGATATTGATCCCACTTCTATTTCGAAAAACATCCACGCGCATATTCCTGTGGTAGGTTCTATTGAAGTCGTACTGCGACAATTTCTTGATGCTTTGGCTGTAAAAGAAGATTTCAAAACGCCTTCGTATACGAGTTGGTGGCAAGACATCAAAGGCTGGCGTGAAAGACAATGCTTGGGCTATCAAAAAGAGGGGAGTGGTATTAAGTCACAGCAAGTTATCGAGTCGATCTACCGTGCAACCAATGGGGATGCGTTAATTACCTCTGACGTTGGCCAACATCAGATGTTTGCCGCACTTTATTACCCATTTAAGCGACCCAAACAGTGGATAAACTCGGGAGGGCTCGGCACCATGGGTTTTGGTTTTCCGGCTGCGATGGGCGTAAAGCTTGCTAATCCAGAGAAGGAAGTGGTTTGTATTTCTGGAGACGGTTCTATCCAAATGAATATTCAGGAACTTTCAACCTGTTTGCAATATTCGATACCAGTCAAAATTGTGATTTTAAATAACAAAAATCTTGGCATGGTAAAGCAGCTTCAAGATATTAATTATGATGGTAGACACTCCAGCGTTTACATGGATTCGCTACCTGATTTTGTTAGATTAGCAGAAGCGTACGGACATATTGGGATGACTATTTCTGACCCACAAAAATTAGACGAGTCCTTAGCTCAAGCAATGGCGATGAAAGACAAAGTTGTATTAATCAACGTTGAAGTTGAAGAAAATGAACACGTATACCCAATGCAAAAAAAATTCGGTGCAATCGATGATATGTGGTTAGCTAAAGGAGTCGACCAATAATGCAGCAAACTATCTTATCCATTTTGTTGGAAAATGAACCAGGAGCGCTTTCTCGAATTGTTGGCTTATTTTCTCAGCGTGCTTTCAATATAGAAAGTCTGACAGTGGCGCCAACTGATGACAAGTCTCTATCACGTATCACTATTGCTACAAGTGGAGATCATAAAGTTATCGAACAGATCACCAAACAAGTCAATAAACTGGTCGACGTACTTAAAATTAAGGAGTTAACGAATATCTCTCATATCGAAAGAGAGCTAATGTTTGTAAAGCTCAACGCAAAAACACCGGATGCCAGGGACGAGATTAAACGCACCGCGGATATTTTTCGTGGTCAGATAGTTGATAGTACTAACCAGCTCTATACTGTCCAGTTGACGGGTAAGAAGGATAAACTTAATGCCTTTATCCGCAGTATCCGCCGTCAAAGTGACATCATCGAAATCGTGCGCTCGGGTTGCGTGGCGATTGCAAGGGGGGAAAAAGCACTCACGGCTTAAATCAGGTCTTGAAGTACAGTAAAAGAAGAAGTGTTTTATTTCCTCCTCTAGTTCATTTTTATTCGTTATCCAGATCAGGCTCGCGCGGTCTTTTAGACTAACCGCACGAGCCTGAGTTTTAATTGGGGTAGCCGACCGCCATGTAAAATCGAGTTCTTGCGCAACAATCGGAGAGCTTATCTTAACCTCACCTTTCCCCTAAATACAAAAATAGCTATCAATGGATTAATTTAAAGTGATTTGGCGAGTTTAGCTTTCCTTTTTACTAAATACCCGAGAGTATTTAGTAATACTTAGCTGGATGATATGATGGTATCAAGAACGGTTAATATAAAATCAAAAATATAGAGGGAGCATAAGGCGTTGGATCATTGTGCAAATTGTCAATTTGAACTTAGCGGAAGTTTCTGCGCGAATTGTGGGCAATCAGTCAAGAGTCGGCGAGGCCCGATCTGGCAGGTTATAGGTGAGTTTACCGAAGAGGTTTTTGCTCCTAATTCTAAGTTTTTTAGCAGCCTCGTTGACCTAGTGTTTAAGCCCGGTAAATTAAGTCGTAAATTTATCGATGGCAAACGCGTTTCGATTTTGCCTCCAGTGCGTATGTATTTGGTCATAAGTTTACTCTTCTTTATTGTTTTCGAAATTCCGACAGTCGATGTTAGCGAAAAAAATGTCTATATAGGAGATGCTCTTCTGGGGAAAGAAGAGCCCGCCAAGGGACAGGCTACGCTTTCTTTCTTTTCTACTGTAAACAGCGACGATCCCATTTCGCGATGGGTTAATGATTCGTTTGCCGACAAAAAAGAATTAATGTTAAAGCTGGAACCTCAGGTTACAGTCGATAGAATATTTTATAATCTTGAAAATGCCTTGCCTAATGCAGTTGTACTTTTTCTTCCTTTATTCGCTTTGCTGATGAAATTGATCTACTTCTTTAAGCGAGTACTCTACTTTGACCATTTAATTTTTTCGTTGCACGTTCAATCCTGGTTAATGCTGATGGCGATGATTATTTATGGCCTCGCCCAGATAAATATCCAATGGGCCTGGTTGTCAGCATTGGTTCCAATTTATTTAGCCAAGGCGCAAAAGGAAGTGTACCGACAAACTTATTGGCTGGTTATTCCAAAAACGCTTGCGATTTTTTTCATCTATATTCTGTTATTGACCTTGGTTGGCGTTGCCGCAATGCTAGCGGCGATAATGATGTTTGGAGATTAAACCAATGATCGATTTTAGGAGTGATACGGTTACCAGACCTTGTCATGCAATGCGAAAAGCTATGGCTAATGCTGAGGTTGGTGATGATGTATATGGTGACGACCCCACGGTCAATGGTGTTCAACAAAAAGTTGCAGACATGTTTGGTACAGAAGCTGCGTTACTGGTACCAAGCGGTACCCAGAGTAATTTGATTGCGTTATTGAGTCATTGCCAACGCGGCGATGAATATATAGTCGGACAGGAATATCATACTTACCTTTACGAAGCTGGTGGGGCTGCAACGCTTGGCGGCATTGTGCCTCAGCCATTGCCAGTCGAAGCTGATGGTAGTCTTTTTCTCGATAAAATCCAATCATCGATTAAACCTGACGATGTCCATTTTGCCAAAACACGTTTATTGAGCTTAGAAAATACCCACAACGGCAAGGTGGTTCCTCCTGAGTATATCAATTCTGCAATTCAATTAGCACGAGACAATCAGCTTTTATGTCATCTTGATGGGGCCCGTCTTTTCAATGCTGCGATAGCAAGTGGCCGTTCTGTTCCGTCTTTAGTTAAAGGTTTCGATTCTGTTTCAGTTTGTTTTTCCAAAGGACTCGGCGCACCAGTAGGTTCGATGCTTTGTGGTAATTACAATTTAATTGAACAGGCAAAGCGCTGGCGGAAAATGCTGGGTGGCGGGATGCGCCAAGCGGGTATAGTTGCGGCGGCTATCGACTTTGCTTTGGAGAATAATATTCATCGCTTAAAAGAGGATCATGAGAATGCACTATTGCTAGCAGAATTGCTCAGTGAAATAGGTAATATTAGAGTTAATCCTCCACAAACAAATATGGTATATATCGAGTTTGATTCTGAAGTCGACACACAAAAAATAGCACGAAAACTAAGGCAAAAAAATATTTTGATTTCTGCATCACGCAGAACAAGGCTGGTCACTCATCTTAATATTTCAGAGCAAGATATTGAGAAATTCGTTTACGAACTCCGGCAGCTGATGAGAATAAATTAGCATGGTTTAAGAATTTGGCCAAAGCCTACTTGAGATTAAAATTTGTTCAGGCGATTAATTTTTTCGCCGGAGATAGTATCTCGACTTTTTGGGTGATTCATTTCACGCTTTGGTTGCGGCCACATTACAATGTCATCTCATACCCATAATTTCCTTGCAGCGTTAAGCGGCTAATATGCACAGTATTATTCAATTTGTAAGCCTAACGCGAATATCAAAATAAATAACACAAGGAAATTAGTAATGAAGAATAAAATGAAAACTTTGATTGTTGCTTCAGCAGCTCTTTCATTAACGGGATTGGTACAGGCCGAAGATTTAACGGTATCTAAGAAAACCAGTAAAAAAGATGACTATTCAATATCAGCAGCTGATTATAAAGCTACACCTGAGCTACTTGACCAAGCAAAAATTAGCATGGCCGCTAGCTCTTCTCCTAAAATGAAATGCTTGGTAGATACTCCTGCATGGGATCTCTGGGGCTCACCTTTTTGTTTCAGTGCTGGATTTGCGAGAAGTACTACCGCTTACTTCCAAATTGATAACATGCCTAGTAACTATACCGTAAATTGGTCTGATAGCCGCTGTAGTTCGACGTCTCGAACTTGTGCACTGCCGATTCGTACTTATCAATCGATTAGTCTTTCTGCTACCGTGTTAAATCACGGTAACAATACCTTCACTCAAACTAGTTCAACAGCTGAATATGAAGGTATGAACTAATAGCTGAGATGAGGAATCGTTGAGGATTGCCGAACGGGCTCTCCGTTCGGAATCTTCAGAACTAGATTCTATCGCTATGGAAAAGATATATTTTAGAGTTCTTGCAGGCCTTACGAGGGAATGCTGTTGGGTAATAGTATCTGGCTGCTATTTAAGCAATGAGCAGTTTCGTAGATAAATCATTCAATATTCGAATCCCTTTGAGTTCTTTCTCTGCTAAGCGAGATCTGATCTTTAATAACTTCTGCTATCCACTCCGGATCGTCCTGGGGTAAATCGTGTCCACCCCAATGATGTATATCCGATGTTGCGCTAAAATACTTAATCAATGCCTGACTGCATTTAGGACTTACTAGTCTATCTGCGCGTGAATAAACCACATGAACAGGAGGCATTTGGTCTTTAAACGGTAATTTAAAACGAGCCCCCGCTGCTATTTGGCGAATTTGGTTTTTTAAGCTAACCGGATGCTCTCTTTGA
Source organism: Kangiellaceae bacterium (assembly GCA_026196875.1). Taxonomy (GTDB): domain Bacteria; phylum Pseudomonadota; class Gammaproteobacteria; order Enterobacterales; family Kangiellaceae; genus Aliikangiella. The sequence goes on from JAPHTP010000057.1 coordinate 23,376, forward strand.
ATGCCAATCCAACGAGCGATCACTTGTTGGTCAACCGGTCTGGAGTTGCAAGTGAGCTTATATATAGATGTTTCCTGTTCGCGCAATGATAAACCTATAATTGTCCGTGGGTGTAGACTCGCATTGAGTAAATTAAGTCTCTGATAAAAGGGATTGAGTCTCGAGCTAGAATTGATTAAGACAAGGCGAGAGAATTTATTGGGGAAACGCGATGCCCACTCTAGCGCTATCATCCCTCCGAGAGAAAGGCCGATCAGCAGTGTCGGTAAATCGGATTGGCAAAGCTGTTTTTCCATCGATGAGATGTACTGACCAAGCTTTAATGGTGACTCAGACTGATAGAGCTTTCCTGCTCCGGGTAAATCGGGGGTTTCTATTTTCGTTTGCGGACATAAGAAATTCAACTTTTTCACCAAAGGTTTCCAGTGTTTTTGATCGCGCCCTAGCCCTCTGAGAAGAATAACTCTGTTTTCATATGGTTTTATGTTCATCAGTCTTCTCGATACCAAAGTGAGTCCGCCATCTGCCTTAGTTGAGCAAATTGTTCCTGAGTTGGAAACCAATTTTTGTAGCTATAAATCGCATGACGAAAGAAATCAAATAAAGGTAAGTGTCGCCTTAGCGTACGTTGTTGTCTATGAGCCACCATCGGGTTAAACATACCTTCCACAGAGAACAGTTGAGAAGGTTTCTTTTTAACCCAATTCCATGAACCCATCTCCAGGGTAAGCGGAATAAAATTATGGTTTTCAGGTGGCCTGTTAAACGACTTATAACTATAGTCCCAAAAGTCGCCGTGGGTCATATAGTGATTCGACTGGGGTTCAAAAACATAGTGATGATTAGGGTAAGAGTTATCCCACAATAGTTTTAACGCCATAATAGGGGCAATACCCTTTAGTGGTCGGCGGCGATAAGCATAAGGAAACCAGATCCGATCTCTAAATCCAAAGCCTGAGTGGCAATCCAATGAGATAACCAGGGGGGAGTTTGCGCATAGAGATTCCACTTGTTCAAATAAAATTTCGTTTTCGTCTTCCATCTTATCAGCATCACCACGATACCAGGATAATCGGTTTGTGATGCGATGGCCTCCAAGTAGAAATGGGACTTTTTCATCTGCCTCGATTGGTGCATTGCGCATCAGATCAACACCATTGCCATTAGCTCTAGTGTTTTTAAGCATACCTATCGGATTCACAATTGGCAGAAAAGTGATACTCATATGTTGAAGCGAATCCAGTAAACTTTTCTCCCAGGTTAATCGATTAAACCATGTGCCCAGAAGAGCAATCGCAACTCGGCTCCCAATTTTCTCCACGCCATGTACGCCGCCGATGACGATCAACCTTGGCAATCCCGGTGAGAGATTGCCAATGTCGACTCTATAGATGGGTAATTCGAAACCCTGGTACTCTAATTTCTGTAGCACCTTAATTTGAGTGGTATCTGGAGCTTGTCTTAGTATTCGTTCGAGCTCAATTAACTCAGGAAATCTCTTTTTCAATTCCCGAGTGTTTTCAGTTGATTCCGATTTCGTTTTATCGAGCATGTTATTGGATAACTTATCTGCGCTATCTTCACCTTCAAACCTACGAGTTTAGGTGAGTTAAATAACAAATTTATGAATAGTCATTTTAATAAAATTCAATTAACGGTTTGTTATAGAGAATAGACTTAATTTGCTCGGCCAACTGCATTATTTTTGACTATCCTTATAAGACCGGTATCTTTTTACTAGCTATGTACAAATAACAATAAGAAACCTTTACTAGCGAGAATAATCCCATATGGTGAAATTGTATCCTTCTGTTTTTAAAGGAAAAAATATAGAGGGCTTACATTTGATATTGTTGGCCAGCGTGGTCACTTTATGCTTATTTCTATTTACTTCTGCTAGTTTTGCGGCGTCAAGTCAATCGTCAGAATCCCAAGATGTTCTCGACAAAGTAACCATCCAATTAAAATGGCGTCATCAATTCCAATTTGCCGGTTATTACGCGGCCATCCAGCAGGGGTATTATGAATTAGAGGGAATTGAGGTTGAACTCGTTGAAAGGCAATTAGGCAAGGATACTCATCAAGCTGTGGTAGATGGAGATGCTGAATACGGAGTGTCTGATGCGGGCTTAATTTTGGCTCGCCTAAAAGCCAAACCTTTGGTGTTGGTATCGCAAATATACCAGCACTCTCCTCTGGTCATCATGGCACACAAACATGATGGAATAACGACACCATACGATTTAAAAAACAGACGCTTGATGATTGACAGGGGCGGACAAAGTCATTTAGCTATCGAAGCAATGATTACCGATACGCTTGGTTCGATGAATGAAGTTGAAGTAGTCGAACTGAATTTTGACCTAACCGATTTTGCCTCGAAAAATGTTGATGCGATGGCGGGGTATATTACTGCGCAGCCGTTTGACCTAAATCAACGGGGTGTAGAACTTGCTTTTATTGATCCGCGATTCTATGGGTTCGATTTTTACGGAGACAACCTGTTTACATCTGAACAAGAGTATTTTCAAAATCCTGAAAGAGTCAACAAAATTCGCCGTGCCACAATTAAAGGGTGGCAATATGCGCTTAGCAATCCCGATGAAATCATCGATCTGATTCAAAAAAAATACAACGCGAAGCTCTCGAAAGAAAGGTTAACTTATGAGTCAAAGCTTATTTCTCGAATGATAAATGCCGATCAGATCCCGCTGGGTACAATTTCGGAAAAGCGGATCAAAGACATTGTTGCGACCTTTAAAAAAAATGTGAAGCTTCCGAACACTGCGTCTTGGCACGGTTTAATTCTCTCAGAAAAAAACTTCGGCAAATCTTTATTACCTACAGGCTCTTTTCTCAAGCTAACGCAGGAGGAGCAAGCCTGGTTGCAACAGCATCAAGTTATTAGGGTAATGAATGAACCTGATTATGCGCCGTACGATTTCGTTATCAATGGAAAACCCGTCGGTTATTCCATTGATTATGTCAAATTGATTGAAGGCCGCCTTGGAGTTCGTTTCGAGTTTGTCCAAGATAACTTCTCTGAGTTAATGGAAAAAGCGAAGAAGAAGGAAGTCGATCTATTACACAGCCTATTTAAATACCCAGTGGAAAGAGAAGAGTTTTTGAATTTCACGCGCCCTTATAAAAGCTCAGTTAATTCAATTGTTACTCGTAAAGGTGAAGAAGTTAAAAACGGTTTACTCGATTTAAAAGGGCTCAGAGTTGCCGCTGTTCCGGGGGATGCAGCGAGTGGATTGTTGACAACAAACCACCCCGAAATCAAACTAGTTAATGTAAATGATTACGAGGAAGCGTTAATTGCCGTTGCTTTAGGGAGAGCCGACGCAACCATTTTGGAGCTACCGACAGCTAACTATCTAATTAAGAAACATTTGATTAATAACTTGAGTGTTTCTTCTGAGCTCAAAGAAAAAAGTGTAGATTATCGATATCGACTCGCGGTGAGAAAAGACTGGCAGGAATTTATTCCAATATTAGAAAAGGCAATGGACAGCTTGAGTTTGGAGGAACTTGACGCGTTAGATGAAAAATGGATGAGGTCCGCCGACGAAAGCGAAAGTAGCGATCTACCGGAGGGTTTTTTGGGGCTTAACTATATCGCAACCTTAATCGGTATTTTGGTATTTATAGTCATTATCCTACTGGTACTCTACCGTATCCTTGATAGCTCAAAACAGGATCCAATTAAATTTCAGTTTTCTTCTAGTTCTGGGAATAAGGTGGCGATAACCTTCAATTCCTTGCTTATCAGTATTGCATTTGTTCTCGGCGTTTGGGCTCTCGATAACATTAAAACCAAAGTTAAGCAAAATATGCAACAGTCGCTGCAAACCGTTATGCAGACCACTATGGAAGCTTTGCAGATTTGGATGGAAGATCAATTCAAGACACTAAACTATATAGCCCAGGATCCTGAACTGCTTTCATTAACGCTCCCTCAGTTAACAAAAAGCCAACGAGGTGAGTTGTTACTAGGAACAAAAGAGCTTGAGGAACTTCGAAATTATTTTCAGCAAATGCGAGATAGGGGAGGGCAGCACGGATTTTTTATTATTGATAAAGAAGGGGTGAGTATTGCATCGCAAAGAGACGCAAATGTCGGAACCGTTAACTTGATTAAGCGATACCAGCCAGATCTGTTTCAGAAAGCGCTTAATGGCTCCAATGTGTTTGTTCCTCCGATGCCATCGGATGTTGAAATTGATGGAATAGAGAATATTAAAGGCATGCAGGTTCCACCAACAATGTTTTTTTTAGTACCGTTAAAAGATCAGGATGGAACCGTAATCGCGCTGTTATCCAAGAGATATAATCCATATGAGCAATATACGCGTATTAATCAACTGGGTCGATTGGGCGAGTCAGGCGAAACCTACATGTTCGGTAAAAATGGTGAGTTGTTCACAGAAAGCCGTTTCCAAAAACAACTGGTTGATACAGGGCTAGTCGAATCCTCTGGGCAGAGCATTTTATCTTTATCAATAAAAGATCCGGGCGAAGATTTAACGACACAAAAAAAGGCAATAATTGATCAATCTAACCTACCTTTAACCTTCATGGCTGCAAGTGCAACTAGGGGCGAGTCGAATGTTAATGTTGAGGGATATCGAGACTATCGCGGCGTATCTGTCATTGGGGCTTGGAGCTGGGACCACGAACACGAAGTCGGTATTGCTACTGAAGTCGATTTGGATGAATCGTTGAGTGCCTACTACAGCGCAAGGAACGTGGTGATTACCACGTTGGGGATCACTGTTTTTGTATCAACTGCGCTTACTTTATTGGCAATGATTTTGAGCCGTCGCGCAAATCGAGCTCTTTTGGCTGCGCATAACACCTTGGAAGACAGGGTAGAGCAAAGAACCAATGAACTCCGTAAGAGCGAAGAACGATTTGAATTAGCAATGCGTGGTGCCAACGATGGTTTATGGGATTGGAACTTTAAAACCGGTGAAGTGTTCTATTCCAAACGCTGGATGGCAATGCTGGGATATAAGCCAGGAGAGTTACCGAGTACCTTAGAAACTTGGACAAACTTATGCCATCCAGAAGATGCAAACATAACATTATTACAAGTAGAGGAGTGCGAAAAAGGAAAAAAAGACAGTTTTAATGTTGAATTTAGAATGGCCCATAAGGAGGGGCGTTGGGTTTCCATTTTATCTCGTGCATACGCATGCAGAGATCCGGAAACACACGAAGTCACTCGGTTTGTTGGAACTCATATCGACCTTTCTGAAAGAAAAGAAATGGAAGCCGAATTACGCTCAGCTAAAGAAATCGCAGAGTCTGCCAATAAGGCCAAAAGCGAGTTCTTAGCCAGCATGAGTCATGAAATTCGTACTCCGATGAATGGCGTTATTGGTATGTTAGGGTTAATGCTCAACAATGAGCTGAGTCAAGCGCAAATCCAGAGGGCGAAAGTTGCCCAGAGTAGCGCTCAGTCTTTGCTTTCTTTAATCAACGATATATTAGACTTTTCCAAGGTTGAAGCTGGCAAGATAGAGCTTGAGTTTCTTGACTTTAATTTGCGCGATACCTTAAACGAAATCGCTAAATCAATGATGTTTAAGGCGAGTGAAAATGATGTGGAAATATTGCTGGACGTAAATGAAGTTACTCATTCATTAGTCAATGGTGACCCTGGAAGAATCAGGCAAATAATCGTGAATCTAATTGGCAACGCCATTAAGTTTAGTGCTCACGGTGAGGTTTTGCTAAAAGCGAGCTTAACCGAAATAGAGAAAGGTAAGGTTAATTTTGTTTGTAAAGTAATCGATTCCGGAATCGGTATACCTGAGCACAAAATCGATGATCTATTTTCTTCCTTTACCCAGGCTGATAGTTCAACTACGCGCAAATACGGTGGAACAGGATTAGGGCTGGCTATATGTAAAAAGTTAGTCGAGCTTATGCAAGGTAAAATTTCGGTGAGCAGTAAGGAAGGAGAGGGGAGTTGCTTTGAGTTTAATCTGATCTTAAATACTAGCGAGAAGTCTATCCCGGTTTTACCAAGAGTAGACGTTAGTCAATTAAATGTTCTAATAATTGATGATAGCGAAACTAATCGGGAAATATTTAAAAGTCAACTAAACCAGTGGGGCGCCAGAGTTACCCTCGCGCAGGACTCGCTTACCGCCTTGTCCATTTGTACTCGATCAGAAGTGCGACCATTTGACATTATTTTGCTGGATATGAATATGCCCGATACAAGCGGCATAAATCTAGCTAAAAAGCTTAAAGCTCTACCAAATTTGGAGTCAATGAGAATTATTTTGATGACCTCAACTCCGGACCTGGTTTCAATGCAAGAGTTACGGCGGGTGGGCATATCAGCCTGTTTTGTCAAGCCAGTGTCAGACGGCGAACTATTTGAGGCGCTAAGAGTGGTTGGAGCGAGTTCAGCGGCTGAATTAGAGTCTTCTCCAATGGTTACCAAGTCTTATCTATCAACGTTACCGGCTGAACCTCTGGTAAAAGAAGAAAAGGTAGCTGAGGTTAAGTGGCCCGTTAACTCAAGAGTTTTGCTGGTTGAAGATAATCATGTTAATCAGCTGGTTGCTGAGGGTATTCTTGAAGAAGTTGGCTTGAAATGTGACGTTGCCTGCAACGGTATCGAAGCTATCGATAAATTGAATAGACTTGCTCCTGCAGAGAACTATAGTTTGATTTTAATGGATTGTGAAATGCCTGAACTCGATGGTTATGAGACAACCATAAGGATCAGAAATGGAACGGTTGGCGAAAAGTTCACCGCGATACCTATCATTGCGATGACTGCTCACGCAATGCAAGGCGCGCGTGAAAAGTGTCTATCCTGTGGAATGAATGACTATATTGCTAAGCCAATTGAAGCAGAAGAATTATATACCTTGTGTAAGAAGTGGTTATTGGCCGGTGCAGAGACAAATTTGACCACCACGGATGAAAAAAGTACCAACACTCGAACTCCACAAAAATTGAATGGCTTAATTTTTCCTGATGAGACTCAACTTTTTGATTTCAAGGATAAAAAACCAAGCATTCTAGCCTATCCAGAAATCTATTTGAAAGCTATTCAAGCATTTGCAAAACAATACCGAAACTTTAATAGTCAGCTAAACGCGGCGCTAAAAAGCGAAAACAAACAAGTCGTTAAGCAGCTCGTTCATGCGGTTAAGGGATCTGCTGGGAATCTGGGGATCCGTAAGCTCTTTTCCCTTTGTACTTCAATTGAACAAGATATCGTTGATAATCAAGACGTAGGCAGAAATCAATTAAAGGAATTGCAGGGAGTGATGGAATTAGCTATCGATGAGATCGAATCTATTCGACAGCTGAACCAGCAGGAAATACAAGCCAGCGATCCTTCAGAACCTTCTGAATCTTTCGAGAGCCTTCGCTCAAAAATTTATCAGTTGTTGGAACATAGCCAGTATATTCCACAAGATTTATTAAGTGACTTTATTGAAAGCACAAAAAATACAAATAGACTAGACTTAGGTCACAAAATAGTCGAGGCGCTTGACTCTTTTGAGTATGAAAAGGCAATTGAGATATTAGATCAATATAGGTGACACTTTGGAACTGGAAGCTAAGGAACTGGAAGCTAAAAGACACCCTTCAACTATTTTGTTGGTGGATGATGACCCCATTAGTTTAACGACAATCTCCAAAATTCTTAGCGAGTTTGGACACCAAATATTAGTCGCTAAAAATGGTAGTAAAGCCATTCAGCTGGTTGAAGATGAAAGGCCCCATTTGATTCTTCTTGATATTTATATGCCCGGCATAAATGGCATTCAAGTTTGTAAAGAAGTTAAGTCAAAAAAGAAAAACAAGCGGATCCCTATTCTCTTTCTCACAGGCAGTGAAGATGAAGCCGAAGCCGCATTTGATGCCGGTGGGTTAGACTATATTTTAAAGCCATTCCGAATTAAGGAATTAATTGCAAGGGTTAATACCCATTTGGAATTGGCGTACTTAATGGGGTCGTTGGAAAATGCGAATATGGCGTTGGAAACGATTAATGATTCGCTTGAAGAAAAAGTTCATGAGAGAACAAAAGAGCTTGTAACTACTAACGCTAGTCTTCGTAAAGAGATTAATGAGCGGAGAGCATTACAAGACAGGTTGGATTATATTTCTCGATATGATTTTGTCACGCGAATGTTCAATCGTAATTCAATGGAAGAACAATTGGAACAGAGGCTAATTGAAATCCATGGAGTAAGTGTTAACCACTACTATTTTTTATATATCGATTTAGATCAGTTTCGAATCATCAACGACACTTGTGGGCATCTTGCAGGAGATGAGTTATTAAGAGAGCTTAGTGAGCTACTCAAAGGGTTAATAGCAAGAGACGATATTATCGCCAGAATGGGGGGCGATGAATTTGCAATCATATATGGATTACACAATACACAACTAGGAATAAAGAAAGCGCAAACATTGAAAAGTGCCATCGAAAATTTCGTGTTTAACTGGGAAGGAGAGACATTTCGTATTGATGCTAGCATGGGGTTAATCGAAATAGATGATAGTTTCGATAACGTTAATCACTTGATAAGCATTGCTGAGAGAACCTGCTACGAGTCAAAGGTTAAGGGTGGCGGAGAGATATCCATTTATAATATGAGTAAAGTACATATTGATCGAAGTAAGCGCCAAATGCGTTGGGTACCCATTATTCAAAGCGCGGTTGATCATGATGATTTTTACCTGGCCGGTCAATATATCAAAAATATTAAGGATGATACTCAGGATAAAATGGAACTATTGATCAGATTAGAAACTTCAGATAATAAGACTCTGCCGCCGGGACATTTCATTCCAATAGCGGAACGCTACCATTTGATTACGAGTGTTGACAAATGGGTGTTAGATAAAGCATTGAAGCAAAAAAGAGCCTTAGGCTTTAGTGAGCAGCTATCAATAAATCTGTCAGGAGAGTCGATAAAGAAGGAGAGTTTTTTGCAATATGCAGAAGAGACGATTGTTGCTTCAGGGGTTAAGGGAGAAGAACTCTGTTTTGAAATTACTGAAACATCTGCTTTTACTGATATATCTGCAACAAACACATTCATCGAGCGGTTCAGAAAGCTGGGGTGCCAATTTTCGTTAGATGACTTTGGCACCGGCACCTCGTCATACGGATATTTGAAAGAGCTACCTATAGATTATATAAAGATTGATGGTATTTTTATTAGAGACTTGGAAAAAGAAAAAGTGAATCGATTAATGGTTGATTCCATCACTTCAATTTCCAAAGAAATTGGAATCAAAGTTATTGCCGAGTGTGTTGAAACGGAAGATGCCTACGAAGTGTTAAAAGATTTAGGCGTTGACTATGCGCAAGGATTTTTCTTGCATAAACCAACGCCGTTGAAAGATCTAAACTAAGGATAAGAAATAATAGTTGCTCTTTCTACTTTTGAACTTGTGTATTAATGTATTCATCTATTGCCTGCTCCAAAATATTGAGCGGCATAGACCCATTGCCAATGACCACATCATGGAAATCTTTGATATCGTAGCTCGCACCTAATTCTGTTTCAGCGCGCTGACGTAATTCCAATATCTTTAGCATACCGGTCATATAAGCGGTGGCCTGGCCAGGCCAAACACTGTAGCGAGCAATAGAATCCGGGTTGCCTATATTCGCTTGCGAAAAAGCTTCAGCTTGTTGGTAAGTCCAACCTTTACTATGAATTCCGGTATCTACTACTAAGCGATTGGCCCGCATTGCTTCAAATTGAAGTCTCCCGATATCACCATAAATGTCATTCTGATACCAGTCTAAATCACTGGCTAGCCGCTCAGCGTACAACCCCCACCCCTCGATAAAAGAGGTAAAACGCATCTCTTTTCTAAAGCGAGGCATATCAAGTTCTTGTGCAAGCGCTATTTGTAAATGATGTCCGGGAACTGCTTCGTGATAAGCCAGGGTAGGCATTGTGAAATAGGAAAGGTTACTACTGGTGTTCGCATAAAATGCTCCAGGTCTGGTTCCGTCTTCAGAGCCCGCGATGTAGTAACCTCCGGTACTTCCGCCGACAACAATGACTTCTTGCTGTGGTAGTGTAGAAAATGCCTCGGGAAGTTTTGTATAAGCTTCTTCTATTAGTGCCTCAAAAAAGGAAACCGCTTGACTGCCTGCTATGGTTCCGCCATCTGAAGCCGCACGCGCGAGTTTTTGTGAAATCGATTCATTTGCAGGATAACCAAGCTGATCAAATAAAACATTCATTTCAGCGTGAATTCGAGCCAATTCATCAATTCCTTGTTGATGGATTTCATCCGGGGTTGCATTGCTCGACGTAAAAAATGAAAGGGCATATTGATAATATTCGTCGCCGCCAGTGAATTGGCCAAATCCGATATTACTTGGAGCGACAGTAGTTAGGTTCGCCATTTGCTGGGCGAGTGCTTGATAAGCAGGAATTACACGTTGTTCAACGATTGCCTGGAGGGTATCTCGCATGGTTTGTTTATCGGCGGCATTTATTTCTGAAATCGAATTTAAAGCCGAGTCAAACACTTGATAGTAACTAATCGCCGTGACTGAGCTGCTGCCAATAGCCGCAACGTTACTGCGAGAAAAATCTAAAGTGATAAATGGCTCAACTATTCCTGCATTTTGCCTGGCCGTTGCAATTTCACTAATTTGTTCGAAACGGCGACCTATCTGGTTAAGCAGGGTTAAATAGTTTTCCGCTTCCTGGCGATTAGTCAGCGGTAAAACTTGAGTAAAAAATGTTTCGGTTGACCCCGGCCAGCCAAAGAATCCATAAGTCACAGGATATTCGAAGTTTTTATAGTCAGCAAAGCCTATTTCAAAATCCAGGTAAGTTTTATAAACGTCGAAATGTAACTTGTCCGATTGGCTAAGAGACTCTCTATCAAAGGTGAGCAATAGCTCTCTAATTAAAGTTTTAACAGCAACAGTCTGAAAGTAAAAATCATCTGAAATATTGGTGAGCTCTACCGAAATATTTGGAAATTCGCTAATACGGCCACTCCCAAATACGCCTTCAGGATCTCGTTCTTCAATTATGGCAAAAGATTGAGTGAAAAATTCACTTAGGGAAAGACTCGTTAATTGATTTCTGTAGGTATCAATTAGAGTGTCTGAATTAACTAATTGATAATCCGGGACCGGATCTAATTGAACTGACGAAGGAGGAGGTGCAGTCGTGCCGCTATCAGAAGATCCACCACAGCTAAGAATTAACACTAAGCTGACTGCCGCAAACAGACTGTGTTTGAACATATTATTCACCATTGAGGCCAGTTAGATTAACTAAAGTATAACCTGAATTCTATCAATAGTGCGAATTTGCAATCTGTCGGGTATGATAGCGCAAAGAACCTTTTAGCTTAGATGGAGTGTTTTATGGAACATGAACTCAAACAGGAGTTTGCCCAACTGCAGGTCGTTTACGACACAATAATTAACTTTTTTGTAAACTACAGTTTTCAGCTTATCGGCGCATTAATTATATTCCTGATCGGCATGTTGATCGCCAGGAAAGTTTCTAAACTGGTCAATAAGTTTTGTAAGAAAAAAGAGCTCGATGTCACACTTTCCCGATTTATTGCTAATGTAGTAAGAATGATAATTATCGTGATGGTGGCGGTAATTTGTTTGAATAAATTAGGGATTAGTATCACACCTCTGATTGCGGCAATTGGTGCAATTTCTTTGGGTGCTGGGTTGGCTGTTCAAGGACTGCTTTCCAATTATGGTGCCGGATTAAATATCGTGCTAACTCGACCATTTATAGTTGGCGATACCATTTCTGTGCAGGGTGTCAGCGGACAGGTTAAAGATATTCTACTCGCTTATACAATCATTATGACAGAAGATGATGTGGAGATAACAATTCCAAACAGGCATATCATTGGAGAAATTATTCACAATTCGCAGGAAAAGTCGTTAGTTGAAATTGAAGTAGGTGTTTCCTATGCGAGCGATATGGATTCGGTTGCAGCAATTTTAGAAACTGCTATAAAAGGTAATCCATACTTTGACGGTAAAAAAGAGCCACAAGTTGGCATTCAATCATTTGGTGATAGTAGTGTTAATTTTGAAGCAAGGGTTTGGGTGGACTCCAACAAACTAAATGCTGCGAGATTTTCACTTAATAAATCCGTGTGGGACGAACTAAAATCAAAAGAGATTGATATTCCGTTTCCACAACGCGAAGTTAGAATGCTTAGTTAGGTGGTAGAGGGTGCTTAAAATCTCTAGCATAAATTGCTGCAGTTTGTAAGTCGAACCCTATGACCAGTCTTGGCCAAATAAGTTGCCAGCAAGGTTAGCGTTGTTGTTTACCTTAAATTACAGGCTTCTATTGCACAATAACCTATAGAAAGACATTATCTATATGACTGTATTTCTAAAATTGTTGTGCACAGAAGCCATAAAGTCACTAAGCTTTATTCGTGATACATTGAACCTGTTGATGAATAAATGTAATCGCATTTACCGCTACTGTCCCAACGAAAATAGAGATAAGACTCGTTACTTAATCCGCGGATCTGCTCTACATGATGAGCTTGGGTTGTTGTGCATGACTTAGTAGTACCACTTGAGTTTCTAGCACTACAAATACCATAAGGGTTAGAAGAAAATCCGACATAGGAACACACTATGTATTGTGTATTGTCGGCACTATTGCGTGCGCCAACCAATGAACCATAAGCCGTTGTACTGCCGACATTTACTTGGTAATGATTAGTGAATCCAGCTAGAGCTGCAGTACTGAACAAAGCTGCTACTAAGGTTAATAGTTTAAGTTTCATGTTTATCCTCCATGTGTTACATGTTTAAGTTAGAAACGAATTACAGTATCGTTCCTGGTTGTAGAACTAAGTCGCCGTTGTTAATAGCAATAATTAACTTTTGCAATGCTTTGTGATGTTCTTCTGAAGACATATCTGCCATGACTTGCCGAAGGTTGTGAACGCCTTCTTGATCCAGTGAACCTCCTAACAAGGTTTGTTCAACACTCTCCATTCCAACCCGATTGGCATTTTCAACAATGCTGCGTGTTTTTTGAGAATCTACAGGTGAACTTTCTGCTGGAGTGGATTTTTCTTTGTCTGTTAAAAGCTTTTCGATTTTTTTGACTTCGGAATTAAGTCTGCCAAGCTGCTCGAGAAGCTCCAACTGCTTGATGTCAAATGCGGAGTAGTTAGAACTCATCTTTTCATCATACGGTTGAACACGAGGTGCTTCTGAAACAATGGTAGGTGTAGTGTTATTACCTTTCGTAAGTAAGATTAAGGTAACGCTATTGATGACTACGGAAATTATCAGGAGTATGCCAATCCATCGGTTCATCTTATCCTCCCTGGATATTTAACGATTTTTGGAATGACGTAAAATTAGCAAACACTTGGAATTTAAACGATAGCAATTGTCGCTAAACAGTGTGAGTAATTATCCATATAAGTTGTAATTATCTCTGCAGGCAGTCAAGATATTCACTTTTTAGTTATAATATCTCAAATTTCAATGCGCTAAGCTTTTTTATTTTCCGTTTTAATTCTCTTGATATAGTTGAATGTTTTTTGTCGTTCGTTCTCCTTTTTCGGGAAATCACTGTATTAATTTTCGAGATTTCTTATTAGAACTAAGCTAACAAGAAATCTCGATTGATTTTATCTAATAATCTAAACTGATTTCCGATAAACAAGTTTGTACAAGGCAGGCAAGACTACCAAGGTCAGTAAAGTGGAAGAAATAATCCCGCCGATCACAACAGTCGCAAGTGGTCTCTGGACCTCTGCACCAGCGCCAGTGTTAAACGCCATTGGAACGAATCCTAAACTGGCGACTAACGCGGTCATCATAATTGGTCGTAAGCGATGGCTAGCGCCATCTAAAATTGCATCAATTACTCCAGCACCTTGCTCTCTTAGTTGACGTATAAATGAGAGCATTACTACGCCATTTAGAACCGACACTCCGGAAAGCGCAATAAAGCCTACCGCAGCTGAAATCGATAACGGCATCTCTCTTATCGTTAAAGCGATTATCCCTCCGGTTAACGCAAGCGGGATCCCTGTAAATATAATTGCACTATCTCTCCAAGATTTAAATGCTCCATATAGCAGACCAAAAATCAGTAGTAAGGTTAGTGGCACGACAATAGCGAGTCGCTGACTGGCTGATTGAAGTTGCTTAAATGTGCCACCATACTCAAGCCAGTAACCGCTCGGCAAGTTTAGTTTTTCACTCATCAGTTGCTGAGTGTCTGCGATAAACGAACCAAGATCTCTGTCGACAACATTGGCTGTAACAACTATATTGCGTTTGCCATTTTGTCGATTAATCTGGTTGGGACCGCTAATTTCACGAATAGTCGCAACTTCGCCTAGTGGTACATAGCTGATCTCAGGGTTGGCCTGAGCGGAAAGTGCGATGGGGATTTGGGCGATTGTGGTAGGGTCCCGTCGAACACTTTCATCCATTCTTAGCATTAATTTAAACCGCCGATCGCCTTCAAAAATCAAACCTGTTTGTAGGCCGCCGACTGCGGCGCGAATTGCAAATTGCAAGTCGCTTATCGAGAGTCCTAATAAGGCCATATGATCGCGCTGCGGTTCAATTGATAACATGGGTAAACCGGTAGTTTGTTCTACCCGCACGTCGGTACCACCTGCCACCTGCGCGAGTAAGCCTGTGGCTTTTTCACCGTATTCGGCAAGGATCGCCATATCATCACCATAAATGCGCACGGCGACATCCGAACGAACCCCTGCGATCAATTCATTAAACCGCATTTCTATCGGCTGAGTGAACTCGTACTTGTTTCCGGGGATTGCCTCTACAACTTTTCTGAGCTCTTGTAAAAACTGAGCTTTAGTTTTCTTTTTATCTGGCCATTGAGCTCGAGGCTTGAGAATGACAAAAGTATCAGCAACGCTCGGCGGCATCGGATCGGTAGCGATTTCCGGCATACCGATTTTTGCAAAAACGCGCTCTACTTCAGGTAACTGTTTTATTTCCTCACCCAAAAGCATTTGCATATCAATTGCTTGTTCCAATCCGGTGCCGGGGATCCTTAAAGCGTGTAGCGCAACATCATGTTCGTCGAGTTGAGGTAAAAACTCTGTTCCCAAGTTGCGCGCTTGCCAAATACAAGCAGAGACAATAATCAGGGCAAAAGATACGATAAGTAACGTGTGCGATAGCGCAAATTTTAATGCTGGCTGATACAGGCGATGTAAACGAAGCATCATCCAGTTTTCTTTGTCATTGACTTTTCCTTTAACAAAGATAGCTACTGCGGCAGGAACAAAGGTAATCGCAAAGATTAAGGCACCAAGCAAAGCCGCAATTACAGTGAACGCCATCGGCTGGAACATTTTTCCTTCTACTCCGGTAAGCACCATAATTGGCGCGTACACCAACATAATAATTAGAACACCGAAAACTGCCGGCCTGAAAACCTCCAGGCTACTGCCTTTTACTTCATCAAGGCGCTCTTGCAAAGTAAGCTCTCTGCCTAATCTTTGCTGTGCTAGAGATAAGCGTCTCAACGCGTTTTCGACCACGATAACGGCACCGTCTACTATCAATCCAAAGTCAATCGCCCCCAAACTCATTAAGTTACCGGAAACTCTATTGGCAGCCATACCGGTAATAGCAAACAACATGCTCAACGGGATCACTAGTGCGGTAATTAATGCCGCTCGAATATTTCCAAGTAACAAAAACAGAATCGCAATTACTAAAGCTGCGCCTTCGAGCAAATTTGTTTTTACCGTTTCGATGGTTTTTTCAACCAAAGTGGTTCGGTTATAAACTGCTTCTGCGACTACTCCTGATGGTAAGCTCTGATTAACAATTTCTAGTTTGTCAAAAACGGCTTTTGCTACCGTGCGGCTATTTTCTCCCAGCAGCATAAAGGCTGTGCCCAATACGGTTTCTTTTCCATTTTGGGTGGCGGCACCGGTGCGCAGTTGTTTACCAATTTTTACTTCCGCGAGATCTTTTATTCTGACCGGCGCGTCGTCTCTTTTGGTTACGACAAGATCGGCAATATCTTGCATTGACTGAAGTTGGCCGGGGGAACGGACTAACCATTGTTCACCATTCCTTTCAATATATCCGGCTCCCGCATTTTGATTGTTTGCCTCTAACGCGTTCACTAAATCTTTAATAGTGACTTTATAGGCTAGCAATTTTCCAGGAAATGGTGTGACTTGATATTCCCTTTCATAACCGCCGATGCTATTAATTTCGGTTACACCTTTTACCGTCATTAATTGTGGCCGAATGATCCAATCTTGAATTGTCCTTAAGTCTTCTGCGGTATATCGAGAACCATCCGGCTTAACTGCATCATCCTTAGCGCTTAGGGAGTAAATAAAAATTTCACCAAGCCCGGAAGCTATTGGTCCTGGGATTGGCTTTACACCTGGCGGGAGTTCATCGCTGACGCTGCTGATCCGTTCGTTGACTTGTTGGCGAGCCCAATAGATATCGGTGCCTTCTTCAAAGATTACGGTTACCTGAGACAACCCATAACGCGATAGCGAGCGGGTGTAATCCAGGTTAGGAATTCCCGACATGGCATTTTCTACAATGTAGGTAATTCTTTGCTCAACTTCTAGTGGTGAATAACCATCCGCCTCAGTGTTAATTTGTACTTGGATATTGGTGATATCCGGAACCGCGTCAATTGGCAGTTTGGTGGCGTTGTAGACACCAAGTAAGGCGATCAAGAGAGTGGCAATTACGACAAACCATCGCCGCTCCACGGCGAAGGAGATTATCTGATTCATCATTTTATCATCTCCTAGTGGTCGTGGCTGGCGCCATCTTTTAGCACCTCAGCTTTAAGCAAAAAACTATTATTTGTGACGTATTCTGTTCCGGGGATAATGCCGCCAAGAACTTCAATATAGTCGCCCGCTTGTTCACCTAACTTGACCATACGCACTTCAAAAGTGTTGCCGAACTTAGCAAACACGACCGGCATATCTCGAAAATTTTGTATTGCGCTAGATTTAACCGCCAATGAAACGAGTTTGGTTTTCGTTTCAATATCTGCCTTAACATGCATACCTGGACGCCAATGTCCGTCAAGGTTTTTAATGATAGTTCTTGCTCTGGCGATATGGCCACCGGTCATTTTCGGGGCGATATAGCTGATCTCTGAAGTTTGTAACTCGTGGTGATGTAAATCGTAAACCGTTACCTTTTGTCCTAAGGCGAGTTTTTCGACATTTTCTGGAAATGCAGAGAGGTTGACCCATACTTCAGATAAATCAACAATTTCGAGAATCGCTGTTTCATTGACATTATCACCGGTATTCAAGTTTATCTGCGTAACTTCGCCGCTAGCAGGACTAACTAACGGGTATTCTGTTAACGTTTTAGAATTAAATAAAATCGCAACTTGTTGTCCCTTGGACACCTTATCGCCAGGTTTCACCAATATCGATTTAACTAAGCCTGCATAAGGCGCGTGCAATTGATATTGTTTATCCTGAGGCACTTCAACTACGCCAAATAAAGTCTCATTAAAAGTCAGATTTTGTGGTCCAACTTTCTCAATTCGAACGTCAGACTTTTTTAGCAAGCGATCAGATATTTCTGCTCTACCTTCATGACTGGCAAAATGCCAGTGATAGCTCTTGTTTTGATAATACGCCATAACGGTAACATCAAAAGAATGCGGCTCGACAACTTCCTGATCGCCAACTAAGTAATCTTTCTCAGGTTCAAAGCTAATTGGATCTTGAATACCGCCCAGGCGATCCAAAGTCACTTGTACCATCATTTCTTGCGGTTTTATCAATTCGCCTTTCCAGTAGCTATAAATTCGCATTTCCGGTGGAACCCCTGCTTCAAAAATTTTCATCTCGATTGAGAGTTCGCCATCTGATAGTAAACGACCGCCATTAGGACCTTTCTCTTCTTCCTCTGCTGCGTGATCATGACCTCCGCCATGGTTACCTGAGGCCATAACTTGAATCGGCATGAATAGTGTTGTTAAACATAGAAGTAGTATTTTTATCGAATAAATACGTTTAATTAATTTCATTTTTAAAATTCCTGATTTGAAGCTGATCACCGGGTCAACGGATCCTGATTTGCTGATGGTTGAGAACCTCTGGTTGAGACTATTTTGATGGACTGACCCAGAAGGCGTTCAAGCTCCAGTACGGTTAAATGAATTTGATGTTGCAAACTTAATTGTGATTCTTGCTGTTGATAATACTCGAGACTCGCGTCTACCCACTGTAAAACAGAAAATTGGCCTTTATCAAAACCCTGTTTTACCTGCTTCAACAGTTTTCTTGCTAAGGGAGCAAGTTGCTTTTGATGATGCGTTAAAGTCTGAGTCTGATTGACTAGCTGCTCTCGATACTTAGCAAAGTTAAGTTCAAGTTGATGTTTGAGCATCTGATTATCAATTGTCGCTTGCTCTAGTGCGGCTTGAGCCGAATTAATTTTTCCTTGGTTAGGATTTCGAGTAGACAAAGGCATACTAAAACCAAAGTTCAATGACTGGTCGCTAGTCAGTTGATGGTGGCGCAAGCCAACAGAGAAGTTCATATCGCTCTCGCTTTGGTTTTTTTCCATTGCCAGTTTTTTATTGGCTAGTGCAATCGAAGTTTGTTGCGTAACATAGATGGGAATATCTTTTAAATTGGCATTAAAAAATGCCATTTGAGGGATACTGAAAGTAGATTGAAATTGACCCACGACCTTTTCGAAGTCGGTTTGGCCTTGCCACATTGATGCTAGTTGGTATTTCGCGTTTTGACGCTGAGTTATAAGACGCAGCTGAGAAGACTGCGCCTGGGCAAGTAGCAACTCTACCCGAGTTACATCAGCCAATGCGGCTGCACCGGCCTTGGCTCTTCGTTTAATTGCTGATAACGCTGTCTGATAATCTTTAATCTGTTTTAATTTTAATGTTCCCGACTGCTGTAAATACAAGAGTTGGTAATATCTTCGACTGGTTTCCGCAAGCAATTGCAATTTAGCCTGAACAAATTCGGCTCTTAATTTTTTGGTTTTTGCGGAGGCATATTGGAATCGGCTTGAAACTTTGTCTTCATCCTCAAAAACTTGGCTAAAAGCAATATTGAGCTCTGCAGAATCTGTTCCGCTAAAATTCTCGCTTCCAAGAAGATTTTCAATACCTGCCTCAATTTTTGGTAGTGGCGTAATTCTGGATTGCTGTTCAAGTCCTTCTGCACTTTTTATCACAAAAGGAAATCGTTGTAGTTCGGGGTGGTGTGCAAGGGTGAGCTTTAAGGCTGTACGCAGATTGATATCCGGTGACTTGGGTATTGGCTTTTCGTTTGCATATGCAGAGAGCCCTCCCAATAAAAGAATCGTGCATATAAAACCTGACATTTTAAATGCACTAATAATAATATTCATTTCTAACTCCTGGAGTAAGAGTGAGCAAGCAGGACTGTATCTCAACTTGACTCGTTGTTTACAAGTTATGATTAATTTAAGGACTTGTACTTTGTGTCAGGAGGAGGTACTGGAGGAGTGTGTGTGAGACTTCTAAAAGTCTTTTCTAGTGAAACAGGCAAATGCTGTCTGCTAGCACTAACGCTTGGGGTACAGTTATTAACTAGATAATCATGTAGATGAACATGGAAATGAGCTTCGCTGTCATGCTCTGTATTTAAAGATAAGTCGTGTGATGATACTTCTTCTATGCCAAGCCAATTCGATTGAAGAATCTCTTGTGCACTTCCTAAATTTTCCGTATTGGCGTGATGTTCATGTTGATCGACATGCAAATGAGGAATTGTATGGCTTTGGTGGTCATTTTGGGCCAAATGCACTGTAGCCCACACACTGTTCAAAAATAGTAAATTTAACAGAAAAAGTGAGAAAATTCGTTTAATCAAATTGTTAGAGCGATTGAGTTTTTTCACCGCTAACAAACATTATCTATTGGGCTATGAAATTATGGCTTATGCTACCAGATGAACCCTCTAAGGCAAAGCGATTCATGTCTATCTCATAATACTTACATTAGAAAAAACTAATGAAATTGGTAACAATTTATTACTTGGTCGCCAGGGATTTTTTATAAGGCATTGAAAATTAAAGGGAAAAGTAAAAAGCTGACACCAACATAAGTTTCTAAATGTGCAAAAGTCACTTTGATCTCTATTGCTGAAGCTAGGGTAACTCTTTATTATCGCTCGCAGGCAACTATCGACCTGTTATTAAAAAGTAAATATAAAGAGCTAAATATGAAAAAACTAATTATTCTCGCTGCCGCGCTTTGTACGGGTAGTGTTTTTGCGGATGAGGGGATGTGGCAACCCCATCAATTGCCAACAATCGCTAAGGACTTAAAAAAAGCTGGATTAAAGCTTTCCCCTGAAAAGTTAACCAATCTGACAGATTTTCCTATGGGAGCAATCGTTAGTCTAGGCGGCTGTACTGCGTCTTTTGTCTCCGATAAGGGGTTGGTAGTTACCAACCATCATTGTGCTTACGGCTCCATTCAATACAATTCAACGGAAGAAAATAACCTTTTAGAAAATGGTTTTTTAGCAAAGAAATTGGGCGAGGAACTGCAAGCGGCGGCAGGTTCCCGAATTTATGTGACCGAAAATATAGTTAACGTCAGCAATCAAATCAAGAAGGGCTTAACCGGCTCTATGTCAGGAAGCGACCGCTACGCGCATATCGACAATATGTCGAAAAAATTGGTAGCCGAGTGTGAGTCAGATAAAGCTTATCGCTGTTCGGTGGTTAACTTTCATGGTGGGCTAGAGTATTACTTATTTAAGCAGTTAATGATCCGCGACGTACGCTTGGTTCATGCTCCTGCAAACAGTGTTGGTAAGTATGGCGGTGATATCGACAATTGGATGTGGCCAAGACACACGGGTGACTACGCATTTTATCGTGCTTATGTTGGCAAAGATGGTAAGCCGGCTGACTTCAGCGAAGACAATGTTCCATTTAAACCAAAACATCACCTAAAAGTTAATGCCAAAGGCGTTGACGACGGCGACTATATTATGGTTTTAGGTTACCCTGGACGCACCAATAGATACCGTACCGCTGACGAAGTGAAAAATACCTTTACGGAAAACTATCCTTTAACAAAGGAGTTAATGGGATCATTAGTTGAGACGATTAAAGGTAATTCGGAAGAAGGTAGCGATGAGCGCCTTAAATATGCAAGCTTGATTGCCGGTTTGGCAAACTATGAAAAAAACCGTGGCAGCATGATGGAAAGTTACCACAAAGGAACTACTCAGCAGCGTAAAGATCAGTTAAATAAAGAGCTTAGAAAATGGGTTAATAAAAAGTCTTCACGCAAAAAACAATTTGGTGGAGCTATTGGAGAATTGGACAATCTAGTTGCTACATCACATGCGACATATAAGCGCGACACTATTTTTGGATATGCTTCAATTTCAAGTATGATGAGTTCCGCGTCACGCTTATACCGTCTTGCACTCGAAAAACAAAAAACGGATATGGAGCGCGAGTCTGGCTATCAAGAGCGCGATCTGAATCGCATTTCACAAAGTATGAAGCGTATTAGTCGTCGCTATGAAGCAAAAGTTGATCAGGCTATTTTGATGAATTTACTTACTCGTTACGCTCAGCTTCCTGCAAAAGAGCGAATTCAAGACGTTGACCGCTTTTTTAGCATTGATGACGGCTTTAGCGAAGCTCGCTTGGCGAAAAAACTCGACAAAATGTACGCTAAAACAAAATTAGGCGACGAAGCAGTACGCCTTGCCTGGATGGAAAAAAGTGTCGCAGACTTTGAAAAGAGTGAAGACCCGTTTATTCAATATGCAGTTAAGACTTATAAAGCGCGCAAAGCTTTGGAAGACAAGTCAAAAGACCTTTCTGGAAAACTAAATGCGGTAAGACCTAAGTACATGGAAGCGATCATCGCGTATAACAAATCTAAAGGTCTGCCTATTTACGCTGATGCAAATAGCACGTTGCGAGTAACTTACGGTAATGTAAAAGGCTATAGCCCAAAAGACGGAATGTATGCGGTTCCTTTCACGACTTTAGATGGTTTGTTGCAAAAGGAAATAGGCGAAGAGCCATTTAATTCTCCTAAAAAACTACTCGATGTGATCAACAAAAAAGACTACGGTTCTTACTACAAAAAGGATATCGATTCAGTACCGGTTAATTACTTGGGAACTTTAGATATTACCGGAGGGAATTCGGGCTCGCCGACGCTTAATGATAAGGCTGAGCTAGTCGGTTTGGTGTTTGACGGCGTTTACGAGAGTATCATTGGTGACTGGGATTATGATCCAAGTTTAAATCGTTCTATCCATGTTGACTCGCGTTATATGCTTTGGGTAATGGAAAAAGTTGACGGAGCACACAACTTAATTAAGGAAATGGATATCGTTCGATAGCTTGTGTAACCTGAAAATCAAATATGAAAGGCTCCTTATAAAGGAGCCTTTTTTTGTTTTTGTCTGTTAAGGTTTAAGCGATATTATTCGCTATTATAATTAATCCAATAGTTACTACTACAATCACCAAACCAGTGATACCTAAATTTTTTACGATGATTCTATCGTCATTGGAATTGTTACTCATTTTGGCCTCCATTTGTTTATTCATTTTTATTGAGCTTCCTGTTTACCAAATCATTAAGCCTATTCACCATGATCTAAATCAATAAACCGAAGTTTGAGTCCGTTCAATTAAATATATGCTGGTAAATATAATGTCTGAAGAAAACTTCACCTAATCTTCACTTTTGTTATTCCTTACTTGTTACGACTATCGGTCATTATTGTTTTCAACAAGGTGATAATTAGGAAAAATAATGACCGATAGTTCTAGAATCGCGAGTATTGATTTAACCCGTGGTGTAGTAATACTCGTGATTTTAATCATCAATATAAACTATATTTCGACTCCCACGATTCTCCGGTACAACCCCCTGGCATTTGGCGATTTTAGTCGGTTAGATGAGTGGATATGGTTCTTTGAATACACATTTATAAAACAGCGGTTTATGCCGTTGCTAGCACTGCTTTATGGAGTGGGGATTGCGCTATTTTGTCAACGGTTGGAAATGCAAGGTAAAAGAGCTTTTTGGCCTTTTCTAAGGCGTAGCCTGGCATTAATTGGGATCGGAATGCTGCATGCTTATTTAATTTGGGATGGCGACGTACTCGTAGCATATGCCCTATGCGGATTAGTGGTTTTCGCTGCAAGAAACTGGTCGCCGAAGTTGCTGTTTAGCATTGGAATAGTGTTAGTTATCACGCCAATCGTTCCGGAAGTTAGCAATATAATGATGAGTTGGGGGCAGCTAATTGAAACGCCGAGTTTTTGGGTGCCTGATGAGTCGAAAATTATACAAATAACTTCAGCGTTTGATGCATCTTGGTGGCAACTAACACCGGCGCGTATTGAAACGGCTTTAGGCCGCCAAACAAGTGATTTTGTTTATTTTAATTTGTGGCGCTGTAGTGGACTAATGATGCTTGGTATCGCTATGTATCGAATAGGGCTATTTGAAAATAAGTTTAATTTAAAATTCATTGCAATTTATTGTCTGATCATTGGTGTTGTTGTAAGCGTAATCGGTAGTACCCAGTACATTAATAGTGGGTATAGTTTTGCGGTCTTTCGTACTAGTCTGAGTTTGAGTTTCTACCTTGGCACGTTAGTACTGGCATTGGCTTATTTGATTTTGTGTTTGATTTGGAGCCAATCGCAGTTTGCCGAGAAATTACAAACAGTTTTGCAAAATATGGGGCGCGCGGCGTTAAGTGTTTATATCAGCCAGAATTTTATCGCGGCATTTATTTTTTATGGATGGGGACTTGGGTTGTATGCCTCGCTCGGACGAGCCGAAATAATGTTGGTTACCCTACTAATTCTCGCATTGCAAGTAGCGTTCTTTAATTGGTGGATAAATCAATTTGGAATAGGTCCCTTAGAGTCGATTTGGCGCTCAATTTACCAGGAACGTAAAGTCACAAAGGTATTCGTTAGAGATTAAATACTAACTATGAAACTCTTCTGCCAAGGCTTTTATTCTCTGACCTAATCTCGCCCAATCGTTAATTGGGCCTCCCGCCTTTTGATCGCGGATTAATCCATTTTTATCGATTAAGACTGTAGAGGGAAAAGTACCTACTTCGTAAAACTCTTGAGTATATCCTTCTTGATCCCAAAGCATTGTAATACCAGTCATATTGGCATTTTCAAAACTTGGCGCCGGTCGAAACATATCACAGTTAATCGCTACAACGTTGAAGTTAGCAATACGACTATCACGGTACCATTTGTCCAAATGATAAACCGCACTGTCTGAAAGAGGGCTCTTACTAGCCCAAAAGCACAGTAAGGTTACTCTACCTTTATTGTTCACCAGTTCAAACTGTTGGCCACCGTAAATCCTCGGCAAGGAGAAGTTGTATGCCTTAACTGCTGGCTCAAGATAAGTGATGTTTGGTTGGTTGACATTTATTGTTGAATTTATTTCTCTAAATAGTTTACGCATTTTTAAGCTGAGCCTGCCTGCAAGTCTTACTTATTTAAGTAGAAGATTTTATTCAATGAATATTTTCCAGGTAGGACAAATATGTTCAATCCTATGGCAATTTGATTCAGCGCTAAAGATATGAGTCATAGTTCACAGGTATAGTGAGTGACTGATAACACTTTCATGCATTTCATTGCAGCGCGACTTGTTTGACGTTAGAGTTCGAGTGCAATAATCGACCTTCGGGAAGGATGAAATGAGAAAATAGAGAGTTCGCAATTATCGGCTATAATTACTAAGCTTCTTTCTGGGGAATATGTCTATTTTGAAATACCGCTCACTAACTGCCTTAACCTTGTATCTGGCTAGTACGACAGCCTTTGGAGAAGAGAATAAAATTCTTCAAATGAGTTTAGAGGAGTTATTAAATATAAAAGTAGTGGTTGCAACTCGTAACGAAATTAGCCTGTCTGATTCTCCTGCAACTGTAACTGTTATCACTGAGGAAGAAATCAGGCAGCGTGGTTATCATAATTTGTACGAAATCCTGCGCGACCAACCGGGATTTGACTCGGTTAGAACCTGGGCAACAGCGCACCTTAATTCCTATATGCGCGGATACCGGTCTAATAATCCAGACAGATATCAGGTTTATTACAATGATTTTTTAGAAAATAGTACTTGGAAGCAAAGTATCTGGTTTTCACGTCAAATTCCTACCCAAAATATTAAACAGATTGAAATACTATACGGTCCAGCCTCAGCGCTCTACGGGACCAATGCATTTTCAGGGATAGTAAACATTATAACCAAACGCGGCGCCGAACTTGGTTCGTTAGAGTTGACGGCGGCGGCGGGGGACCTTGACCGACAATTCTTTGAGTTTTCTTATGGTGGCCAAACTAGTTCTGGAAAAGTTGAATATGATATTGCCGGTCGCTACTTTTACCAGGGCGAGTTACCCAAAGAGGACTTCGATCAGCTTAGTTTTCCCCAGAGTTTTTCCTCAGAGTATTTAGCCGAACTTTCTCAAGCTCAGTATATCTACGGCAATCAGGAAGTACGACTCGACCCTCTCACTCAAGAAGATAGTGGTTATTCGTGGGGAATTACAGCTAACTTGATTTTGCATACGGAAGATAGTGGTGAGTTTACTATTTCTTACCAGGACTGGACCAAAAGGGAAGATGAAGGTTTTCGCTATTTGCCGATAAAAAGGCGATCCCCATATTCAGAATGGTTCAACCGTCAAAATCAGTTAAGAATTGCACACCAACTTGAAGGGGAAAACTTTACTAATGATATTGCTTTAACGGTTAAGCACTTTCAAGTGTTACCAAGTGACAGTATTAGCCAGCAATATTTAACTGAACCAAACGGGTTAAATCCCGATATTATTACCGGCGATCCTTCAACTTGGCTGTTTGATATTCAAACCGTATTGGATGCAAATGGCAATCAGCTGCAAGGGTATGGTCAAACTGAAAGGTATTACATGCGCAACTGGGAATATCGTCTGGAAGATAGGGTTACTTTTCAGTTGGATGAAAAAAATACACTTGTTACCGGTATTCAATTAATCAATGTTGACGTGCAGGGAGACTATTATGTCACTGATTTAATGGACAATAGTGTGCTTTATCAGATGTATCGCGATAACGTTGATAGACACAAAAGAGACTCGATAGGACTATACGGTCAATTGACCTGGCATTTCAATGATGAAGTGATCGGTTATTTGGGTGGGCGCTCGGAAAGGTCACGAGACGAAGATGATAATGGTTATGATGTTTTCGTGCCAAGAGTCGCGCTTGTTTGGAAGCCAACCAATCAAAGTGTGTATCGGTTTCAATACTCTGAGGCGTTTCAAGAAGCTTCAGACTGGACTCGTTTTTCGACAGATTCAGATTTGCGTCCCTTTGCTTCACCCAATCTAAACCCCGAAAAAATGGAAGCGTTTGAATTTGGCGTATCTTACCAAGCTGGTGAATCAACTTATTTGAACGGGGCGGTTTATCTTAATCAAGTAACTGATTTAATTACTGCTGTATCAAATAATGACCCGGCATTACCCGGCGCAATACATTTTGAGAATATCGGTAAACTTCGAATTAAAGGATATCAGTTGGAGGCCAAATCCAAATGGAATGAGAACTTGAGCTCCTTTGTGCATATATCCGGAGCCGACAATGAATTAATGAATGATTCGGGTAACTATCTCAATCAAGGAGATATTGCTCCTTACCAAATCGGGGGCGGAATTACCTACCAGCCTGCTAGCGGAAAATGGTCTTTACATTTGCACAGTGAATATGTGCCGGAAATTAAAACCGTAAATTGGACGAATACTGACGACGGACCGCATAAGACCCAAATTGAGTCTTATTGGAATACAGGGGTTACCTTGAATTATTTGCTATCAGACGGCAAATATAAGGCAGAGCTGGTATTAAAAGGCGACAATGTTTTCAACCAGGAAATTAATCATCCCGGCATTCGAGATGCATCGGGGTTTAGCCTAAAATCACAACTAGAACAGCCTGGCGCTAATTATTTGGTTATGTTGAGAGTCAGTCTTTAGGCACTACTTCTCTTTCTTATTCAATTGTTCCTAATTACTTGTCTCGTGTAACCAAAGTTAAAATAGGGAATTTGCTGTTGCCAAACGGCACAGTGATTGATCGTATTTCCTTGCGCTCAAATATTTCATCTTCCATTCGTGGAAAAACTCTTTTGCCGTCGGCAAACAAAGCGAGCAAGTGGTCTGATTCTAAAATTCTACGACCGCCGGCTTTATTTTGAAATGTTATGGTAGCCCAACGTTCACCCTGTTCATTGCTCATAGTTAACGCATGAATGATTTCAAATTGACTTTTTTCAGGATAGACTTTGTCGTCATTGCGAAACTGAATAATCTGAGAATTTACTATGGTTTGATCGACCATTAAGTTCTCTGAAAGTTGGTCGTTTGCTGACGCCGAACTTGTTTGGATTACACTCAGTACAAATGTGATTATAAATACGTGTTTTAACAGCATCGAGTCCTCTGCAAAGTGATGAGGGGTAAGCTTAGATTCAGATTAAAATAATAAGCTTAATCTGAACCTAACCTGAATTAACCTGCGGCTTGTCTTCTTGAAGTCTTGAATTTTTAAATGCCTTAAGAACTGAAATCAATGACTGTTCGAAACATTCCATCCAACTTTTCGGTAAAAAACTTCCATTGCATTCGCTCGCAAATAGTTTCTACCACAAAAAGGCCTACACCATAACCATATTCTGTAAAGTTTGGTTCCGTAAAGTTTGATTCTGTAAAGCCCGGCTCCTTATCTGCTAGTGTATACGAGTTGTCATTGGATAAAGGGTTAATTATTGTAAATTGGCCATTCTCGAAGCGTACTTCAATCTCACCTTCGCTTGAATATTGGAACGCGTTTTTTAACACATTATCAATGACTATTTGAGCAAATTCATTGGGAACCATAAGTGGTTCTTGCGCGATTTCGAATTTTGTCGTTATTGATTTGTCACCAATTAGATGTTGGTATTTTTTTATACTTTTAGAGAGTAAATCATTAAGGTCGACCTCGCAAGCTTCAAATAGTTTGGAGGAGCCTGACCATATATGTAATAGTGATTCGCTTGTATCACACATATTTTGATTGGCTGTCTGTATTTTGATGAGTTTATTTTTTACATTACCTGGTAGATCCTTAGCCTTTTTTTCAATGAGTTCAAGACTCGCTTTTATAATTGCCAGCGGCGTTCTTAGCTCATGGCTTAAGCTCTTTAGAAAGTTTTTTTCTCTTTCAGTCTTTTGCCTGATTGAATCAAGTGCAACTTGAAATTTAGCGGCAACTTCTTGGATTTCTGTGAAGCGAGCTTTAGGGATATGCTCCGGCGAGTTTTGGGGCCTGTTAATTTCCAGTTTGCGAACCCAATCAGCAAGTAACTTAATTTGAGTAGTTAGTTTTTTTGCTATACGAAGGTAGAATAAAAAGCCAAATATAAAGGTAAAAAGACCTAGTAATCCGGTTAGTTGTGGGATGGATATTCCGGGGTCGTATTCATCTTCTGAATATAGGTAGGTATGTTCAACAAATGAAAGCTCATTGTTTCCTAGTTCGACTCTTTCATTTTGGAATGGCAAAATATAGCTAAAGTTTTCTTCAGTTTCGTGGACCAGCATTACCCCAGCTTGAATATTTTCTTTAGGATAGTCAGCTTTAAACTCAGAAGGGAGATCGTGATAGCTTAGGTAAATATTAAAGCTTTCTTCATCTATGTTGCCCATAGATTGATTATTTCCAGCGTTGTAGTTCTCTGCATGTAAAGAAAGAAAGTAGTGGAAAGAATCGTCGTTTCCCCAAGTATAAGTAATATGAACAGAATAGGAATAAAAAGCGAGTATTAAGACAAGCAGAAGCGAAAAGTTAATAAATACGTATTGAGAAACAGAAGAGCCAGATTGCCCAGATTCATTTTTATTAGTGGATGAAATAGCGTAGTTCATTTTTATTTCCGACTTAACCAATTGAAATTCCCTGGCCGCGAACTGTGTTCAACAAGGACTGCTCAAATTCTGAATCTATTGACTTTCTTAATCGATAGATCAGCATTTTGTAGGCGTCTTTGGATGGTGGTTCATCGTGCCAAATTAAGTTCTCGATTTTTGCTTTTGAAATTACTTGAGGAGAGTTACGCATTAGGTATTCAAGCAACTTCCACTCGGTAGCGCTTAGTGATAGTGTTCTATTTTGCCGAGAAACAATTTTAGTTTGAGTATTGAGGCTGAGATCTCGCACAGTTAATAGAAACTGCTTTCCTGATTGTCTAGATTCGAGTGCTCTTATACGGGCTACCAGCTCGGCTAGCTCAAACGGTTTAACTAGATAGTCATCGGCACCGACAGAAAAGCCTTCAAGCTTGTCTTGAAGTTGATCTTTAGCGGTCAGCATGATCAAGGGAGTAGAAATTCCCTTTTCTCTAAGCGTTTTAACAAGTGAAAAACCATCTAGAATTGGCATCATCACATCACTGACGATGATATCATAATGATTCTGCTCAATAAGATTGAGCGCCATCTGACCATGAAAAGCCATATCACATTGAATCGACTCCGATTCCAAATATTCGAATACAAGTTCTGCCAAGTCAGGGTCATCTTCAACAAGAAGTACAAGCATTTAAGTTATTCCGTCATTTATTTAGACCAATTATAGGTCTAAATTCTATGCTAGGACAGGTAACAAGTAGGTAACGGCAACTTATTTGGTTTGTTTAACATTATGATTTTAAATAATATTATTTCTGGTTACCTGTTTGTTACCTTGCACTGGTTAATCTTGTACTCACTACAGCAAGATTAGGAGAAAGAGATGAATTACCTAGTATCAATTTTAATACTATTCACCATGATTGGATGTTCTTCCAACACTAGAGAGCCGGAATCCGACAATAATGTTGTATCGCAGACTGTTGCAGATAGGGTGATTACTAATGCAAAAGTTTATCTGGGAAAAGACAATTACGCGGCGGCGATCGCTATCAAAGATGGCAAGATTTTGTTCCTCGGAACTGAGCAAGCAGCTCAAGCTTACATTGCGACGGTTACAAACGTTATAGACGCAGGCGGCCAATTGGTTTTACCCGGGTTTATCGATAATCACAACCATCTGGGAGAGGGTGGTGAAGTCACCTGCACACCTAGCGCCGAGTATACCCTGAGCCAACAGGCTCAGTTACTATCGCAATGTGCGCAAAATGTTGAACCGGGCAAATGGATTATTGGTTACGGCAGTGATTATTTGTCGGAAATGGACGAACAACAAACAACGCCAATTTCAGTGTTAGACGATCTTTTTCCGCAAAATCCTGTGATAATTATGGACTTCACTTCACACGCTCAGTTTGTTAATTCACTGGCACTGGAAATTGCCGAAATTGATAAATCATCACCAAATCCTATTGGTGGCATTTACATGAAGGATAGTCAGGGGGAGCTAAATGGGATCTTACTAGACAATGCAGGTGACCTGGTCATGGAGATGGCGGTTAATAGTATAGAAGGCAAGTTCGATATTTTTGTCGAAGGAATTTTATTTGGTCTAAAAGAGGCGCGTGAAAACGGAATTACTTCCGTTGGAGACGGGCGAACCTACTGGCGAAGAGGGATGTACGAAGCCTGGAAGCAAGTTGAAAATGATGATTTATTGACTGCACGAATTTCCCTTCGGCCCTGGATTTATCCAGACGTTGACAAGCAAGAACAGCTTAATTTTCTGCAGCAGGCATTTCAGAATGACATCAACCAACTACTGATAGTCAATCAGGTCAAAATGTATAGTGACGGAGTGCCTGCATACGGAACAGGAAGAGTAATTGAACCTTATGAGTTTACTTGGACTCCCGAGTTACCAAACGGATTAAATTACATTAGTCAGGTTGCAATGAGTGATTGGTTAACGACTCTTTACGGCATCGGTTATGGAGCGCATATTCATGCCATCGGTGACTTAGGCGTTAGGGAATCATTAAATGCAATTGAGCAAGTTCGAAATGGTGGTTCTGTCTTAAAGTACAATATGACCCATTTAGAAATGGTAGATCCGCAAGATTTGGAAAGATTTCGCGAGCTTAATGTCGACGCCGATTTGCAGTTATCTTTCGCAGCACATAGTCACGCCGAAAGAGCGGAGCATATTGCGCCATTTATTGGTACTCAAAGAGCCAATGAAGTTTTATTGACACCGGTAAAAGAACTACAGGAGTCAGGCGCAAATGTTGTGCTGAGTAGCGATTGGACAGTTAATTCGATTTCGCCGTTAAGTGCTATTTCAATTGCGGTAGAAGAAGGCTCTCTGACAATCGGTGAGGCAATTAATGCTTATACGATTAATCCTGCTAAAGCACTGGGATTAGAGTCGATTACGGGTTCTATCGAAGTTGGTAAATCTGCAGACATAGTCATACTAGGTACCGACATCACTGAAGCAACACCAGCCAAGGTCAAACAAGCGGCCATCAAACTAACAATGTTGCAAGGCGAAATAGTATTTTCGGCTAACTAAAGTTTTAAAATATGAAAGCTTAGGGCTACAAAGCTGCTGTAGCCCTAAGCCCTAAGCCCTAAGCCCAAAACCTATTTGCCCTATTAATACTAAGTGTTAAAATATTCCTAACTCATCAGAAACTTGCTAAACGAAATAAAAGCAATAATAACATAAGCCCCAAAACTCAAATGTCTAAATTAATCTCTTGTGATATCCACGATTATTTCGAAATTGCTTGCATGCGAAGAGAAAAAGTTCAAATTGAAAGCGATGAACTCGAAGAAAAACTGGAAGGTCTAGCTATCGATATTGTTGTAAAGGATCGCCAGGAGTTTATCGTTTTAGACAGTAAAGATGAACGTCTATTTATCAATTTAAATAGTATTAAGTCTCTTACTTTTTGCTCATCAGGTGAAACGATTCAGATTGCTAAGTAATCAAATTACTAAATAGTCAGATTTCTAAATAGGGACTTTCCTTAATAATGCGTGTTTGCGTATTGAGATTGGATTGGTAAAGTCTTTGTAAACTATTTCGCTTAAGTCTTGTAAATTACTTTTAGCCGTTTATGATGCAAACTAACCAGTTTGAAGGAGCCCTCAAATGAAAATAAGATTGTTCTGTATTACTTTGTTGATAGTATTAAGCTTCAGCGCATCAGCTACTTCTCTACAAGTTCCGCATATATCGGTACAAGGAGAAGCAAGCCAGGATGTAACACCAGATGAATTGTATTGGCGCCTATCTGTTCGAAACGAAGCAAAAGAAACTCAAGATGTTGCCAAACAACATGCCAAGACTGTTGCAAGCGTTATTCGGTATTTACGAAAGCAGGGAATAAAGGAAAAAGACATTCAAACAACTAATATGCAATTGTCAGAAAATACCCGTTATCAAAATAACAAAACAGTTAAACTTGGATATTTTGCCAGTAGCCAAATTAGTTTTAAATTAACTGAACTGGACAAGTATGTGAAATTTTGGAATGGTCTGGCCCAGTTTAGCCAAGTCAGTATGAACGGGTTTAGTTACTCGCATTCTAAAGCAAAAGAGTTCAAACGAGATCTACGTATGCGGGCCTTACTCAACGCAAAGGAAAAAGCACGGGAGATGGCAACGGTTTTAGGTGTTAAAGCGGGTTCTCCAATCGCAATTGAAGAATATTCAGCGGGCCCGGCTCCTTATCGAATGGAAATGAAACGTGGCGCAATGAGCGCGATGGCTGATACTCAGACTTTATCGGCAGGAACCATTAAGCTTTCGATGAGCGTGAATGTTGTGTTTCAGCTAAAGGAATAAGTTCGCCCGTTAAACAAATTGCTGGATCTTTTTCCCTCTCCCTTTGGGACAAGCTAGGGTGAGGGCAAAAGTAAGCTGCGGAACAAAGATGAAAGTGCTCCGCCAAAATCCTCTGACGCTCATTACCTCGTTAACAACTATCCAGTATTACGCATTCCCGCGGCAATTCCGGCAATTGTCATCATTAATGCCATTTGTAACTCCTTATCATCCGGATTGGCGCGGGTCCGTTTAAGCAGTTCAATTTGAACAAGATGCAAAGGCATTAAATAGGGCTCGCGCATCTTAATACTATTTTTATTCCATGGATCTTGTTGCATCAGTTCCTGCGCCTGGTTTAATGACAAAAGCGTTTGTTTATCTTCTGCTAGTTTATCGCGCAGTGACTCGCCGAATTCTCGTTTGGATTCATCGACAAGTTTTAGATCATACTCTTGTGACAGAACGGGATCCGACTTAACAAAAACCATTTCTAGCATTGCCAACCGACTCTTAAAAAAGGGCCACTCTTGACGCATTTGTTCAAGTGCTGAACGTGAATCAGTGTTAAGTGCAAAGCGGATTGACTCCATTGCTCCCAACCAGGAAGGTAATACCAATCGATTTTGCGACCAGGCAAAAATCCACGGAATAGCGCGTAAACTTTCAACGCCTCCACCCGGTTTACGTTTTGCGGGGCGGCTGCCAAGAGGTAGATTGCTTAGCTCTTGCTCCGGTGTGGCTTGTCGGAAATAGGGGACAAATTCTGAATTGTGTCTTACTACTCCACGATAAATTTCCGTTGCCTGCTTACTTAGTTGTTGCATTAGCTCACGCCATTCAGGTTTTGGTTGCGGTGGCGGCGTTATCAGTGCTTCTAACACTGCACTGGCGTAAAGATTTAAGCTACGTACTGCGAGTTTCGGCATGCCGAATTTGTAGCGAATGGTTTCGCCTTGTTCGGTTACCCGCAAGCCTCCTTCCACGCTTCCCGGTGGTTGGGATAAGATCGCATCATGCGCCGGACCGCCGCCGCGCCCGATGGTGCCGCCTCGTCCGTGGAAGAGTGTCAGGGTAATATCAAACTCCGCGGCTAGTTCAACCAATCCTTCTTGCGCACTATATTGAGCCCATGCCGCGGACAAAACGCCTGCATCTTTAGCACTGTCAGAATAGCCAATCATTATATATTGACGACCTTCAATATAGTTGCGGTACCAATCAAGGGATAATAGTTGCTTAGTTGCGGTATGCGCATTGTTAAGATCATCAAGCGTCTCGAATAAAGGCGCCACCGGCATTGCCCAACTGACGCCGCTTTCCTTTAATAATAATTGCACGGCTAATACATCTGAGGCTGAACGAGCCATGGATATAATGTAAATGCCAAAGCTGTTTTGATCGTTTTCGGCGATCACATTAATTGAGTCGAGCACTTCCTTAACTTCTTCGCTTGGGCACCAGTTGCGAGGAAATAGCGGTCTTTTCTCATTAAGTTCTTTTTGCAAAAAAGCAATCTTGTCAGTTTCGTTCCATTGTGCATAGTCTCCAAGCCCCAGATGGCGAGTGAGTTCGCTGATAACATCTTGATGGCGTTCACTATCTTGCCTAATATCTAATTTGAGCAGGCTGGTGCCAAAACAATAGGCACGCAGCAAGGTATCTTTTAGCGCACCATCGGCGATAATTTGTAAGCCGCTGAGTTGCAAACTCTGATAGCAAGCTAACAGTGGCTCAAGTAATTGCTGGTTGGAAAAACTGAGTTTTGCGGGGTGAATATTTTCACCTGACAGTTTGCGCCCAATCCTGGCTCGTAGCTCAATTAATTGGTCGCGTAGCTGGCGTAAGACAATACGGTAAGGTTGTTGCCGGTTTCCACCGGATAAAGCGATTAACTCCTCTGTGGCGGGAGAAACTGAAATCTCATCGATTAGCTTTTCCACATCATGGATAAACAGGTCGGCTGCTCGCCAGCGTGACATCAACAGAACTTCGGCGGTAACTTTGGCCGTCACTCGCGGGTTACCATCACGATCTCCCCCCATCCATGAGGCAATCTTAATTGGGTTTGCATCCAGTGGTAGATTGATTTGATAATTATCTTGAAGCGAACGGTCGAGTTCTTTTACAAACTGCGGAACGGCTTCCCATAAACTATGTTCAATAACGGCAAAACCCCAGCGAGCTTCGTCGATTGGGGTTGGCCGTTCATCTCTTATTTTATGGGTATGCCAAGCCTGAGCGATCAATTCCGCAATACGATGTTCCACCCGCTTAGCATCCTTACCTAGCGCTCGGTTTATATCTAATTGCTCAAGTTGTTCGGCCAGTTCGCGATACTTGTTAATTAAGGTGCGGCGCGTTACTTCGGTTGGATGTGCCGTGAGTACAAGTTCAATACTTAATTGGTTAACTTTTTCTTTCAGTAGCGACTTATCTACGCCTTCTTCTTTCAGTTGTCGTAAATAGTCGTCGATTGGGTTGCCTTGATGACAGGCGACGGTATATTGTTCTTCGGTGATATTGGCCAAGTTAAGAAACTGCGAAAACGCACTCGCCACGCGACTTAATTCGTCACCACTCATTTGCACAAATTGTGACGCTAACTGTTGTTGGATTTCTTGTTGAGCATCTTGATTCGAGTCTTGAGAAGTAGACTTTCCTAAACGCCGGATTTGCTCAATGGTATTCAACCATTCTTCACCCAGATCAGACTTTAAGGTTTCACCCAGCATATCTCCTAGCAGGCGAACACGATCACGTAGACCATCGTACGATAATTCTTGGCTCATTTTGTTACTCTCTATTGTTAGTACCAATTGCTAAAAAGTCGTCGTGTCGCACTGTCGTTTTGATGTCGAGCCTGTGGTTTTTTTGTAGTGGCTCTTTTTGAAGTCGAAAATCTAAATCGATGTTTAATTGACTGTTAGATTTCCTGGGTACTGGCAAGAATCTAAGTTAATTTGTGGCTAGAGGCAAATACTGAATTATTATTAGTGGCACTAGAATTGGAATTGTAATTGCTTAATTGATTAGAATCTCCAGTGATTTTGCTCTTGATAAAGTCAGCGTAAGCTCCCGATTTTATTGAGAATTATCTTCCGCCAATCTAATTCACTTAGTGAAGATGCATTTGAAGCTTTATTCTGAAGTTCAGCTTAATCAAAAATGATTTCTACTAGGTCGAGCAAGTATCAAAGCAACGGCGTAACCAAGGTTTTAAAGCGGATGAGGTTAAATTCTTTTTGAGAACGCCTTGAATAATATCGGCTTCTAAATCTTTCAGAAAAATAGTTTCATCTTCAGCTGAGCAAATAAGTATTTGTACTTCAGTGTTCTTAGAATTATGTCTAAGTAACCTGCTGGCTTCCAACCCATCCATTCCGGGCATATACATATCTGCGATCAATATGTCATAACGTTTAGCCGTAAATGCAGTTAATACCTCGTATCCGTTTGAGACAATATCAGGCTCGTAACCCAGATTCCTAAAAGTGTGCAGAAGAATTTTTTGATTGACTGCATTATCTTCAGCAAGCAATATTTCCATTGGATAAGATACTGCAAAGTCTCGATTGTTTTTCTTTGGTTGAGGTTGAACTTCGGTTTCCGTCGACATGCCCTGGAGCTTTTTAACGAGGCTTTTAAGTTTTAATGGTTTGAGCAAATAGCCGTCGAAAAGGCGTTCAATTGCATCCAGGTGACGGTGTGCAGTCTGTGGCGTAGTGAAGAGTAACCAATGAGCGTGACTATCGTTTAGGCTTTCTCGAATACTCTCAATTTCATTCAGTGAATTAGGATGTAGATCACTGTCATCGATGATAATAAAATCGATTGGCTCCTTACTCAAGCTACTCAGCTCTACTATTGACGTTAAATAACGAGCTTCAATATCAAAGTTTCGTTCTAATGTTGAAATTAATGCTTTTTGGTTATTGCTTAGACCGATAAAAGCAATTTGTTTTTTATGCAGGTGCGGTCCACAAGCGAGATGATTAATTGAAACAAACTCACCGGCCTCTTGCAGCCAAATAGTAAAAAAGAATTCTGTGCCTTGCCCCGGAGTACTGTTGACATCAATAGTTCCTCCTAGCTTTGAAGCAAGATGTTGCGATATTGAAAGTCCCAAGCCCGTACCGCCGTGTGTTCTACCAATTGAGTTGTCGGCTTGCTTAAAGGCTTCAAAGACCTGCTTTTGCTTCTCAAGCGGGATCCCTTCTCCTGTATCCCTGACCCTAAAGGTTACCTGATGAGAATGTTCGTGTTCGCCGCAGTGCTCCAGGATCACCGAGACTTCACCTTGCTGAGTAAACTTAATTGCGTTTCCAACCAGGTTAACAATTATTTGTCGCAAGCGGGTAGAGTCAGACAAAATTTCCATAGGAATGTCATCATCGGCAATAAATATGAGTTCGATCGACTTTTTATCTATTTCACTAGAAAAAACGTCGAGCGCATATTCTATGCAGGTTCTTAGGTTGAAGTGATGATTTTCAAGAGCTAATTCTCCAGCTTCTATTTTGGCGAGGTCAAGAATATCGTTAACTATGTAAAGTAAATTTTCACCGCTCACTTTTATTGCTTTGGCGTAGCTCCTTTGTTCCTCATTCAACTGACTTTCGGAAAGTAAGGCAACCGAGCCTATTACGCCGTTGATTGGCGTTCGAATTTCATGACTCATCGTTGCGAGAAAGTTTGATTTTGCCTCGTTAGCCGCCTCAGCCAGTTTTTTTTGCTGATTGGCCAGCGCAACTTTATGGCGTTGCCAAGTAAACCCTCCAATGGTTAAAAACAACACGATTGTGTAAATAGAGTATGCCCACCAAGTATGCCATGGGGCTGGCAATATCGTTATACTCAGCTTTGATATACGTTCACTCCAAAATCCAAATTTATTGGCAAACTTTACTTCAAATTGATAATCGCCCGCAGGTAGTCCGGTGTAAATCGCGAGTCTTCTTTTAGGCGTGGTAATCACCCATTGATCACTAAACCCTCGCATACGATAGGCAAACTGATTGTTATCTGGATTTAAGTAGTCGAGAGAGGAAAATTCAAGCGAAAACATATTTTGCAGATGATTCAGTTGAATGTGATCGCCATCTTGAATATTTTTTTGTACTACGGTTTGGTTTTCTCCACCCTCTAGGGAATTGTCATAGATCTGTATGTTAGAAAGCAGCGCGCGCGAGGGATTAGTTTTTACTTTTACTTCGGCCGGATTAAAGTAATTGACTCCCATCATTCCATAAAAAAGAATAGTGCCGTCTGTTGTCAGGTGGCTTGCACCGGAGAGAAAGTCGCCCGGCATGGCTCCATCATATTTATCGTAGACAAATGATTGTTTGCTTTTCGGAGAAAAGGAAACAATTTTTCCTGATATGGTTAGCCAAAGATTATCCTTGTGATCGATTTCTATTGAGTCAATATTATTGCCAGGCAGATTTTTGGGAGCATTAAAATGTGTAAACTCAAAGCCATTTTCGCTTTCTGAAACTTGAGTTAAGCCTCCTCCATAGGTGGTCACCCAAATATTCCCTTTTGAGTCTGTCGCGACGCCGGTGGTACCGTTGTACTTTAAGCTCTGATGGGCATCATCCTTTACAAACCGGTTTACCTTTCCGGTATCAGGGGCGAGCCGATTTAGTCCTTCATGGGTCCCAATCCATAGATAACCTTTTTTATCAAATGCAAGAGAGTTAGTCGAAATATTGTTGGAGGTTAGCGTTTGTAAGTCAGATTGTTTTGAGTGATAACTTTTAACATTTCCGTCTCTAATATTAAGGCAATACACGCCTAAGCCACGAATTCCTATCCACAGTTTACCTTTTGGATCTTCGAGTAAGGCGCTGATGTCTCCCGATGGGATTTGAGGCAAATGTTCGAGCTTTTGTGATTGAGTATGGTAACGGAATAGCCCTTTATTTGCAGTGCCAATCCAGAGAATCTCTGCCTCATCAAATAAGGTTGAAGTAATTGAAGCGTCATCCCATTCCGGCAATGAGGTTTGGTCTCTTAAAAATCTCGTGAATTGGTTGTTTTCTCGCTGCCATTTGATAAGTCCCTGGGTTTCGGCTCCCAGCCAAATATCTCCATTCGGTGCGCTAGCTGCCGCGCGAATATTCAAGTTGAGTTTCCAGTCCTCGCCATGCGGCTGAACCCAATGAAATGCACGACTGGAAATTAAGTGTTTTTGTAATCCTTCCCACCAGGTTCCCACCCATAAATTGTCTTTATCTAAAAGCAGCTTTGTAACATTAATATTTGCCAGGCTAAAAGGGTTATCAGAAGAACTTTCCAGTAAAACGATTTGCTCTGACTTTTCATTGAGCGAGTATAGACCGCCTGTAAGTGAGCCAATCCATAAATGCTCATCATCGGCGCGTAAAATATCGAAAACAATATTGAGTTTATTTTCTGGATAGGTCGAATAAGTGGCCGGAAATCTTTTAACCGTATTGTTTTTTCTGTCGATTCTATTTAACCCTGAAGTGTAAGTTCCCACCCAAACAGCATCCTCTTCGATAAGCAAGGAATAGATACGGTTGGAAGCAATTGAGTTAGTGTCATTCGGGTTATGAGTATATTTTTTGACAACGCCCTTTTGGGGATCCAGCTGAGTGATCCCGCCAAATTCTTTTTGTCTTGAGAACATGTAACCATGACCGAGCCACAGGTTGCCCTGTTTATCTTCTTCAATCGTCGCAATATAATCGCTGGCAATTGATGTGTCATCATCGGCATTATGTCGGTAGGATTTAAATTTTAGCTCGTCTCTGTTAAACAAATAGAGACCCGCACCGGCGGTACCAATCCATACTCGATTTTGCCGATCAACAAAAACAGCAGTTACATTGTCAGTGCCGATACTTTCAGAATTTTCTGGGTCGTGTTTAAAATGAGCGAATGAACGGGTGACAGGATCGTATCGGTTTAAACCTCCGGTTTTAGTGCCAATCCAGATCATTCCAAACTGATCCTCTGCAATACTCCAGATAAAATTTCCTGACAGTGAATTAGGCGAATCCATATCGGCTTTAATGCTATGGAATTGGTACCCATCAAACCAAGCTAAACCATTCTGTGTACCGACCCAGATTTTTCCTTTTGAATCTTTGATCAACGCCAATATGGTTTCTTGAGGGAGGTTATGGTCAGTGCTGAGTTGCCGAAACATTAGTTTAGGATCGATTTCCTCTGCAAGACTTTTATGCCCGCCGAGAATGGCGAGAAATGCATAGCAAATAAGACAAATGACTTGAAATCGACTTCGCATCAGTAATACAGCGTGGTACTTCGAATATTGATAGTTATTCAAGTATAGTTCATTGAGGGATGGTCGTTAGATGGGTCGTCGGAAGGCACAAACTCTTTTTCGGAATGAAAAACGAACCTGGGAGAATTTCTAATTTTTTCAATTAGTTAGCTTTTTTTATACTGGTTTTTAGCCCGTGTGGGTCAACCGAAATACAGTCTAATTAGAATAAATCTAATTGAGGCTGATTTGCTTGCCAATCGAAGCGCCGCATATCGACTTGGTAGTCTGCGATAAATTCAACACCTTCTTCTAGCAGCAAATCTTGCTGGCGCTCTCTTAAGTCTTGTCTTGTGGGCATTGCAATTTTGCCAGAAGCGGAAACAACGCGATGCCAGGGAATCCCCTTGCCTTCTGATTGGCTTAAGGCTTGGCCAACTAATCTTGCGTCTCTGGAGTGGTCGGCTATTTGGGCTATTTGGCCGTAACTCGCGACTTTGCCGGTTGGTATGGTTCGAATAATTTCGTAGAACTTTTCGAAAAGGGCTTCTAATTCGGCATCAGTGTAATTTGATGTTGGATCGTTCGTGGGCATGTTTTTGTTTTAAGTTAGAGGGAAATAGTGTGAAAGATTTCTGAGGATAACAGGTCTTAGGTGTTGAAGGAAAGTTTATGATGATCTTACTCTCAGATCCACTGTAGGAACGCCTTCAGTCGTAATAGTTATCACGGCAACTACTGCTGCACCTTGGATAAAACCGCTCCTACAATTGAATTCAATAAAAGACTTAACCTCGTTATTCTTTTTGATACTTTTAAAAAACGTTTGATGCAAATATCCTTTATTGGCTCAAATCAAGTCTAAATTCCAAGATATCAATAACGCTATTATCACCGCTGTAATCACCCGCTGGATCAGTTATTAAGGCATTGTTTTGAACTTGCGTGAAGCCATCATAAGTCGGTAGATAATCGGTGGAAGGGTTGCCACCACTTTCTGAAGCAATAACCGACGAGAGTTGGATTTGGGACTGACTGGAAATGACATCAAGTAAATCAGATTGAGACTT
Source organism: Kangiellaceae bacterium (assembly GCA_026196875.1). Lineage (GTDB taxonomy): Bacteria > Pseudomonadota > Gammaproteobacteria > Enterobacterales > Kangiellaceae > Aliikangiella. The sequence goes on from JAPHTP010000057.1 coordinate 64,543, forward strand.
TTGTGCGGTAAACATAACTTCATTGTTGTTGATTTGATAGTCAACATTTGAAATGAAAGTGACGCCTAAGGTTGGTCCGTTTGATTGATAAAGGGCGCTTTCTAAAGAGCGTTCTTGAGTTTGGGCATCTTCTACAACGCCAAGTTTTAAAACTAGATCGCCGCTCGAGTGCACGCCATCCAGATTTGCATCAATTAGAATATTCAAATAAGCATCTGGGTTGTTAGCTACATCACCAGATATAAAAAGATTAGGCATACCGGCAAGTTCTACCGTGGCGGTTAAAGTTGTGAAGTCTCCGGCTACGACATCGGGGGGATTGTTTCCACTTCCGTTAGGCTGTTCGCTTGCAGGTGATGAACTGCCACCGCCGCATGCGATGAGTGATGTCAGAGTTGCTGCTATGGTTGAACTGATGATTATCTGAGTTTTAGTATTTCGGGTTTGAGTGTTCATGATGGTTTATTAAACGTGATTAGTATTAATGTTGTTGGTTTTGTTAGGCAACTGAGAACTGAAAAGTTCTGCCGAAGATTTGGCGCGATTTTATCTCGTTAGTTGATGCTTGTTCAAGTTTAATACTATTACTTGCATACTAGGTCAGGTATTGGGTTGTTAAAAATCGCTGGTGGCTATTTTACGTGCAAGATTTTTGCTTTTAGAAATCACTCAATTCCTTTAGAGATAACAAGCGAGTGAAACTGGCGAATTAGATTTTTCAATACGCTGACCAATTGGTTAATTTGCAATACGTCGCTACTCCTTTCAAGCAGCGAATAAGATTGGTCGTGGTGAATTGGCACGTATTTGTTGGCCTTTAGCAACTTCAACACCTTCGTTTATGCAGTACGAAAATGAATGGCCTTTATCAGATAGTGCTTCAGCGTATTCGTAGCCAAACTCGATGTTTTCTTTTGCTATCCCTTGTTCCTTACAAATTGAAACTACTACAGCGCGGATACTCGTTTTTAATCCAGTCATTTCTTTTCCTTTTATGGCTTTTCTGGTTTATTAACGATTGTGACTTGGATTTATTCATTAATTGGATGGAGGGGAAGCGTGTTGTTAGAAATAGTGGTTTCTCAAATTCAGAAAAGACGAAATTTAAGTTTTATTCAGGGTTAAAAATTCGGCCAAGCTCGCAAAAACGCAAACTTTTGCAGAAAGGAATGCAACTGCTATATCTCATTTTTAGTTTAATATCGCTCAAAAAATTGCCCCCATGTTATTTTCGATTGCAATTGACGGTGGCGTAAACCTCTATTGTTCTGATGTTTTCAAGTCCATACTAGAAGAGAATGATTTGCCCGGCTTGGACTTCGAAAAGATAAGTTAGACGATAAGTTTCTTTTGAAATACTAATAATTTCTTCTGCGCCATTGCTGCTCATAACTATGCGGGGATTAGATTTACTGATTCTCTAATGTAGTATCATTATATAGTTAGAGGTCAGTTTTAAATTGCCACTCGTTCAAAGTAGAGTGGCAAGTTGAATCACTACTTAAAACTAAGGTGTTTTCTCCAAAGCCTCAATCCGCCGCTTAGCATTCCCCGATTCAGGAGTAATCTCCAAAACCTTACGATAGTTGTCAATCGCTTTGTCGTTATTTCCAATAGCAGCCCAAGCCTCAGCAAGACCACTCAAAGCACTAGTCGACTGTGGAAACTGCTTAACATAGAACTCAAACGCAGCAATAGACGCCTTAGCGCCTACACCGTAACGAACCGCGTAGGCCCGATAAAGTAAAAAACGCTCCAAAGCTTTAAGATCATTTCCAAAAATATTTCTCGCGTTGCTAAAAACTCGTTGCAAGTCTTTGTCCTTACCTTCAATCGCCGCAGCTAAAAATTGCTCATTTAGACTAGCTTGCTTAAATTGCTGCGAGTCGACAATCGACATCATACTTTCTGCTAATACATCAGTCCAAACGCCATTGCTATTACCATTAGTCAAATAGGCAATAGTATAATTGTCACCATTGAAGCCAGGTTGAAAATAATGACGCAATTTAATCCGGTTTCCACCGTCATGCCCCACATGAATAAAACCGTCCTGAAACTTATATTCAAAACCAAACGCATAACGACCATCATTGCCGTTTAATAACTTCATCGGCTGCCAAAGTCTTTTTAATGTTTCTTTCTTAATAAATTGCCCCTTAACCAGAGCCGTCATAAAAGTGGTTAAATCTGTTGGCGTTGAATAAAGCGCCGAGTGAGAAAAGGTATATTCCGGCCAATCAACGTCTTCGTTTTTGGTTAATTGAGTGCTATAGCTACTAACCATATTTTTAACGACCTTCAGCGCACTCGCATGACCGGTATTGTTTAGTTTCAAAGGTAAAATGATATTGTCTCTAACCAGCTCCTGATAGGACTTGCCGGTTTTAGTTTCTATGATTGCAGACAATATCAAAAAGTTGGTATTGTTATATTGATTGCGAGTGCCGATCGGGAAATGATCTGGCTCATCAACAAGAGATAAAAAGACTTCTTTCTTATTTGGCAGAAAATGATTTTTCGCCATCGCAATATCAAAGTAACGCGGAATGCCGGAAGTGTGATTAAGCGTGTGCTCAACCGTCACATTTTGCCAGCGTTCGGGTAGATAAGGTAGGTAAGTGCGAATCGAAACTTTTAAATCGACTACACCTCTTTCAACCAATTGCATCATTAACACGCTGGTAAATAATTTGGTTACTGAATAACTCGGATAAATATGTTTGTCCGTAATCGGAACCTGCAACTCAATATTGGCAAGGCCATAGTAGCCGTCATAAATCGGCTGATTATTTTTCAGGATCCTAACCGACTGACCAACCACGCCATAGCGTTCGCTATTTAATTTTAATTGTTTGTCTAGTTGAGCTTTTATCGAAGCGTCAATTTGCCCCGATGCATTGAGTGATGAAGTGTAAAATAATAGTAGAACGATGAACAATGAACGCATTGATGGTTCCCTAGTATGGTCCCTGACTCAGATGAAAACGACAGTCTAAAGTTATCTAGCGACTTTTAGTAGTGTTTTGATGCAAAAGCTCGCCCCGACAGGGACTTTAAATATTCTTCAAATGTCGCGGCTTTTTTCCTAGTTCGAAATGCAGTCGCCGTGTTAATTTTCCAGGGCCGGAATTTTGAAGTATGGTTTACTTGACCTGCGTTGTGCAATTCTAGTCCGGAATTGAGATCATGGGTTAGGTAGTTTCCTCAAAACGTTTTAGTTTTGAGGAAACGAATACTGGTGGAGGCGGGGGGGATCGAACCCCCGTTTTTATCTTTCATTTCAATAAGATACCATTGTTGTGTGTTATTTCCTAGCAAAATTCACAATGACATAGTTCCAATCTACAAATACTGTTGCGAGTCGAGAAATGGTCTCCTGGATTAAATAGATTTATCAAATATCTTTGCTGCAAATTCGTGCAGATACTTATAGTTACCAGTTTCATCTTCTTTCCATTGATTGTATTGCTCATCCTTTAATAGAGAAATAACATTGTCTAAGTTTTTACTTCGAAATCCTTCAGGAAAATAGTCCTCAATATCGCCAAGTTTAAGTATGTAGTTGTTGTCTTCTTCCTGCTCATCAATAAATTGATATAGTTTATCTTTATCTTCTCCTTCCATATTCGGCTTTGGCTTCCTCCGCAAAGACTTAATGTAACTCCAAAGTTTTTGGAGGCACTGGAGATTCTCGTTTTTAATTGCATCATCTAATTCAGTAACTAAAGAGCCACCATCTTTACTTTTTTCGTTCCTTATTACGTCCTTTTCTATTTTTCTGTCATTAACAACGAATAGCTCCTTTATTTCCTTTGTTCCAACCTCATTAACAAAATCTAAGTCTGCAATAAAAAAAGTAGGTACGCTTAATTGCTGTAAAAATCTTCTAAACTTATCAAGATTTGTCTTTCCTTTAACTTCAATGACTTCAATGATTATGTCCGAGTTATTCTCAGACACTATATTGTCGATTATCTTGCTGAAGACCAATCTATCAGTAATTCCTTCTACTAAAACAACGCTATCAGCAAAAAACATTTTTTCGTTATTAGTACCATTAATAATGTGTAGAATATCTTTAAGGTCGAAGGGTTCTACTTCTTTTAATACTACTGCTCGGCTCTCATTGTTTTTCTTATATATCCTGATTAAGTTGTTATAGGTATTAGGGTTAACGAAAGTCGGAGAGTGGGTTGAAAAAATAAACTGATTTGCTCTATCTACACTAATGTTAATAAAAATGTCTAATAACAGTGATTGCCACTTAGGATGAAGGTGGATCTCGGGTTCATCTATAAATACGACACCTCCTTGTACATTGAGAGCGAATATGCCCAATAAAAAATTGAGTATTTCTTGTTCCCCAGAACTTGCTTTTGCTAAGTCAAAGCTGCTTCCTGATTTGGTGAGCAAGAAATGGTATTGTGAATGCATCTCTTGTTCCTCAATTGTCCATCCGTAGCCTATTTTACTAAGCTGTGTCGTTAGAGCTTTGACCTCGCTATCTTCCGAGAAGAGCTCGTCAGCAATATCTTTTCGGCTTGAAGCTGCTCTTTTCATACACTGCATCTTTTTTCTTCCGAAGTGTGTAACAGCTAGGCTCCCAAAAGTTATGTTTTTTGACTTCGATTCGTACTCTAACGCAGCAGAAGCAGTATTATAATAATCAACGCTTTTCAGTGATTGTTGCGGTATTGTAAAGTTTCCAGCTAATGCCCTGCTAGGAGGAAAAAAAATAACAGGAGAGAAGAGTTCTATGTCATCTCTTTCTTCAGTAAACCACCTTAGCTTATGAAAGTTGTTAA
>JAPHTP010000093.1 GCA_026196875.1 Kangiellaceae bacterium
AGATCATGTGCGAGGGGCGGGAATCTCTCAGAGCTCTGAAAGTACAACCAGAAATTCTTATTCAATTACTAGCAGATTTAATCTTGTAAGCGGGGGAGGGGAAATAACTCTAGGTGGGGACAAGCGAAATTCTGCAGGGGTAATGCTTGATTTAACTTCTATTGAAATAGAGGGATTGTCCTTTGCTGTAATTATCAATGGCTCAGAAAGAACTCGCGTCAAAGCGGGAGAGACTACATTCGTCGCACTATCACCGTATCAGTCGTACCGTCTTACATTGTCGCCAAAAGGAGGCTCGTTAGTTGATTTTGATAATTCTCCTAAAGAGTTTACTTTGTATCCGGGCAATGTAGAAAACTTTAAATGGGATATCGAGCAAGTCAAAGTGGTGGTAATGCAGTTAATCGACCGCGCCAACCAGGTATTTGCAAATGCCAGATTACAACACGAGTATATTTATGCAACTACGGATGACCTAGGCTGGGTTCAAATGGAAATTGCCAAGCCGGGTCAATATTTGTTTGTGAAGAGAAATGGTGAGCAATGCTCTGTCTCGATTGCTCCGTCACATTTCCGGGAAACGGTTAACTTTATCGGTACGGTTAATTGCGCGGACTAAAATTAAAAACAAAGGTCTGAGTCTAACAACCAATTACTATTTTCAATAATCCGACTGTTATTCTGGCACGGTTGTTATTCCGGTATGACAGTAATGGTTAATAGACCAATGTATCGGCCTGGATTGGCGGCCTGTAAATCGGTACGGCGAAAACGAATATCGATGTTTGCGTTCAACCCTGAAGGACAGTCTATATCATCGGTTGCACGGCTTCGATTAGTTAACGGGATACCGGGGAATACTCGGTTTCCTCCATTTCTATTACGATCTCTAAATCTGACAACGTAATCTAAGGAATCAACCCCATTACTTACTTGAAAGGTGCCGCCAGGGCCATCGCCCCAAAAAGTGATTTGATAATTAGATACTGGATCGGCATTTATACAGATTCTGTCATTTGCGCGAAGTCGGCCGAAGCCGCTGTATAGTCCGAAGTCGAAGTCATCCAGGTTGGATATTTTAACGTCAGCAAAAGCACTACCCGCCAGCATTAAAGCAATGCCGGTTGCTAAGGGTTTTAAGTGCGAAGCTTTCATCAAATCGTGCCCTGCTTTTTAGCTCGGTAAAAAAGAGTAGAAAACAAGACCAAAGTTAAGCGGAAATAAATAAGCCCGATTGATAGTTCAAACGGGCTTATTTAAAAGGTCGAAACTTTATTCTGGAGCTACAACGATAGTCAAAGTACCTGAGTAGTTCCCTGCAGGAGCCGCTGCTAAGTCTGCGTTATCGACAGCCACATTTACAGATACGTTGTCTGTTCCACCGCATGTATCGCTAGTCGTATTCGCGCCAGCTTGGCCTGTTAAAGCTGTTCCAGTTGACATGGCATTGTTTCCGCCATTAACAAATTCAACAGTGTAAGGAAGAGTATTTCCGCCATTTGCTAAAGTAAACGCGTTAGCTGCCCCACTTCCGGTCATAGTGATTGAATAGTTACCGGCACCATTACGGTAAACACAAAAAGCGTCAGAGCCAGTCAGATTACCGGCACCAGCGTATGTACCTAGGTTTATATCATCTAGGTTACTAACGCGCATTAGGTTGTCGATATCTAATGTAATATCTAAAGTACCGGTTGAAGTTGTACCTAAGGTACCTTGAGTTGCCGCCATAACAGATGAAGAAGCTACACCCAAGGCAAATAAAGTAGTTTTTACTAAACGAGAGTATTTCATTTTATTACCTTTAATTTTGAACAATAACTAAAAAAGCAAACACAACAATCGAGATTGAAATTAACAGCCCTCTCAACCTCTTCACCCAAAAACAGCCTTGTCTCTCGTGTCTTTCCATTGATAGATTTTTTCATGCGTAGTGTAATATAAAAGCTAAGGCCTTACAATAAGAAAAAGCCATAACTTATTGATTTAAAAGAATAATTGCCTGACAAAGTAGGTCAGTTCAGGGTGACCAAATTTGTCACATCAGATCTCAAGAAATGTTTAACTTATTGATAACTTATTGAAATTCAATAAAAAAAATCTCTAAAGCCAAAGTTCAGAGAAGAGGTAAGTAGTCAAAATTTCGTCAATTTATATTAGCGTTCAGAAAAAGTATGCTAACCAATTGTTAATATTACCATTAATTTAACGCTGTTTTATTAATCTGGGCCGGGTTAAGGATAAAGTGAAGGATAAATTAAAGTCAGTAAACAGGCGTCAGAAACTACTATATATCCCCGAATCGAGATTGAATTATCGCAATGCACGTAAGCCCCGCCGTCTCAGTGCGCAGAATTCTAGGCCCCAATTTTACCCCTTTTGCTTCAATATTGGCTAAGTAGGATAAATCGTTATCCGAAAATCCGCCTTCTGGACCAATGATTAAAGCAACCTGATTGGATTTGAGCGATACATTTGAAAATGATTGAATTGCTCTCGGCTCTAAATAAAACAGAGTGGAGGATGAAGGTAGAACTATAGAGTTAAGTTTAACCGCTGTATTTATCTCTACCTTGAGCGCCCTTCCAGATTGCTCCATTGCGCTGATTGCAATGTTCTGCCAATGCTCTTGTTTTTTGGCGAGTCTCTTTAAGTCTAATTTCACATTGCTACGTTCACTAAACACGGGCGTGATCTCAGAAACTCCAAGTTCTACTGCTTTTTGGATAACCAGGTCCATTTTGTCGCCTTTGGCAACACACTGATATAAATGAATCTGGAGAGGTGATTCGTTTTCCAATTCAATCTTTCGTAAAACCTTAACGGTAGCGTTTTTACCTTGTAATGATGTTATTTCACAAAGGTAATCATAGCCATCTCCGTTAAATAAATGTAAGTGTGCACCAAGGGAGTATCTTAAGACTTGAACGCAATGGTGGGCAGCTTGTTTTGGAAGAACAAATTCTTCATCAAGCGAGAGATTAGAATCGACAAAAAATCGGTGAATTCGCATGAATAGTTAACGTCAAAGCTAAATTGGAAAAAGGGCGGGGAAATTTCCCACCCTTCTATTTTAGAACGATTATTTTAGTAGCGGTAGTGGTCGGGCTTATATGGACCATCCACATTTACGTTTATATAGTCCGCTTGTTCTTGTGTCAGTACTGTTAATTTTGCACCAATTTTTTGCAAGTGTAATCTCGCAACTTTTTCGTCCAGGTGCTTAGGTAAAACATAAACTTGGTTTTCATATTTTTCACCATTTGTCCAAAGCTCAATTTGGGCCAAGGTTTGATTGGTGAATGAGTTAGACATTACAAAGCTCGGGTGCCCTGTTGCACAGCCTAAGTTAACTAGACGCCCTTCGGCTAGAAGAATAATGCGTTTACCGTCCGGGAAGATGATATGGTCAACTTGAGGCTTAATGTTTTCCCATTCGTACTGTTTCAGTTCTGCAACTTGGATTTCATTGTCGAAGTGACCAATGTTACAAACAATTGCTTGGTCCTTCATCGCTTTCATGTGCTCGTGTCGAATAATGTCATAGTTGCCAGTAGTAGTGACAAAAATGTCTGCTTGATCGACAATGTCTTCAACGGTTACTACGCGGTAGCCTTCCATCGCAGCTTGGAGCGCACAAATCGGGTCAATTTCTGTCACAAATACTGTTGCACCTTGACCACGAAGTGATTGTGCACAACCTTTACCAACGTCACCATATCCACAAACAACCGCAATTTTACCTGCGATCATAACATCAGTAGCGCGCTTGATACCGTCAAGAAGTGATTCTCGGCAGCCATATAAATTATCAAACTTAGATTTAGTGACTGAGTCATTTACATTGATTGCTGGGAAAGGAAGAGTGCCTTCTTTTGCCATCTGATTTAAACGATTAACGCCGGTCGTGGTTTCTTCAGTAACACCTTGGATCGCATCACCAACTCGGTCATAAAACGATGAATCTTTTTCCAATTGCTTTTTGATGGATGCGAACATGAACGTTTCTTCTTCGCTTCCAGGGTTATCTAGAACACTAATGTCTTTTGCTGCTTTTCGACCAAGAATAACGGCTAAAGTCGCATCGCCACCATCATCCAAAATCATATTAGCAGTTTCGCCGTTACCCCAATCCAAAATACTGTGAGTAAACTGCCAATATTCTTCTAATGTTTCCCCTTTGTATGCGAAAACCGGAATACCACTTGCGGCGATAGCTGCAGCTGCGTGATCTTGAGTAGAATAGATATTACAGGAAGCCCATCTAACTTCCGCACCAAGCTCTATAAGAGTTTCAATCAACACCGCCGTTTGAATAGTCATGTGCAAAGAGCCGGCGATGCGAGCTCCTTTTAATGGCTTGTCTGCGCCAAATTCTTCGCGCATTGCCATTAAACCTGGCATTTCTGTTTCAGCGATGGCGATCTCTTTACGGCCCCAATCGGCCAAAGAAAGATCCTTAACGAAAAAATCGTTATTGCTCATTTTATTAGTCTCCAAATAAATTGAGCGCCCTTGGTAAGATTGATTGAACTGCTTTTTGAGCGTGACGGTATGGTTTTTAGACTCAATAAAGCCGTATTCCTTCTCCGCTGCAGCGCCCCTCAAAAAGCAGTGAGCGACTAAACTCGATGATCGCTAATTAGCGTTTAAGTTTAGCCGCTTTGAAAGATTTTGCCTAAAGGCCAGCGTCCGCGCGAAGCGCTTCCGCTTTGTCGGTTTTTTCCCAAGTAAAGTCAGCGTCTTTACGTCCAAAGTGGCCGTAAGCTGCTGTCTTTTGGTAAATCGGACGAATTAAGTCCAACATTTGAATAATACCGTAAGGGGTTAAGTCAAAGTGTCGTTTGACTAGATCCGCAAGTTTGGCTTCTTCAACTTTACCTGTGCCATAGGTATTTAAGGCGATACTAGTCGGCTCTGCGACTCCAATAGCGTAAGACACCTGGATTTCACAGCGATCAGCCAGGCCCGCTGCGACAATATTTTTTGCCACATACCGACCTGCATAGGCAGCAGAGCGGTCAACTTTTGATGGGTCTTTTCCTGAGAACGCGCCACCACCATGGTGGGCTGAACCGCCGTAGGTATCGACGATTATTTTACGCCCCGTTAAACCGCAATCTCCTACCGGACCACCAATAACAAAGTTGCCGGTTGGATTGATATGGAATTGGGTATCTGCATGGATTAAGTCGGCAGGTAAAATTGGCTTAATGATCAATTCTCTAACAGCTTCTTGAAGGTCGCTTTGGCTAACTTCAGGATTGTGCTGAGTGGAAAGTACAACAGCGTCGATAGCAACAGGCTTACCACCTTCATAGCGCAATGTTACCTGGCTTTTTGCATCAGGACGCAACCAGTTCAAAGTCCCGTTTTTGCGAACTTGGGCTTGACGCTCAACTAGTTGATGCGACCATGTGATTGCGGCAGGCATTAAAACGTCAGTCTCATTTGTAGCATAACCAAACATCAATCCTTGGTCACCGGCACCTTGTTTTTCTTTACTTTCCCTATCCACTCCTTGATTGATGTCGGGAGATTGCTTGCCAATAGCATTTATTACGGCACAAGTTTGACCATCAAATCCCATTTCTGAGCTGGTGTAACCAATATCACAGATAGTTGAACGGACTACATCTTCTAGATCAACCCAAGCACTGGTTGTTACTTCGCCAGCAACGATCGCCATACCAGTTTTAACCATAGTTTCAACAGCTACACGTGCATTTTGATCTTGCTTTAGAATTTCATCTAGTACAGCGTCAGAAATTTGATCGGCGATCTTGTCCGGATGTCCTTCAGAAACTGACTCAGATGTAAATAAAGAATACTCTGCCATATGGGGTTAACCTCTACATATTAAACTTGAGCGACATAAAGTCTGCGCCATCCTTAACTTGAGCCTAAGCTCAGTGGCAAACTTAGCTTATTGGGCCGCAATTGTACCCATAATTGTTCTTATTTACACCAATTTTTGGTGAATTGCGCGATAGCCGCTGGTTATTCAACATAGCTATGATCAGCATTAATCTCCTTGGTATGCCATGTTTCATATGACACCGATTGTCAAATCTGAGGATGATTCTAAACATTTTTGAAATCGCTATGATGCTAGTCGTTTATGCTCAGGCTACTATTTTGGGGAGAGACTAGATTATTGTACTTGTGTTAAAAGAAAAATTAAAAATATGAGACTGATTCTGCGTTATCGGTCAGCAAAACTAAAACTAACGTACCAAATAAGTATGATTTAATTGCTAAGATAGTCCAATTTAAATTACGAGAGAACCAATTTGAATGAGAGTCCAGAATTAGTATAAAAGTGAATATACAGAAAACTGTCCACAAGAAGGCGACATAACTTTTATCGTTATAAAGGCTTATATAATTCAAGAAGAATAGTATTAAGAACAATGTAAAAATTGTTAAGCCCTCCCTATAAATAGTAAGAGAGGCACCGGTGTCAGATTCGAATGAATAAACCACAAAGTTTAGTAATGCAAACAATGTGATCCACAGGCTTCTAATTAAGTAACTTGTGCTGATGATCTTTGAAGGAAAATTAGAATATATTAATCGGTAATTTCTCACGCTTTCTCCGCAATTATGCCCTATTTAAATTAACGATTTGGAATGTGATTTAGTCCAATAGTTGATACGGAAGAAAGGTAAAATTCGATTATTATCTCAATTCTTTGGGAAGGTCTGTTTTCATTTTTGGCTTACGATGTTAAAGTCTGCGCGCCTTATCGGAGAATAACTTCAATGAAATTTCCACAAGAGCTAGAACCAACAACCCTCGTTAAAAGATACAAAAGATTTTTAGCCGATGTGATTCATCCAGAGTTAGGTGAAATGACAGCGCATTGCCCAAATACAGGCTCAATGAAGAACTGTTGGCAAGAAGGTTGGAAGGCTTGGCTATTGGATAGCCAAAATCCAAAGCGAAAATATCAATATACTTGGTGCATAGTTGAAAACGACCAAGGTGACAAGATCGGAATCAATACTCATTTCGCCAATGAAGTGGTCTTTGAAGCTATCAATAAAGGAAAGATCAAAGAAATCTCGGATATTGCCGATATAAAAAAGGAAGTGAAGTATGGATTGGAAAATAGCCGTATCGACATTCTGGTGACAGAATCTTCAGGTCGAAAAGTATATATAGAAGTTAAGAGTGTTACACTTCTGGAGCAAGATGGTCAGGGATATTTTCCAGATGCTGTTTCAACTCGTGGTCAAAAGCACATTCGCGAGTTAATCCAAACGGTCGAAAATGGAGATAGAGCGATTTTGTTGTTTTTGGTCCAGCATAGCGGGATAAAAAAGGTATCTCCGGCTAAGCATATCGATCAAAAATATGCTGAACTGGTAGGAGAAGCTCTAGCAAAGGGCGTGGAAATTATTGCTTATTCAACAAAAATTTCATCTAAGGAAATTATACTGAATAACTCAATTCCTTTTGATAATATCTCATAATCTGCTATTCGGTCATATTCCATGCTAATATATAGGTTATCATTTTTAGTCAGGCATGTTAGTTTTGTAAATTTACGGGCAACCAGGTATTAACTAATTCAAGTTATTTTATGCTTTGCTGTTAAGTGCCAATAATTAATAACAATATAATAAGGCGTAGAGCATAATGGTTTTTCTAAGGGTTTGAAGTGGAAAATAGCAATCACCTGCTGCAAGTAGGCGAGTTTGTCCTTAATACAAGCAGTCGGAAATTATTTGACAGCCATAATAAAGAAGTGTCTCTTTCCCCGACGCTTTATACTCTATTAAAATTTTTTATTGAGCACCAAAATCAAATTCTCACTCGAGACATGATTCGAAGTAATGTCTGGAAAGACAAGATTGTTGTTGATGCTAATGTAAATCAAAATATAAAAAAACTAAGGGATACACTCGGGGATTCAGTTGCTGATCCTAAATACATTGAAACAGTGACCGGAGAAGGATTTCGATTTGTTGCTAATTCGGAAGCTTACAAGGCTGTTCCAATCGAAAAAAACGAATGGTTAGTCTATGGATTGATTTTGTTAAGTTTCTTACTGCTAGCATCAGTAATATTTGCACCGGATAATAAACAGAAAGTAGGGACCCAATTAATAGAACTATTTCCCATCACTACCCTAAAAGGGATTGAACATGATCCCGATGTTTCACCTGACCTAAAGTACATTTTATTTAGCTATAAGAGTCAAGGAAACTGGGATATTTATTTGAAGCCTTTAGATAAAGAGTCTTACTTTCCTTTAATTGAGTCTTCAAATGATTTGATGTTTCCTAAGTTGTCTTTTGCACAAGACCAAATTGTTTATTTCGAGAAAGGGGATGATGTCTGTGGTTTATTTATTCGTAAAATTGATTTATCAAGTTTGAATTTAGGTAAACCTACATTAATAAAGGAGTGTGACGATCCCGATGGGAGGATTCTAGCAGTTTGGAAAAGCTCCGAAGAGCTTTTCATATCTGTTAACGAAAAACTTCGTCTGCCGGCGAGCATTTACTTATATAACCTAGAAACCAAAAACCAGACATTGATTTCCAAACCTGATTCGAAAGGGTTTGGAGATTATTCGCTTCAATACTCTCCTGAACTGGAAAAATTGGCCTATATACGGAATATTGGTTGGTCATCATCTGAAATTTGGGTCTATGACCTAGATAAGCAAACTCACTCTAAGATTAAGTCATTACCCACTATGCTCAGAAACTTAAGTTGGGAAGATTCAGAATACATATATTTTGCTTCTGGAAGTCGCGAGCTTTCTAAAATTTCCAGCAATGGCGACTCAGAAGAAATCGTAGGAAAATTCAGTTCAAATATTTACCTGCCTTTTAAAATTGATAGTGCGCGTTTAGGGGTAATGATTGGAGATTATTTTGTCGTTGATGTTAGTGTATTTAACTTAGATACTAAAACCAAGAATATTGCGATAAGTTCCAGTTTCAATGACTACTTGGGGGCAAGTGCAGGAAGTTATGTAGCGTTTGTATCGAATAGGAGTGGTGAGCATCAAATCTGGATTCGTGATGATCAAGGTACTGATAGACAGATCACCAATTTTAAAGATTCCTTCGAAATTCAATGGTTATCCGCTTCTCCTGATGGAAAGTTTATTATGTACAATAAAAGTGGGAGGACGGTTATTATAAACACTGATGGTGAAGTTATTTTTAATTCTGAAGATTACTCAAATCAAGTTCACTATAATCCTGTTTTAGACATGGTAAATGGCCGCTTCCTATATTCTACCCAATATCAATCTGAATGGAATATTGAATATAGAACGTTCGATGAGCTCGGCGAGCGGATTACTATGTTTGAAGGGATAACTGCAAGGCCATGTGCATTTGGAGATTGCTTACTTTATTTTAAAGAGGGTGATCCTTATTTGTATAAGTATGATCCGGTAAATAATTCGAGTTCTAAATTACTCGAAGTCGCATTAATTAGCGAGGCAGAAGAATGGGATGTATTTGACGATGAAAGGATACTGTATCTAGACAAAAAACGTTCGCCAAATGAAGTCATTATGATTGATTTTGCTACTGGTCGAAAAGAAACTGTTCTAGTAACCACAGCAAATAGATTCAGTTTTGATAGGAAAAAGAATCTTATCTACACAAATGTTGTCTCAGAAGGCAATACTGAATTAATGTATTTGGTTAAATAATATTCAGTCAACAGATTTATATCTCATTTATTTTTTTTTATACCAAATTTATTTGCATGATTAACCCTTGTTGAGACAACATCGAATTGCGAATCGTAATTTACTTCAGGAGAGAATCATGTACAAAATATTTGCGGTCCTTCTACTATCTGTTTCAATTTCAACATCGGCAAATGAAACTGACCAAGAAGAAGAACAATCTAGAACTGAGATGGAACAAAAAGAAGAAAACCTTTCTATTTTGCAAAAGCTTATGGAAACTCAGTATAGCTGTGACAGATTTCCCGATTGCTTTGGCCTTGAAGTTGACGATCCTGAAAGCGAAAAGAGTGAAACTGACCCGTCGGCTCCAACCGAAAGCAATAATCAATCCCAATCTAATTAGTCAATAGTTGAACTGGGGAGTAAGCATTTGCAATGGTTACCTCCCCCAGTCTAAAATCTATTCTTATATATTTGTTGATTAAAAAACAAGCAATTAATATCTATTTATATCCTTAATCTTAAAAAAATCACTTTTTTATATTGATTTATCTCTTTTTATTTCAATGGCTTACACAAATTTATCTCAATTTATTGGTTTCTGAGAACTTTTCACTGTAACTTCGATTGTGTGTTCAGTTTTTCTCTCAGTGAGATTCGTAACTGAAGAAATTTTGAACTACAAAAACCCTTTAAAAGCAAACACGCGAACTTGGAGAATTAAATTGAAAGTTGTAGCCGCACAGCGAATTAAAGAAGCCCAGCAACGCTATCCAGCTGCGCATATGCATCTCGATGGGTGGTATCAAATCCTATCGCAGAGCGAATTTAATTCTGAGCAATCACTTAGAGCTGCGTTTGGGGACATACGTGGATTTAATTTCCACTATAAGTTTCCAATACCCGAAACCACACTCTTGGTTCACACCCTTATTAACTTTGAATCACAAGTTGCTTACATCGATACGATTAAGCCTGGCAACCACTAGAGGACTTAACAATGCAAGAAACCTTGGAAAGAGCGGTACACCACTGGAACATGGTTGCTCCAGTAGTGGATACTCCAAAAACTCATGAAGACTACGAAGCGTTACTCAGCAACCTGAAAACTACCATGGAATTGGTCGAAAATCGTACTAATAGCCCACTATCGGGTTTAATTAAAGCGATGTCTCGAGCAGCCCAAGATTACGAGAAGACGCACATTATTTCTAAGCAAGGCGGTGCTTTATTCGCGCTTCGTTATTTAATTAAACTGCATAATGTTAAGCAGGCGGACCTAAGAGAAATTGGAAGTCAGGGCGTAGTTTCTGAAATCCTTAACGGTAAACGTTCACTTACCATTAGGCATGTGCGTGAGTTAGCTAAGCGGTTTAATGTATCACCTAGTACATTTATTGACGCGTAAAGCTGACTGATCGTTAACCCTATTAGAGAAGGTCCTTTAATTTTGAGGACCTTCTTTATTTTATTCTAAGCTTGGCGCGGCCAGCAGAATTTTGCCTACCTACGTAGTTTCCATTTTGTCATGAATATTATCTGCTAAAAATACCTACCCGAGACCATGGGAAGAACGGAAAATATGAAATCCGAATCTAAGCTGTTTTCCTCCTGAATACTGTCAATTACCTATATTGCTTTAATAGTTATTGTGAAGGAATACGAAGCAGCAAAAGAAAAATAAATGAAAAAAACGCCAAAGCTACCTAAGCTCAAACGCTAATTATAGTTTCAGATGTAACAAAATTGAATTTGGCAACTTGTTACTAACGGAAATATTTTTGTAAAAAAGCCTTCATCTTTTAGCAATAAATCTCATCTAGTCTATAGCCGTTCGCGTTCCAAGATATTTTTTATTTGGAGCCGCTTACCTAAAAAAATTCGAATAGTTATTAGTCTTTATAGTCTAGCTATTTATTAACAACGCATATTCCAATAATTCAAACACGATGGAGTGTCCCATGAAACTAAAACATACGCTTGTAGCTGGTGTAGCGTCGCTATTTGTCGCTTCCAGTTTGCACGCAGCTGTTTTGCCTGAGCACCAAACACAAAGTATTTGGTACACAGATTCTCAAACTACAATTAGCCAAAAGTTACAACAGCAGACAACTACGCGGGCCAAGAACGTTATCCTATTTATTGGTGACGGTATGGGGATTTCTACTTTAACCGCTTCGCGAATTCTTGAAGGTCAATTAGCTGGAGGAAACGGAGAAGAGCATAACCTTTCATTTGAAACTTTCCCTCATACTGCGCTAGTTAAAACTTACAATGTCGACGCACAAACACCTGACTCTGCTGGCACAATGACTGCAATGATGTCCGGTATCAAAACTGATGTTGGTGTGATCGGTGTTGATGAAGATATTGAAAGAGGAAATTGCTCTACCGTTGCAGGAAACGAGTTAGTAACAGCTCTCGAGCTAGCTGAAATCAAAGGCCTTTCCACCGGCGTTCTTTCGACGGCTCGGATCACGCATGCTACCCCTGCGGCCACTTACGCAAAATCAGCTGATCGTAACTGGGAAGATGTATCTGATATGCCCGTTGAAGCTGTAGATGCAGGATGCAACGATATCGCTGATCAGTTGATCAAATTCGAAGACAACTTAGAAAACCGCTTCCTTGGTGTTGACGTTGATGGTATTGACGTTGTTATGGGCGGTGGCCGTCGTCACTTTTTACCAAAAGATCCGGCATTTAACTCTGCTGATGCTGTGAGCAGCACCGAAGGAGACCGAACTGATGCGCGCAACCTGACTGCTGAATGGCAGGAAAAATACGAAAATGGCGTATATGTGATGGATCAATCAGGCTTTGATTCTATCGACACTGAAACAACTGAAAAAGTTTTCGGTCTGTTTAATGAGTCTCACATGCAATACGAAGCTGACCGTCAAAATGATATTGCCGGTGAACCTTCTCTGAGCGAAATGACCACTAAAGCGATCAACATCTTGGACAATAATGATAAGGGATTTTTTCTTATGGTTGAGTCTGGACGAATTGACCATGGTCATCACGCGGGCAGTGCCTACAATGCTTTAACAGATACCATCGAGTTTGCAAAAGCCGTTAAAGCTGCAGTCGATAACACTAACCCAGAAGAAACGCTGATCATTGTAACTGCTGACCATTCGCACGTATTTACTATTGCTGGTTACCCAAAGCGTGGTAATCCAATTCTGGGTAAAGTTGTAGCTGTTGGCGGTACAGAGCCATACCTCGCTTCTGATGGTATGCCCTACACTACTTTAGGTTATACCAATGGCCGTGGTTTCCGAGATCTAGGTACCGAAACTAATGCTGACGCTACCTATGACTCGGACCCTGTTGCAGGACGCACAGATTTAACTAGTGTTGATACCGAAGCTTCAGGATTCCACCAAGAAACAACCGTACCCAAAAGTTCTGAAACACACGCCGGTGAAGATATTTCTATTCACGCAACCGGACCAGGATCACATTTTGCGCAAGGTAATGTTGAGCAAAATGTCGTGTTCCACATGATCAATCAAGCACTCAACTTGATCACTGAATAAGCAGGAGCTAACAATGACTCACTATAAATTAACATTGGTTGCATTGGCCATTGCATCTCTGGCTGGGTGTGAAGACGGCGACAATGGTATCAACGGCTTAGACGGTTCTAATGGGCTAAGCAGTTTGGTTAAGCAAACTCAATTGTCAGTTGGAAACGTTGAGTGTCGTAACGGAGGTGTTCAGATTGAATCTGGATTGGATTCAGATAGCGACGGTATATTATCTGCCTCAGAAGTAACAGCAACAGAGTATGTATGCAATGAGCCTATTCGCTCATTAGCATCTCACGATATTTTAAATAACACCAATAACCCCTGGTATATTCAAGCTGAACAAGGTGTAGAAAACACACAAGACAGTATCGCCGAAATAGTCAAAACAAAAGGTGAAGCTAAGAACATTATTTTGTTCATTGGTGATGGAATGGGGATTTCTACGGTAACTGCCGCGCGCATTCTTGAAGGTCAAAATAAAGGGATGATGGGTGAAGAAAATCAATTGAGCTTTGAAAAAATGCCGTTCGCTGGTTTGGCAAAAACTTATAATGTTGACGCTCAGACACCAGATTCTGCGGGCACTATGACCGCAATGATGTCCGGTATTAAAACTGATGTTGGTGTTATTGGTGTGGATGAAGATATCTCTCGTTCTGATTGTACTACCGTTGCAGGTAATGAATTAATCACTGCATTGGAATTGGCCGAAATAGCAGGTATGTCAACAGGCGTTCTTGCTACAGCTCGTATTACTCATGCTACTCCAGCTGCCACTTATGCAAAATCAGCAGACCGTAATTGGGAAGATGTTTCCGATATGCCAGCAGCAGCTGTAACCGCTGGCTGTAAAGATATTGCAGATCAGTTAGTAAACTTCGAAGCTAACTTAGAAGCAAAGTTTGCCGGATTAGATGTCGATGGTATTGAAGTTGTTATGGGCGGCGGACGTCGTCATTTCTTACCTAATGATGCGGCGTTTAATTCTCCGGATGCAGTGAGTAGCGTGGAAGGTGACCGTACCGATGGACGAAACTTAGTTGCTGAATGGCAAGCGAGTTATCCGGCAGGAGCTTACGTATTTGATCAAACAGGATTTGACGCGATCAATGCGGAAGTTACCGAAAGAGTATTTGGTTTGTTCAATGAATCTCATATGCACTACGAAGCTGATCGTCATAATGATATTGCCGGTGAGCCCTCGTTAACTGAGATGACATCAAAAGCGATCGATATCCTAGACAACAATGATAAGGGATTCTTTTTGATGGTTGAATCTGGCCGTATTGATCATGGCCACCACGCAGGTAGTGCTTACAACGCATTAACAGACACCATTGAATTTGCCGAAGCAATTCAAGCTGCGATGGATAGAACTAATCCTGAAGAGACTTTGATTATTGTAACAGCCGACCACAGTCATGTGTTTACCATCGCCGGTTACCCTAAGCGCGGTAATCCTATTTTAGGTAAAGTTGTCGGTGTTGGAGAAACCGAACCAGCATTAGCGTCAGACGACATGCCATACACTACTGTCGGTTACACTAACGGACGCGGTTATCGTGATTTGGGAACGGAAACTAATGCTGATGCAGTGTACGGTGAAGCTCCGGTTATAGGCCGCGTAGATTTGACTAGTGTCGACACAACAATGTCAGGATTTCACCAAGAAACTTTGGTACCACTGTCTTCTGAAACTCATGCTGGCGAAGATGTTGGCGTTTATGCTATCGGCCCGGGTTCGCATCTAATTAACGGAACTAACGAACAAAGCCTCATTTTCCATGTAATGGACTTTGCAGGTGATTTAGTTGCGAAGGCTGATTCAGTTGTAGATTAACCGAGCTTAATGTTTCAATTTAAGTAATAAAGGATAATTGGGGACAAGGAGGTCTTGTTATACCTAGGGGCTTGTTGGCAATAGATCGCCAAGCCCTGATGCGTAAGCAATTTGTTTGCGCTTATACAATTTGGAGTAATAAGTGAAGAAATTATTTTTGATAGGGATCACTTTGTTAAGCTTTTCCGTTAGCGCAAAGGAAACAATAGAGTGTGGGTTTGATCTAAAAGTCCATGGTGCAAGATATTTGGTAACGCAGAAAGCACAAGGTTCAAATAAATTTTCCAATCAGTACCGAGTGAATTTATGGCGGCATGAAGATCAAGTTGCGTACGAATATCCCAAAAAGCAACTGACAGAAGTATGGAATTTAGTATCCAATGGTCAAATTCGCCCTGTTAGACTTTTTGATAAATTTAAGAGAGGTATCGAATATCAGCCATTAGAAGTCAATGATGGTAAAGGCGACAAGGATTGGAGCGCAAAATATCAGATTGTGAGTCAGAGCTTGTTGGAAAAGCTTGAACTAAAAGCCACGAAAAATGACGGCTGTTATACATGGTCTGAAAGAGCTGGAGCTGAAAAAAGCAGTAAGGTAGATATCATCTGGTTAGAGAAAGTTAAATTACCTAAAGAACTTACGGTTGACCGAGGAAACATTATTGAGCATTGGCAATTAATCGATATAGAGAAAGACATACAGGTGGTGAAAAGAGTATTTACTCAAAGGGAGAAATATCAATTAACCGATTACGCCGATATCGGTGATAACGAGTCAGATCCTTTTTTACTGAAAATGCTCAAAATAGGATTTGTCAGTTCTAGCAGCCCACTAGAATCGAAACAAAAAAGTACCCGTATTATGAAAAGTTCGCACGATCATTCCCATCACTAATAGATTAGAAGACTTCATTTCTGTTCAATAAAACTTCAGAAAAAGTCTGTTTAAAAAAGAGGCGCCGGATAGTGGGGTTACAATATCTGGCGCCAAACCCTCCTTTAATAGGAGCACATTGCTTTAGGGGATCGGATATTTGCATCATTGTGCTTCAACAAATAGACGTTATATTAACGATCACCGATCAAATGGGTTGACAAGAATATTTGGTACACTGTGCCAAAAAACTATGTAGGTTAACAATCAAGAAATCCCATAGGTTCTTCTATCGCGGTCTTTAATCTTTCCGGCGTTTTGCCACAATTAATTTTATATACGAAATTCCTACGCAATGTATGATAACTGCTTTGAGGGTCATCAAAAGTTTGGCGCATTAGCTTTAATTCTTCGTCGCGATAAGATTGAAGTGACTTTTGTGCTTCTTCTTGAGCCCGCAACTCTCTTTTGCTTGTTATAAGAGAATCATAATCGTCACTATTGGCTAGGGTCTTACAATATTCTTTAAGCTCGATTAAATAATCTTCCATATTCTCAGCGAAAACAGTATCAACGTAATTAATTTTTTCCGCTTCACTTGCAAGGATTGGCAAACACTCAGTGGTCAGTTTTTGTGCCATATTTTGACCTACTCTTTTGGGGAGTAGGTAAGTCCAATATTCTGAACCTGATAACCCCATCGTTTTATAATGAGGATTAAAAACTATACCATCGCGCGCGATAACATAATCACAGGCTAATGGCAGAATAGCACCACCGGCGCCGGCATTACATTTTAATGCAGCGACAGTTAGTTTAGATTCACACTCAATTATGCTTTTAACTAGATCATTAATAGCGTTAATATTACGCCAAGATTCTGCAGTAGGATCTGATGCCGACTGAATACAATTTAGGTTAATTCCGTTGCTAAAAAAATCGTCTCCTCCCATCAAAACAATAACTTTTATTTCTGGAGCATTTTTAAGTTGATTGAACGCGGATAATAATTGCAAACAGTTTTCAGTTGAAAATGCTCCGTTATAAAAGTTGAAATGAAGGTAAGCGACCCGACTTCTTACTTCAATACGAACATCATTTTGTACATCGGAAAAAATTTCTGGAACGCTGATATCGAGTTTTCGTAACGCAGGCAGTTTGAATGAGTTGCCCTTTTGGCTTCTTTCTCTGAGCTGTCTAATCCATACCGCGCCATCTATGGTTGCTCTGCATATAGCTTCATCTCTCATTCCGATAATTTCGCCAGGTGTTACATTGTGTTGTAAATTTTCAGCAATTGCTCCATACAAAAAATATTCTTGATTTTCAATTTTATCGAGAACACCTGGAAAGGAATCTGCCGCATTTATTTTTCGAACAATATCTTCAGATGAATCGTTTCTCCAATTAATTTGTCGATCAGCTTGTTTCATCAAAGGTTGTTCTTTACCTACAATTGGAAAGGCTGAAAGATCAACTTGGGTTTTTCTAACGGTTTCGAAATTTCCTGCCGCGTCCAAAATTAGTTTTGATGCATTATTGGTAACAGAGTGACGATAGATACTTGCCTTAGAAAGTTTTGAATTAACTGAAAAGTATCGACTTCCCCAAATTTCGCCTGCGTCATAAACCGCATTTGCTTGCAGGAGTGTCACGCCCCAAGTGTTAGACTTATTAGTTATAGCCCAATCCAATGACGAAGGTCCTCGGTCACCAACAATGCCAGGGTGAAGTACAAGGCAGGGGATTTTGCTCCAAATAGAATCTGGAATGCGATGCTTTAAAAAGGGGCAAATTATCAGTTCGGGCTGAAAGTTCTTGAAAGCTTGCAACATTGTATTTGAATCAGGGGAGAGTTCAAAACAAACCCTATGGCTGGCATTCAAAAGTTCTTTATGAATACGTTGGCAAAGTCCGTTGTATGCAGTTGCAAAAATTAAAATTTTCAATTTTTTTCCTTTTGTTTTTTTTATTTGATCTAGAGCGTGATGGACTAATCTATTTTATTTTGCCCGAAAAATCCAAATGCACAGTTCACAAAAATATTTTTATCTCTTTGCGAGTTTGTGCCTATCTCGAAAAGAGAAGTAAGAGCAGTGGTCAAACAGTTGACTGTATATCTCATGCTCTATATTATTGCTGCGCCCCAATTTTTAAATTTAAAAATTTAGCCATGCTAAAAAACATAATGTATAACAAAAAAGAAATAGAAATTTAAAAAGATTAATAAATAAAAAATAATTTGACGAATAAAATAAACAAATAAAAGACTTGGAAAAATGCTCTACGTATTAGTAAAAGAACAGCCTGGGTTGTTGGTTAAAATTTATCGCTGTTTAAATCAAGCAGATTATAAAATAACTTCACACCACCTGATCCCAAACCCTAAACAAGGAATGGTTGCAGTTAAGCTAGTTATTGCTGAAGGCGATCTCCCTATTTCATTTACATTGGAAAGCCAGTTGCTGAATATTGATGGCTGTTTGGACATCATGTACGAGGAGCCTAATTGGGAGCCTTCTGCATTAGATGGAAAAAAATCAAACCAAAACTCTTCAGATGTATTAAGCAAAACAATAAAAGCTACAGCGTCTGCAATTTTAAATGATTTTTCCAGTATCGAAAATTATGTGAATGGCTTTCGTAGAAAAACGGACGATGGTTCTGCTGCTGTTCATATGTACAAGCTGGGATTTGAAGTCGGCACTGCGACTTATAAAAATGAGTTTTCACTCGGTAAACCACTAGAGCTAGAAAAAGCAATTAAAAGAATGCTTGCTAATGCAGTAAAAAAATTCGGTGATGTTTCGAGCAGCAAAAGAACTTTAACCATCGAAAATAATATATTCTGCAATCATCGTAATCCGGATAGTGAATGCGATTTTACTAAAGGTTTTGTCACCGGATTTTTAAAAGCTTCACCAAAAACAAAAAATGTAGCTGTGCACAATAGTTCATGTCGTTCTCATGGACAATTAGCTTGCACTTTTGAATTTCAATAAATTGGGGGTAATAAATGGAATATAATATTGGGCTATTAGCTCTTTCTTTTTGCGTAGCGGTTTTTGGTTCATTTACCGCGTTACAGTTAGCGATTCGGATTCCTACGGCGGATGGCAAGTCGCTTTGGTTCTGGGTGCTTACCGCTGGACTGGCTTTAGGAGGCGGCGGGATCTGGTCGATGCATTTTATTGGAATGCTCGCGATGGAGATGCCTTTTGCAATGTTATTTGATTTACAACTGACCATCGCATCACTTGTAATAGCGATTATTTTCGTTGCATTCGGTCTACTGATCGCTGGAAAAGATCTATTTGGAGACTCCAGCTTAATTATTGGCGGCGTAATTGCGGGCTTAGGAGTTTCTGCTATGCACTACGTTGGAATGTATTCGATGATAGTTCCGGCTGATGTTGCATACAATGTTGGTATTGTAACCTTGTCGGTAGTGATTGGCGTAGTCGCTTCCATCGCTGCTTTATGGTTAGCGTACAATTTACGTGGAAATCTGCAGCGTTTCGGTAGCGCATTTATTATGGGGATCGCCGTTTGTGGAATGCATTACACTGGGATGTACGCAGTTAGTATGACGCCTAATCCTAGTTTGACATTGGCAGAAGGAATTTCTGGTAATGGTTTAGCTGGTGTTGTGTCTGCGATTACAGTTGTTCTTCTGCTATCAATTCTATTTTTAGCACAGTTAAAGTCGAAGCAAAGAGTAAGTATGGTTTGAGCGTACTACTTTAAATATTAAAAATGGAAGCTCGGATGAAGACTTAATTTTTTAGTTGATAATATTTCATCCTGAGTTTATGGGAAATATAATTTTGTTTTAGGCCGCGTATTTCGCGGCTTTTATTTTTGGCCCTTAGCAACGAATCCTTAGTTCAAAACCTTTGTTTACATCTGCGCAATTGTTTGCCTTTCTTTCTGCTGTGCGGTAGAACAAATCCAGGACAACGGAAAAGTAACAACTGAATTAGACATTTTGAATCGCTGTCGACTAAGCTTTGAGTAGGACAAAATGAATCGTTTAGGAGAAAAAATGTCGGATCATCATACCTACAAGAAAATCGAAGTTGTTGGGTCTTCAAAAAACAGTACCGATGAAGCCATAAGGAACGCTATTGCGGAATGTAATAAGTCGTTAAAGAATATGGACTGGTTTGAAGTGGTTGAAACTCGCGGGCATATTGTCGATGGCGAAGTTGGGCACTTCCAAGTGACTCTAAAAATAGGGTTCAGAATTGAGGGAAGTTAAATTATCAAGCCAATGCTACCAAAGACGACGTGCTATGCAAAAATAGCCGTTTAGTTATTCATCTATTATGGCGAGCTATTAAAATTGCACTAATAGTAATTTTTGGTGCTATCAATCATTTATTAGAGCCGTTGTGCTAGTTTAGAAGAAACTATTCCTGAGTAGGGAGGACGTCATTATGGCCCGGCTTCGTTCCAATATTTCATCTAGCATCGGCTCCCATCCCGTTTTCAATAAAGCAGACTTCTGTCGTATATTAATTTGTTCGTTAAGGTGGAATCGGCTAATCCAATTGGTTTGCTAAAGGATCGTTTGTTGCTTGGAGCTATAGCGGCAGTGGCAGACTATGACAGAGTTTCTGAGCTTGATACCGTTGCGGCCGTAGTCGCTTCAACCTAGAAGGTTGGATTATAGTTTTTAATGGTCGTTAAAGAGAGCTACGCATTGATAAAATTAATTCTTAATTGGCTGTTGATTATGTTCGCTTCTAGTTGTTTGGCGCTTTGGGCGCAAAACGGATTGGAAGCAAATGAAAGTACGAGTAATGATAAAATGCAGCAGCTTATTGCAGAAATAAAACTTGATGTAAAAGCAACAGCTAACTCCACCGGGGTTACTGCTTTGTCGCCCGAAGTAATTGATGCGCTCTTCAATGTAAAGCGCCATCAATTTGTTGATACTGCCTATCTTCGCTACAGCTATCAAAATCGCCCGCTTCCGATATCCGATGGCCAAACGATTTCACAGCCTTTCATTGTTGCCATAATGACGGAATTCTTACAACTAACAGGTAGCGAAAAAGTGTTGGAAGTTGGCACTGGCTCAGGATATCAAGCGGCGGTATTAAGCCTATTGAGTAAACAGGTTCATTCAATTGAAATTATCGAATCGCTTGCCATCTCAGCCAGGTCACGGTTAAAACAACTCGGATATGAAAATGTGATTGTACACCATGGTGATGGTTACAAGGGAATTGAAAAGCAGGCACCCTTTGATGCAATTATGGTGACTGCTGCGCCTGAACATGTTCCGGCGCTATTAGTCGAACAATTGAAAAATGGTGGTCGCATGATAATCCCTGTTGGTAAGCAAGATCATGTTCAAATGCTGACACTAATAACTAAGAATTCAGAAGGACGGGTTTCATACAAAGAAGTCTTACCAGTTAGTTTTGTTCCGCTAACCCGTGATTAACCAGGCACAGCCTGATCTCGATCAATTTTTTCTCGACAGTTTGATTTAAAGTGGTCAAATTGGGTTATTTTCGGGAAGTTTGATGGTAGAAAAATATACTAAACCAATTGTTTATTCGTGTTCAGGGTGTTCCAACCTGGCTCAAATGGCGCATGACATTGCGCTCAATATGGATCGTGACGGTATCGCGGAAATGTCTTGTGTTTCCGGAGTAATTGGCAAAGTCCCCCCAATAGTCGAATTGGCTACTTCCGGTAGGCCCATATTTGCCATTGATGGATGTAGCTTATCCTGTACTAAAGCTTGTCTTGATGCCAGCAATATTCCAATTAGGATGCACTTTGACTTGAGCCAGTTTGGATTGGAAAAGAAGAGTAAACAAGACAATTCGTTTAATGAAAGTTGTGTGGCTATGAAATTAACCTATGAAGCGCTTATCAAGGCGGGTTATTCGATTGAAGAAGAGTCCGGTTAAGGGAAAGTTTTAAGCCTGTTGCAATTAATGCTAGATAAAAGTTAGTCTTAGGTCCGCATATTCCAATTAATCACCAAGGACTTACGATGGCTTTGTCAGAGTTTAGCGACTTATTATCTCGAAGCTTTGAAGACTTTCATCTTTCTAACGATGAAAAGAAACTAATCACTTTATTGTGTGAAGAACTCAAGTCAAAAACCGCTAATTTAAATTATGCGCGCAATAAGGCATTTGAACTAGTCAGGGATGCAACAGAGAAAAATCCACAAATGATGCTCAAAAACTTGAAGTGGTTGCAAGGGGTAGTAAAGGCTATCGACAGTGTGCGTCATTCACCAGAAGTTGAAAGTATCAAAGTAGCTTTTAGCCCAGGAAAAGATTGTGAAGATAGCATTATTAGGCAGCTTGAAAAAGCAGCTTGCACGGTAGATATTTGCGTATTTACGATTTCCAATGACTTAATCACAAAAAGCATCGAAAAAGCTCATAAGCGAAATGTAAGAGTTCGCATTATCAGTGACAACGATAAAATGCATGATCGAGGCAGTGATATCCAATACCTGTGCAAATTAGGCATTCCTATTCGAGTAGATAAAACGGACAATCATATGCATCATAAATTCGCTCTATTTGACAATACTACTTTGATTAATGGCAGTTACAATTGGACTCGAAGCGCGACTAAGTACAATCAAGAAGATATTGTTATCCAGAAAATACCTCAAGTAGTCGAGAAGTTTAAGCAACGATTTGAACGGCTATGGCAAGAAACCAAAGCACTGAGTTACGCTTGATTATTTCGGTCTAAGATTATCTTAGATTTCGGTTAAGGACTATTCTAGATGCCAATGCTAGCACCGAGAGGTGTTGCTTCAATTGCGCCATCACCGACCAGGGTTTCATAGTTATAAATACAATTGCGCCCATTCTCTTTTGCATAATAAAGTGCTTTGTCTGCAGAGTGTAATATGGCTGGAGGGTAATCTGACTCGTTAATTCTTGCGTAACCTATGCTAACCGTAACTTTTCCAACTAACGGAAATGTGTGGCTGGCAATTGCTTCACGAAAACGGTCCAATGTGACAAAAGCTTGCTCCTGCGGGTGAGGTTCAAGAATAACAACGAACTCTTCTCCACCAAATCGAAACAGATAATCGCTCTGACGGAAGCACTGTTTCATTTTATGAGATAATAATAGCAATACACCATCTCCAAAAACGTGCCCGAATTTATCGTTGACCATTTTAAAATGATCAACATCTACTATTGCCAGCCAAGCTTCTGAATATGGTTTCAGAGAGCGCTTTTCTGAGTCGCTTTTGCTCTCTACCAAGTGTAGCTGTTTGTTTCGTTGAACTTGTAAAAGGCGGTCGAGTTTTTTATCAAAGGTTCGACGATTAAATAGACCTGTCAATTTATCTCGTTCACTTTCGTTTAATATAAATAAATAGTTTTCATATATTCGCATCATTGCTTCAAGAGTTTTGATATAACGTGAAAGATCCGAGTTGGATTTTATATCCAAAGCAGCAACTACCTTGTTATCACACACAATTGGAATAATGAGTCTTAGGGTGTTTTGTTGTTCATCGAACTTAACTTTCAGGGCGGTGTTAAAACAATTTAATATATCAGGATCCTTATGGACAACTATAGGGCCTTGGCTCCAAAGTACATCTTTGTCGCCAGTTTTTGGATCTAGCTTCATTGCCAAGTGTAGGGTTTGCTCTAGCTGAGTTTGGTATCCATCATCGACCATTTTGTATACTGAAATGTCGGTAACTGGGATCATTTCCGCCAAAGTTGCAACTAAGCTGTACTCAAGGGAATCGACATCACGCTGGTTGGTGATCTTAATAACTGAATTGAGGATGCTATGGTCCACTTCAACTTTCCCTGTTTGAGATATTTAGGTTTGTTTAAATTAACTATATATGCCTTTTCCCATTGGTGTAAGTTATATTTCAAAAAGGCTTATAAAGTCGATTTTCTAGTCGCCAGGGTTATTTGTAAGAGGGGCTGTCGGATTAAAGAGGGATGGGCGTTTAGCGATTGCGGCCCGTCAAATTTCTGAGATTCTAGTATAAGAGTTTTAAATCTAGACTTTAGCTTCGCTAAAGCCTGGCACCTCCATCGACTTCAATAACTCGACCGTTGATATAATCATTATCAAAAATAAATAAAATGGTTTTTGCAATTTCTTCGCTTTCCCCCATTCTTGCTAAAGGGATCTGCATTTCAGCACGTCTAATTGCTTCAACAGGCATGCTTGCGGTCATTTCTGTCGCAATAAACCCAGGCGCAATCGCGCAGCTACGAATTCCATGGCGAGCCAACTCTTTTGCCCAGGTGACAGACATTGCGGCGACACCCGCTTTGGCCGCCGTATAGTTTGTTTGGCCGAAATTTCCTGCACGACTAATGCTCGAAATATTTATGATAACGCCTTTAGATTTAGTTTCTATCATTGCGGTGGCAGCTTCTCTTGCACAAAGAAAAACACCTGTGAGATTAACATCGATTACCGATTGCCAATCTTCTACAGATAGCTTACTGACAACCTCGTCACCTTTTGCTTTGACCAACATTCCGTCGCGTAATATGCCCGCGTTGTTTACTAGCCCATCTATTCTTTGAAACTGAGATTTTATTTGTGAAAAAGTTTGTTCGACCTGAGATTCAATAGCGACATTTGTAATGAAGCAGGCTACTTCATTTGCACCTGCTGTCATGCATTGTTGTTTTGCTTGTTCAAGGGAATCTTCGTCCATATCAATCAATGCTAGTTTGGTTCCGTATGAAGCAAGTAATTTGGCCATTGAAAGCCCTAAACCCCGTCCTGCACCAGTGATTGCGATTACCTTATTTTCCATCTCCACTTTGAAGCTCCGATTGCGATTGACTTAATTGTTAGGACCTTAATATAGCTTGAGTTGCAACAAGAGTTAAGTACAAAAATATGACAGAAGATGACTCATATAGATCTCATGTTCGGTACAAGAAGGAAATGCAATAGATATTCAAAACAAAAATACTGATTAAACTATCGCAATTTCTGCGGTACCACTTTCATTTTTAAGTTTGGACTTTATATTTCCGTGAAATATCTATATCTATGCTTACCGAGAAAAGTATTAATTTAATGAATAAGGTTTATTTTACCGATTATTTTGGTGCTAAGTATTGAAAGTCGAGGGAGAAATTGGCTTCTGCTCTAATTCATCGAGCAATAACCCTTTATTTTATATCGAGCTCTTTCAAATTTTGATTCTTCGATTTGGTAACCAGCAGGACACAAGTTGTTTTTAGCTAAATTTGATTCAAGCAAAGTATATGCCTGTTCTTCCATCCTAAACTTGAGCGGGACTTTAGCGTCTTCTGGATTTTGTGGCGTTGGAGCCCTTTCTCCAGACCTCTGAGATTTAGTACCCTTGCTACCTTTTCTTGCTCCTCGTTTCGTCCTTTCAGAAGGCATTTCAGTAAAGGTTTTTTCGCTTTTTTTAGACAGGTTAGTTAAAGTAATGAACTGCGAAAAATATTGCCGCCCATCGCTATCTTTATATGAATAAAAACTACCGTCAAATTCTTCAATCGGTGTGGTAGAGCAAGCCGCAAGTAGAACTGATGATAGAAACAAGTAGATAACTTTCATTATTTTTCTCTATAAACCTTGATAGTTATAAGATATTTAAAGGAGAAGATGGTTCTGTAAAGTTATGTAAATAGCCGCCAGAAATCAACAAGTTTACATAACCTTGTCGCTAGAAAGGCTTTAGTTGCCTTTTTATTTTACTTTATAAATATCATCTTGGCTTCTGATTCTAATAGTGTCGGCGAATAATTTGGTTTAGTATATGGCGTATGTGTATTGCAAAAACTGATCATTGTGAAAAATAGACTCACTTCGCTACCTATTTACTTATCCTTGCTTGTTCTTTCGGGCTGTATTGATGATTATTACGGTTATACGCAGCAAGAGTGGAATAACCTTTCGCAGGAGCAACAGAAAAAAGCTATCGACAAATACAATAAGCTGGTTGCTGGCAAAAATAAAATGGTAGAAGGCGATAAGCTAAAGGAAGTAACGGAAGAATTTATTGATCGAAATATTGGTAAGCACTAGGCAATAAGAGTTAGAAGTATTCTTTGGATTATTTGTTAAGTAAAAAGCGCCGAATAGCTCGGCGCTTTTTTTTTAAGATTTTTTAGCAAAAGATTTTATAAGCGTTTCGTAGTTACTTTTATCTAAGTCAAAGTAACGGATTGTTGGAGCATCATACTTCATAGTATATAAACCTTTGGGAGTCGCGAAGCCAGTGACTAGCATTTGATAGGAAACTCCGGTGCGACTTTGGTTTTTTAGGTGCAGTCGAAATCCATCTTTACCCGCTACATTAACAGGAGAGTTTTCAACTAGCCTCCATCTGGATACCGACAAGGAAGATTGCAGCGCCAATCATTAAGGCTGCTCGCCCCCGTTGAGCAAACATCAAACGCGTTGATAAATAGGACGGTATCGGAGCCTGTTCTTTTTTTTAAATTTAATGCCTGGCCAATTGAGTAATCATAATTATCTTGTTTATGCTTCCATCATAATGAGCCAAATTGAATCGCTACAGAACCCACAACCCGGTAAAGAGCAATGTGCTCATCTTAAGATGGCCTTTTTTCTTCAGTGAGTTCTGGCAAGTTTTGTAACTTGTAATCAGTTCCCCTGGCGACTTGCTCGTTAATCGCCTTTTGGAACGCTTTTGACGATTCTTCTGACCACTCAGGCACTTCTTTGACAGCTCTTGCTGTAAATTAAATCTGTGAATTTCGACGTCCGTCGGTAAAATCGTTAATTGCTGAGGTCTATCTTCAATAGTTGTAGATTACAATCGATTGTGTAGTCGAGCCTTATTCGAGCAACACCCGATTATTGAATAATGAGTTATCTGGTGAAATATAAGTATTTGATTAGGTTATTATTAACTCCAAAAGGCGGTTAAAAAATGTGCAGAAATTGTAATGCTTGGCTAATTGGCTGGGATTTATACCGTCGATAGCCTATAATACATACCGTTAGCTCTCGGGGTGCCTGAAAAAGCAGAATTAGTTAAGACTAATACTTGCCATTTCGCTGTGCTGAGATGTTACTTAAAGTAGTTTGAAGTAGTCACAGATAAACTGCTGTAGCAAACCCGTAGAACCTGATCCGATTAGCATCGGCGTAGGGATGAGCGACAAGTCAATTCTTACAGTGTTAGTAATATTTTGAAAGAAACACTGTCTTTGTCTCTCAATCGCCTCGCTACGTTAGTTAAATCTTTTTAAGTGACAATTAGAGTCATTTATAGCTGAGGAAACACAATGTACGACGAATCGATAACTGGTCCATCATCTGACCAAGCTGATAGTGGAAATAACAATTCCGGAAGCGCCTTAAATTCTGATACGGCGCATCCTATAACGCGCGACCCACTCCCTGCCAGTAAGAAGGTCTATGTGCAGTCCGAGAATATGCCGGAAGTCAGAGTACCAATGCGTCAAATTGACTTAACCGATGGCACCAATGTGACAGTTTACGATACCTCTGGAGTTTACACCGATCCGAGCGTTGAAATTGACGTGCATTCGGGGTTGGCTGATATCAGAAGTGAATGGATCGAGGCGCGCGGAGATACCGAAGAATACGATGGTCGGGAAATCAAGCCTATTGATAACGGCCATCAGAGTGAGGATAAGGCATATCAATTCTATAACGAAAACCTCCAGCGCAAACCGCGGCGTGCAAAGTCTGGTAAAAATGTATCGCAAATGCACTACGCGAGAAAGGGCATTATTACTCCGGAAATGGAATACATAGCTATTCGTGAAAATCAAACACGTGAAGCTTTGCGTAACGAGTTTACGACAGAAGAAAGAAATAAACGTCTTGCTGGAAACTCTATGGGGGCAAACTTACAACCCATCACGGCAGAGTTCGTCAGAAAAGAAATTGCAGAAGGTCGTGCAATCATTCCTGCTAATATCAATCATACAGAATTGGAACCAATGATTATCGGGCGTAATTTCCTGGTTAAAATAAATGCCAATATTGGTAACTCGGCGGTAACTTCCAGTATTGAAGAAGAAGTTGAAAAATTGGTGTGGTCAATCCGTTGGGGCGGCGATACTGTTATGGATCTTTCAACCGGCAAGCATATCCACGCGACAAGAGATTACATTGTACGTAACTCTCCTGTGCCAATTGGGACCGTTCCAATTTATCAAGCGCTCGAAAAAGTTAATGGTGTAGCCGAAGATCTCACTTGGGAAGTATTCCGCGATACCTTAATTGAGCAGGCTGAACAGGGAGTAGATTACTTTACCATTCATGCCGGGGTTCTACTTCGCTATGTTCCACTAACCGCAGAGCGTGTAACGGGGATCGTTTCCCGAGGCGGTTCTATCATGGCCAAGTGGTGCATTGCCCACCACAAGGAAAATTTCCTTTACACCCACTTTGAGGAAATTTGTAAAATTATGAAGGCTTATGATGTGAGCTTTTCGCTAGGAGATGGCTTAAGACCCGGTTCGCTTGCTGACGCAAATGATGCTGCACAGTTTGGAGAGTTGGAAACTCTGGGCGAACTAACCAAAATTGCTTGGGAACATGATGTACAAGTTATGATTGAAGGCCCTGGTCATGTACCAATGCATATGATTAAAGAAAACATGGACAAGCAATTAGAGCATTGCCATGAAGCGCCTTTTTATACCTTAGGTCCATTGACAACCGACATAGCGCCGGGATACGACCATTTTACCAGTGGCATTGGGGCAGCGATGATTGGTTGGTTTGGCTGTGCCATGTTGTGTTACGTAACTCCAAAAGAACATCTAGGTTTACCCAATAGAGATGACGTAAAGGAAGGGATCATTACCTACAAAATAGCAGCGCACGCTGCTGACGTTGCTAAAGGGCATCCTGGCGCTCGTTATCGTGACGATATGCTTTCTAAAGCGCGATTTGAATTCCGTTGGGAAGATCAATTTAATCTAGGCTTAGACCCTGACCGTGCCCGTGAATTCCATGATGAAACTTTGCCAAAAGATTCCGCCAAGGTTGCCCACTTTTGTTCGATGTGTGGACCCAAGTTTTGTTCGATGAAAATCTCTCAGGAAGTACGGGATTATTCGGAACAGCAAAAAGCTGCTGAAGAAGGAATGAAGCAAAAGTCAGAAGAATTTAAGCAGCAGGGTGGCGAAATCTATGTTGAGCAGAAAGTGTAGCGAACATTGATATCGTGCTTTTGAAGTAAGAAAGAAATATATGCCAAACCAACTCAAGATAGGAATAGTCGGTGCCGGAATAATGGGTAGGCTGCTCGCGTGGCAGTTATCCAACGCCGGCCATCAGATTACTATTTTTGATAAAGATCCTATTGAATTTGGAAACGCTGCGGCTTATACCGCTGCGGGAATGTTAACACCTTATTCTGAAGTCGAATCAGCTGAAATGTTGATCTTTCAGATGGGAATGCGCTCATTAGAACTATGGCCAGGTATTGCGAAAAGACTAGGTTCAGATCTTGGTTTTTATCAAAAGGGAAGTTTGATTGTCAGCCATGTAAATGACCGCGCGGATTTACTTAGGTTTAATCAACAATTAAATTTTAAGTTCAATGATTTTAATCTTGCCGAATACGCAGATAAGCCGCGCCAAATTGATCGTTCTCAGCTGTCACAGCTTGAACCAGAAATAGCTTCCCACTTTAGTGAGGCCACTTACTTACCCCAAGAGAGTTGGCTTTGCACCAAATGTGTGATGCGTTCTCTTGCCGATCAACTTCTTGAAAGAAGAGTTGCCTGGTATGCTCATTCCGAAATTACGGAGCTCGGAGAGAATTTTGTACAACTCAATAAGCAACGATTCGATTTTAATTGGGTTATAGATTGTCGAGGTTTAGGCGCTAAACGAGACATCAATGAGCTAAGAGGCGTGCGTGGAGAAGTGATATTACTTGAAGCGCCCGATGTGAAAGTCAGTCGGCTTGTGAGGTTGATGCATCCCCGTTATCGACTCTATGTAGTACCCAAAGGTAGAGATAACCTATACACGATTGGGGCGACTCAAATTGAAAGTGATGACGATGGCCCCATTAGTGTTCGCTCAGCGCTAGAGTTATTGAGTGCCGCTTATAGTTTGCACCCAGGATTTGCCGAAGCAAAAATATTGGAAACTAAAACCAACTGTAGGCCGGCGTTAATTGACAACTTGCCGCGCGTAGATATTAGTCAAGGGTTAATTCGAGTGAATGGCTTATATCGACATGGGTTTTTATTAGCTCCGACAATTGCTGCAGAAATAGAGAAAGCGATCAGTTTTGCTGGTAATTATGCTTCCCCTTTTGAAGCCTTGTTCCGCTCATTTGAAGTTGAAGAGTGTGCTTGATGATTGAAATTATTTTAAATGGAACTAAGCAAACAAGTTCCGAAACTAATTTATCTTTGTTTTTATCAAGTCGAGAAAATCAGGGGGCCAACTTTGCGGTTGCATTGAATGAGGAATTTGTTCCCAAATGCAATTATCAAAAAATTGAATTGAAATCGGGAGATCGCATTGAGCTCGTTGTGCCGATGCAAGGTGGGTAAATGACCACCGTATATTGATTGTCATTTCCGCGAGGGCAGGAGTGACGATAACATAATGTTTTTGTATTAAAGCCAAGAGAAAGACTATGTGGCAGTTAGCTGATAAACAACTTGAAAGCCGATTATTAATCGGAACCGCGTTATATCCATCTCCGGAAATTATGATGCAATCAATTAAAGCATCGGGTTCTCAGGTCGTAACTGTTTCCTTACGCAGACAAAATCCGACCGAGTCGGGTGGTAAAGATTTTTGGAAGATGATCCAATCATTAGACTTGAATATCTTACCAAATACAGCAGGGTGTCATTCAGTTAAGGAAGCCATAACTACGGCACAAATGGCGCGCGAGTTGTTTAATACCAATTGGGTTAAACTTGAAGTTATTGGCGACGATTATAATCTTCAGCCCGATCCATTCGCGCTATTAGAAGCGACCCAGGAATTAATCTCACAAGGCTTCGAAGTCTTTCCTTACTGTACTGACGATTTAGTATTATGCGAAAAATTAGTGGCAGCAGGCTGCAAGATTTTGATGCCTTGGGGCGCACCTATCGGAACAGGTAAAGGTCTTGTGAATCCTTATGCTTTAAGAACCTTACGGGAAAGAATGCCGAACATAACTCTAATTGTCGACGCTGGCATTGGCGCTCCCTCTCATGCAGTGGAAGCCTTACAAATGGGATATGACGGGGTGTTGTTAAATACTGCGGTGGCACAAGCGTCTGATCCGGTTAAGATGGCACAAGCTTTTAATTCTGCAATGTTGGCGGGTCGGCTTGCGTATGAATCGGGAGTTATGCCTGAGAGAGATTTAGCGCAACCCAGTACGCCAACTTTAGGCACGCCGTTTTGGCATCAAGGTTAAGATTTTTCGCTCCATTACGGTTATAATGCTGGCCCCTGTTAGTTTCTGATTAAGAATCTAAGGTGGATTAAAAACCACCAGGGGAGTAGATAAAATAAAAGAAACTAAAAGAAATTAAAGAATAATCATTAAGTTTTAAGTAGTCAGTTATGCCAAGTCATCCAAAGAATAAACCAGTAGTCTTGACCATCGCCGCCAATGATTCAGCCGGTATGGCAGGGATTGCTCAGGATATTCGTACCTTAGCAGCTCTGGATGTGCATGCCGCTAGTGTTGTGACAGCGAACACAGCACAAAACAATTTTGAAGTACTTGGAATTAATCCGGTAGATGAAGCTACCCTAAGTCAGCAATTACTAGCGGTGAGAGAATTGCCAATAGTGGTCGTTAAGGTTGGCTTATTAACAAGTCTGGCTCAGGTTAAAGTTGTTGCTCAGTTTATTCAGTCAACTAACCTTCCGCTAATTCTTGATCCTGTTTTAAGTTCAACCAGCGGCTTTGAATTTTTTCCTCGTAAAGATCTGGCTGCCTATGTGGACACCTTACTCCCTTTGACCACTCTGATTACACCCAACCGTGAAGAAGCGGCCGAATTAGCTTACTTGACCGTTTCTACACCTGAAGAAGTCGAGTTAGCTGCTGATTCGTTAATGCTTCTTGGTGCAACTAACATTCTGATTACTGGTGGAGAAGTCGATGGTAAGCTCTGCCAAGATTATTTTACCAGCGATGAAAAAAGCTTCTGGTTATCATCAAATAAGAAGAAGACTAAAAACACCCGTGGTTCAGGTTGTGCAATGTCATCGACTATCGCCGCTTGTATGGCTAAAGGTTATTCACTATTTGATTCTGTGGTTATTGGTAAGATGGCTGTTAATCAAGGGTTGAGAGAAAGCTATGCAGCAGGTGAGCAAAAAGGTCCTGTGTTTATTGCTCGCTTCCCTGATCAAGGGACAGATTTGCCGGTACTCTCTGATGCCGCTGATATCAAAATTGATCGTGAAAGATTCCCAGGATGTAATTTGGTTGCTGGTGAGCACAAGAAGCTCGGCTTGTACCCGGTTGTTGATAGTGCCGAGTGGATTGAAACCCTGTTACCTCTAGGTGTAACCACCATTCAGTTAAGGGTTAAGGACTTACGTGGTGAAGAGCTAGAAAAGGAAATAGAAAAGTCAATTGCCCTTGCTAAGCGGTATGACAGTCGATTATTTATCAATGACTTCTGGCAGCTAGCTATTAAGTATGGAGCGTATGGTGTTCATTTAGGTCAGGAAGATTTGGATACTGCCGATATAGATGCGATTCACGCTGCAGGTTTAAAACTTGGAACGAGTACTCACTGTCACTACGAAGTGGCGCGGGCAACTCAATATAAACCATCCTACATTGCTTGTGGACCTGTGTATCATACCAATACTAAGCAAATGCCCTGGATTCCTCATGGTATTGAGGGTTTAGCATATTGGCAAAAGGTGCTTGATTATCCTCTAGTTGCTATTGGTGGAATTAATGATGAGAGGATTAAGGCTGTTGCTGCGACCGGAGTGGATGGTTTAGCGATGATTACGGCTATTACTGAGGCCGATGAGCCTGAGGAAGTGGCGAAAAGCTTTTTGAAACTTTTCGAATAAAGGTTAATTGTTGTTTTTCTGAAGCTTCAGTCGAGTTTCTGTTTCGCATCACTTTGCCTGCGTGAGAACCTGTCGTCAATAAAACATAAAAGTCCGCACACGGAGAAAAAAATCGTTTAATCTCATAAGGATATAAAAATAACTTTGTAAGAAATCTCTCACACTGCCTTAATCCATCTCCTAAAGACAACTTTTTAAAAAGAATATATTATTTCCCACGCATTGAGCGACCACAAGGATGTAATCATGTTAAATACGCCAAGGATATCAGACACGCCAGGAGCGCAACTGTATAATCGATCAGATAGAGTCATTATCAATGATGAAGGCTATTTCTATCGAACTCGTGAGCAGGATCTCATGGGACCCTTTTCCACGGAGTCGGAAGCTCTGTTTGACCTTAATGTGTTTCTCCAGGTTACTGAAATTGAACAAGAGCTTAAGGATGAGTTCTTTCTTGATGTAGCCTAAAAAGCTCGATTCGAAGTTATCTAAAAACTCAGTTAGATGTTATAAGGTTAACCGATTAATGGATTTATCCATTAATCGGTTTTTTGGTTTTCTTTGATAGTGATTGGTAGTCCTTTGACTCCTGCATAGAAAACCACTATTACTGCGTTTTCATCAGTCTCATTGATTCCGTAATGCCATTCTTCAACTAACTCGACTATTGGATCGCCGGCCTTCATTTTCAGGTTTTCACCCTTTTTTGAAACTACCGTCAGTTCTCCGCTGAGTAACAATCCGGTATTTATTACGGTATGTTTGTGAATAGGCAATCGGGTTTTTGGTGGAATTGTGATCTTGAGGAGCGTGACTTCAGGTTGACCTTCAGGATAAGTGGGCAACCGATTACCATTCCAACTTTTAGAGCTTTGAACAACTTTTTCTACTTTTACAGTCTTAGTGTAATGTGGCTCGGCGGCAATTGCCGTCAAAGACCAAACCGAAAAAACGCTCACTAAAAATGGAACTATTTTCTTCAACTTTTTATCCATTCTTAGCCTATAACCTCTCGCTAATCATTGCTTCCAATTTTTCTTGGTCAGCAGCAAACAATCGAATACCTTCAGCTGTTTTTTCCGTCGCCATCGCGTTTTGGTTAAGCTCCCAGCGGAATACTTGTTCTGTCATTTTTTCAGGCTTAGCTTCAATGGCTTCGGGCTGTTTAAGTTTTTGAATGACAGTTCCTTGCGACTGCGAAAGCTCATCCATCAATGCAGGACTAATGGTTAACCGGTCGCATCCAGCTAGTTCTAAAATTTCTCCAACATTTCTAAAACTTGCTCCCATTACAATCGTTGGATAATCGTGCTGTTTATAGTAATTAAAAATATCGGTGACTGAGAGGACTCCGGGATCTTCATTTGCTGGAATAGAGTCTTTCCCGGTTGCCTTTTTATGCCAATCCAAAATTCGACCGACAAAGGGGGAGATTAAAAATATTCCTGCTTCAGCGCAAGCTCTCGCCTGAGCAAAGCTAAATAGAAGTGTCAAATTACAATTAATATTTTCTTTTTCCAGTTGTTCAGCTGCTTTTATACCTTCCCAGGTGGAAGCTATCTTTATCAAGATCCGAGACCTATCTATGCCTAGAGATTCATACAGAGCGACCAACTTGCGAGCTTTTGCCACGGTTTTTTTGGTATCAAAAGATAACCTTGCGTCTACTTCTGTGGATACTTTCCCTGGAATTAAGGAAAGTAATTTTTTACCGATTAAAACGCTCAAGTAGTCAACCGCTTCTTCAACTTGCCGAGCCTTATCTTGTGAGCTTTGTTTGGCATAGTCTATGGCTTGCAAAATGGTTTCAGCATAGTTCGGCAAGGCTGCGGCTTTTAGTAGCAATGATGGATTAGTCGTCGCATCTTCCGGAGAAAAGTCTGCAATAGCGTTAAAGTCACCTGTATCGGCGACGACAGTAGTCATAGTTTTTAATTGTTCGAGTTGATTTTTCATGTTCTTAACCGTAAAAAGAAATTAGTATGACATTAGATAATTGGAGTTCTAGGGTCAATAACAACTATATGACGATAATGAATAAGACGATTCAAATCTTGTTTTGAGCAGTGGTTTTCAACGAACGCAAAGTATTATTGCTTCGTGGCAAACTCTTGCTAATCAATCTTTCTGCAGTACTATCTCTGATTTAGAGATAGTACTGGATGCATCGTCAATTAACGTTGTTATACCGGGTAAATGGGTCGGTCTTTACTTGACCAATCCACGTGAAATTTCTTGCCGGCTGGTTGATCGACTCTTTCAAAAGTGTGTGCTCCAAAGAAGTCGCGTTGCGCTTGCAGCAAATTCGCCGGCAATGTCTCACAACGATAAGAATCATAGTATGCAAGTGCACTGCTAAACGCGCCACAAGGAATACCAACGAGGGTGGCATTCGCAATCGCTTTGCGCCAATTGGTTTGGTATACGTTAATTTGTTCTGCAAAAAATGGATCTAACAGCAAGTTGTTTAAATCTTCATTACGCTGGTAGGCATCAGTGATTGACTGTAAAAAAGCCGCACGAATTATGCATCCAGCACGCCAGATTTTTGCGATGTTGGCAAAGTCTAACGACCACTCATGTTCATCTGAAGCCATTTGCATCAGTTGAAATCCTTGGGCGTAAGCACATATTTTAGAGCAGTATAAAGCATCGTGTAAGCTCTGGATTACTTCTTCTTTGTTTCTTAATAATTCTGATTGTTGCTCTGGACCTTGCAGTAAGTGTGATGCACTTACCCTGTCTTGTTTTAACGTTGAGAGCGAACGAGCGTAAACTGCCTGGGCAATTGTCGGTGCCGGGCTGCCAATTTCTAGACTGCTAACCGCAGTCCAAAGTCCAGTGCCTTTTTGACCCGCTTTATCTAGAATTAGGTCGACCAATGGGAGTTGAGTTTCGTTATCAATTTGTTTGAGGACTTCTGCCGATATTTCAATTAAGTAGCTTTCGAGTGCGCCTTGGTTCCATTTAAAAAATACTTCGCTGATTTCTTGAGGAGTCATCTTAAGGCCTGAACGCATCAAGTGGTAGGCTTCACAAATGAGTTGCATATCAGCATATTCAATACCGTTATGAACCATTTTTACATAGTGGCCTGAGCCACTAGGACCGATGTAAGCTGCACAGGGCTCGCCGTCTTTTACTGGATTGCCCGCTTCGAATCGTTCAATCGCTTTACCTGACTGAGAGTCTACCTTTGCTGCGATTGCCTGCCACACAGGTTCAATCCTCGCCCAAGCGTAGGGATCACCTGAAGGCATTAATGAAGGGCCGAATCTTGCGCCAATTTCTCCGCCAGATACTGCGGTAGAAAAAAAGAAAAACTGGCCGCGGTAATCTTTTTCTCTTCTAACTGTATCACTCCACAAGCTATTACCCGTGTCGACAACAATATCGTCGGCTTTAATGCCTGCATCTATCAATTTGTGGCAGACATCATCAACGATTTCGCCTGCAGGAATGGAGAGAATAATCAGATGAGGAACACTGAGTTTGGAAAGTAATTCAGTGTAAGAACTACAGCCGACAATTCTACCGCCTTCACCCGATTCCTGTCTGTCTTGCGCGATAGCGTCTTCGATTTTTTGATGGTCTAAATCGAAGGCTGCAATTTTATAGCCATTATCTGCGAGATTTAACGCCAGGTTTTTCCCCATAACTCCTAGCCCGATAAAACCAATATCGCATTGGTTTGGGCGTGCTTCTACTTGAGACATCAGCGCTCCTGTAAGTTTGATAATTATTTGTGGGTAGTTATTGGGATAGTCGCACTGAAGATTCTAACTTAATCTGCACTTCAAATCATCGTCTTCAAATTAGAATAGCTGAATAATAAAAAAGGCCCCTGTTGGAGCCCTTTATAAGTCGCGATGCTTAAGATTAATCAATTAATCCATATTCATCTTTTAGGATCTGGATAATCTCTGCTTTAGGATTATCCGAAAGTCTAATTTTCTCACCCGTGATCTTTTCGGCAATTCCGGTATATGTTTCCGAAACGGCCATAAGAACTGACTCAGGCAACTCGTTGTCTCGAGCAAGTGCCGATCTTTCTTCCATACGATCCTTATTTAGTAAAATGTCCGGATCAGGGAAGTGACTAAGTAATTGCTGGCGGAAAGCTTCCTTGGATTTTTCGACGATTTTACCTTCGCGTTGTGACGGGCCGTCCCAAATACGCGAAGAATCTGGTGTACCCACTTCATCCATATAGATAAGTT
This sequence comes from Kangiellaceae bacterium, assembly GCA_026196875.1. GTDB lineage: Bacteria > Pseudomonadota > Gammaproteobacteria > Enterobacterales > Kangiellaceae > Aliikangiella. The sequence goes on from JAPHTP010000093.1 coordinate 37,191, forward strand.
TCTCGTTACCTGATTTGTCTGTGACATAACCAAATTCAAATTTAGTGTCGACAAAGATTTGGTCAAGTTTGGCAAGTTCATCGCTGATCATATCGAAGCCTTCTTTGAGTAACTTCTCGTAAAGATCGATATCATCTTTGTTTTTGAAGTTAAATGCTTCGAAGTTATCATCAATATTTTGGCGAGTGATATTTACATCATCTTGGGCAGGTACGCCTGGGATCCCTTCTAAGATCCCTTTAGTGGATGGTGTAATAAGTAGTTCAGGAAGCTTTTGATCTTTCTCTAAACCTTCTGAGATTTGTATACCGCAGAATTCTCGCTCGCCTTTGGCATAAGCGCGCCACATCGAGCCTGTGATGTATTGACGAGCAATTGCCTCAATCATTACTGGCTTGGCCTTTTGAACGATCCATACGAATGGATGAGGGATATCGAGAATGTGGCTGTCGGCCAAACCATTTTCACGGAATAACTTGAACCAGTGATTAGAAATAGCATTAAGCGCTGCACCTTTTCCAGGAACACCGTTCATTCCGCCTTCGCCGCGCCAGATACAATCAAAGGCGGAGATGCGGTCGCTAATTACCATAATGGCTAATGGCGCGTCAGGAGCTACATCATAACCTTTTTCTTCGATTAAGCGACGACTGTCTTCTTCAGTTAACCAATAAACGGAGCGAACTTTGCCACTATGAACAGGTTGCTCTGTACGGATCGGTAAATCGTTATTTACTGCCAGAACCTTGTCCGCAAGGCGATTTTCAGCAGAACTCATATCAATATGTCCTCTTTAAGGCCTAAGTTTTAAATTCTTTAAGATAGTCTAAAAAATCGGAGTGAGCGCGATGAAATTTTTCAGCTTTGCTCTTTTGTCTGTAAGTGGTTGATTTTAAAGCACCAGACAAAGAAGGGGATTTCTTAGACGCAGGATTATACCAGAACGTAAAAATGGTGCAAAAATAAGCAGTTTAACTGAGCAAATAACCTTATAAAGTGTAGGTCTTAACTATTTTGAAATTTAGAGAATTTAATGATGGGAAACATAAATATTTCCCATCATTAAAATGCTGAGTGGCTTTCCATTATTTTTTAAGCATCAATATGACGATGTTTCTGGCCATATTTGATTTCTTTGGGCATTAAATAATCGCGATACAAATATCTATAAAGACCACGCGGCTTTTCTCTTTTTGCTTTTGGTTCGGGTTTATAAGTCGCTAAATGCTGTTGTTGCCATTTTAAAAATGTTGGTTGGTGTTTTTGTGCTAGTTCGCTTAGTAGTTTTTCGTAAGACTCAAAGTCATTCTGCTTTAAATGTCTGGCTAGCTCCCTAAAGTTCTGTTTATCGTTTTCAGCTAAAAAGCGAATTGCTTGATAAGACCATTTGTAGGTTCGGTCTAAACCATCTTGATAAGTTGTTGCAAATTCTTGCTCTAGCGTGGGCCATTCTTCAAGTGGCGTGTCTTTCAATAATTTAAACGCACTCGGGTTATGGTCTCCTTTTGAAACATATTCTGCTAACCCTTCAGACCACCAAACGAGTTTACTAGGGAAATGTCCGAACGCACCGTATTTGACAAAACGCCCATCTAAATAATGGATATATTCATGGTTTAAATTCCACACGGAAAATTCTGGTCGCTCCCAGAAGGCTTCAAAGGAATAAAAAGTGGCTTGGTTGCCTTTTTTACTCGGGTCGCCCTCAATATACATACCGCCATTATTGGTATGAATATTAAAAGTTAACGAACCATATTGGTTATATTGACTATAGTTGTCGAATATAACAACACGTAAGGAAGTATTAAAATCATCTCCCGTCGGTTCGTTTTTGGTATCAAGTAACTCGTGAAAGAATGATTCTTGTGAAGTCAATTTAGTACAAGATACGGTTAATTGTTCTGGAGTCATCTGATTAGCTCGAATAAATAGCGAGTCAGAACATTTATGATTGATAGGTAGTGCTTCATCAATAGTTGGAATTACGCAGCGATCTTTAAAGCTACCCAAACAATCATCTTGCACTCTGTAAGAGTTAACTAAATATCGGTTTGAAAAAGCAAACTTCTTTTCGTTTTCGCTGAGAAAACTGGCGTTATCAAAGATACGCATCATTTGCTCGTCGATGGCTTCGGCATCTTTGTCTTCACTAACATTTTGAATGTAGGCCGTCGACCAGATCCCGTGCTGAAAAATCCAGTTGTTTTGTTTTTGGTGGCGAGTGATTGCGATTAGCGTGTCGGCGAGCTTTTTGTCAGCGGTCAAGGACTTTTGCATTTCTTCATTTCGCCTCGCTTCATAGCCTAAAAATGCAGCAGCACGAAATGCTTCCCAAAGTGTATATTGAGCTTGCTCGGAAATAGTTAAAGCCTCAACTTCACTAAACTGCTGCAAAATTCTGATCAAATTAGGGCGATGTTCGAGAACTCTTGCGTGAAGTTTTTTGTTGGAAAAATAGAGATAAAGTGCGACCAGATAATTTTCTTGTAATCGTAATCCTTGTTCATCGTTAGAATAAAAACTATTGGAACGAGAAGTTTCATGAAGGGCTCGATTAAGTTTTTCCGATTGCTCGTCAGTTAGTTCTATGTCAGCTGCAAAGTAGTTATAAGTACGTAAATAGTAAAGTAGTTGATCCAGTTCCTGCGACTTTTCCGGTTGTTTAGCGTATAGCCCAATATATTCAATAACAGCATCCAACCGACCCTTTCTATCATGGGCAAACTCTAAGCTCCAGGTGTTATTTGAAGGATCGAAGATATCGGAAATCAGAGGAATAGTTTTTTCGCATCCACTAAGTGTGAGCGCACTTGCTAACGACAAAGCGATAAATTTCTTTTTAGAAAACAAAGACATGAGTGTACTCTCTCAATTTTTCTCTTAATTTAAGGTCAATCAGATGAAGTTTTGATTAGCCAGAGATTTGGTTAATCATTGATTATATTGTATGCAATGATATGTTATGCTTGATAATACATTGTGTGCAAAAAAATGCAATATCTCATTTGAATAAATGTTGGACAGGTGTGCTAGGGATTGGAAGTTTCTAGTTGCTTCTTAAACGGAAATTGCTGGCTTGATTTTAATTTAGCGATAAGGCGTACTCAGTCAGTTGTCAGTCTCATGAGCAATTATTTAGGCGACTATCTCTACTTTATCCTGGAGGTTTATTGTTCCCACATTTCTTGGGATCAAGTTCATCCCAAATAACACTCCACCGGGGCCTCGACGGTATTGACTAAGAGTTTTGAGAGGTTCGCCATCTGGTCTTTTTTGGCCGGTATCAGGATCTACTGTAGTAAGAACGCAACGGCTGCATCGTTTTACTGCGTCAAAAACGACATCGCCAACTTTGATTTGTTTCCAATCATCTTCAGCAAATGGAGTGCATCCGTCTACAACTAAATTGGGTCTAAAGTTTCTCATAGAAACAGGTGTGTCCAGTCTGGAATTTAGTTCGTCCAGTGAGGCTTGAGAAATGACAAGCAAAGGAAATCCGTCTGCGTAACTTACTGCATCACCTTTAACTGAATACTCTGGATCAGTTGGCCTAAGATTATTAGTATCGTAGCTTACTAGTTTGACTTGTCTTTTTAGGATAGACGAAAACCATTGGTTGACAGAATCTTTCGCGACATAGCCTGAGCATTTATCTTTCCATACTTCAACGTCGATTGTACTAGCACCGAAGTCTGTATCGGTATTCATGACAAGCGAGTTATCTTTACCGTTGAAAAAAATTAGTTCGTTGTTCGCTTGGTTTTCTAATTTTAGCGAAGCGAGTTGAGGGTATTTTCTTTGGGATATAAACACTCCGCTTTCATCAACTAACATCATCATGCGATCATTTTTCAGGCCGAGAGGCGATACTTCACTTTGTGATATTGAAGATCCGGCGAGCGACTTCACACGATAAATATACATTTCCGAAAGGTGCATACTTGTATTCCCGTGACAAATATTAAGATATCTGACGAATTTGATTAGCTAAGACGTTACGTCAGTCGCTTTGATTATTCAAGCGCAAGTTTTGGGTTGGCTTGAAACAAACTTGTTAGCTACAATTCCATTTAATCACTTTGGATAGAGTATTCATGATGCAACAAGAACAAAAAATAGTCGTTGGAAGCGAAGAGTGGTGCGCCTTTCCTCAATTGGGCGTTCCTGCAATTAAAGCTAGAGTTGACTCAGGTGCGAAAACGTCTTCGCTGCACGCGTTTAACATTCAGACTTTTAAACGCGATGGTGAAGCCTGGGTTAGTTTTGAAGTTCATCCATTGCAACAGAATCGTCGTACTGTGGTTCGTTGCGAAGCAAAAGTTATTGACCGTAGAAGTGTTAAGAGTTCGAGTGGAACCTCTGAGAAGCGGTATGTCATTAAAACTATGTTGCGTTCCGGTGGCGAACACTGGGAGGTTGAATTAACTCTGACCAATCGAGACTCTATGGGGTATCGGATGTTGTTGGGGAGAGAAGCAATGGTAGGACGGATCTTAGTCGATCCTGCAGAAAGCTTTTGTCTAGGGAATGTTGCTGAGGATGAATTGAAGCTCCATTATCCCAGCGATGAAAGCTCGGCGGATAATGCATTAAAAATTGGTTTGTTAGCCAGTAACCCGGATCTATATAGCAACAAAAGGATCATAGATGCAGCCAAGGAGCGAGGACACCAAATAGAGTTTTTTAACATCAAACAGTGTTATATGAAGCTCGATGCCGTTTCTCCGGAAGTACATTATCGAGGCGGAAGGGTATTGAATAACCTGGATGCAGTAATCACTCGAATTCGGCCGAGTCTGACTTTTTATGGTTGCGCGTTAGCGCGTCAGTTTGAAAGCATGGGCGTGTACACTTGCAATAAGTCCGAAGCAATCACTCAGTCAAGGGATAAACTCTTTTCTCTTCAGCTAATGCTAAAAAGCGGCATCAACATTCCAACTAGCGGATTCGCCAATTCACCCATAGATACAAGCGACTTGATCGATATGGTTGGCGGAGCACCTCTGATTGTAAAACTACTTGAAGGGACTCAAGGTCGAGGAGTCGTATTGGCTGAAACGCCTAAGGCCGGAGAGAGTGTTATAAACGCTTTCAAGTCGCTTAAGGCTAATCTCCTGGTGCAAGAGTTTATCAAGGAAGCCGATGGTAAAGATCTACGCTGTTTCGTGATCGACGGAAAAGTTGTCGCATCGATTGAACGAACTGCCGCACCTGGTGAATTCCGCGCTAATATACACCAAGGAGGCTCGGCCTCGATTATTAGGATAACACCTGAAGAGAGAAGGCTCGCAGTGCTAGCCGCTAAGACTATGGGGCTTAAAATTGCTGGCGTAGATATCATTCGCTCTAAGAACGGCCCGCTTTTACTGGAGGTTAATTCTTCGCCGGGACTAGAAGGTATCGAAACTGCTACAGGCAAAGATATCGCAGGAATGATGATCGCGTCTATCGAGAAAAAACTTGGTTGGAAACGACAGCTCGCCAGCTCCAACTAGCTGGCGAATTTGCTTACTTATTTTTGAACGAGACTAGCTGTTCGCAGTAGATAAACTGGATAAAGATTCACTTAATAATTCAATAAATTTTTGGGCAGTTTTTCCTAATTTCTTTTCCGCACGCCATACTAAGTGCGGGGTAAACGAAAAGCGTGAGCCATTACGATAATTGACTTCAATTAAGCTACCATCAGCAAGTTCTTCTTCAACCAAATATTTAGGCATCCAGCCAAAGCCAATGCCTTGCATGAGCGCTTCTTTTTTACTTTTAAAGTCGCTTAAAAAGAACATAGTTTCTGCGCCGAAATGCATATGTTCGACGTCGTAGTGTTCTTGCTCGCTTGAATCGTGCACGCTTAATTCAACGTATTGTTGAAGCTCTGACACGGAAACATCTTTTAATTGAGACAGGGTATTAAAAGGGCTAACGCAGAGAATGCATTCAACTTCCGGTAATGGTTTAGATAAAAGGTGGGTAGAGTTTTTGAATTCTTTTACCAGCATTAAGTCTGCTTGGTTTTTATCAAATCGGTACTGCACCCCACCTAAATATTCTTGGGTGAGAGAAATATTTGTCGGAATGCCTTCCAACAATAGTTTCTTCATTGACTCCATGATCCAATCAATTTGCAGAATACCGTCAATCACAAGTTCAAATTTCGGCTCCCATTCATGGTTTAGCTGGCTTGCTAGTTCTTCGATATATTCGGCCTGATTTAACAACCGAATACCTTCATCAAGAATAAGTTGCCCTTCAGCGGTTAGAACTGCGCGGTATTCACTTCGGTCAAATAGCTCCAGGTCGAGAGCTTCTTCCAGCTTTTTTATCTGGTAACTTATCGCAGATTGAGCACGATGAAGTGTTTTGGCTGCGGCGGCAAAACTCCCTTTTTCTACGATAGTTTTTAGAACGCGTATTGAGTCTAGATCGAGTTTCATGGGTAAGGGGTAAAATAATCAATTAATTGGATGGTTTGGGCAAGATTATCATAAATCTGCTTCCATAAATATGATTATGTCTAAATGGTATTAAGCCCTAAATTCGGATCCGACAGGTTTCTGATGAAAAAATCGGCAATAAAGGTGCTTCATCGGCAAAATAAGCGTAGAATACGCGCCTATTTTTTCCCGCGCACAGGCTGTCTGTTGAAGGTACCATTTTGTGCGCTTTAAGCTGCTTGAGGCAAAGATCACTGTGATTGAGAATCTAAGAAATATCGCGATTATCGCCCACGTTGACCACGGTAAAACGACCTTGGTTGACAAACTATTGCAACAGTCCGGAACGCTTGACCAACGCGCAGAACCGACTGAAAGGGTAATGGATTCCAATGATTTGGAGAAAGAACGCGGCATAACGATCCTGTCGAAGAATACAGCGATCCGTTGGAATGATTACCGTATCAATATTGTCGATACCCCCGGACACGCCGATTTCGGCGGTGAAGTTGAGCGTATTATGTCGATGGTTGATTCGGTTTTACTACTTGTTGATGCCGTTGATGGTCCGATGCCGCAAACGCGATTTGTAACTCAAAAGGCATTTGCACAGGGACTTAAGCCTGTTGTTGTTGTCAATAAGATAGACCGACCCGGTGCTCGGCCTGACTGGGTTATTGATCAGGTATTTGATCTTTTCGATCAATTGGGGGCAACTGATGAGCAACTGGACTTTCCGATCATCTACGCTTCTGCATTGAATGGTTATGCTTCCGAAGATGATGCCGCACGTGATGGTGATATGACACCTCTGTTCGAAGCAATCGTTAAACATGTTAGTCATCCGCAAGTTGAAGTGGAAGGCCCGACTCAAATGCAAATCACGTCGCTTGATTATTCCAGCTATGTTGGTGCAATTGGGGTTGGTAGAGTCACTCGAGGAAAGATTCGCAAGAACCAACAACTCGTCAGCATTGATGCAGAAGGGAATACTCGTAAAGTAAAAGTAGGCCAAGTGCTTGGGTATATGGGCCTAGAGCGTTCCGAAATTGAAGAAGCCAGCGCTGGTGACATCATTGCGATAACCGGTGTTGGTGAGCCTAAAATTTCAGACACCTTTTGTGATCCGGAAAATATCGAAGCATTGCCGGCGTTAACGGTTGATGAACCAACCGTCAACATGACTTTTCAGGTTAATAGCTCGCCTTTTGCTGGTAAAGATGGAAAGTTTCTAACCTCGCGTCAGATACTAGAACGTCTTGAGAAAGAACTGATTCACAATGTGGCACTCCGTGTTGAACAGTTAGATGATGCAGACAAATTTAAAGTATCTGGCCGTGGTGAACTGCATTTGTCTGTTCTTATCGAGACAATGCGCCGAGAAGGATTTGAGCTTGCCGTATCTCGACCTGAAGTGATTATGAAAGAAGTTGATGGGGTGATGATGGAGCCCTATGAAAACGTAACTGTGGATATTGAAGAAGAACACCAGGGTACAATTATGGAACGCCTGGGCGAGCGTAAAGCTGAAATGCGTGATATGCAGTTAGACGGAAACGGTCGAGTTCGCATTGACTTCTATATTCCGTCTCGTGGTCTTATTGGATTCCAAACAGAGTTCATGACAGCAACTTCTGGAACAGGCCTTATATACCATACGTTTGATGCTTACGGTCCTGCTCATACAGGTTCACTCGCGCAGCGTCATAACGGCGTAATGATATCAAATGGTACAGGCAAAGCGCTTGGTTATGCCCTGTTTAACTTCCAAGAACGTGGGCGTTTATTTATTGGGCACGGAGTTGAAGTATACGAAGGTATGGTGATTGGTATTCATTCACGCGACAATGACCTGACGGTAAACCCGCTTAAAGGTAAGCAGCTTACCAACGTTCGTGCTTCAGGAACTGATGAGAATATTCAGCTAACTCCACCAATAGTGATGACACTTGAGCAAAGCCTTGAGTTTATCGATGATGATGAGTTGGTTGAAGTCACGCCAAACCATATTCGAATTCGCAAAAAGCACTTAACTGAAAGTGAAAGAAAGCGTGCTTCCAGAGCTCCGAAAGAATAGTCGGTTTTACTTTGAGACTAATGATAAAAAAGGCGACCTTTAGGTCGCTTTTTTTATGACATTGATTTTTTCGATTGTTGATTAACTATAGCTCTAAGCCACCGCTCAAAGTCTTCGTCCATATGGTTATCCCATGAACGGATGAGTGCTTGGTAGCGGGGAAAGTCGCCAGCTCTCAGAAAAGTTAGCATTTGTTCAATTTTATCGCGTTGCTTCTCCATCATATAGCGTGCTGCAAAATAGCCCCAATAGTACACTCGATCGCCGCCGCCGTTGTGCTCATAGCTGGTATTAAAAAT
>JAPHTP010000014.1 GCA_026196875.1 Kangiellaceae bacterium
CTGCCGGAGGAACTAAAATGCTATCGAGCATCGCCGGCCCCTTACCAGAAATTACTTTCTGCCCAACAGGCGGAATAAATGAATCTAATATTGAAGATTATCTAAAAATAAAAAATGTTATCTGTGTCGGAAGTTCATGGATAGCTGAATCAGACCTGATAAAAAATAATAACTGGTCTGAAATTACACGTAGAGCACGCCAAGTATCGCAATTAGAAGTCGCAAGTTAAATAACTCCTGGTAACGACTAGATCGAGTTTAGAAATTCGGTTCTAAAATTTTGAGGACAAAAAAATGAAACTTCGGATCGCAATCAATGGCTTTGGTAGAATTGGTCGAAATATTCTTCGCGCATTATATGAAAACGGTTATAACGATAAAATCGAAATCGTCGCAATTAATGATCTAGGAAAAATAGAGTCGGCAACTCACCTACTTAAATATGACTCGGTGCATGGCCGATTTAACGCGAAAGTAGCTTTTGCGGACAACCACATTATTGTTAACGAAAACGCAATCGCATTTTGCAGTGAACCTAGCCCTGCTAACCTACCTTGGAAATCACTAAACATTGATTATGTATTCGAGTGTACAGGCCGCTTTGCCTCTAAAGAAGCAGCGAGCCAACATCTTGAAGCCGGTGCAAGAAAAGTCATAGTTTCAGCTCCGGCTAAAAACGCAGACGCGACAGTCGTGCATGGAGTGAACCATGATGTACTGACTGCCGATATGCAAGTGATATCAAACGCCTCGTGCACAACCAACTGCCTTTCACCAGTTGCAAAAATATTAAACGATACGGTTGGGATCCAACAAGGCAGCATGACGACTATTCATGCGGTGACCAACGATCAAAACTTGCTCGATCTGGATCACTCGGATATGTATCGAGCCAGGGCAGCAACGCAATCAATGATCCCAACTAAAACAGGCGCAGCAAGTGCAGTCGGATTAGTACTCCCCGAACTTAAAGGTAAACTTGATGGTATGGCAGTTAGAGTACCGACATTGAATGTATCTGTCGTTGATTTAAGTTTCATCGCTAGTCGAGAAACAAGCGTAGAAGAAGTAAATCGTGCAATAAAAAGTGCTTGCAACGGAAATATTGGCAAAGTGCTTAGCTACAATGATGAACCGCTTGTATCAATTGACTTTAATCATCATCCCGCTTCGTCGGTTTTTGACGCATCACAAACCAAAGTAAACGGACGATTAGTTAAAGTAATGGCCTGGTATGATAATGAATGGGGATTCTCGAATCGAATGCTTGATAATGCGCTGGCTTTAAAAGCTGTAGAGAATGCTGAAATAGATAATGCCGCCTAAATTAATTGCCCTGCTAATGGAACTCCTCAGTAATGAGAGGGGTTCTAGCACTTTTGCATTCCGAATTGATGAATTTTATTTATTAACTCACGATTAAACTCCAATTGACTGGCAAGATATTCTCCCCTGCCAGAAATATCTCTAAAAATTTCTTGAGCTAATTTTTGTTTCTGAAATCTACCCTTTGTATCTGATAAGTCAGTTTCAAAGTTCATACCATAAAGCACATAAAGATAATTATCCAAGTTGAAAGTTTCAAATCGAGAATAGAAATCATAAGTGCTAGGTGGACGACTCTTCCACATTGCAAGCTTATCTAGCAAAGATTGCGTTGCACTACTTTCAGCACGATTATCAATCCAAAACTGCGAGTCGTCTCTATTGGAAAGGAAGTAATGAAGTTTAATAAAATCGATCACCTTTTCCCATGATCTAAGTGCTCTTTGATTGAACAGTTTTGCAGAGCTTTCAATTTGCATTTTATTAGCAGGCATTAGTTCAGCAAGCATTCTCGCAGTAGCGTCAAAAAGCAATAATCCGGTGGCTTCTAATGGTTCAACAAACCCTTGGGCCAAACCGATAGCAACACAATTTTTGTACCAAAAGACTTCACGATGTCCAACTCGCATCGGTATCCGCCTACACGATAGCTGATCTGCTTGTTTCCCAACATACTCTCTTAACACTTTCTCGGCTTCATCGTGACTAGTGTGATTACTAGAATAAACGTGCCCAACACCGCGACGAGAAGTAAGTCCAATATCCCAGATCCACCCAGCAGACTTTGCTGTCGCGATGGTGTTTGATGCAATGGGAGAGCTTTCATCAAGATAAGGTACTTGCATCGCAATAGCATTATCAACAAACAAAACGTCGTCTTTATCAACAAACTTGACGCCTAAATGCTTGCCTAAAAGGAAAGAGCTGAACCCACTACAGTCAATAAATAGATCGGCCAGGGCTTTTCCTTTACTGTCTGTCGAAATTGACTCTATTGTTCCATCAACAGCTTGATTCACATCAACTATTTCAGCCTGAAAGTATTTAACCCCTAGGCGCTTGGCATTTTGGGCTAACAATTCTGAAAATTTAAACGCATCCAGATGATAGGCATATTCTAAGTATCCTTTGTATTCAGGATGAGTGATAGATTTCGGCGCAAGTCCCTGTTCACAAATCGACTCTTGAGGTGAAATACTGCCGGCAAACCGCTCTCTATCAGGAACATCCTTCATTAGCCAATACGGGACAATATTGAATTCGTTGATTGAGGGATAATCGAACAGGTGATGATAAAATTGCCCGGGTGAGGTATTTGGGTTGTCTAACCACTCAACAAATTTAATGCTCTGTTTAAAAGTAGCATCGCACTTTCGAAAAAAGTCAGTTTCCCTAATACCAAAGTATTCTAATGTTTCGCGCATCATCGGGACGGTGCCTTCCCCCACCCCGACTGTCGGAATTTTAGGCGATTCAATTAGCGTCACCTCAACGTCAGGATTACATTTTAGGTCGAGGGAAATAGCTAAATGGTTTGCCGTTAGCCAACCAGCAGCACCGCCACCAAGTATTATTATTTTCTTAATCATCTGTATAATTAGGGAATATTATTTATTTTAGCCTTTTAACTAATTTATCGATTGTCTTTAACGAAACCAAATGACCGTAGATTGCAGATAAAGCACCGTTGTTTCTGAGCTCGATAAACTTTTCATTTTCAAGATCATTCAATTTCTTTTCATTAACTAAATATATTCCTGAAACACTTTGCTTTTGCCCCTTGAGCTCATAGCTGAGGGTCTGTTGTTCTAGTAGTTCTAAATCTACTATAAGCTTGGTAAATTGGTAGGTACTTTCTCCACATTGATAATAATTTTTTAATACTTCAATACGCTTTTTCAAATAGTCAGACTCTGTGCCGTCTTCGGAAAACAATGAGTGACCTTCACTTTCTGAAATATTTTCGCTAATGGTATTTATGGTTACTGCAAATTGTGTTTTGTCTGCCGCATTAATTGATAGGCCAAGCGGTGAATGAGTCAAACAAGATGGAAGAGTACCACCTAACCATTTATCATCTTGGATCATAAGATTTTGCCGCTCTTGCAAACCAAGCATCGCAACAAGAGTAAACTCTCCAGTTTGAGCATTTTTGACAAAAACCAAGGGAAGCTCAGTCGCTAATTGTGGTATTTCTTGTGCCAAGACGGGCACCATATTCTTATCTTGCACCAAAGAAAGTTCAGGCTTTTCGACAAGTCTTAGATTTTGGTGTTGCTCTTTGTTTAACTGTACAATTGTTGTCATAATTACTACCACTATTACGATTAAATACTTTTAATTAATGTCTGCCACTCAATTGTGACACTAAGTGCATGTGATCACTCAGCTCGTCTTTGGCTCCTATGCCTTGCTGTCTGATTGCGCTAAACACCTGCTCAGCTTTTTGAGCGTTTGTGAGAGAACGAATCCCAAGAGGCAAATCTGGCTGGAACCCCATACCATACAAAATATACTGATAACTAGACAAGCCAAACATTTCATTTTTATTGGCAAAGTCATTTTCCGACGGAGGAAAATATTTCCACAGTTCGAGCTTTGCTTTAAGAGCGTCAGAAATTGAAGACCGTTTACAATTATCAATCCAAAATTGACTATCTCGCCGTTCACTTAGACAATAATGCAGCTTGATAAAATCCGCAATTTTTTCCCAACGGTATTCAAATATCTGATTAAATTTTTGTGCTACTGCGGGAATAGCTTCCTTTTTCTCAGGAAAGCTTCCCGCTAACAATAATGCCGCAGTTTCAACCATTGCGATAGCGGTAGCTTCCAGAGGCTCCATAAACCCACCAGAAAATCCAACCGCAACACAATTTTTCTTCCAGCACTGCTTGCGGTAGCCTACATTCATTGTAAGGCGTTTAACCGATAGCCCAGTTTCTGCAGGCCCTACATATCTCCGCAGAGTTTCCTCCGCTCGCTCATGTTCTGTATAAGCACTAGAATAAACATACCCAATACCGCGGCGGTTTTGTAAGCCGATATCCCAAATCCAACCGGCTTCCTGAGCAGTCGAAATAGTACTGCTCGCAATATGAATTTTCTCCTTATCATTCGGTACTTGCATTGCCAAAGCATGATCAACAAACAGTTGTTTACTCTTGTCGACCCACTCACTACGCAAAGCTTTTCCAATCAATAAGGATGCAAAACCACTGCAGTCGATAAAAAAATCGCCCGATATTTTCTCTTCCTCACCATCTGAAACTGAAGCTATCCCATATTCGTTTTGTTCGACTTTTGCGACAGTCATTATTTTATGTTTCACGCCTAAGCGTTTGATCGTGTGATGCCTGAGGAGCTCTCCAAATTTTCCCGCGTCCAAATGATAAGCATATTTTGCTTTCCATGAATAATCCGCGGCCTCCAGATTTCTAGGTCCCAGATTTTGATCACAGATGTATGCTTGAGCTGAAACTGCATGTGCAAAATCGGGTTTGTGCCCTCGATAAGCAAGCCATTCATTGGTAAGATCGATCCCTTGAGCTTGAGCGGGCGCGTTAAACAAATGGTAGTAATAGTCTCGTGACTGGCTATTGGGTGTTTTACGCCAATTGACGAATTTAATTGCTTGCTTAAAGGACGCTTGACAAGTTTTTAAAAACTCTCTTTCATCGATACCGATATACTGCAAAGTGTGCAGCATAGTTGGAAAAGTTCCTTCACCGACTCCAATGGTTAGAATTTCAGATGATTCAATCAGGGTAATTTGAATTTGACTTTTTGAATCGGAAAATTTCTTAGCGAGGATTGCTGCAGTTAACCAACCGGAAGTTCCACCACCTACAATTACTACATTTTTAACTTCGGTCATTGACACCTCACAAATGACATCGAGTTATTTATTGCTAAGCTCACTTTTAACGTCGTTGAAAAGAAAAAGCCCCGATGACTCGAGGCTTTTGACCGTTTAACTTAGAATGTAAAGTTGAGACCAATAGTATAAATTGTGTCGCGCTCGTAAGTGGACACAGGAATTCCCTGGGCAAAACGGGGTGCTCCTGAATACCCTCCATTGGCAACATTGTCGTTTCCATATTCGTGGTCATCCGCGCCCAAAGCATTAACGACTGAGCCAACTAAACTTAGACTATCGGTGAAGTTATAAGTTGCCGTTATATCAAGAGTGCCTATATCGTCGTGAAGTCGTTGAGCATAGAAACCAGTTTCTCTAACCATATACTCACTTCGCCAGTTATAAGCCGCTCGAACACTATAATGATCCGTTTCATAATAGCCAACTAAATTAATATAGTGATCAGAACTGTCAGTAAATACACCGTTACCATCAGCATAGTTTGCTGGATCAGTACTAGCATCTGTATAAGTGTAGTTGAAAACACCACCCCAGCCGTCACCAAAATCGTGCATTAATTGGAATTCGAGGCCTTCGATTGTACCGCCACTCGCATTAACGAACGAGTTAACTTGCCAACAATCAGCAGAAGAACATCCGGCAGGGAGTTGGCCAACAGGTAAGCCTTGAAGATCGATAGCTTCCATTCCAATTGATTGATTAAACTCAGGAACCAATCGAGTGAAGTTTTCTACATTCTTGTAGAAGTAGGCAACCGATAACATGGAAGAATCATTGTAATAATACTCAAAACCTAAATCAGACTGTGTCGCTGAAAAAGGAAGTAGACCAACATTACCGACAGTAATTGACTCGTTGCCAGGAACGTTATCTGGATTACCTGCAAACCCCATGTTTGAGAACAAGTCATCATAATTTGGTCGTGTGATAACTTTTGCTGCACTCATTCTGATATTGACATCTTCTGCCACTTCCAATACTAAGTTCACGCTTGGCAACACATCATCGTAATCCGCTTCAGCAGTTCCGATTGTTCCATCATAAACTAAATTTCCGTTGCTAATTGACGGGACATAGAAGCTGCTAGAGATTTCTGTGTCAATATATCTAAGACCAAAGTTACCGCGAACACCTTCACCTTCAAATGATCCCATCACATATAAAGATGTGTTCTTTTCATTTATAGTCGCATACGAAGAGAAATCTTCAGCCCATCCTGTCAGATTAGCATTAGTATGATCAATCATAGCCCCAACATTCGGCGCTGGAATCTGGCGTCCATCTAAACCAGCTTCTAAAGTTCCAGAAGCCCAATCAGCAGCATCAGGATATGTTACACCATTTGCGAACTGTCCACGGAATTGCCTTAGCGTCACGTCGTGATCGGTAGAACGAATACCAGTTTCGATTTTAGTGAGTGCGCCATAAGTTACGTCAAATTCCAAATCAAGTTGAGCATAAGTTTCTTCATCTTCATTTGGTTGGCTAACAACTTGGCCTGTTTGTAAACCTTCCCATCCCGCATAATTACCGGCAGTTGGTAGATCACCTGGCCCATAGCCATTAACGTCGACAATATAACGATCGCCGCGACCATCAATAGTGCCTACGGCAAACTGTGGATCAATACTTAAGATTCCATAGTTAGTTTCAAAACTTGTTCCGCCTTCGGCTGCTGTAGTTCCCAATTGTGCGGATACAACTACATTGTCGCCTTTATAACTCAACGTAAAATCAGTAGTTTCTGAAGTCATTGTGGCATTTCGAGGGCGAACATCCCAGAAAGGCTGTTGTCCGTCCGCTAAAGTTGTGGAACTCAATACACAAATTGGCGTAGGGTCACTTGGGTTGTTAGTCGGCACAGTTGCATTACAAAGTGGCCCATCAAGAAATCCTGTTGCCTGAGGAACCCAACTGGCCGTATTTACACCGTCTGCACCTAGCTCAAGGTTTAGGTGGTGCAAAGTAAAATCTAATTTATCATTAGGAGCAAACTGCATGGTCACGTCATACGCAGTTCTTTCACGCTCTTGACGGAAATTAACATCAGCAACGCGGCCCCCCCACACAATTAGTGCCTCCTGACCTTTTCGTTCGAGGTTATAAACCTGGCTGGCAGCAGCAACTAAAATACCGAAGGTGTCATTGTCATTTTTCCAGCTAACAAGCCCGGAAATTTGGGGATCAGTCTCACCAGACCCAGTTTCAGTTTGAGCTTTGACAGAACCAAAAACGGTCCCTGAATCTAGATCGAGTGGTTTGTGAGTTCTAATCTCAACTGTTCCGCCGACTCCACCTTCTACGATGTTTGCTTGCGAACTCTTGTATACATCCATCCCAGCCACTAGTTCAGATGGAAGCATCGAGAAATTAAATGAACGGTCAATAGACTGCTGCGAATACCAACCGGTAGAAGCGACGTTCTGACCATTAACATTGGTAACAGTAAATTGATTACTAGCTCCACGTATCGATACAGTTGCTCCTTCACCAAACTGTTTTGAAACCGCAATTCCCGGCATTCTACTCAGTGAGTCGGCCACATTAACATCAGGTAGTTTTCCAATATCTTCCGCAGTTACTGAATCAATTACGGCATCAGAAAATCTCTTAGCATTAATACTCGCTTTTAAACTTCCACGAATACCTGTAATAGTAATGACCTTTTCCTTTTCTTCTTCAGACTTGTCTGCTTCTTCTTCTGCAGCGTACAAAGGCATGGACAACCCGGAGCCCAAAACCATTGCTACACTACTTGCAAGCAACCCTTTTTTAAATAAACGAGATGACATCCTCTCCCCCTTCTTTAGTGTCGTAATTTAGCTTTAAATACGAAGACAAGTTTAACTTTTAGGAAAGCCAAACTACTACCTTTGTCTTTTGTTTGTTTAGTTTTAAACCGTTATAAACGTTGTTTCAGTTAGGCTTTTGACAACGCTGTCATTTTGGTTGTCTTAGACCTTACACTGATTTGCGATTTTTTGCTAGTACTAATTGAGATTTTTT
Source organism: Kangiellaceae bacterium (assembly GCA_026196875.1). GTDB lineage: Bacteria > Pseudomonadota > Gammaproteobacteria > Enterobacterales > Kangiellaceae > Aliikangiella. The sequence goes on from JAPHTP010000014.1 coordinate 8,213, forward strand.
TATTCCAATATTGATTAAAACTGCTATTTTTAGTGTTTTTTTATTTAAAGATTGTGAATTTTTATACTTTAAAAAATAGCTTCTTTTTGAAAAGAAAATAGGCGAGCAACCATTGAACAAATACCAGCGTAATAACTAACAGAAAATTATTCCAATTAGTACCAAATATTTTAAATATTCCACCAAATAAACTCTCAACGAAATAATTCCAGTTAAAAAGACTTGTTAACAAATACAATACAATTGCATTGACGCCTATCACCGCAAAAAATGAAGCCGTTCTATTAAATTTATTTAGGTCAAATAGCCAATAAAAAACACTCAGTAATACTCCACTCCAACCGATACTTGCTAGCGTAAAGCTACCAGTCCACAATGACTTGTTTAACGGATACGACACGGACCAAAAATAACCTAAAGCAACAGCTAAACTACTCACCACTAACATCCGGTAAAATACTCGGTATTTATCCATTTTTTGAGATTTTAAGATTCGGCCAAAGTAAGCTCCCGCTAGTCCGTTACAGATTGCCGGTAGAGTCGAGAGGATTCCTTCGGGATCGGTAGCCAATCCACGATAACTTATGCCGGGCAGAAAGGATTGATCAAACCAACTATTCCATGAACCATCGATTGTTAAACTTGCTGAAGTCCCTGAAGGGAGAGGGATCATTGTTTGCAATAACCAATATAAAAATAGAATTATCACAAATATCGAGGTTTGTATTTTGGGTGAAAAATGCCAAACGATAAGTGCAGTAAAAAACCAAGCTAAGCCAATACGCATTAATACGCTTGCGTACCTTATTTGTGATGGATCTGCCGGCATGCCTTGGCCCCAGCCATGGTTGTAAATAACTCCCAACAAACACAATAACGCTAATCGCTTTAACGCTTTTAAATAAAGCGACTTTTTTTGGATTGCGCCCAAATTATTAGTAGCTAATTTACTTATCCCTAATGTAGCACCAGATAAGAAAATAAATAGTGGGAAAATTAAGTCATAAAAGGTCAATCCGTGCCATTCAGAATGCACAAATTGTCTGGCAAGAGTATCGAAAAAACTGAATCCCGTAACAAGAAATAGTGCTGCGAAAATTCCTTCAGCACCCAGGATCCAAATCATATCGAAACCACGTAGGGCATCAATACTTAATATTCTTTTTTTATCATCTTGTTCAGTCATTTTTATTAAATTAAAGGCGCCTAAACGGCGCCATTAATCCGGCTTCTGGTAAGTGGCGACAAACTTAGAAGCCTACTCAAAAATCTTTACCTGATTAGCAAGCGTTTTAACTGAAATTAGCGAGACGGTAAATACACCTAGATATAGCCATAAATCGTTCCAATTTTTGAATATCAAACTGCCAGTAGCGAACAAAATACTGTACGCCATAATAACTGCGGAAATCCAAAGAATACCGAGTTTTATTAGATTAGTTGAGTCACTTTTTTCAGTTGCGATCGGCCCCCAGTTTCCAGCTGGTTTAATTCTTTCATAAAAGGCTTTTAAAACATCCTCATCAGTCGGTTTTGTCAAGAATGTCACAAGCAACCAAATACTAATAGTAAACACAATGGTAAAAATGAAACCTTTAGGATTTTCAATGATCGGCGCCCCCCAAGATGGATCGACATATTTTGCTAACCCAAAAGTAACGATCGCATAACCAAAAAATGGCGCGATAGTTCCAGCAATTTCGGTCCACGCATTAATGCGCCACCAATACCAACGCAAAATTAGAACAAGCCCTAATCCGGCTCCGGTCTGCAACAAGAAATTCCAAACCGCAGATATCGATGTAATCTGAGAAGTCACGCCAAATGCGACCAAAATCATTACTAATACTGAAACTCGAGAAGTCGCCACCAACTGCTTTTCGGTTGCATCAGGCTTAATGTATGGCCGATAGAAATCATTAATGATATAACTGGTTCCCCAATTCAATTGGGAAGCAGTGGTGCTCATATAAGCTGCAAAAAATGCCGCCAGTAACAATCCTTTTAGCCCGGTTGGCAAAAAGTCTTTCATTGCCATTACATAACCAAGCTTAGCTTCAGCACCTTGCAGCTGTGGATAAAGAATCAAACAACTAAGCGCAACCAATACCCATGGCCAGGGGCGAATACAGTAATGTGCAATTTGGAAATACAAATTGGCGTAAACGGCGTTTTTCTCATCTTTGGCACTCATCATTCTCTGTACCACGTAGCCACCGCCCCCTGGCTCCGCGCCTGGGTACCATGAGTTCCACCAGGGTAAAATTAGAAATGCTAAAAAGCTACCGAGACTCACCGACAGTATACCTGCAGCAGAAACACCTTCCTGGTTAAAATTCGGAAAGAAGCTTAGAGCTTCAGGGGGTAACGCATTTTTTAATCCATCTATGCCACCCACTTGATCAGAGTTAACCACCATGATGGCAAGGATAATCGAACCGGTCATTGCAATTATAAATTGAACGAAATCGGTATAAACGACACCAAGCAGACCGGAGAAACCAGAATAGATAAAAACAATAAACATCGCTCCAAGAGTCCAGAAAAGCGCGTCTTGGGCACTGATCCCGAAGAACACTTGGAGTAAAGACATTAAGGCTAGATTTACCCAGCCAATAATTAGAGCATTAACAAAAACGCCCATGTAAACAGCTTTAAAGCCACGTAGAAATCTCGCTTCTCGGCCAGAATACCGAATATTGATCAACTCAACGTCGGTCAGAATACCGGCACGGCGCCAGTACTTAGCAAAGAAGAACGTTGTCAACATGCCACCAGCAAGTAGATTCCACCATAGCCAGTTTCCTGCGATACCACCTTGTTTAACCAACTCAGTGACAGCAAGCGGCGTGTCTGCTGCAAAAGTGGTAGCTACCATTGAAGTACCGGCCAATACCCAAGGTAAACTACGACCACCGAGAAAGAAATCACTGGTGCTTTTCGCGCGTTTACTGAAATAAAGTCCGATGCTAATAATTAAACCGATAAAGCCAAAAATAATGACATAATCGAGCGTACCCAACGCGATGGCTTCTTGCTTCATGGTCGCCTCCCAAAATGGTCCCACATTTTCAATGCAAAGTTGTTTTTATTTGAATGGATAGAACTAAACAACTTGAATGCCTTCTACCCAACTTGCGGCGACTTCGCCACTTTGATTGACTAACACCATACTGGCTTTTTTGCCTGGTGCTAGACTCCCTAAATCATTTTCTAGTCCTAAGAATTTTGCCGGATTCAACGATGCTAAATTAAATGCGTCGGTTTGTGAAATAGCTAAATCTTCAACGGTGTTATTTACTGCTGTCATCATATTTAATGCTGAGCCAGCAAGTCGCCCTTCACTATCCGTTAGTTTATTTCCTAACCTGATAATTTTGTCGCCGAAAAACTCAAACTCCTTTTGCTCACAGCCAACTGGTGGCATAGCATCGGTGACGAGCATTAAGTTTTTATTACTTTGGTAAGCTATTGCAGCGCTAACTGGGTCGACATGAATACGATCCATAATGATCCCTGCGAAACAGTGAGGGCTATTAAGTGCGGCCCCGACCATACCTGGCTCTCTTGAAGTTAGACCAGACATCGCATTAAATAGATGGGTGAAACCTGTCGCACCAGCATCAATTGCCTTTCTTGTCTGCTCATAAGTCGCATTGGAATGCCCCATACTTACAATTACACCAGCTTCAACAAGGCGTTCAATTGTTTCCGGGGAGGCATTTTCCGGTGCGAGTGTCACCATTACTTTGCCTAAATCATGGCGACAGAAAAGTTCGATTTCTTTTTCCGATACTTCTCGAATAAGCTTCGCTGAATGTACGCCTTTTTTCTCAACCGTCAGGTGTGGGCCTTCAAAGTGGATCCCGACAATTCCGTTGGCAGGATCCTTAATTGCTTTAGCTACTGCGTCTGCACACTTTTGCATGGGGCCAAGACTATCCGTTACTAAAGTTGGTAACCAGGCGGTTGTGCCGAACTTTTGATGTGCTTTGGCAATTTGTTTCAATGAATCAGCATCTGGCGAAGTGTTAAAAAGAAAACCTCCCCCCCCATTAACTTGGGTATCGATAAAACCTGCGGTAAGTACACCTGAGATTAAATTCTGCTCAGCATCACACGGTTCGATTTTTTCGATGCGGCCGTCGACAACAGAAACAACTTGCCGGCAGAGCAATTCGTTCCCAGTAAAAACTTGTTCAACGGCAAATTGAAAAGTGTTCATCAAAGCGTCTCGGTTACTTTCTTTAACCCACCCGGTTGATCAGGATTTAATCCTCTCTCAATCGCAATCTGTTCAATATCTAAATAAAATCGCTGGAGCACGGCTAATGGCGCTATGCGAGGGTGAATCTTTTGATCAACTTGATGCAGGTGAACTAAATCTCCGCCGCGATTTATGATATCCATAATCTGATCACTATGCGCTTGATTAGATTCATCTCTGACTTGCACATCCAGAACCTTAAGTTTCGACTCGACCAAAGTTACAGGTCCATGTAAAAACTCTGCACTACTAAACGCTTCTGCGTGAATCGCGCAAACTTCTTTCAGCTTCAAAGCAATTTCTTTGCTTATAGCGTAACCCAAGCCTCTTCCAAGGACGACTAAATTAGCAACTTGATCAAGGTCTCCAAAGCAAAGCTGATTGCTACCTTCAACAGATGTTGCTAGAGCTTCTGGTATTGTAGCTACAGCTTCAATCAGTTTTTGGTCTTGCTGCCAGTAAGCAACAATTTGTAATATCGCAGATAAAGTTGCCAAGTAACTTTTAGTTGCTGCGACGGACTTCTCTTCACCGACAGCAAGTGGCACAACACAATCGACGATTTCAGCGAGCGGGGCACTGGTGTCATTAAGCAAAGCGATGCAATACGCGCCGGATGCTTTTGTTTGTTTGGCTTGTTCCAATATGTCAGGACTGCGTCCTGACTGTGAAATAATGATTGCAACAGTACCTTGAAGATTTATCGAACGATTATATATTGTCGCAACCGAAGGTGCGGCTGCGAAAGTAGGCACTCCCGCCTCAATTTCAATTAAGTATTTAGCAAATACACCAGCGTGGTCACTTGATCCCCTTCCTACAATCATCACCGAGTGGGGTTCAAGTGCTCTCAATTTTTTAGCCAAGTTCAAAACCGTAGGTAAGTTTTGACGGAGCTGTTCCTTTATGCGCTCACTCGCTTCGCGAGCTTCTTTAGCCATAAGCGATTGTTGATAGCCTGTTTTACTGTTCATATCAGTTAACTGCATTTAAATAAACTCTGAAAATTTAGGTGACGTTTTCTATATATTTCGCATGTACATCAAGCGCTTTGCTTATGATCCGCAGTCCAACACTGCTCTGCAAAATGAATCGCGCCAATCTCAGGTTGTGCCAAAGGGGTAACAAATTTTTCTGCCAGCTGGGTCGGCAACCGAGGAATAATGAAACGCGCTAGACCACCTATCATACATAAACGCTTAGGGTTTCTTTTAAGTAGTTGCTCACTCATTCGGCAAATATATTCGATCCCCTGATTAACAATCTGATTGGCTTTGATATCCCCTTTGTCCGCCGCATCAAAAATAATCGATGCCAGTCTGGCATACTGACGCGAAGAACGGCCTGCAACCTGTTCCGATAAAGCAAGTCCATTATTGACCTGATAATAATCACAAACTTTTTTCACTAACTCAGTCTTTTCCGCAAATCCATCGAGCGCCAATAAAGAATATTTAATCGCTTCTAATCCCATCCATGCACCGCTTGCTTTATCGCCAATTGGAAATCCGTGACCGCCCAGAATTGTCTTCTCTTGATTTGAATTGACGAATCCACAAGATCCTGTACCAACGATAATGACTGCGCCTTCTTTACCATCATGCGCGCCAATATTGGCGATATCTAAATCAGTAGTTAAATACATTTTTGCAAATGGATGTTGCCACTCATTCATTTGCTGATAAAGCGCAGGGAGATTTACACCGGCTAGCCCCACGCCAGCAATAAGCTGATTTAAATGAGAAGTCGTTAATCCAGCTTCGGTTAACGCTTGATTAGTCGCATCTAGAATGGAATCCAAACTTTTTTGAAATCCATGCAATGGGTTGGCTGGCCCACCAGTACCGACTCCCAGAACTTCTCCTTCTAGATTCGTGATCACTGCGCGGCATTTACTTCCGCCGCCATCAATCCCCAAATACCACATGTTGTCCGCTTCTCCAACAGATGTCACAAACTACCCTCTGATCGCCGTCTTAATGCGCGTCATTGGCCTTTAATCGTTAAACGAATATTAACTCATCGAAGAATGTGCAATCGTTTAACTTCTATTTTAAAGACTACAGCAAAATGACAGCGCTGTCATTTATTTTATTGGATTCTTTCATTCTTTTTAGTTACTAGTCAGGAGTCACTAATAACATGCGCCCTTTTCTTTTACCGTTAGGGCTAATACTGCGCACATAAACAGGCTTGTCAAGGTTCACTTTGTGTCCTTGGCCTTGTTGCTGCCCATTGGCTTGATAAGCTTGCCAATGCCCCTCTCCCTGTTTAAATTCTATTTTTAATCCTGGAAACGCGCTATTTGCGAATAGCTTTCCATTTTCAACCTTGGCACCAATTGTCGGCAATCGAAATAGCCAACCATCAATTTCCAATTTCGCCATTTCTTTTTGCGCAATAACATTCGCAAATGCTTGCCAATCCTTGTCACGTTTGACTCTATGCTGTTCGCTAAAATAGTTGCTATCCTGTGAGTAAAGAGCGCCTTGATAATTATATTCAGGCTCCCATTCAGCCTTGTGCCAAGCACGCTCAGCTAACGCGATTAACCTTGGAAATATCATGTATTCTGCAATTTGGTCAGAGCGAACCATTTCGCTCCATAAGTGCGCTTGAATACCTTTAAATTTAATGCCTTTCTTAAGCGGGCGATATTGTTTGCTATCCGGCCTGTCATCCAGCTTCATCGGGTTATTTTCGCGATCTGTCCAGATCTCTGCATGAACCGGTAAGTTATCCGGCATAAATTCAAAAACTTGTCTGGTATTGGTAAAACGGCTTCCCCAATAGTAACCCCGCTCCTTTGGATCTGCTTCATAAGGAAAGTCAAAGTAGGTAATGTCTGGCAGCGACAACACAACTTCCCACCCTTGATTAGCCATATTATGTGCAACTTTATGCCCATCCCAAAATAGCGGCGTCCAAGCGTTGGCTTGTACATTGGCCGGCATATTTTTGGGATTAACGTGGCTGAGCCCATCACTCCACCCCGCCGCTTGAATCTTCTTGCTACTGATAAATTGGCTGATCCTTTCGATAAAATACTGACTAAGATCTTTGGTTTTTAAGTTATTGGCTAAAGCAAATTTTTGGCATTCAGGCGAGTCTTTCCAAGCGCCTGGCGTTTCGTCTGCGCCGATATGATAAGTCGTCATTGGTGCTTGCGCATTTTCATGCATGCTTACCACTTCATTAAGCACCTTTTCAATAAAGTGATAGGTAGACTCCATACAGACATTCAGGGTGTTATCCGAATAATATTGGATGGAGCTGTATATACTCTTATCATTTGGATCGCTGAGTAAATATTCTTCAGCAAATTCCAATTGCCCTTTTGCCTGAAAATTTCGGTAACGTTGTTGCATCGATTTAACCGCAGCTCTTGAATGCCCCGGCATATCAAAAGATGGGATAACTTCAATATGTCTCTGTTTAGCTTCGCGCAGTATCACCTGATAATCATCAACACTATAAAACCCATTGTTGCTGTTCAATTTCGACGGACCTGCGCCCAGTTGAGGTAATAAACATTGTGATTCGGATAAATCGTGGCAGCGCGTAGCGCCAAGCTGAGTTAATTCCGGTAGACCGGGGATGTCCAGCCTCCACCCTTCATCGTCCGCAAGGTGTAGATGCAGCTTGTTGAGCTTGTAAGCAGCCATTTGATCGAGCAGTCTTACGACAAAATTTTTATCTCTAAAGTTTCTTGCGACATCCAAATGCATACCGCGAAACGGGTAACGCGGAGCATCCGACACCTCAAGCAAAGGCAGCGCTTTTACTGATTGATAATCCGTAATATCAGGCTGGTAAAGCGCGGCTATCGATTGTAGCGCATAAAATGCCCCAGCAGCAGTTGAAGATTGAATGTTTACACCGCTCCCCATAATCGAGAGCTTGTATTCTTCTTCACTCAGCCCCTTAACTTGTTCAATATTAAGATTTACTTTTCCCTGTTGATTAACTTTAACGCCCAGGCGCTCAAGCCTCCGAATGGCAGGGTTATTGGTATCAAAGCCAAATGAATTATCGTTAATTTTTAAACCGCCAGAGATGTCTAGTTTTTCGGTTGTTCCTGCAATTTTGATCGATAAAGGTGTCGGGATAATTCGGTTAGTGACGTCAATAGCGCTCGGAGCAATCTGAGAGTTTATTGCAAACAATCTATTTGCAGTTGTAATTTTTGTGTTGTCATTTGCAGAGCGTTTAAGCTGTTTTTCCATATCAGTTAGCTCGCCTACATGGGGCAGAGTTTCTAACTGAGTTTCCGGGTCTATTTTCGCTTTTGTAGACTCAATTAAAAATTCGGAGTTATCTTCTGCGACAAAATAGAAATTAGGCGGAGAATCAAATTCAGAGATATGCCAAATCCCTCCCTTGAAAGGAATTTTGTATTCAACATTTTTTTGCCACTCAAATTTATTATTAACAGGCTGAATGCTATGCAAATCTCCCTGATGGTGAACTATGTCGAACTCATTGCTCAAATCATTTTGGATCGGAGACATATGAGAAAAGAAAATTTTCCAATTCGATGTTGAGAGATCTTCAGGACTTAGCAGTCTTATTTCGCCTAAGAAACACTTTCCGTCCGAAAAAGATTTATCGCATTTATCATCTGGCCGATTATCTAGCACTTGATATTTGATACGTAATATTTTTGACAGTTTTTCTATCGCTTGAGTTGACGTTTGATTCGACTGTTGATGCTTTTGACTTGATTCTTCTGAGTCTGAGTTATTTTCATTACTACAAGCACTTAAGAAAAGAACTAAAAAAGCAAAAAAGATGCTCTTAAATCCACTGTTCAATTGAAGACTATTGAAACTAATTTGGTAGTGCAACACGCCGACCTTAACCCCGTCAAAATCAAAAAGAATGAATTAAGCGAGTACATTGGATTTGAAATTAATCAATGACTGCTTGTATAAACTATTTCTCATTATAACTGTAACGTTACCCTTAGATTGGATATTTACCGGCCTTATTTAACTTCTAGTATTTGTTTTAATCAAAAAAAAGGCTGGTTGCAACCAGGTACAACCAGCCAGGGACGAAAGCACGACTATATCCAATTACAAACACCTATTTAACAACGCCAATATGACAGCGTTGTCATTTAGGTGTAAAGAAATTAACTTAATCTTTTACCAATTGCAAGCACTTTTTATTTGATAGATGAATTAAAACAAGCAGGTAAGTGGACTTACCTGCTTGTTCAATAGAGAATGAGCCTAAATTGAGTCGCTGAGTTAGTTTGCTACAATGCGATAATCTGGAAAACACGCTGTGAACTTCGAACCTCTGCCCAGTTCACTTTGAATATGCAAATGCCCGCCATGGTTTTCAAGTATATGCTTTACAATAGACAAACCGAGTCCGGTTCCACCGACCTGGCGAGAGCGGCTTACATTCACCCTGAAAAAACGCTCGGTAAGTCTCGATACATGCTCTGGAGCGATTCCCTCGCCGTTATCAGAAACACTTAAGCATGGATTACCATTTTCACTAATTTGCCAACAAACACCAATTGAAGAACCATCGGGTGAGTATTTAACAGCGTTACTAAGAAGATTTTGGCAAAGACTGAAGAACTCACTTTCAACCGCTTTCAGCTTTAGCGACTCGTCAATTTCTACGCTAAACTGATGAGTACCTTTAGCACGAGTTTTTTCAAAGTCAATTACTTGCTGGCGGAGTAACTGAGGAACATCTAAGTTTTCGCCAATATTACGATTATGTCCTTTCTCTTCTAACTTGGATAACGTGAGTAGATCGTCTAAGATTTTTTTCATTCGAAATGCTTGATGGCTCGCGTTAGCTACCTGCTCCTTGAGCCCTTTCGGAATTTCATCATCCAATTCCAACATTTCTAGATAACCGGAAATCACGGTTAAAGGTGTGCGCAATTCATGTGATGCGTTGGCGATGAACGCTTTACGTAGCTTTTGCACGGCAATCCTTTGGCTAATATCTCGCGCAGTAATGAGCTTTTGTTGGTTACCAAAATCCGTACTCGTTAAAACAAGCGTTTTCTGTTGGTCTACCGGCGACTGCATTTCAAATTGTCTGCTCGCACTATTCCCCTCAAGTAGCTCAGTTAGTTGAGGGATCCTCACAAGATTATCTAGTCGCTGACCAAGATCCCTTTCTTTCTCTATTCCTAATGCCTCCTTGGCAGCATCGTTGACCCATTCAATTTCTAATTGCAGATTGAGTACAATGGTCGCCTCCGGCAAGGCGGAAATGGTAGCTTCGAAGCGCTGCGCCATATCTGTCAAACGGCTTTTTCTTTCACGATCTTTCTTTTGAATGCGGTAAATGTGCTGGACGATTAACTCCCATATACCACTAGAGTCCGGCGCCAACTTGGTTTTGGCACCTAATCGAATCCAACGTTCAAATCCACGAATTTGAACCAAAGTCCAACCGACATAAATCCCGGTAGGTAGTAAGATGGCAGCAACCCAATAACCAGAAGCAAGTCCGAAGAGTAATACAGCAGCAATAACGGCAACAATTCGAGAAAACTCGACCGTCCAAGCATTATTCATTGAAATGTCTCTTATTAAACAGCTTTACCCGCTGAAAACATGTAACCCATACCACGGACTGTTTTAATTAACTTATCCTTGGCAAATGGCTTCAAAATTTTGCGGAGTCTGAGAATATGAACATCGACAGTTCTTTCTTCTATATATACTGCTTGGCCCCAAACAAAATCTAACAATTGTGCCCGCGAGTATACGCGATTTTTATGCTCGATGAAAAATTGAAGTAGACTAAACTCGGTTTGCCCGATGTGCACGTCGCTCCCCTCAATTTCCAATTGTTTGGTGGCAAGATTTAAACTGAGTCCTTCAGCGGTTAATTTATCATCGGCATCAGCATGACTCGTTCTGCGCAGCAGCGCTCTGATACGCGCAAGTAATTCTTTGATGCCAACGGGCTTGGTTAAGTAGTCATCTGCACCACAATCTAAGCCCTTTACTTTATCTTTTTCTTCGACCCGCGCGGTAAGCATAATAATTGGCAAATCAATGAAAATCTCTTCTTTCCGCAAGCCTCTTATCAATTCTACGCCGCTTTCCCCCGGCATCATCCAATCTACGACTGCTAGATCAGGACGATTTCTTGACAATATCTCACGAGCTCTAATGGCACTGTCAGCTTCCTCAACTTGATAACCATCTTTTTCGAGGGCGTAGCGAAGCATATCGCGAATAGGCTGTTCATCTTCGACGAGGAGTAATTTTTTTGTCATAGAATTAACTCTTTAACTGCTTTTAGGCAGTTTATTCAATAAGTTTCAGTTACTTAAGCTAAGCTTAGCAAGATTTTCAATATAATCACTGTGTGACATTTTGAAAGCAATTAATGACAGGAATATGACACTATACTCTTCGTGAAATATATTATGACAAATATTTTGAATGTGTTCTTCGACTTACATATATTGGCTAGCCAGATTTTCACTTAGGAAAACATATAGTTAGAAGGATCGATTAACTGAATTATCGTGACATAGCACACATTGTGAAAAACCGATAAATAAGAACCGCCACCAAGACAAATTATTGCAAGCGGGAAAAATTTACAGGTGAAACTCTAAATCTGAGTCGCCGCTAGTTACTTTCCACTTAGATCGATCTGCCAACTTTTTGGACAAGCTTACATCACTACAGTAGTAAACAAACCGAGCCCCATAAGAACGAGCAATAAAGAGTTTCTTTTTTAAACAGGATACGAAATTATCATCGCGTCCATGAAAAATAATGCGGTCGGCTTTTAAATTTTCAGCTTCTCGAATTATCAGAGATACTATTTTCGAATAGTTTTTCGAGCTTGCAATGATTTCAGAGATATAGACGAGCTTCTTTCTATCGCGAGTAACCTCTTTTAAAACTAACAGCCCTTTTGGTTCTTCCTTATTGTCGAGGATTTGATAAATTCTGTCGTTACTTTTCAGCGCATTTTCAGCATAACGCCAGTTTAGATAAGAGGAATCACGCAAGCTAGTATTGTATTCCAACTGGAATTCCAAACACTGTTTGTCAGCAGAGGGAGGTACTTTATCAATTTTCGCTAACCTGAAACTATTAACAGAAATTGAACAAAATACATTATGAATCTTTGAAACAGCATTAACGGCAAAATGCTTAACCTTTTCCAAAATTGTTGCATTTTCAGAAGCAAAAGCATTAAAGCTGACGGGTTTAAAAAGGTAGTCTAACTTACCTAAATCCTGCCACCCTTGCCTAATAAACATGGTGTAGGCCTCGCTGGACACCCCTAGGCCAATCAACAAGTCATAACGGTTCATCAGCGCCCCTATCATTGCAACACCAACCCCTTTCATTTTCCACTCTGTTCTTACCCGCAGGTCGATCGCAAAAGCTGCTGAAACTTTTTCTCTACAGGCGGAAAATTGCGCGCCAATTGCACTTTGCTGGGCTATAACCTGGTTCTCATGGAAACAGTAAATTCTATTATTGTCTGTACTCTGCGCATACATCCAATCGTTAAAAGTTTCGTTTTGTTGCAATGAAGTAGGGCCAAACTCTTGTCGTTGAAACTCTTCAAGCTGCTGTTTATGAGTAGCAGGCACGTCATCGAAAAGGCATTCCTTAAAATTATTGTAGAACTTGTCAATGATCGCACGCTGCCTGTTCATTTCACTTTTCCTTAGTTATAGCTCTACTTTTTCGATCATTTGAGGTTCGAGATGCAAGTACTTAGTCGTCTTACGCTTCGCTTTGATATCCTGATAGACATAAGCGGCTTGCTTCTCAGCAATACCAATCTTGTCGGCAAGCTCAGACGCAGATTTAGCATGGTTATAACACCATAGTGCAATATCCATTTTCCGATACGGCAAGGCAAAATAAAACTCATCTTGTCCTTGCTCCAAACTGTAGGTATCGGTCGTTGGCGTAGAATTGCAAATCGGATCAGGTAGACCAAGGTGTTTCGCCATTGCATAAACCTGCGATTTATAAAGATGGGAAATCGGTTTGATATCAGCCGAGCCGTCGCCGTTTTTAACGAAAAATCCCTGATCGTATTCCAGTCGATTAGGCGTTCCAATAACTGCGTAATTTAACCTATCGGCGTGGAAATATTCCAAGGTCTTGCGAATGCGTTGTTTGTGATTAGTCGCTGCGACTATTGTCAAATAGGCTTTTAAAGGCAGAACCTCTTCAAATCGTTCGCCGGCGGGATTTTCTATTACAACTTTATAGTGATTAATTTGCCCATCAATGCCACCAGCAATAATAATTTTGTTTTTCCACTCAGTTGAATAATCGGGGAAAACTTGGCGAATTGCATCATCACGCCACTTGTAACAACCAATCGCTTCTAACGGAGCCGCGATATTATCAACGGTATACTCGATCCCCAAGTGGTCAGCTAACAAAGAGCCCAAATCGCCACTAATCGAAGATGAATCTTTTTCTGGCATTAATAAACCAAAGACTTTTTTAGGACCAAGCGCTTTCACCGCTAGCGCCGCACAAACTGAGCTATCAATACCACCCGACATTGCGATCACAAAACCTCTTCGATGGAGGTTCTGACTCAAAATTTCGCGCATTCTAGTCGTTATTCGTTCAACTTCCTGGTCAAAATCCATCTCTAAGACTGGATCCAGGCCATAGTTATTCGTTGTCATACTGTTATCTCCGTTTAACCATTTAATTGATATCTTTTTATTTTGCCGCTCGCCGTTTTGGGCAAACTTTTTACCCAAACGATTTCTCTCGGGATTTTGTGAGCGGGTAAATATTCATTGCAATGTTTCTTGATCTTAAATGAGTTTTCTTTTGATTCCTCGCCGACAATAAAAGCTCGCAACTTTTGACCAAGTAGCTCATCTGCAACGCCTACAACCGCAGATTCATCCACGCAATCAACTTTGTTAATGACTTCTTCCAACTCCGAAGGGTTGATGCGGTGGGCGCCAACTTTGATCATGTCGCTATTGCGACCAACTAGAAAAATGAATCCGTCGTCATCCAAGTAGCCTAAATCACCAGTCTTTAGCCACCCATCAAGCAAGGTTTGTTTGGTGGCCGATTCATTTTGCCAGTACCCTTGCATAACACTAGGCCCTCTAACGTAAACTTCTCCCTGACTATTGGCGGGCAAAACCTCGCCTTGCTCATTGCGAATTTCCAACTCGACACTATTGACCGGAATTCCAGCAGATCCTAATTTCCTAGTTAGTAGTTCTGGTGGTAACCAGCTGATTCGAGCAGAAGCCTCTGTTTGTCCGTACATAACATACAAGCGTGTCGATTGATGACTGGAGGCCAGTAATTTTTCGGTCAATACTTTTCCCATTGGACCGCCGGCTTGGGTAATGTAACGTAACGGCGGTGGGTTATCCGGCCAATCGGAACGCGACAAGAACAAAGCGTAGGTTGAAGGAACGCCAGAAAAACCTGTCGCGCCGAGTTGGTGCATATTGTTCACAATTTCTTGCGGGAACGCCATTGAACCGGCAAGAATTACGAGTCCGCCAACACAGAAATGGGTATGCAATACCGAATTGCCATAACAGTAATGAAAGGGTAAGACGTTCAAAACTTTATCTTGCTCGGTAAGTAGCAAGTAGTCGATGATATCAACCATATTGCACATTAAATTAGCATGGCTTAATGAAACGCCCTTAGGGTTTCCCGTCGTTCCTGACGTGTAAATGATCTGCGCAAGGGATTCAGGTTTTACACTATGCCAGTCGGATTCTTGACTAAACTCAAGCGCCTCTTGCCAATGATGAATACCTGCAACTTCACTCTTTGTCATGGTGATTAACTGAGTGTCGAGAGCCCTTAAAGCATCGACATAATCATGACTGAGTTTATCGATGATCAAACAGGAAGACCCTGACTGTTTAACTAACTTCTCGATTTCGTGAAATTTTGCTTGTGGGTTGAGTGCGACAACCACTGCACCAGCTTTCCAAATAGCATAAAACGCCACTACATAGTCGATGGAGTTATCAATCACCAACGCGACTCGCTCGCCGGGTTGAATTCCTGTTGACTTTAAAAAGCTCCCCACCTTATCAACCTGTGCCTTTAAACCAGCATAAGTCAGCTCAGTACCACGGTGATGAAGCGCAAGGTTCGATGGTTTTTCTTGCGCGACCATTAAAAACTGTTCGACTAGTGTTGGATTAAACTTGACACTCATTTGATAACCATTGAGGGTTAGATTTAACTACGCTTGTTTTTTAGCAATAAAAGCTAACAAATTATCAATCGAATCAAGATTTGCTGGAATCATTTCATTTGACTCTACTTTGATAGATAACTCTTCATCCAAAAAGTAGATTAATTCCAAGATCCCCATTGAGTCTAAAATGCCTGTATCGAGAAATGAGTCGGCGTTATTGAGCTTACTTTGATCGTCGGTAAACAAGTAGTTTTCTAGAATAAAGTTTCTTAATAATGATTCTTGGTTGGTTGCAACTGCAGTCATATTTTACTTCCTTGATAGTTTTCATTTAATTTAATTGCAATTTAGTTATTGATAAATTTATCAACAATAATTTGGGTCGATAGGATCCCTACTAACGCTTGAGACTCTGGAATTGACAACGCCTTTCCTGAATCTGCCTTCTTAAGTAAGAATTTAACTTTATTGGCATCAAACAAATTGACTTTGGTCAATTCTTGTTCAGTTAAATAGTGGCGCAATTCATCAACTAAGTAGTCGCCACTCATTGCTTTCATATCAGGTGCGCGATAGGGTTGTTTATGACGATGAACAATTTCCTTAGGTAAATACCTTGCCATCGCTTTTTTTAATAAGCTTTTCTCATTTAAGCCTTTCATTTTGTACTTTGGGGGAACTCGATTAGCAAACTCGATCACTCGATGATCTAAAAATGGAAAGCGGCCTTCAACCGAGTTCTTGGCTAACATTCTATCCCCCTGGGATGTGAGCAAATAGCCCGCCATTAATGACTTAGACTCAATGTATTGTGATCGGTTAAAGGGATGCATTTGGTTTAACTCTTTAGGAAAAGAAGCGTAAATAGCTTCTTTCGCATTCTCATTAAGTTCAGCCGACAATTCGCTGGAGTAGAACTTTTTGGCCTTTGCGGTCGTTGACCATCGGGGCAAATGAGAAAAAGCTATATCATTAGGAGTATCAAGTGCTTCACCGAAAAATCGCTTCAAGTAAGTTCCTTGACCGCTATCGGGTAAAGTTAAATACGGATACAGCTTTTTCAGCAACAAGGGCCTAAATTTTGAATCCGGGTTAATCGCCCAAAACTGACGCACTTTGGCCTCTTTAAAAATATCATAACCACCCAGCACCTCATCGGCGCCTTCACCGGTCAAGACCACCTTAAAATCATTCGCTCGCACTAACGATGAAAGCATCCCCATAGGCACAGGAGCTGTACGCAGAATCGGTGTTTCAGTATGGATGATGGTTTGAATAAAATTTTGCGCGATGTCTTCAGTTTTCACCAGCAAATGGCTGTGTTCGGCTTTTAAATGGGCAATTAAAGACGATTGATAAGATTTTTCATCAAATTCAGCTTCCCCAAAATTCAGAGAAAAAGTTCTTAAAGGCACACCCCCATAGTGACGAATCATGGCCACCAATACGGAAGAATCTAATCCCCCCGACAAATAAGCGCCAACCGGGACATCTGCGCGTAATCGAATTTTTGTCGCTTCAATTAACAGCTCATGAAGCTCATCCGCTTGCTGTTGCTCACTCGTCTGCCAATAGCCTTTTTGGTTAAATTGCCAATCCCAGTACTGGTGCTTTTTTAATTGCCCTTTTTCTAGTACCAACATCTGTCCGGGAGATACTTCATAGACGTTTTCAAATATTGTATTTGGACTCACTGGTGCCCAAAAAGTAAATATCTGATCAAGCGCTTGTTTATTCAGTTCTAGTCCGTTTGAAAGAGCGGGCTTTAGCGCTTTAATTTCGCTTGCAAAAATCAGTTGGTCTTTTTCCACAGTGTAATAAAGTGGACAAATACCAACCCTATCTCGGACTAGGATAAATCGTTGTTCTTTATCATCCCAAAGTCCAATCGCAAACTGGCCATTGAGTTGTTGAACAAAGTCCAGTCCATATTCCTGGTACATATGTAAAACAACTTCTGTGTCAGAAGTTGTGGTGAACCGATGCCCCTTTTTAACCAGCGCCTCGCGTAATTCGATGAAATTAAAAATTTCGCCGTTAAACACCAAACATATGGATTTATCCGCGCTGATCATTGGCTGCTGGCCTGAGGTCAAATCGATTATGCTGAGTCTTCGATGCGCCAAGCCAATATTTGGGCGAGTTAAAATCCCCGACTCATCGGGTCCACGGTGAAGCAATTGCTCTGCCATTTGGCGTAGCCGATTACTGCCTATTTTACTCGAAGAATCTAACTTAGAGCTAACTATCCCTGCTATCCCGCACATGCGTTATTCCAATCAATTATTTTGTTATTTTTCTATAACGTGACTTAACTCGCGATTTTCCTTAAGACGTTACTTTTTAGTTACCCCAAACATGTTTTATCTCATCTGCCGAATTTGGCTGAATTGGTAGCCCGCTAGTCTACCTTTATCTACAACTGAAATGAATAGAAAGTGGTTTTTTAATGGCCTAAAGATAAGAATTATTGGATATTTTAACGTCAAAAGTTGAAAATTAAAGCGGTTAGTTTTTTAGAGCTTATAAAAATAACGAAAGTATTACTTTTCTATTTAATACGACTACAGCTTATAATATTTACATTGAAACACACATCTTTTGTGCGCAAACTCACAAATCCAGTGCGAATGGGGTTAAGTTTTTAACGACAAGTCGATATAAATATCACTAATCCAGTTAATGCATACTCAAATTCTTTTCTTTAGGTGATCAACAATGTCTGCAAGCTTCGGCAAGGAATGGCTTTATAAACGACTTTCAACTGTGCTTTTAGCGCCAGTTTTGATGTTTTTATTTGCATGTGGCGGCAGCGAAACAACTGCTACTGCACCAGTTATAGTCGAACCGACCAATTCAATACCAACGATTTCAATTACCCCTCCCCAATCAACTAATATTGCCGAAAATGAGTCAATTAGCTTGACGGCTCAAGCAACAGATAACGAAGATGGTAACCTGTCCGCGAATATTTTGTGGAGCTCTGATACTGATGGTGCACTTGGTACCGGCTCAAATTTAGATGTGGTTCTTTCGGTTGGAACGCATGCGATCACCGCGAGTGTAGCCGATTCTGATGGTGCAGAAGCTAAAGCCACTCTTACCATTTCGGTCGTTAGAACACTTGGGATAGCCAGTATCAGTTGGCAAGCTCCAACCCAGAACACCAATGGAACCGATCTAACAGATCTCACCGGGTTCGTTGTTTACTACGGTGAAGCGCCAGAGTCGTTAATTCATAGTCAAGCAGTCCAAGACCCAAATCAATACGCAGATGTAATCGAAGGCTTAAAGTTCAATACCACCTATTATTTCGCGGTTACTGCGGTCAATAGCCTGGGAATCGAGAGTGATCTTTCGAGTACAGCGAGTAAATTCATTTCTGAGTAGTTCTGGGGGATTAAAAAAGAGAGATTGATGCTGGTTTTAGGGCTAGCATTTTGCCAACCTCGCTTTGCGATAATCAGCTGGTTTTAAGTATTTGAATTGCCCTTTAATTGGCTTATACTATTAGGCTTTAAAATTTAAGGGAAGTATAAAACTAAATGAATTTAGATAAAATTAGGGAAATTCTTACAACACATGGACGCCTAACAACCCCTGTAGACTCTCTCCAAGACGACAGCGACTTATATCAGGCTGGTTTGACTTCCTTAGCCACTGTAGGGTTAATGTTAGCGCTCGAAGATGAATTTGATGTAGAGTTTCCAGATTCAGTCCTTAGCCGTAAAACTTTTGGTTCGATTGAAGCTATTGCTGACACAATAGAAGATCTACTGGAGTAATTCCCCATTTAAACAAAACTATGTAGGAAGTAAAGCACATGGATTCGTCCTCTCAAACCCAGACCAATTTCGAATCATTAATCAAGCAAGTTCACGCTATTGGCGAAGAAATAATCGCCCCTCAGGCTAAAGACGTAGATGAAAAAGCTCGTTTTCCTAAGGAAGGCATGGAAGCAATCAAGTCTTTAAAATTGATGAGTGCG
This sequence comes from Kangiellaceae bacterium, assembly GCA_026196875.1. Lineage (GTDB taxonomy): Bacteria > Pseudomonadota > Gammaproteobacteria > Enterobacterales > Kangiellaceae > Aliikangiella. The sequence continues at coordinate 27,652 of JAPHTP010000014.1, forward strand.
TATGTACCAGCTTCTCATGGAGGTATGGGACTAGACATCAAGCAAGTTAGCAAAATTTGCCAAGTGTTAGGACTTTATTGCGGCTCAACTGCGATGATTTACGCCATGCACAAAATTCAGGTGGCGTGTATTGTCCACCACTGCATGACATCCCAATTTTTCCAATCCTATGTAAAGGAATTGGTAGCCGAACAGCGCCTTATCGCTTCAGCAACCACGGAAATCGGAGTTGGAGGTGATTTACTTTCTAGCTTTTGCGCTGTTGAAGCAAATGACGGTGAATTTCAGCTAACCAAGAAAGCACCTGTAATATCCTACGCAGAGGATGCAGACGACTTGATGTTAACTGCACGTAAAGATCCTGAAGCTGCCAAAAGTGACCAAGTGGGCGTGCTCATCAATAAATCGCAGTATTCCGTTGAGCCAATTTCCGATTGGGACACTTTAGGATTTCGCGGCACCTGTAGTTCGGGTTTTGTGGTAACTGCAACCGCCTCTGTTGAACAAATTTCGCCGACGCCTTTTTCGCAGGTTTTAAGCCAAACAATGCACCCTTATTCCCATATCGTATGGGCCTCTCTTTGGTCTGGAATAGCATCATCTGCCGTTTCAAAAGCTCGTCAATTTGTCAAAAATGCGGTCCGCAAAAATCCTAACATCCCGCCGATTTCGTCTATCCGGCTGGGAGAAGTTGATACCGTACTAAGTACTATGCGCAATAACATCAAAGCCAATATTGATGAGTATATGCAGCTTCTTGAAGATGGAGATGAAGATGCGTTTACTAATTTTGGTTTTACGATCCGAACTAATAATTTGAAAATTAATAGTTCACAAATGCTCGTAGATATTGTTGGTAAGGCGATGCTGATTTGTGGTATCAGCAGCTACCGCAATAACAGTGAGCTATCTCTTTGCCGCCATCTAAGAGACGCATATGGCGCGGCCTTGATGGTGAATAATGATCGCATAATGATGCACAACTCATCGCTGGTACTTATGCACAAGGATTAATCTATGTGTCAATCTCGTAAGAGCTTTGAACAAGATTATAATAAAAGAAATACACTGACCCAATTAGAGACTCGCGTCTTTGATTGGGTTAATGGCAAAAGCTGTTAAGCAGGCGCTTGAACGATAATGTACTCAATACTTGACCTAAACCCAGACACATACCAACCTCATAAATTACACACTCAAGAACGAGATTGGGCTGAAACTAATTGCTATGTAGACGTGTGGATTGAGCAATTACATGCTTTGGGTATGGACCCTATTCCCGCTATGGCATTCTCTCTAGGAATAGACTTTGAAGGAGATCAATGGACCTTTTTCAAATTTTCTTTAGCTGATCTCTACAATCTCTACGGCATCGAAGTTCAAGAGCTGGTGGTCTGGAAGGATCTAACGTTACATATTGAAGAGCAAGTTAAATTAGGGCGTCCGGTTTTGGTTGAGCTAGACTCAATGTACCTTCCCGACACAGCCGGCACAGCTTACCAAACCAAGCATGTCAAAACGACTGTTTCAGTCAATGAAATTGATATTGAAAAACAACACATGGGATACTTCCACGCGCAAGGGTACTATCACTTGTCAGGTGAAGATTTTAAAGCTGTCTTTAGGCTGGAAGAACCAGCATCAAGTGGTCATTTGGCGCCATATGTTGAAATTGCAAAATTGCACACTCCTCAGATTTCACACGATGAATTGGTCGCTCGCTCGAAACTGACCCTTATCGAACAGCTAAAAAGAACGCCTAAGAAAAATCCATTTATTCTATTTAAAAATCGTTTCGAATCTGATTTTGAGTGGTTGCTTAAACAAGAAATTGATATTTTTCATGAGTATGCTTTCGTTACGTTCCGGCAATTTGGCGCGTGCTTTGAAATAGCCGCAAATTATTTGGAATGGCTTAAAGCTAATGGCGAAACAGAGCTAGATACGGCTATTGAAGAATTCCGTGCCATTTCTGAAACTACTAAAGTTTATCAATTCCAACTAGCGCGTTCAGTTAGTAGAGGCAAGCCTTTAGACTTTAGCGTCATTGATAAACTGGGACAATCCTGGGAAAAAGCATTTCAGAGTTTAAATAACAGCTATAATTAAACTTAAGTTTTTCTATATAACAATAATAAAAATAAACTTTCCAAAAGTATTTCTGTACGGAAACTAACAAAATTGAACTTTGCAACTAGCGATAAACAAACGGTTTATGAGTTAAACCAACTCGATTGGAAACTGTGCAAGTTACCAGCGGGCGAATATGCTTTCAGTGAACTTGAGTCACAGGCATACGAAACCACTCCGGCCAAAGTTCCCGGAACCGTGCCTATGACGGTCAAGAATGAAGAACCAGATTGCTTGCAACCTCAATTGGACTACCATGATTTTAACTGGGTTTACAAAACGCGCATCGATAGTTCAATTTTAGCGTCTATCACTAGCCCCAAACTGGTTTTCGAAGGACTAGCGACGCTATGCGATGTGTGGCTCAATGGCGAGCACGCACTTTCCACAGACAACATGTTCCGCCGATATGAGTTTGACTTATCTTCCCATCGACATGCTTCAATTGAGCTGGTACTCGTCTTTCGATCAGTCAACGACTTTTTGCAACAAAGACGACCTCGCCCACGCTGGAAAACTAAATTAGTGGACAACCAACAAATGCGATGGATAAGGGCTACAGTGCTTGGTCATGTCGACGTCTGGACCCCCCCAATAAAAACCGTTGGACCATGGCGACCGATTAAAATTGAGGGACAATATCAGTTCAAAACTGAGCGCTTAATACTCTCACCAATGGTTGTTAACGAAGTTCCGGTACTGAACCTGGACTTGAGTATCAAAGAATTATCACTGGAGCAGAGGGATAAAGTTTGTTTAATTATTGATGGTACTACTCATGAATTAGACCAGCAGCAACAAGCAACCTCATCATCAATTGAAATCCAACAGAGTATTAACTTGCCGGGGTTAAAACTCTGGCAGCCGCATACCCACGGAACACCGCACCAGTATCAATATCAGTTGCTAATTATTGCGGGCGAAAACACTTACCTTGTTAAACAGGGAACA
>JAPHTP010000056.1 GCA_026196875.1 Kangiellaceae bacterium
CAATACAGTACACATTGCTGCAGTCAAAGTTGTTTTTCCATGGTCAACGTGGCCGATTGTTCCTACGTTTACATGGGGTTTGGTACGTTCAAATTTTTCCTTAGACATAAATGCCTCCAAAAGAGTTTTAGCAAATACAAAATTTAAGATTTTTTAGCTTTTATAAAGGGCTCAAACGCCCAAACATAGCTAAACCCAGAACAACAATCGATTGCTCCGGGTAAAAATGGTGCCGATAACCAGATTCGAACTGGTGACCTCACCCTTACCAAGGGTGCGCTCTACCAACTGAGCCATATCGGCAGTTTGTTCGAATTGGAGCGGGTAGCGGGAATCGAACCCGCATCATCAGCTTGGAAGGCTGAGGTTCTACCATTGTACCATACCCGCTGCACTCGGCTTATACGTTGGCTTGCAGCATATTTCTATAGCTTAGAGCTACGTAAAAACCACACTCGTTACAACAAACAAAACAGCACTAACAAGCAATCTTGTCAATAAAATGTGGTGGTGGGGGGTGGATTTGAACCACCGAAGCTCGCGCGTCAGATTTACAGTCTGATCCCTTTGACCACTCGGGAACCCCACCCAAATTTTTCTATCTGTACAGCCTCTTCCGCTGTACGAGCCGCGAATTCTGACACAAGCGCATGAAAATGCAAGCTATTTCATATGATTCGAAGGCTCTTTTTTCGCTTATTCAAAGCACTTAGCTAAGTGCCTGATTAAGACAATGGGGTGCTTTCTTCAAAACACCCCATTTGAGAATCCTGGTGCCGACTGAGGGATTCGAACTCTCGACCTACTGATTACAAGTCAGTTGCTCTACCAACTGAGCTAAGTCGGCAATTTCAGACCTTTTTGAGCCTGTCAGCTCAAGCAGGGACGCGAATTCTAAATAGTTATTTGGAAATGATCAATGGCTTTTTCCAGTTTTTTTTACTTTTTTTAATTATTACAGCCAAGCGCTTGATTTTTAAGTAATTAGGCTAGAATAGAGTATGGTGAATTAATGAGCGACTCAGCTAGTTTGGTAACCTTTGCTTGATTCAAGGAATAGTTTTAACAAGCCCTGAAAAACTAACTTGTAGTGAACCTCGAAATTTTGCTCTCGTTTAGACAACAGGTTGCCTACTAATTGGTGATCCCCTCCGGCAACAATCCAACGAGTGACTCTTAGTTCTTTATCAATGCTATCTATTGCAAAATTCAAATATCCGCTAACAGCTGTTTCTATCCCTTTATTGACACAGGCGGCGGTAGACCTCCCGAATAATGAATTATCTTCCTGGTCAACAGGCTTAGGGCGAACCTGGCCTGTTAACTTTAAACTGCGTTGCATGAGCGGCTTACCAGGAGCAATTTGGCCGCCTAAATGAACCTTATTATCAACAACATCAATGGTAATTGCCGAACCAGCATCTATCACCACAACCGTTTCATTATGACGAGCTGCGGCCAATATAGCTAACCAGCGATCGACACCTAAGTACTGAGGTTCTTGGTAAGCACATTGGACACCACAAGCTGCAAGAGCAGTCTTAGCAAAATAGATATGTTCATTTATTATGATTTTCGCGAGTAGGTTCTTAAGTAAGGAGTTTTCTCTATCGCTACGTACACTGCAAATCAAAACGGAATTTAGTATATCTGGCAACTGGAGCAGCAACTGATTAACTTCCGAGCACTTCTTGAATTCGGCGAGTTCGATCGCTTCGATAGACAACTCATCGATTAAAATGAATTTAAGATTGGTATTGCCCCAATCGATAAGTAAATTCAATTTCTGACTCCTCAATCATCTTTTGCCCATAACTTTTTGCGCAAACTAACTTCGCCAGAGTGGAATACTTTCACACTCCCATCCATTTCTACCCGCAATGCCCCATTATCTTCAACGCCAACTTCTTTACCGTGAACAATTGTATTAGGTAAATGGATAGACACTTCTTTTTGATACATTGCGCTCAACTGCGGCCATAGCTCGACGAGATTGGAAAATCCAAAATTTAAATAGTCAACTAGTGCCTTGTCCAGGTTTACCAAAATTTTCGCTAATATATCCGTGCGGCTGATTTTGCGCTTTAGATTGCACTTAAGATTAGCCCAAGGCTGATCAATCGACTTTCCCTGCTCGCTTTGCATATCCCAATTTATGCCTACGCCGATGTTTAAAAAACTACTGTCGGTCGTATCACCACTCGCTTCGACCAGAATACCGGCAAGTTTTTTATCATCCATTAGCAAATCATTTGGCCATTTGATTTTCACCGGCTCATTGGTTAGTTGATTTAGGGTTTGGCATAGACAAATCCCAACGGCCAGGCTCAAGCCTCCTAGTGCGCTCAATCCTAGAGGTAATTCTACACCGATAGAAAAATATAAGTTTGCACCAAATGGTGAAATCCAAGGCCGGCCTTTTCTGCCTCTGCCAGCACTTTGATGCTCCGCGATACAAACTCTGCCATTTCCGGGATTACGCCGCCAATCCTGCGCTAAATATGTTGAGGTGGAATCAATTGAAGAAAGAAGAATCAATTCTTTAAAAAGCTTGTTATTAGCGGCCAAAGCGTGTTCGATTGGCGTTTTTTTGATTAACGCTAAGCCTCCTGGGATTTGGTAGCCTCTTCCTCTAACGGAGTACACCGTAATTTGCCAATCTTGTATCTTTTGCACCAATTTCCAAATAGCAGTTCGAGAAACTTCAAGTTCCTCTGCAATCGATTGACCCGAGTGGAACTTTCCGTCTGACAATAAGGTAAGTAATTTTTCCGTTCTTAGAAGAGTTTTATTGGCCACTTACACTCCTTGTACAGTCGGTTCAATCGACTTCCCCTCAATCCTGACTTCCGGTTCTAAATCTACACCATACATTGACGCAACCTTACTTTGGACCTCTTTCGCTAATTGCCAAATAAGCCTGCCATCCGACTCCCCCAGATTCACCAGTACTAAAGCTTGGTGTTTGTGGATGCCTACGCGACCTTTCTGCATTCCCTTTAGCCCCGCATTATCAATCAACCATCCAGCTGCCAATTTAAATCCTCCCCCCACTGGATAAGCGATCAATTTAGGAAAAGACTCTTTTAATTGTTCATACTTTTGTTTTGTTACCACCGGATTCTTAAAAAAGCTACCAGCATTTGGTAAAACCTTCGGCTCCGGCAGTTTAGCTTGTCTTATTTCGCAAACTTTTTTGAGCACTTTCAATGGCGAAACATGAGCCGAATCGCCGAATATCGAAGATAGAGGCTGATACGATGTATTGGTTTGTGGCGTCTTGGTTAAATTAAATTCCACCCGCGTCACTATGTATCGACCTTGACCTGCTTTTTTAAATCGACTGTCTCGATAGTCAAATTCACATTCATGATTGCTAAACGTTAACAACTCTCCTGAGTTTAGATCAACGCATTCAACTAAACGCAACACGTCCTTAACTTCAACTCCATAAGCGCCAATATTCTGCACGGGAGAAGCGCCAACAGTGCCCGGGATTAACGCCAGGTTTTCTAGTCCGTAGAATCCTTGCTCAGTCATAGTCACAACAAATTCGTGCCAGTTTTCTGACGCGCCGACAGACACACAAACGTGTTTGTCTGTTTCTTCAATAATATCTATACCAAAGAGCTGCGGGTATAGTACCAAGCCTAAATAATCACCGACAAAGAGTATATTGCTCCCACCGCCAAGTACTAGACGATTATCAAAAGAGCGGATCTTATCAAGCTCCCCCATCAGCTGCTCAACCGAGGAAAACTGATAGAAATACTGCGCCCTAGCGGAGACTTTAAAAGTATTTAGTAGATCTAATTGTTTTTGCTGTTCGAATACCACCAGCAGACAATCTCGAGATTAGGTAAGTTTGGCAGGTATTCTACACTAGCGGAGCCGTTTGGTCGTGGGCGGCCAGTTATGACATACATAGCGCCCCAAAAAACGATGAATTTACAATTTGTTACGTCCAATTTGGGGGACAAACCAGGAAAATTGGGGTAGCCTTGTAACAATAGTGGTTATTCTCCGGTCTCTAAAACAAAGCCGTTGGCAACGGACATTATTAAATTTTAAAATCAGTATAGGTGAATAAGTGCGTAACATTCGTTTAAAAAAATTGATGGCATTTTGTTTGGCGGTATTTTTTTCTACCTCTTCATTCGCATTTGCCGAAGAAGACGAACCTTCGGAAGGCCAAATCGCTCCAGATTTTTCGATAACCACTCTCGATGGTAAGAAATTTAACCTTAAAGATTATCGCGGCAAACAGGCAGTATACTTGGTATTTTGGAACACTTGGTGTACTTATTGTATGAAAAAAATTCCTAAGCTTAAGCATGCTCAAGACCAATTAAGTAACCAGATCAAAATCATTGCGGTTAACACGGGACTAAAAGACTCAGTTAAAAAATCTCTCGCTTTCGAAAAACGTTTCGAAATTAACTACCCTTTAGCGTTTGACCACGGAAAGAAAGTTACCGACCTGTATGGCGTATGGGGAACTCCAACCGAATTTATTATTGATATCAATGGCATCATTCGTCATCGAGATGGTGTACCAGATTCAATTGAAGAAAAACTAGTAAGCTGGAATACGTTAATATCTGCAGATGAATCTATCGCGGCATCTGGCGAATGCAGTAACAATCAACAAACTTGTTAATAAAATGAAGCAAACTTTAATTGATTCTGACAATCCCAAAAGAGGTTCTACTAAAAAAGAATTTCAGGGCAACTTACAAAACGGTTTAAATAGAAGGGCTTTTCTCAAAACCGGAGGCGCAGCTTCAATCTTAGTTGCTCTGGCTGGTTGTAAGCCAGAAGTTCCCGAAGAGCATAGATTGGCAACGGTCAAGGAGGTTGATAGTAAAGCCGATTCAACGTTTGATGACCAACAGAAAGCAATCATCGAAGCCGTACAACAACATCTCTTTCCTGACGATGGTGACGGGCCTGATGCCAAGGCAATAAATGCTTTTGATTATTTAGAATTTGCAATGACCGATCCACAAAATATTAAGGATGGTGATCCTGATTTTATCGTTAAAGGCGTTGGTTGGCTGCAAGACTTGGCAGATCAAACTCAAGGCGATAGCTTTCTCAAATTACCCCATGAAAAACAGGCAGCAATCCTGAAACAAATATCGGGCTCATCAGCGGGAGAAAACTGGCTATCTCTTTTACTTTATTACTTAACGGAAGCGCTACTACTCGATCCAATATATGGCGGCAACCCAGACGAAATAGCTTGGCAATGGCTTGAACACCAAGCCGGTTTTCCGCGCCCAGTAGCAGGAAAAACCTACCGCGACTTTGAGTAAACCAGTAGATTATAAGGGTAAAATTATCCAATGAAGAATCCACCATTAACAACCAAAGAATTTGATGTATGTGTGGTTGGCAGCGGTGCCGGCGGAGGGCCAATTGCCTATGAACTTTCTAAAGCAGGTTATAAAGTCGCCATCATCGAGAAAGGCGGCTGGTTCACTGAACAAGATTTCAAAAAAGACGAAATGTTGCCCAGGAGAAATATTTTCCAATCAAAGTTAGAGCAAGAGCCCCATGTATTAGAATCTCCTGACGGTGATGGTGGCTGGGATAAAGAAAATACCAGCGACTTCTGGGGGGGAAACGTTGTTGGTGGCGCAAGTAATTTTATGAGCGGCTACTTCCACCGACTAAAGCCAATTGACTTTCGTTTACTTAGCGAATTTGGCTCTATCGAAGGCGCGAATATAGTTGACTGGCCAATATCCTATGAAGATCTTGAACCTTATTACACCAAAGTTGAGCAGGTAATCGGCGTCTCTGGGAAAATCGTAAAACACCCTTTTTTAGAACCACGCTCAACCAAAGACTACCCGTTTCCACCAACCGCAGAGCACCCTGTAGCGAATTGGTTTGATAAAGCCGCCAAAGGCCTAGACTTCCATCCTTTTCCGATGGCAAGAGCAGTACTTTCTCAGCCATTTAATGATAGAAACAGTTGTGAATACTCTGGTTATTGCGGCAGCTACGGATGCCATTCAGGTGCCAAAGGAAGCTCTCGGGCCGCCCTACTCGATCATGCTGTCAAAACTGGAAACTTGGAAGTTATTACATATGCTAAAGCATATCATATTAATACGGATCAAAAGGGAAATGCGACTTCCGTTGATTACTTTGATAAGAACGGTACTAGTCACCGGGTAAAAGCGAAAGTAATTTCTATTGCGTGTTATTCGATCGAATCTTCTCGCTTACTTTTAAGTTCTACCGGTCCCAAACACCCTGATGGAATTGGAAACAGATATCTACAAATTGGTAAAAACCTTCACTGCTGCGCAGGCGGTACTGGCCATGGTATTTTTGACCTGTCTAAATTATCGGAGTCAGACGCTTCAGCTCTAAAAGTTCGAGGCCCTTTCTTTAATCGCGCGCTGCAAGATTGGTACGTAATCGATGACAAAAAAGCATTTGATAAAAAAGTGAAAGGCGGAACAATTGATTTTGTTTTTGATCCACCGTCACCAACCGCGGAAGCCAATGCACTAAAGTGGGACGACGATAATAATTTGGTTTGGGGCAGCGCATTTAAGCAAAAGCTGAAATCCCATTTCACTCAATCAAGAGATTTCAAGTTTGAAGTATTTTGTGATTGGCTACCTACAGACGACTGTAATATTAGCCTTTCATCGGCAGTTAAAGATAAATGGGGAATGCCTTCCGCAAATGTTAAAGTGGGATTCCACCCACATGATCTAAAGGTTGCACAATACGTTGTCAATAAAGGCGTCCAAGTGATGAAACAAATGGGTGCTAAGGAGTATTACGGCAATGCCTTTACCGCGCCAACATCAAATCTTATTGCAGGTGGACTACGATTTGGCAATGATGCTAAGACATCCGCACTAGATAAGGACTGTCGCGTACATGGCACAGATAACTTATTTGTAACCGATGGTAGCTTTATGCCTAACGGTGGAAGTGTGACGCCAACTTGGACTATTTATGCCAACTCATTTAGAGTTGCGGATAAAATAAAACAACAGCTTGGGGCTAACGCAATTTAGGAATCCCATTTAAAGATTTCCCTGACTAAAATAAAAAATAAAGAAAGCTTCTTTGTTTTGTAACCTGTCTCAATACTTGCTACTTTATCTCGGAACCTTACTTAAAGCACTTAATCGTAACCAACTAAACTTGGACTTTATTACCTACTCTATACCACACCCTGCTTTTATCACTAGATAGGGAAATCCCCCCAACATGGCGGTCGATCCCATTTAGTTCGACCATATTTGATTCACCCGATAGTACTTTCGCTCCAGTTTCAGTAACCGTTACTTCCGTATCGTGCATTTCTTTATCAAATGAATTCAACTCTAAAAGTGGTGCCTGTAATTTTGGATCCGCCAGTTTTTTTATCAAAGCAAATAGGTATAAGTCCCCTACTAAATCAAGGTCGTAACGACTATCTCCAAGTATATGCCCAATAATAGAAGCGGCCTTAGGACCATGTTGATCCACATAAGTTAATATTTTTTCCTCCCAGACTGATAAACCACTTTGTCTATCAGGAAATCGACTTTCCAAACGACAACTTGCCCTAACCAGAAAAGGCAGCGCTTCGATATTTTGCTGGTTTAAGTGTACCAGCCTTTCCGGAGTAGGGCTGGTAATAGCCTGCCAAAAGCTCTTAAGCTCCTCGATTAAGGATTCGCTTAGTAACATTTCGCTTCCATGGTCCTTTATTTCTAGAGGGGATAGTAAAGCGACCCCCGCAATTTCAAACTGTTTTTGCCGGTGCATATGGAACTGATGAACTATAATTTTGGAAAGGTCGATAGCTTCTCTACTACAAAAATCGATCACAAATGCTTGCATCATCTGATCTCCTAAAGAAGTACCAAGCCAAATATGGACTTTTTCCGCCTCCTTTAATTCTTCGTAATTAAAGTAGAAATCCCTCGGCAAATCGCTCATTGGGAAAGGCTTGATGCTACACAGCTCCAATATCCGCCCCCAATAATTCTCTCGCATTTTAATCCATTGATTTAAGTCATTCTGCAGTGTTAGCGGACCACAGCATAATAGATCATTGACGGTTAGTAGTTCATCACCTGATAGTTGAAAGGTTTCTTTAAGTAATCCAGCTGCAGAAGAGCCGTTGGTTATATGGAGTTCCATTTATTAGCCTACTAATTGCTGTAAGAATATTGATGAGTTTAATATCGTTTAATGAGTCGGTATTTCTTGATAATTTTATTGTTTTCGACAACAACATCTTTGTTGGTCGTCCAAAAACTACTTAAGTTAGCATCGTATATTTCCGATAATTTCGATTTGAACTCTTTCAGTTCGTCATCCGTCAATTTTGAACCAGTCGACTCAGCAATTTGGTTAAGTACGCCATCACAAGATTGATGACCGAGAATTAAAAGGGCATATTTTTCTTTTCGCATATATCCAACGGCACACGTATTATCCCGCTCTACATTGCTTATGGTTTGCAACTTCATAAGAAAGTGGATCGCTTTCGGACCAATAAAACTTAGCCCTTGGTGTTCTGCGTCACCCCAAGATCGGTAAACTTTCAACTTTCCAATTGAGTGGAATTGCAGTTTGCTACCTTCATCAACTCTTATCGATTTTGCTGATGTATTTAGTGGGATCCAAAAACATATTAAAAAGGCGAAAAATAAACGCATTAATCAGCAATCCTATGTGTAGATTTATTAGGAGTCTACCAGCAATAAGGTTTACTAACCACAGGTTAAGTTGAAAGTGGCTCATTATTTAACAGTCCTTAATTTTTTTCCTCACAAAGCTACTTTTCTAAGTGTTTAAGGAAGAAGCACTGAACTTCTCCAGTCTATTTTTCTGGTGCTAATACATATATTAGAGAAAAATAGAAAGTGTAAATTTAAAGACGTTATTCAATAAAAAAGTCACCTGATATTTTACATAGACGAGCTTCCATTTTCTCTTGAATCTCCCTCCCCCCCCCCAACAGTTGTTAACCACATTCTATTGTCTTCACGGATAAACCGGAAAAAAGGATTCAATAGAGCGACTATTTTTTGTAGACTTCTTAATGTCTATCATGTTGGTACGGATATTACTTGTTTAATGACTAAGTCTAGCTTAATAAACATCCTAAAATTTATCATAATAATCAGCCTGAGCTCTGTAAATGCCGTCACACGTATTACCCTGAATCCAGTAGCTTTAGATAATCTTTCTGTAAGAGCGATAGCCGAAGATAAGAATGGTTTCATCTGGTTCGGAACAGATACAGGGCTGTACTCTTATGATGGTTATGAAGTTACTAAACACAATATTCAAAACCAAAATGACGCAGACTTTTCAGAAACGCTCATAAAGTCAATTTATTCTGATGCGGACTCAAATCTATGGCTAGGAACATTCTATGGCCTCGTAAAGTACAACTTGGAATTTCGAACCGTACAGTACTTTAAGCACGATTTAAAAGTAAACAATTCAATTTCAAGTGACTTTATTTATTCTATTTCAAAATTTAATGATAAAAACTTACTTTTGAGTTCAGCAAGAGGTATTACAATTTTCGATAAAGAGCAACATACAGCAAAGAACTTTTTTAATAAAACTACTAATAAAAGCCTTCCGCAAAACAAGTTGGTATTTACAGCAACCAAAGAATCTGATGACAAAATCTGGGCATCGACGCAAAACGGAATAGCAAAGATAAACATGAAAACAAAAGGGGTTAATGAGTTTGCATTACCGATAGAAAAACATAGTAAGGTATACCAAGTTTATCGAAGGCGAAATAAGGATGTTTTGGTTGCTACTAAGGAAGGGCTTTTTTTATACGATAGGAAAAGGGAAGAATTTAATGCCATCACCCCATTTTTCTCTAACAAAAACACTTACCGAGTCATAGAAGACGATAACGAGTCGTTGTGGATATCAGTGATAGGAGAAGGTGTTTTTATACTAAAAAAAGGCGGACAAATTAAAAGTATTGAACCATCTTCTTCGAGCTATAAAGATCTATTTTTGAACACACAAAGATTCTTTATTGATAGCTCTAAAAACATATGGTTTTCCTCGCCTAAACATGGGGTAGTGTGGTTAAACCCAGACACGTTACACTTTAGCTCCATTGACAGCAAAGACTTGCCTTGCTTGATTTCTACCAGCCTCACTGGAATAGAAAAACTTACCGAACATTCCATAAACCTATCTTCTACCAGAGGTGTCGCAGAGTTAAACTTTAAAACCAACCAATGTAAACTAGTCGGCGTCCAAAATGCCGGCAAAACTATTTATCCTTACGCGATGAAAACTTACACAGATCAGCAAGATCGGCTTTGGCTAGGTACCAATAAAGGACTCTATATTAGAAAGAATAAAGGGGAATCATTCGTATTTGATAATCGGTTAGGCAAAACAAATATATTTGATATTCTTGAAACAAAGAATAATGACTTATACTTTGCTACATCCGAAGGTATCTATATCAGGAAAAAAAGTGGCGAATCACTCAGAATAAACCCGAGTAGTTTAGACTCGGATCTCGTGGCATTCAAGTTCCTAACTACCCCGAATGGCGAGCTATTGGTTGGTGGCTGGCAAGGCCTGTTCAAAATCAACAAAGATTTCACACTAACTAAAGAAGATTTGTTACCACAAAAGATTCAAAATCGGCCAATTAGAACGATGTTCGTAGATAGCAAAGAAAACCTCTGGATAGGAGTAGAAAACACAGGGCTTTATGTTTTTTCTCCTGAAAGATTGTTGATTTTTAAAGTAAATGATATGGAAAGACTTAATTCTAAAGGTCGATTTATGAGCTTTTTTGAAGTATCACCAAATGAAATATGGACTAGTAGTAATTCAGGGCTTTCTAGAATAAACCTTTATACGAAGAAAATTGATAATTTTTCTAAAAAAGATGGGATATTAAATGAAAGATTCAATCCTAACTCAGCAACATGGATTGGAGATAGAATTGTTTTCGTAAATATGAGTGGCCTAACAATTTTTAACCCCAAGCAAATCAAGAAATCCTCCTCTTCGCCAACACCATTCATTACGAAACTTTTTATTAATAACCAGGAAGTTACTCCTAACAGAGTTCACAACAACTTCAAATTAGACCGTGACATATTGTATGTAAAAGACATTGTCTTGAACAATGAACAGTCGACTTTTTCTATTGACTTTACTGATATTCAATTTAAAACGCCAAGCAAGAGTCGGTTTGCCTATAAACTCGAAGGCTTTGAAGAGAAGTGGAACCACACAACTTCAAAATATCGTCGTGCCACCTACACCGATGTTCCGGGTGGAGACTATGTTTTCAAGTTCAAGGTAGCAAGTGAAAATGGTTCGTGGTCTCTTCCTAGGGAGTTATCAATAGAAGTACTTCCACCACTATGGTTAACAAAAACAGCATTTTTTATCTATACTTTAGCTGGTATTTTTCTAATTTACCTACTAATTAAATGGCGCACAAAAGCCTTAGAAGTTCGCTCACTAAAACTAGAGAAAAAAATCCAAGCAAGAACCCAAGAATTATCCGAAGAGAAAAATAAAGTTGAAAAGCTACTGGATAAAAAGACCGATGAAATCGCCAATATCTCACATGAATTCAGAACGCCTCTTTCACTAATCCTCGGACCAACTAAAGAGCTACTCGATTCAGAGCCGGAATCCCGGGTAACGAACAAGCTCGAAATTATTCAACGTAATAGCAATCGACTGCTACGTATGGTTGATCAACTACTCAACCTGGAAAGCGATAAAGTCAACGCGATTTCAAATAAAGTTCTAATTTCTCCGAGTGACATTATTGACAGCTGCCATCAAGCTTTTATCCCGCTAGCAAGAAGTAAGAATATTTCGCTAGCTCTCTTAAGAAATGATGAGTTTGCTACCAACTTTACAATGGATGGTGTTGAAAAAGTCCTCACTAATCTTTTATCAAATGCCATTAAATATACCAAGCAAGATGGCGAAGTAACCATTGAAAGCCGCCTGGAAGATAACAAGTGGGTGTTGTCGGTTTCCGATACTGGTGTCGGTATCGAAAACAAAAATCACCATGCTGTCTTCGAGCGGTTTAACCGAGTAATTGATAGCGACAGCGAAGTCATAACGGGCGCAGGAATTGGACTCGCACTAGTCAAACAAATCGTTGAAAACAATGGTGGTCAAATATCTTTAACAAGTGAGTTAGGCAAAGGAACACAAGTCACTATAGCGTTTTCCAGTCTATCGATTGTCAATGTCCAAAAGTCAACCACGGCCAATGAGAGTTTAATCCATACAGAGCTTTCAATTCTTCAAGCACCCGAGTTGACATCTTTCTCCTCACCTTCAGAAGAGCTAAGTACTAATGGCCTCAAGAAAATATTAGTTGTCGAAGATAACCATGAAATGCTGGCTTTCATTAGTCGATGCCTGAGTCCGACATATAATGTTTTAACCGCCAACAATGGTAAAGAAGGCTTAGAAAAGGCTATTGCAGAAGTTCCCGATTTAATTGTGAGCGATATCATGATGCCAATCATGGACGGAATTGAGTTCCTGACTCAAACGCGATCATCGCCGATTACGGATCATATCCCCTTCGTTTTACTTACTGCAAAGGGTGACAAGCAGAGTAAACTTGAAGGATTAAATCTCTCAGCAGACGACTATGTAACAAAACCATTTGATAAAGACGAGTTAAACGCAAGGATATCCAATCTCATCAAGATGCGGGAGTCACTTTATCAAAAATTCTCTCAATCAATTTCTTCCGCTACAACTTCACTTGACTCCACAGTTAGTCGTGAAAATAGTCCTTCGGAAGAAGCCATTACCACTAGAGAACATGAGTTTATCCAGAATCTAAACGCCTGTCTCAATCGGTGTTATCAAGATCCTGAAGTGCGCATAGCGAAAATTGCTTCAGATTTAGCGCTGAGTGAACGTCAATTCTTTCGTAAACTAAAAAGCATTTCGGACATGACACCGAATATGTATTTGCGTCAGTTCAGACTTGAAAAGGCGTGCGCACTTTTAGCTCAGGGTATGCCTGCTAGCTCTGTTTCTTTAGAGGTTGGCTTTTCCTCGCAAAGCTATTTTTCTAAATGCTTCAGGGATAAGTACGGAACGTCCCCGGCCAAATTTGCTAGCGCCAATAAAAACGGCACCTAGTTGGTGCCGAACGAATTGGAATAGTATTGTAGTCGTTCAAGGAGCTATTTAACGTCCCCTATACACACATATTTTGTCTCAAGGTAGTCATCAATTCCCCAACGGCCACCTTCACGTCCCATTCCGGACTCTTTAACACCGCCAAAAGGCGCTGCGGGATTTGAAAGCACACCTTCATTAATTCCTAACATACCAAACTCGAGTTGTTCGGTTAATCTAAAAACACGATTCATATTTTGTGTAAAAGCATAAGAACAAAGTCCGTACTCAGTTTGATTGGCTAATTTAATCACTTCCTCTTCACTTTCAAAAGAAATGATAGAAGCTACTGGGCCGAATATCTCGGAATTAAAGATATCCATTTCCGGCGTTACGTCAGTTAATATGGTGGGTAAATAAAATTGTTGGCCAGCCTCGCTTCTACCAGCCCCAGTAATTATTTGTGCACCAGTTTCAATCGCTTGAGCAACTAGTTGTTCAACTTTCGCTATTGCCTTCTCGTCGATTAGCGGTCCTACGTTTGTTCCCTCTTGATTCCCTTCTCCTACTTTTAGTTCTTCAACCTTTGTCTTTAACTTAGCAACGAACTCGTCGTGGATGTCTCGATGAACGAATAGTCGATTTGCACACACACAAGTTTGACCCGCGTTTCTAAACTTACTTCCCATTGCACCTTTAACCGCAACGTCAAGATCTGCATCTTCAAACGCAATAAAAGGAGCATTCCCTCCCAATTCCATTGAAGTTTTTTTAACCGTTGACGCGCACTGGGATAGCAATTTTTTACCAACTTGAGTTGAGCCGGTAAAACTAAACTTGGAGACTTTAGGATGAGTGGTCAAGACTTCACCTATTGGCTGAGCATTACTACCTACCACAACGTTAAACACCCCAGCAGGAATCCCTGCCTCGGCAGACAATTGAGCCAATGCTAATGCTGAATAAGGTGTCAATTCAGATGGTTTAACAATAAACGTACAACCTGCAGCCAACGCCGGTGCGGCCTTTCTTAAGATCATAGCACCAGGAAAATTCCATGGGGTAATTGAAGTTACCACACCAACGGGCCGTCTTAAAACTAGCGCACGCCGTCCATTTTGATTAACGGGTAAATAGTCTCCATTAATTCGCTTAGCCTCTTCAGCGTACCACTCAATATATTTAGCGCCATACACTACTTCGCCGAGTGCTTCTTTTCTTGGCTTGCCTTGCTCGGCAGTCATAATCGACGCTAAATCGTTTTGATTGGCAAGAATTAAGTCATACCATTTTCTAAGTATTGCAGAGCGCTCATCTACGGTCTTATCCCGCCATTCCTTTTGCGCTGCATGAGCACTGTTAATTGACTTCTCCAGTTGCTCCGGGGTTACTTCTGATACATATCCCAATGACTTCTGATCGGCTGGGTTAAAAACGTCAAAATTAGACTGTGACTGTTGCCATTCACCATTAATAAATGAACTATTTTTAATTAGCTCGGGGTTACTTAAACTGCTAAAACTCACAACTATTCTCTTGTTTGTAATTGAACATCTGAACGATTGCTCCCATTTGTTAGTCTGTCGATAATACCTAAGCTATTGTTTTATATTGGTATATCTAATGCTAAAATTATTGGAAGACTGTCTTCTTAACCTAACTTGCCGCTATAATACAGCAAAATAAAAGCGGCCTGACCATAATTTTTTGGCCTAATTATATTACTCCAAGGCGATCACTTGGCTATACAGATCAACAAATTGGCTGATTTGCACTGAATACAAAAATGAAACGTTCAAATTTAATTACAGAGGAAGGTGCTACTCATTTAAGAAATGAGCTCGCAGATCTTTGGAAAAACAAACGTCCCGAAGTAACTCGCGCGATAACCGCGGCGGCAGCGGAAGGCGATCGCTCAGAAAATGCAGAGTATATTTATCGTAAGAAACAACTCCGAGAAATGGATCGCAGAATTCGATATCTACAAAAACGTACCCAAGAAATGCAAGTGGTTGAACATTTGCCGCCGGATCAAACAAAAGTGTTCTTTGGTGCATGGGTCGACTTAGAAGACGAGGACGGTAATTTAGTAACCCATCGGTTAGTTGGCTCAGATGAATTCGATTTTAAGACAGAATATATATCGATTGATTCTCCTCTCGCTAGGGCATTGCTTAAGAAGCAAGTAGATGACGAAATTCCCGTGAAACTCCCACAAGGAATGAAAATCTTTTTTATAAATAAAATCTACTACTCGAAAAGCTAGAACTCTGCCATCAAAATTAAATAAATAAGTAGATAATACGAAGGGTAAACTACGCTAAACGACAATAAAAACTATTGGGTTCTGATATAGATAGCCTCTCATATTTTTTACTGGCAATTACTAAGCGACCAAGCAACGACTTTTCTTTGCAATAGTATTCTTGAAGTAGAAAACACATGGTCACCTGGGATCTTTTGTGCGGTTAAATGCACTCCATTGACCTTTGAATATGCGGCATAGTTTGCGTCTTGCAAACTTGGTGGAGTGACTCTGTCCTGCTCTCCTACTACCATATAAACTGACTTTCCTTTCAGTCGCTTACCAAATGTTGTCGTATCCATTTCATTTTGAAATTGAATGAGCTCCTGGAGCGCTTGCTTGCCAGAAACTCCACTTAGCATAAACAAGGAATCTACGTATTTGCCTATATTCGCTTCGAATGATGCATCTGCTCTTTTGCTGCGCGCTATAGTAGCTGGATTTGCGGCGGATAATGCAACCACACAAGAAAGTTCCTTCTCTTCAGTGGCTGTTCGCAAAGCTGCATAGCCGCCAAATGAGTGCCCTATTACTGATATTTTGTTTTTATTTACTCGATATTTTTGTGCATTAGTTCTTAAGAATTTGATCGCGGCGATTACATCTTTATGGAGCGATTTAAACGAGTAGTTTCCTTCGCTTCCCCATGCTCCTCGATAATGAAAAAATAGAATATTGAATCCTGCTCTCCGCATAGATTGAGCTAGGTCTAAGTTTTTCTCATTACCTGGTAAGCCATGCAACAAAACGAAAGTTGGATGAGGCCCTTTACCATTTGCGTTTAATATAAACCCGGTCATACGTTTCTTTTCAATCGGAATGGAAACTTCGTAAGTAACAGGAGGAAATTCTTTGTCAATCGTAGGTAAGTCTTGAATTACGGGATCGAACTTATTGCTCTCGCTAAGCGCATAGGTTGAAAAAACTAAAGTTGATAGCAAAGCCAAAGTACGAGCGAGTACTTTATTCATTTTTTTCTCCTCGCTGGCTTTACCAGGGTGTATAGCCCTAATTCTCAGCCAATTTTTTTGAGTCGCTCGCTAAAATTAACGGTTTTACTAGATTGATTCAAGTCTTCCGTTTCGGGAAGCTCTTTGACTCCGGCCTGTTGATAAATTCGTTCTCTAAGCCAGTTAACTTTTTGACGCACAACCTCGGCTGGTCGACCTGCAATTACCGTATTTTCTTCTTTAAATGCCTTGTTAATCAATGAACCAGTGCCCACCACACAATTGCTCGGGATCAAAACGCCTTTGGTAAAGATGCAATGTGATGCGACCCAAACATGATTGCCAAAAACGACATCCTTTGCATAGTTATAGCGAAGACCATTTTCAGTTGAAATTATTGAATGAGAATCTCCGGTTCTAATATCAATATCGTAGGAGAACATGCAATCTTCGCCAATAAGTAAACGAGAGCCTGTCTCTGTTGCAGACAAATGGATCCCTTCAAAAGTTGTATCTCTTCCAATTGAGATTAAACAATTTTCGTCTTCAGCCCATATGCTTCCTTTTCCATTGAAACGACAATTTTCTCCAATGATGATTCGGTGACGATCACCATAGATATTAAAGTCGACATCGCTTAAATGAACGTTAGGGTGGATCAGAATCAGGTTGTGTGAACCTTGAATATTGAAAGTGACATTTTCTAGATTATTTTGATGGGTTATGATGGTATTGAATTCGCCTTGAATATTGCGAACACCGCCCTGAGTTTTTTTACTCTGAAAAAAACTGGAGATATATAAAGGTACTGTATATTTCATCACTGTCGAACCTCCTTATTCGGCTAAAACAGATTGGACATGTAAATAGTTTCCCTCCTATTTAATTTTATTTAAGTTTTATTTGTGGGACTTTTCATTTTCTTCTAGATAAATATGGAATAAAAGTGGGCTAATTTCAATTACTTATTTCAAGTTGAGATTATAGAAGCGAATATTGGCTAAATAGTTAATCTATTTAGAACGTATTTGGCCAGATTGGAAATACCTGCTGGTGATTTAAATAAAGGCACACTTCCTTGTGCGATTTTCCCTTACTATCTGCTTGTCTGAAATTTGCTAGCTCGCTTGCAAAAATTCATCCGTATTCGCATCTTCATCAAGTAACCACTTATCAGATAGCTCACTTGAAATAGTATTTGAATCTTCAACAATTTCTTGAACTTCAATTTTGTGAATAGTTGCTACCTGTTTTGGCCTTTCCCCAATTGTGTAGATCTGGCGTGAATAGTTTTGGTATTTAGACCAGACTAAGGTTTCTTGATTAAACAGATAATCTCTTTGTTCGATTGCCTCAATAAACTCACAATCTTCTTTAGTTGGGTCTAATACCCATCCACTTAACAATGCCGTCCAAAGAGCTCCCTTACGTTCAAGTAATTCGCTCTGTGCAACGCTAAATTCACCTGAGCGAGAAAAGCCATAAGGAAATTTTTTGGGATCTGCAAAGCGCCTATTGCTCCAGTAGGTTCGTGAGTTTAATCGCTTGGATTCCATAGCTCATACCTCTTAATGTAAAAAGCCACTGTACAAAATAAATACAGTGGCAAGGTTACGTATAAGATATGAACTAATTATGACAAGCAGTTGAAGCTTTTATTAACGCTCGCTTGGAATTTGATATAAATCCTTAAGACTGACGGAGAGACCGTTATCCAGGACTTGGCGTGCATGCCTTTGTCCAAGTTCTCTAGGTTCTTTAACGCCACAAGAATGGGCAATCACACCAACAGCATACATCATATTTTGGGCGTAATGAGCCACTCGCTCAGATTTATTCTTAGCAACTAAACCTCGTTGCAACTTTTTGTTGTGGGTCGTAATTCCGGTAGGGCATGTGTTCTTATTGCACTGGAGCGATTGGATACATCCAAGTGCAAACATAAATCCGCGTGCTGAGTTACAAAAATCTGCACCGACACATAAGGCCCAGGCTACATCTGCCGGATTGACTAGTTTGCCGGAAGTAAACACTTTAATGCGCTCGCGCAACCCAAACTTTTTTAGCGTAGATACCAGGATCGGAAGAGTTTCGCGGATGGTCAATCCCATATCATCCATAAGCGT
Organism: Kangiellaceae bacterium; assembly: GCA_026196875.1. Classification (GTDB taxonomy): domain Bacteria; phylum Pseudomonadota; class Gammaproteobacteria; order Enterobacterales; family Kangiellaceae; genus Aliikangiella. The sequence goes on from JAPHTP010000056.1 coordinate 18,531, forward strand.
CATCGGCGCGGCGCCGGTTCCCCCGTCAGCACTATCTAAAGTTATAAAGTCCGGGGCGTTCTCGATACCATTGTATACTATGTCCTGCATTAGCTCTTCCAGCCACTCCGGTGAGCCTATAACGGTTTTAAAACCCACCGGTTTTCCAGTCACTTTTCTGATATGACATAGCACCTCGAGTAACTCTTGATTGGAATTAATTTCAGGGTGGCGATTGGGACTAATCGAATCCTGGCCAATTTCAATACCACGAATTTCAGCGATTTGTTTGGTGACTTTTTGACCGGGTAAGATCCCACCTTTGCCTGGTTTTGCTCCTTGAGCCAATTTAAGCTCAATCAATTTAACCTGTTCATGTGAGGCAATCTGTTCTAGTTTTTCATCATCTAAGTTGCCTTGCTCGTCTCTTACGCCATACTTTGCAGTTCCAATTTGAAAAATAATGTCAGCTCCGCCTTGTAAATGGAATGGAGACAGGCCGCCCTCGCCGGTATTAAGCCAAGTTCCTGCCTTAGCTGCACCGTAGGAAAGTGCTTGCACAGCGGGTTTAGAGATTGCTCCGAAGCTCATTGCGGAAACACCAAAAAAAGAACGAGTGGTCCAAGGATATTTACAATTCTCCCCTACGGTAATTTCACGTGGTTCAACAGCATCCTTACTCATTGTCGGATAAGGACAGTTAACGAAAATTATATTTCCTAATTTCTTGGAATCCCTAGTGGAACCAAAGGCGATGGTATTGTCGATATTTTTTGCGGCACGATATACCCAACTGCGTTGTGCTCGGTTAAATGGCAATTCTTCTCGATCCATGGCGAAAAAATACTGACGAAAAAACTCGCCTAAATGTTCAAACCAATAACGGAATCGACCAATCACCGGATAATTTCGTTTAACCGCGTGAGTAGTCTGAAATTTATCAATAAAATAGAAAATAACAACGGTTAAAACAATTACCCCTACAGCGATAACAAATAATAATGCAGCCCATTGAAAGAAGGCAGAGATGAAGGTTTGAGTTTCAGGAGATGGGCCATTCATTGTAGGTTTGAAACTCCTTTCTAATAAAGTGTTAAGTGAAATCTAAAATCAGTTTAAGCGCGATAAAAGTAAGAAAAAGCCCCATTCCCCAATCGATATAGTGGCCATGAGTTTCATACCAGACTAATACGGTTTTTCGTGAAAATATCCAAGCGACCAACACAAACCATAACATGGTATATAGAACCAGCCAAATACCATACAAAGCTTGAGTCCAAAGCGGCGTGGCGGGACTGACAATATTAGTAAATAATACAAGAAAAAATACGGTTACTTTAGGATTAAACACATTCGTAAGAAAGCCTTGGCGAAACGCTTGCCAGGATGTCATTTCCATCTGCGCCTCATTATGATCTGCAGCTTTTTTCGCGCGGGAGTGAAATGCTTGCCATGCAATCCACAAGAGATACGCAGCGCCGATGATTTTGATGATGTTAAAAAGTGTTGGCGACTGACTTAGGATCAGTGCAATTCCCAGTAGCGTATAAATTAGGTGCACCGAAATCCCACTTCCAATTCCAACTGCCGTCAACATCCCTATTGAGCGACCGCTTCGCAACGTGTTTTTTACGACAACGGCAAAATCAGCGCCGGGACTTGCGACGGCGATTATATGGGCAATACTTAAGAGTATGAATTCGTTTAGCAATTTAGATTCTTTTGATTATTTTAGAATTTACTTATCCCTACCAGCCCTTCGACGCAGCTCAGGACACGTTTCCATCTAGTGTAGTTTTACGTCAAATAGCCCTACTAGCAAAGCAGAATCAAGGACTTATCAAATGCTTAACAAGACCGCGAACTGAGCAAGTCGAAGTCTAACTAATTTGATCTAATACTTCACACACACATTTTTCGGCTCAGTAAAAAACCTCATCGCCTCATGTCCGCCTTCTCTCCCCATACCAGAAGATTTGACACCACCAAAGGGCGTACGTAAATCCCGCAACAACCAGGTGTTTAACCAAACAATCCCAAAGTCCAGTTCTTTTGATAAACGATGGCAACGCTTAATATCATTACTCCAAACGGAAGTTGCTAATCCGTACTCTGTGCCGTTTGCTAACTTAATAACTTCTTCTTCAGTATCAAAAGGCTGTAAAGTACAAACAGGCCCAAAAATTTCTTCTTGATTGGTTCTACAGTTTAAAGGCAACCCTTCTATAATTGTCGGCGCAACGAAGTAACCGTCTTTGCAACGCCCTTCTATTTCTACTTGATTTCCGCCGCATAAAACTGAACCACCTTCTTGTTGAGCTAGTTCAATATAAGAAAGTACTTTCTCCATATGCGGCTTAGAAACGAGCGCGCCGTGCTGCGTTTTGTCATCAAGAGGGTCACCAATACGAAGCTTTTCTATTTTTTCGACTAAAGCGGTTTTAAACTTGTCATAAATTGGTCGTTCAATATAAATCCGCGAACCACATAAGCAAATTTGTCCCTGGTTAGAAAATGCAGCGCGTGCAACTTCGCTAACAGTAGTATCAAAATCACAATCAGCGAATACTAAGGTCGGATTTTTTCCGCCCAACTCTAATGAGGTTTTCTTTAACAGAGGCGCGGCCACGGACGCAATATGTTTACCGGTAGCGCTTCCGCCAGTGAAACTAATCGCTTTTATTTTTGGATGTTCAACCATCGGACCACCTATGGAAGGACCGGTGCCGTGTAAAATATTCAGAACGCCTTTTGGTATGCCGACTTGAATGCACAATTTAGAAAAGAGATAAGCGGTCATCGGTGTTATTTCTGAGGGTTTCGCGATCACACAATTACCAGTTGCCAATGCCGGTGCAATTTTCCAGGTAAATAAATAAAGCGGCAAATTCCATGGAGAAATACAGCCAACAATACCGATTGGATCTCTTAACGTATAATTAACTCCTACGCTCCCCATGCTATGAGATTCGCTGGCAAACTGGGTGGCTGCATTGGCAAAAAAGCGAATATTAGCGGCGCTTCGATAAGCATCAACATGCTTGGCAAAAGTAATTGGTTTACCGTTATCAATCGCCTCTGCTTTGGCTAGTTCATCTCCCGCTGCATCGATAGCATCAGCTAGTCTAATTAAGAGATTCGACCGCTCTTCTGCTGGCATCTCAGCCCAGTCTTTTTGGGCTGTCTCTGCAGCGGATACCGCTAGCTCAAGATCGCATGCCTTTGACTCAGGGATCTGGGAATAAATTTGACCGGTGGCTGGCTCATAATTATCTATATATTCACCTTCAACAGGATCGACTAATTCACCATTAATATAATTTTGAATTTTTTGCATTTGCTTGTCCCAATATTCTGCTGTTTGCTTTGAGCTTTGAATCACTTTTCAAAAGTAGTGCTTTAGGGAGGAGATAATCATGATTTAGGATAGCTGAATTATACATTAAGTCTCGAGGCAAAGTTCCCTCTCCCTAACCCTCTCCCAATGGGAGAGGAGATCGAATTCGAAACTAAATAATTACAAACAACTAGTTCTGCCGCCATCTACTGGTAAACTCACGCCAGTAATATACCCTGCCGCTGGTGACGCTAAAAATGATACGGCATCCGCAAATTCCTCAGCTTCTCCAAAACGGCGCATAGGGATGATCGACTTTTCCTCGGCTTCCATTTCTTCAATAGAAACGCCTTTTTTGGTCGCTTTGTTTTTGATTATCTGTTCAAGGCGAACAGTATTAGTCGCTCCGGGTAAAACATTGTTGACGGTAATATTGAACTGCCCTAGTTCATTCGCCATAGTTTTAGCCCAGCTAGCCACTGCGCCGCGAACCGTATTTGAAACGCCAAGGTTTGGAAGTGGTTGCTTAACGCTAGTAGAAATAACATTAATGATTCGACCATATCCGGCTTCTTTCATTCCGCCAACAACACGCTGCGCGAGTTGATGATTGTTAATCAAGTGCTGGTTAAACGCAGCTAAAAATGCTTCGCTTTCTGCAGTGTTAGCAGGTCCTGGCGCAGGACCGCCAGTATTATTGATTAAGATATGAAATGTTGGAACGACAGTTAAATGTTCGTCTAATGCCCTGGCAACCGCTGATGTATCACTAAAATCTGCACAAATGGCAAAGTGCTCTTGTGATCCATTATTCGCCAGTTCCTGTTTAACTTGATTTAAAACTTCGAGATTTCTCGCAAACAAAGTGACATTGGCGCCCATTTGGGCCAACTGGATGGCAATGGCTTTTCCCATGCCTTGCGAACTGCCGCAAACTAATGCGTTTTTATTAGTGAGATCTAAATTCATAATCGTGCCTGGAAGTTTGTTTGTCTTAATATGGTTTTATCTAAGCTTGTTTTATGATGAACAAGTTTTATCTCATTGGAATTAGCTATTCCAAAATGAATACGGGCCACTTTATAGTAGCCCGCATTACCTATCAATAGTCAGTTTGTATATTTAGCGTTACATAACGGGTTATTTCAATGCTTCAAGTATTCCATTTTTATCTAAGCCACAACGCTGAATTAAATCTGCAGGGTCGCCGTGTTCGATAAATCGGTCCGGAATACCTAAATTAAGAACAGGAACATTAGCTTTACTTGCATTTAAAAACTCGTTAACCGCGCTGCCAGCTCCGCCCGCAATAACATTTTCTTCTATAGTCACAAATCTCTCATGGGATTCACACAACTTGAGAAGAAGTACTTCATCTAATGGCTTAACAAACCGCATATCAACAACCGTCGCATCTATCTCTTCTGCAACTTCGAGTGCTGTTGGTAATAGACTTCCAAAGGCCAAGATTGCTGTTTGCTTACCTTCTCTTTTAACAAGGGCTTTACCGACTTCGATTGAATCCAAATCATTACCGGCATCAATACCGGCTCCAGCTCCACGAGGGTAGCGAACAGCTGCTGGTCCTTGGTGGTGATAGCCGGTAGAAAGCATTTTACGACATTCGAGCTCATCACTCGGCGTCATTATCACCATATTTGGAATGCAACGCATATAACTCAAATCAAAGGCACCATGATGAGTTGCTCCGTCACCACCGACTAACCCTCCACGGTCAATGGCGAACAATACGTCCAAGTCTTGCAAGGCAACATCGTGAATTAATTGATCATATCCGCGCTGCAGGAATGAACCATAAATTGCACAAACAGGTTTTGCTCCTTCACAAGCCATTCCGGCCGCCAAAGTAACTGCGTGTTGTTCCGCAATGCCGACATCAAAATAACGTTCAGGATACTGTCTTGAAAATGCGATAAGGTCTGAGCCTTCTCGCATAGCAGGAGTTATCCCCATCAACAGCTCATCAGTAGCAGCCATATCACATAACCACTGACCAAAAATATTGGAGTAAGTCAGCTTCTTTTTAATTTTGGGTAATTCTTTTTGTTGCGGATCAAAAACCGGAACTGCGTGGTACTTAATTGGGTCCTTTTCCGCCGGCTCAAATCCTTTTCCTTTTCGAGTTACCACATGCAAAAGCTGAGGACCTTTTAAGGCCTTAATATTTTCAATTGTTGTCAGCAATGTAGGTAAGTTATGTCCGTCTATCGGTCCGATATAGTTAAACCCAAGCTCTTCGAACAATGTCCCAGGTAAAACCATGCCTTTCATATGCTCTTCAACTCGATGCGCCCACTCAGAAATGGTCGGCATATTTTGCAGAACCTTTTTGCCACCTTCTTTTACACTTGAATAAAATTTACCCGATAAGACTTTGGCGAGATAGTTGTTTAAACCACCAACGTTTTCGGAAATAGACATATCGTTGTCGTTCAAAATAACGGTGAGGTTAGCGTCTAAGTCAGCCGCATGATTGAGTGCTTCAAATGCCATTCCAGCAGTCATTGCGCCATCTCCGATCACAGCTACAAACCGGCGTTCATCACCTCTCGCCTTAGCTGCAACTGCCATTCCCAAAGCTGCGCTTATAGATGTGCTTGAGTGTCCTACGCCAAAACAATCGTATTCACTCTCAAAACGACTTGGGAAAGGGTGTAGCCCGTCAGTCTGTCGGATAGACACCAAATCTTCTTTTCTGCCTGTTAAGAGCTTGTGAGGATATGCTTGATGGCCAACATCCCAAACAATTTTGTCGGTAGGCGTATTAAATAAGTAATGTAGAGCAACGGTGAGTTCTACAGTCCCTAATCCGGCAGCAAAATGACCACCACACTGGCTGGTAGACTCAATCAAAAACTCGCGTAACTCTTTGGCTACCGTTTCTAACATTGACTTAGGCAGCTCACGCAAGTCCGCCGGGTAATTGATACCTGACAAATTAGGGTATTTTTCCGGATTACACAACTTAGTATTCATTAACATATCTCTATGGCCTTTAGACCTCGGTCTAGGTCGTTGCCTTTCTCACCCTTTAATATTCGCGTTGAATAATATACTGAGCAAACGCGGCCAAATTATCGCTGTTATAGGGTAGTTGATGCAAGGCATCCAGTGCTTGTTCGACTAATTCTTTAGCCCTAAGTTTCGCGCCGTCTAATCCTAATAACGCGGGAAAAGTCAACTTATTCAATTCCAGATCAGAGCCCTGCGGTTTACCCAAAGTCTCTGTGTCGGCCTCAATGTCTAAAATATCGTCCCGTATTTGAAAAGCCAGCCCTAAGGCTTGACTATAAATCGAAAGATTATCCGCCACCGATTTATCTCTGACATCGCTCGCCAAATACCCCATCTGAACCGCAACATCAATGAGTGCGCCGGTTTTCATACGATGCATTGCTTCGAGAGTTTCCAATTCAGCTTGTTGATTGGTCAAAGCTAGGTCTATAGCTTGTCCGCCCCCCATTCCTAATGAACCGCTTGCGGTCGCCAATACTGATACCATGCTCAAGCGAGCTTCACTGTTAAGCTCCAAATCAGGAGAAGCAGCCAATAACTCAAATGCCAAAGTTTGCAGCGCATCGCCTGCAAGAACAGCAGTTGCCTCATCAAATGCAATATGACAAGTTGGTATCCCTCTTCTTAAATCATCATCATCCATACAAGGTAAGTCATCATGGATCAATGAGTAGGCATGGATCAACTCCACCGCTAAAGCTGGAATTTCTAATCGATTTGCCGGCGCCTCTAACATCTCTCCGGTCGCAAACACCAAGGCTGGACGCAGTCTTTTTCCTGGATTAAGGGCTGAATGACGCATTGCTTGATGGAGTCGAACCGGCTCCTGATTAGCCGCAGGAAGATGCTTATCCAATAATCGGTTAATACCTTGTTGGACGATTGTTAAATATTCTCGGTGTGGCATAACTGCTTATTTAGGTTTAACTGTGATTTGTCAATGCTTAACTTTTTCTAGATTTATTCTTCAGAAAACTCTTGCGGCTTATCACCATCTTTTGTCAGGATTTCAACCTTCTGCTGTGCAGAATCCAAAAGCTTTTGGCATTCCTTAGTTAGTTTTACTCCCTTTTCAAACTGGGACAAGGACTCTTCCAAAGATAACTCGCCCTCCTCAAGTCCATCTACAATGGCTTCAAGTTGCTCAAGCTGTTGTTCAAAGGTCGGCTTCTTAGCGCTCATGGCGTTTTTACCTAGTATTGAAAAGGGGCGATATTGTCTCGCATTTTGCCAGGGAAAGAAATAATTGTGGCAATTAAATCAATAAATTCTTTCTCTGACTGGAATTGTCAGGAATCTCGGCTAACCTTTGAGTAAGTAATAAAAAAATGTCTAGTTGCGTCTAATAATTATGATGCAACTCGTTGAAGACAAGAGGTTTTTTAGATTTGGATATAGCAACACTCGTTGGTTTGTTAGGAGCCATTGCCATGGTTGTCATGGCGATGATTATTGGCGGCAGTGTCGGGACTTTTATTGATACGCCTTCAATATTGATTGTGGTTGTGGGAACTCACTTTGTTATTATGATGAAGTATCCGCTTGGCGACTTTCTAAGCGCAGCGGGCTCCGGCATGAAAGTACTTTTCTTTAAGTCTCCCAATTGCGACGAATTAATCGAAAAAATCGTCGAGCTCGCAGATATGGCACGTAAAAGTGGATTACTTGCACTCGAAGGAGCAGATATTCCTGACCCATTTATGAAAAAAGGCATTGGTCTGCTAGTCGATGGCCACGATGGAGACGTAGTCCGAGCCATTCTTGAAAAAGATATGAAAATGGCTTCAACACGGCACCAATCCGGATCCAGTGTCTTTAGGTCCATGGCCGATGTAGCACCCGCAATGGGAATGATAGGAACTTTAATCGGTCTGGTGGCAATGTTATCGAATATGGATGACCCCAAATCAATCGGCCCAGCTATGGCGGTTGCTTTACTTACAACACTGTATGGCGCCATTATGGCAAATATGGTTGGAATTCCGATTGCAGACAAATTAAATGTTCGCGACGACGAAGAGAAAACTTCCAAAGCCTTAATTATTGACGGCTTGCTAGGCATTCAAGCCGGCCAGAATCCTCGTGTAATAGAACAAGTTCTTCATGGTTACTTAGCCGAATCCAAACGACCCAGCGCGGAAGAATAAATACCAATTGATAAGGCTATTTGGTGAGCTAAGTAATAAATTAAGAGTAATTAAATGAGCGACCAAGAAGAATGTAATTGCCCCCCCAAAGGCCTCCCTCAATACATGGGGACCTTTGCTGATTTAATGGCATTGTTAATGTGCTTTTTTGTGCTGCTTCTTTCTTTTTCTGAAATGGACGTGCTGAAGTTCAAGCAAATTGCAGGTTCAATGCAGTTTGCGTTCGGCGTACAAAACAAAGTAGACGTTAAAGACATACCTAAAGGGACGAGCATAATCGCCCAGGAATTTTCTCCAGGTAAACCTAAGCCGACGGTAATAGAAGCGGTAATGCAGCAGACAATAGATATCACTAAAGAGACTTTGGAATTCGACGAACCGGACGAAGATGATCCTTCGGAAGGTGAAGGAGAGCAATCAAATAAAGGCCAGGGCGAACAGGAGCAATTAGGTACACCAAACGAAACAGCCCATGAAACAGCAGAAGAAAAAGCAGCTCGTTTAGCCAAACAACAAGAAGAAGCAGAAGCATTGGCCCAATCTATTGCAGAAGAGCTGTCCCAAGAAATCATTGACGGTCAAATAGAATTATTAGCCAAGGGCGCGTACGTTGTGATCCGGATAAGGGAAAAGGGCTCCTTCGCTTCTGCATCGGATACCATTGAACAGCAATTTATCCCTGTACTCGGTAAAATCGAAACCATATTAAGCGACACTAGCGGCGAAATACGGGTTGCCGGACACACAGATGATCTGCCTATTAACAATGAATTCTTTCGTTCAAACTGGGAATTGTCTGGAGCTAGAGCGGGTTCTGTTACCCGAGAATTGTTACGTAATAAAGTGCTTGATAGAAATCGATTTGTAATTAATGGTTACGCGGATACCAAACCTATTGCCACAAACTCAACTCGCGAAGGGCGCGCTACCAACAGGAGAGTCGAAATAGTCATCGTACAAGGTGAACGGCCAGAAGCGGATGTGGTTGGCGTAGGACTTGATGAGCCCGAAGAGAATTAACAAGATCAACAAGAGTAGCTAGGTTGCAAAAAACTGCCGTTCGATCTCTGGATTGGCTTTATTTCAGCCATAAAAGGGTTATTCTTTGGGGAACATTTGCTGATGCCAGTGTTTTACTTGCGCAAAATCAAATATCCAATCATGTGTTTGATCGCCTCTTTGCTCGACCGGCATGCCATCGCGGATCCATCTTTCGATGGTAGTGATCGTTACATCCATTACACTCGCCAAAGAATCTTTACCAACAATTTTATCATCAGGCGAAAAGCCAAACTGCTGATTTATTTCAGATCTATTTTGTCGTCTCTTTGCTTGGCGCAAATAATTGGAACTTCTCATAACACACATCCGACCACGAGTACCTATCTTAAATATAGATCAGAATTCGGTTAATAAAAGTCAAAAAAATATTGAATTTTTGAAATTGAGATGTAAGTCAAATAGTTAGCAGATGTTCGACCAGCAATGCAAAGACAAGATTGTATAAGGACCATTATTCATAGAATATTTGCTTATGTATGTAACGCTTTTAAATTTGAAGTGCTAACCCAAAATAAGTTAAGAGCTAATTCAGTCGTTTCAATTCTTGTTTCGGCCAAACATTATCTATCTTTGTAAAATTCACATAGAATCAGCAAACAAATTGATTATGAGCACTAATACATGTACCTGATACTGTCAGCATTGGTCTTAAGCCTGACACTATTGCTAACGGCGGAATTCAATCTAACCCGGGATTTAGCGACTACAAAAGACAGACAGTTTTCAATGCTATCCGGGGTATCAAAATTCTTCGCTTCCAGCCTGTTTATCTGTTTTTTTCTGTATTTGATTTTAGCTGACTCTGTGACTGGTTTTAGTCAAGTGACTTATTGGGTTTTGATTGGCCTGATATTTTCGATGTTAGGCGACTTGTTGCTAATTCCACGTAATAACAAACGCTCCTTTTTACTTGGGATCGCGGCTTTTGCAATTGCCCACCTCGCATATATGGCGGCATTTATTCCTCTTCCCAGAGAAAACTCATCACTCATTTACGTGTCCGTTGCCACCGCAATCTTCGGGCTTGTCGCCTATGCTTGGCTCAAACCTCACTTAGCTCAGCTATTTCGATTTATGGTCCCCGGCTACGTCATGATTATTTGTGCGATGGTAATTTCGGCAGCTAGTGTGGGCTTGTCAATCGACAATTACTGGGTTACTGGCGGCGTTATCATATTTGCAATTTCGGACCTGTTTGTTGCTCGAAACAGGTTTGTTAGTCCCGGTTTTGTAAACCGGCTATTTGGGCTACCACTTTACTATCTTGCCCAGCTAATGATTGGAGTAGGAGCCATTGAAATCGTAAATTAGGGCCCCAATATCAAAACACAGATACTGAAACAACTTGTTCGAGATTACTGGTTAGTTAAAGATTGCTAAATAAATGGCAAAAATGGTGTGTTTGGGGCTACGCGAGTCTTATATTCTGGGTTAAAATCGCCCATTCGTGAAGATGATCACTAGTGATACCAATGCCAATCACGTTAATCCATTTAAAACACTTGATATAGAGAATATAAATTACATGAGCACTGAAGTGAATAAACCGGCCAACTTTATCCGTAATATCATTGAATCAGATCTAGACTCGGGTAAACATCAATCGGTACAAACACGATTCCCACCAGAGCCTAATGGTTTTTTACATGTTGGGCACGCTAAGTCCATTTGCATAAACTTCGGTTTTGCACAGGACTATCAGGGCTTGTGTAATTTAAGATTTGACGATACCAACCCGGCGAAGGAAGAACTGGCTTACGCAGAAGCGATAGCGGCGGATGTTAAGTGGCTTGGCTTTGATTGGTCTGGTGAGATTCGGCATGCAGCAGATTATTTTGACCAATTGTATACCTATGCTGAAGAGCTAATCCAAAAGGGGTTGGCTTATGTGGACGAGCTCAATACAGATCAAATGAAAGAATATCGCGGCACTTTTGAAAAGCCAGGCAAAGAAAGTCCTTTTCGTAATCGAAGCGTAGATGAAAATCTTGATCTGTTCCGTCGCATGAAAGCAGGCGAATTTGAAGATGGCGCTCTGTCGCTTCGCGCCAAGATAGATATGGCTTCGCCTAATATGAATATGCGCGACCCAGTAATATACCGAATCAAACGCCAACATCACATTCGCACCGGCGATAAGTGGTGCATCTATCCGATGTACGATTTTACCCACTGTATTTCAGACGCATTGGAAGGTATTACTCATTCATTATGTACTTTGGAATTTGAAGACCATCGTCCGCTGTACGATTGGGTGTTAGATAACATCAGTATTGGTTGCCACCCTCAGCAAATTGAATTCTCACGCTTGAACCTGGAACATACCATTACTAGTAAGCGCAAGCTGAATGAACTGGTTACTGAAGGTCATGTTGAGGGTTGGGATGATCCTAGAATGCCAACAATTTCTGGTATGCGACGTCGCGGTTTTACACCGACCGCAATACGGGACTTTGTACAACGTACTGGCGTGACTAAAAAAGTTCATACAGTAGAGATGAGCTTGCTGGAAAATTCGGTTCGCGAAGACTTAGGCGACAATGCTCCGCGTGCTATGGCAGTCCTTAATCCATTAAAAGTAACGCTTACTAACTATCCAGAAGACAAGATTGAAGAACTTTCTTCGCCCAATCACCCACAGAAAGAGGAAATGGGTAAGCGTACTATCTATATGTCAAAGACAGTTTATATAGACCAGGATGACTTCAGAGAAGAAGCAAACAAGAAATACAAACGCCTAGTATTGGGTAAAGCCGTACGTTTGAGGAATTCTTACGTTATTACTTGCAACGAAGTGGTTAAAGACGACGCAGGCAATATCATCGAATTACTTTGTAGTTATGATGAAAATACTTTGGGTAAAAACCCGGAAGGATATAAAGCCAAGGGCGTTATCCATTGGGTATCAGCAGAGAAATCCCTGCCGGCTAAAGTTCGTTTATACGACCGCCTGTTTAACATACCCAACCCTGGCTCAGCCGAAGACTTTTTAACAACGATTAATCCAGATTCACTGCAGGTGATTGAGGATGCGCGTGTTGAAATGAGTTTGGGCGATGCAAAACCTGAAGATACTTTCCAGTTCGAACGAGAAGGTTATTTCTGCGCTGATCGCTACGAGCATAAGAAAGGACACTTAGTGTTTAATCGAACAGTAACCTTGCGAGATAGTTGGGCTAAAATTGAAGCTAAGCAAGGATAGCCTAGCTTTGAATGACGCTTAGTTAAAGTTAAGATCCCCGCTTATGCGGGGATTTTTTTAGATAGGTTAATTTTGAAAAATAAAATCAAACCCAGTTACATCGTTTTATTTGTTGTTATTTTGATATTGGTTATTTTGCTAAAACTAAACATTTTTGCTCTACTTTCACCGCCTAAAATTGAGCATCAATCTAGCATGTCAGTTAACTACGCAAGCAAACCTATTTAGTTAAACTCTAGGCGCTTCACCAAGCAAGGGCATAACCTTTAAGGAATGATAGCGGAAAGCTAGTTCTATGCAGTGACCGATAATTTGCTCGGGCCAAGGCTCTTTTATTTTCAATTCAAGGGCTCGATTTCCGTGCAAAACCAGCTCTCTTGGATAAAGCTCCCTAAATGTCGCTACCAGTTTGGTATTGCAGTTAAAGTAAATAAAAATGCTGTCCTTAAATTTTTCTTTCCAGTCGATTCGAATCGGGCTGCCTTTCTTAACACTATAACTTAGCTCTCCCCACTTGATCGACTCTTCCACTTGACTCATTTGTAAATCTTCCGCTGTCGCAAGTATTAGTTCTCTTAATTCAGCCAGCCTCCTTTGAATTAACTTAGGATACTGCTTAGTCTTTTCTTCGAAGATATCTACACTCATAGTCATTTTTTGCTAGGGGGAATGATTAACGAAGCGACGAGCAAACCAGTTACTAAGGCTACTGCAACAAAACTCATTTTAAACGCAGTATCCAATCCTTCGATAATATTTTTTTCTACCAGTAAAGAAAGGCTCTGAAATCCCACACTCCCTGGCACCAACAAAATAATACCAGGCATCAACATAACAGAGCGGGTTACTTTGAAAAGCCGTTCAAACAAATTCGATGCTAGCCCCATGGTTAGGGCACCAACAAATGATCCCATAACTGCTCCAAGATGCAAAGCCCCAAAAACTGTCGAACCATAGGCAATCACACCAGCTAGTGAGACCCAAATGAAGTCCTTTGGCCTACTTTGAAATAGAAAGAACAATCCAGTACTAGCGAGGAAAATCGCCCCCCACTCCGTCCAGTAAGGTAAGAATATCTGAAGCTCAACTTCAGTCGCTGGAAATAAACCTCCTCCGATACCGTTACCTATCGCAACCCCAAAGCCAATTTGCATAAATATCGTTCCGGCGGATAGCAGACGCGCCGTTCCAGAAACCATATTCTGACGAGCTAGCTCAGCAATGGCGGTAGTTAACAATAACCCTGGGACTAGAACTATTACGCCAGATAAAGTTGCAATGTATGGAGAAGCTAGCCAGCCTAAATGTGCAACAAAGCTGGCAGCAAGTGCCGATATCATTGCTGCAATGGTTGGAAACAAGAACTTAGAATTCTCAGTGCGTAAAAGTCTCACGGCTATAAAACCAATAAGTAAGCCAATCGCAAACGCGACAACTATTTCTCCCACCGCACCGCCAAGTATTCTAGCAATGGCACCCGACAGTAATCCAAATCCAGCGATTAAATAAGGCGCTCCGAATCGAATGGGCGAAGAACCAATCTTCTTTAATTTTTTGGCACCGTCTTCTACACTCAGTTCACCTGCAGTCACCAGCTCTACAACGTCGTCGACCTGAATTTGCCTTTCTAAATTTACCTCACCAGGCTCTACACGAAACACATAAGTTTTAGGCTCCGGCTCCTCCGGATGAGAAAAACTCATGATGATGTTGGTGGGCTGGGATAAACACTGGACACCGAATCCCAGCCTTTCGCCGACCACTCGCATGTTATTTTCTAGCTCATAAGCAGTCATGCCATAGGTGTGCAAGGCCTTCGCAAGACGCAACATAAATCCAATCGGTAATGTTCTCTCGGGAAAATTCGGCTGTTTATCTAACGAATAATTATCAAGCGAATAGTTATCTAGGAGGTCAAACGACATAAGTTATGCAGCTGTCGTGAAATTAACTTAAGTTAAAGTTTAATTCATTTTAAACCAAAGCATTAGATTCTTTTATTTGAAGGGATAGAGATGTTTCTCCAAGCCCCTTTTTTTATAGAGGCATAGCGCGAGAAAGGCTACGCAGGTCTATCATCAATAAGGTCGTCAGCATCTTCAACTAGTACCGCTGTCCCATAGACCATCAGCTCTGCCGCACCATAAGTAATTTGCGAAGTCGAAAAGTGCAGCCCCACAATGGCGTTACCGCCGAGCTCGCGCGCATCATCCATTATTCGATCAAGCACCTGCTCGCGACTTTCTGCCATTAATTTAGTGTATTCATGAATTTCGCCACCAACTAAGCTACGCAGTTTAGCCAAAATATCATGACCAATATGGCGAGTTCTGATTGTCGTGCCGCGCACCAGCCCGACGTGTTTTACAATTCTTTTTCCATAAATAAATTCTGTGGTAGATAAAATGACCCGACTCATATTTTCACCCGCTTATATTTGTCTTTTTTCATGCTGATCAATCGTTGCCTTAACACACTGAACAGCAGCAACAATGTGCCACTACCAACTGCTCCGACTAATACTTTTTCTAACAACCCTATCGCGGGATTGGTAAATATCTTATAGAAAGTAAAGCCGATAACGAAAACGGCACTCACGGCAATCAGCGCAAAACCAAAAATTCGAGACGTTTTTGCGACGGGCTCCTCAAACAATTTATCTAGATGTTCGAGCTCCTGCTCTTGCAAACTCAAGGATTGGATTTCAGAGCGCATCATCGAAAGTTCTTGATAAAGGCTCTTATATTCTGGATCTGTCTCAATCAATAGCGACACTCTTTGTGCTTCTTGCTGAGTCAGCTCACCATCTAAATAGCCAGATAGCTTTTCAAACTTTTCGTCGTTCATTTCTGTTTGCTCAACATTCATTGCTCGCCTCCCAAAGAAAATTCCTTCTTTACAAGAATTTCTCTAAGCGCCATCCGCGCGCGGTGAAGTCTGGACATAACGGAACCGTTAGCAATTCCTAGAATTTTTGCTATATCGGCATAGCTAAAATTATGGTAATCACGCAATAAAATGATTTCTTTTTGTTGCATGTTTAGTTGGTTGATCGCCTGCTCCAAGGTCTCTTTGAGCTGCATCTGCTGTAAAGATTTATCTGGCTCTGATGAAAGAGGAGCACTGGAATGATATTCCTCGTGAGCAACCTTAGGTACTCTTTGTTGGTGTCGAAGTATATCGATGGACTTATTTCGAACTACGGTAAACAACCAGGGTTTAAATTCGGGGTGATCTAACGCTGGAGCGTTGGCATGATTAATCCCTTTTTCAATTGATGCTTGAACTACTTCCAAAGCGTCATCGGGATTATTTAGTAGTCGTAGTGCCAGGGAATAAGCCTGTTTGCGACATTCGTCAAATTCTTCGGACACCTGCATGGTGTATTCCTTTATTTCTGTCATTTCTGCTAAAGCCATCAAATAGTACGCTATCTCTTGCTAAAGTGGTATTGGAAAAATGACACAAAGTGTTTAAGAATCTTATAGTTAGCCGGAGCTCTTTTAGACTTTCAAGTAAAAGGGTCCCCAAAACACTATGTGCATGGGGAATCAACGTGTGACGAAATAGCTTATTCCGAATTTTAAGCAACAAATCGGATTATTTTGAAATCGGCTTTGGTTTGAGCAGCTTACAGAAATTTTACCGCATAAACCGGTGGCAAGTGGTTACTAACGCAGCCCCAACTCTCCCCCAAGTCTTCACTTATCCACAAATTACCAGTGGTCGACCCCATCAAAAGCTTTTCTCCGCTCGAATCTATATCCATTCCATGGCGGAAAACCAAGTCATAAGATAGTTCTTGAGGAAGCCCTTCACTTAACTGTTCGAAGCTCTCGCCGCCGTCAAGAGTCTGAGTAACAACCAACTTACCATCCACAGGAATTCGGCATTCGTCTTTAATCCCTGGAACAAACCAAGCTTTATTAGGATCTGTTGGGTGAACTGCAGTAGCAAAACCGAATACTGAAGGTGCAACGTCTTTAACTTCCTGCCAACTAGCAGCATTATCGGTAGACTTGAAAATTCCATTATGGTGTTGAACCCACAAACAATCTGGCTCAGAAGCACACTGCACCATTAGATGAGGATCTTGAATGATTTGCTCAAATTCTTTTTCAGGCGGCATATATGCGGCACGCATTCCTTGCGCTGAAATTTGCCAAGTTTCTCCTTTGTCTTTTGTGACCCATACCCCGGCACAGGATACAGCGACCTTCACTTCATTTGAGTCACGTGGGTCAACGCAAATTGAATGGATCCCAGCCTCATCAAACCCACCACCAAACCAACCTTGTTCTTGCTTTTTTTGCCATAAAAACTGATTTAACTGCCAGTTTTCTCCACCATCATCCGAATAAAACAACCCACCGGGGACAGTTCCTGCCCACAATCGATCGCTTGAGTCCGGCTCGGCGTAGGCAAGTGACCAGATTAATTTGAGAGAATCCCCTTCTTCCTTATTTTCTGTTTTGGGGTATGCGGGAGTGGCAATTTCTTGCCAAGACTCACCATAATCATCCGAGCGATGTAATTTCACTCCGAAATGACCGTGATCAAGCGCGGCGAACCAGCGAACCCTATCCTTGGCCGCAAGCACCATTGAAACCGGCACTCCGAGAAATCCTACCGGCTCAACTGTTTTGTCATGATTTAAACGAAACAATCCTTTACGAGTCGAGATTAAAGCAAGTGGTTTCATAAAACCTCCATTTAATTAGCCAGATATAACTTCTCATCCTCCCGATAATGCTTGTAGGACATATATTTCAGAATGCTGTTTTACAGGATCACTTAAGTGAATTCGGTCGTTTAACAGGTTATCATCCACTGAAATTAAGATATGTTTTCTTAACCGACCTTGGTCGTCGAGAATGTAAGTCCCCAAGCGCTCATATTGAGCAAAGACTTTTTGCAAAGCTTCAGCAACAGTATTCGCATCGACCTCACAAGCAGGACAATCAATATGACGTACTAGGTTTTCGGTAAAAGTAACCTTGGGCAATGTCTCAGATCCGAGTTAGCACTTAGCTCATTTGATTGTAGTTTTTTTATGCCGGAATTTCGATTAATTTTTGGGAGACTTGCTTACTGGTTACCTCAGAAGCAAGGGCCCTGACCGGGAATCTTGTAGAAATTCGCTTACGGAGCAACCAAATTCTTGCTTAAAGCATCGAGAATAATAACTATAGGATCCAAACCCCACCTTGGGACCAACTGCGCAGATAGGCTCTCCTTCAAACAGCATTTCCAAGGCTTTTATGATTCGGTATTTTCGAAGCAATAAACTGGGCGGCATGCCCAAAATAGATTTTACCTTGCGAAATAATTGACGTTCACAGATGTACATCGCTTCGGCCAACTCACC
The DNA here is from genome assembly GCA_026196875.1 of Kangiellaceae bacterium. Classification (GTDB taxonomy): domain Bacteria; phylum Pseudomonadota; class Gammaproteobacteria; order Enterobacterales; family Kangiellaceae; genus Aliikangiella. The sequence goes on from JAPHTP010000056.1 coordinate 36,662, forward strand.
TATCCTCAATTCCTGGTTTGGATACGCCTCCTCTATGATTGTAAACAGCTTTAAAATAAAATCTCGCTCTCCATTATCATACTTTGACGAAGCCCGCCATTCGAGCTTCAGCGGAAGCCTCTGCAGAAATTTATCATCCAGATTAAATCTGTCTTCTTTAGACAAATAGGAAATACACTCTAATACTACTAGCACTTTGCCCCCGCACAATTACATATTCATGGTACAGCCATTTTTTATTTTTTTAGGTTTTGAAATAGAACCCGGCATAAAGCCGGGCCAAGACGAGCTAATCTTTCTCTTGTGACTCCTGTACTTTTTGGACTTCTTGCTTTTTAGGCGGATCGACATACAGACATTCCGGATAAGGCGCACAGGGTCCAGATCGCACTACGGTATCTTTTACGTTGGTTGGTTTAGGTTGTTCGGCAGTAATAGTTTTTTTGGTAGACTCAACACTGCTCCAGCTTAATGCGGCCAATGCCACCAAATAGAAACTCTTAAACATCATGATTTCTCTCCTGATAGTTCGGTGAATTAAAAGAACCGAGCGCTCGATGTTTAAGTTAGCGAACAGACGAATATCTCATCGTAAGATTTACGTTACGCCTGCGTTATTTCTACGTATAAGGAAGTTTTTTTAATCAAAAATGGCAGCTAGATAACTGCCGCTTATATAAATCTAATTAAAATCTAACCAGATTTGTGTCTCCAGGGAGATTTTTAGTGAGTAGTAACCAGTCACCGTGAGCCGGCGAGGTAATGTGGAATGCGCCAAAGTTTAAATCTAAAACTTCGGGTTGAAGAGAATGGTGTTCTATTTTAAGCAATTGGTATTGCCTATTTTGACGCCGGGTTAAAAGTAAAGCGCCGTCAATCATAGACCAACGATTAGTTTCAGCTAGCTCAAGAAGAATATCTAATTTTTGCTGGGTTTGATTTTTTCTGTCATAGCGGACAACTTGTTTCGACTCAAAATCCCAGGTATACAAGAACCGCGAATCTTTACTTTCCATGGCTAAATATGCACCAGGCGCGTCTTTCAAGATGCTTTTCTCATGACTATCCAAATCAATGACCAACTGGGAACGATGGCCTTGCGCTGAGCGGCTAATGTAAAACCCCAGGTTATCGGCTCGCCACGATAAATTGTGGAATGCTTCGTCAGAATTGACGCTCCAGTATATTTGAGAACTCTCGACATCTAAAATGAAATAATGACCATCAGCAATGCCCCCCAGTTTTTTACCATTCGGACTGAAACTGAGTGAGGTAAACCGAGCATATCGCTTTAAATCCGTTAATTTGAATTCATTAGAATTCTGTTTTTTCAACCAAACTTGCGGTATCCCAGTTCGTTCAGAAATCCAGGCAATAGACTTACCATCTTTGGTAGTAGCAACTAAGCTCTCATATTTTGAGGAGTCTTTTAGAACCTTGGTTGTTTTACTACTGATCTGATATTCATGGACCACTGAGCGAGAAAATGCTCCGGTAATCACGCCAAATGAATTTTGTGATTCATCCAAGGTAATCGGTGCGTAAAATGGAATCGGAATGAACTTAAGAACAGTTGTTTCGCTCGAATCTATATCAGTTGCAACAATTTGATTGTGATCGTTTTTATAGATAAGCCGACTTTCATCTAAACTCCAATTAACCCTAAATAAGCTGATGCTTTGCGTATCAACCAATTTACTTTCCCAGCTTGCTGTATCATAAACCCAGATTTCAGTGGCCATATCGTGCTTGCTTCTAAGCACAACCATCTTCTTTCCTGAACGAGCCATATTGATAAAATAATCACCTTTACCTGTAGGTGCAGGAGAAGTTAATTGCCGAGTATCATTAGCTTTAAAATCGTAGGAATAGAGCATTATGGGTGAAGAGTAGTCAGCTTCTTCTAAATAAAAAGCTCCTTGCCCATTTTTCCACATCACCAGCTGAGCTGTAGACGATTGGGATCCGCAAGGCTTAATCTGCCGCGTGCCAACTAGCTCGACCTTTTCGTAACTGAGTTCAGCCAGCATGAATTTGCAAATTCCATTTTCGAAAGTGGTAAAAGTAATCGCTTTTCCGTTTAGCCCCCACCGAGGATATTTAGCCGAATAGCCTATGGGGGTTAGCGGCTTGATCATATCAGTGGCCATGTTTTTAATGTAAATCTGCCAAGTATAAGTCTCCGGGTTAAGATAGTTTATTAGCAACCACTTACCATCATGAGACACATCAGGATATAGCTCTAGGCCGTGCATATGCGTTAAAGGCTGATAGTTACTTACGGTCATCTCTTGAAGAACTTTCTGACTTTCAAATAACTCATATAAAAAATATCCAATGATAATAAGTCCCAAAACAAGACTCGTCACTGTGACATGCTTAACATAAGATTTTTTTTCTAATAGATTTTGATTGAGTGGTAAATTATGCTCTCCAACTTCACTAGTTGGATGACTAATTGGTGCCACGGGTAAGGTTAAGCGGTAACCAATTGGCTCTCTAATGATTTTAATTTTATCTTTGTCAGCAAGTAACTTTCTTAGCTTACTGATCTGCTGGCGAGTAGTCGCATCGACCGTTGAAGCCTTCCCTGAATATATTGAATTTAACTCAGCGTTAGATAAATATCGGTCATTATATAGGATCAGAATTTCAAGAGTTCGCAATGTTTTTGGAGGAATTGACGCGATAAAAGTGCTACCACTAAAGAGTTTTCCCGATCGAAAATCGATCACGAACTCACCCACACTAAGAAGATGCGTCTGGTATTTTTGTTCTACTGATACTTCCTGTTCTAAACTGCTCATTTGTGTTCTCTAATGATTACGGCTACAACTTAAAAGCCGAACATAGGAGAACGACTATAATTGAATAAAATAAAATTACAATCGCTATAAATCTACAGCTGTTAATCATTTCTTACACATTATTAAAAATTCAGACAATGCATATGAACTTATAAGACATCATGTTGTTTTTCATGGTTTTTTTCTTGTCAGATAAAATATCAATTGGCAGAATTGATTAACCCCTTTGCAAACAAATACAAACAAAAAGGAAGCTAGGTGGTTCAATATAAAAATTTGGGAGGAGATTCAAATGTTCTTGCCTATGAACAAGGTGAAGACTTTATCCGAATCGCATTTAAAGATAGTTCGGTGTTTTTATATACAGTTGAAAGTGCTGGAATTATGAATATCCAGAACATGAATCTTTTAGCAAAACAAGGGAAAGAATTGAATGCGTATATCAATCGATATGTACGATATCTTTATGCAGCTAGAGAAAAGTAAGCTCTCTATTTTTTAATCTTATTTAAAGTAACCTATTACTTGCTGATAAGGCTTAGTAAAATATCTCACAAATAAAAATTATTGCCACAAGAAATAGCATATTAAAGTATTTTTATTGAAGAAACGTACCAAACCTGGGCCCCATTAGTAACGACACTCTCTGCTTTAACCTTGCGCTTACATGAGATTCTCTTAAACAATATTCCGTAAGTTTTTAGATTAAAAAAAAACGAGTTCTTCATCATAGCTCCCCTTTTTTATGTAAACTATCATAAGTTCGCCGGCATTTTTTGAGTGTTCTGCATACATACAAAATACGACTTAAATCATTTATAAAAGGTGCAATTACAATAGCGTTGAAGCAGTGACCTCAAACTATTCAAGACTATCGACACGTATACTTTACTTAGTCGGTTTTGCGGTACATTTTGCTATGTCCCAAAAGGAAGGTTTCTCCTGATATTTCAGCAATTAAAATCGGGAGCCAGCCTAATTGTAAGATGCTCATATAAATGGGAAGAATTAGACTAATAAAGTAAATACCAGAATATTGCAGAGCCTGGAGAAAAAACATAATGGAAATATCAGACGTTGGATTTCAATCATTCAGGAACAATCGAAACTCGGTTTGCGATCGGTTTAAATCCAATTCAGGATTGTCGATTTATATACGCCACATATGTACTCCACGAAATCATATAAGAAAAATATCTCCCCACAGCAACATGGAGCTAAAATCTATCTTGTTGATTTAATTGCCATTTTTTGCTCCTGCTTATACTTATATTTAAACTTAAATACCTAAGGCTGTTCATTTTCGAACAAAATTTGTTCGATTTTATACACAATTTTAGATATACAAATAGGAAATGGTAAGGCCTGAAAGTCTTTACAAACCATTAAAAACGCCTTTAAAATAAATCCAACTCCCAAAATCTCATTTTATGCAGATGGTTTTCGATAAAAGCGATAAGACATCTCTCAATATTTTTGCCAGCCAGAGCGGCTGCAAATTTATCCTAAATTAAACACCCATTCTTTAGTGGGCAGTACGCCCATGGCTGTCTATATTTGTGCTACCTTTTAATTTGTAATGTTCGATCTTTAAACTAGATCTCAATCATAACAACACAAGTGCAGCCCCTCGAAAAGCTTCCAAGCAATAGTTCTTAATTGTTTGGCTAAAAGTATTTTAAATTGAATTTACATAAACCAAATAATGATTTGATGGAAAACCAATGAGCGACCAAAAAAATATTAATGACGCAAAATTCAGCACTGAAAAAGCCCCAAAACCGGTTGGCCTTTACCCTCATGCCCGCAAAGTAGGCAATCTGTTATTCCTGTCAGGAGTGGGACCAAGACAAGCCGGTACAACGGAAATTCCAGGCGTTACTTTAAACGGGGATGGAACAATCAAAGAATACGATATCGAAGCGCAATGCCGTAGCGTATTTGAAAATGTTAAAACCATTTTGGAAGAGTCAGGCTCGAGCTGGATGGAACTAGTTGATGTAACCGTATTTCTGACCAATATGAAAGATGACTTTAAAACGTACAACAAAATCTATGCTGAGTACTTCGCTGATAACCAACCCTGCCGTACTACGGTAGAAATCAATTGCCTACCAACACCAATAGCAATCGAGCTTAAATGTATTGCGACAATTAGAGAATAAAGTGATAAATGGCGAAAGCTGACTGAAAGGACCAATATTATGAGCGCACCAATGCAAGTTTTAAACTTTCAAAAATGGATCGATGAAAATCGAGATAAATTAAAACCACCGGTTTGCAATAAAGAAGTTTACCGCGATGGTGATATGATCATTATGGTGGTGGGAGGGCCTAATGGCCGTAAAGATTATCACCTAAATGAAGGGCCGGAATTTTTCTACCAACTTGAAGGAGAAATGCTATTAAAGACCCAGCAAGATGGCAAAGTTGTTGAGTATCCAATCAAAGCTGGTGAAATTTTTTTACTCCAACCTAACATTCCTCATTCTCCGATCCGTTATGCCAACTCAATCGGTCTTGTAATTGAGCAAGTCCGACGCCCTGAGGAAACTGATGCCTTGATGTGGTTTTGCGAAAAATGTAACCACAAACTTTATGAAGAGTACTTTCCACTAAAAGATATCGAAAATGATTTCGGCGCAGTATTTAATCGCTTCTTATCTAGTGAAGAACTAAGAACTTGTAGCAAGTGCGGTGATGTAATGCCACATAATAAACACGAATTTGAATAAGGATTGGTAGCCATGTTAACCATTGATATTCACACTCATATCTTGCCGGAAAAATGGCCGGACCTAAAAGAAAAATACGGTTATGGCGGCTGGATCCATTTGGACCATCATAAGTGCGGTTGTGCACGCATGATGAAAGATGATGTATTCTTCCGTGAGATTGATTCAAACTGCTGGGACGAAAAAGCCCGCATGCAGGAGTGCGACCAACATAAAGTTGACGTACAAGTTTTATCGACAGTGCCGGTAATGTTTAGCTATTGGGCTAAGGCGCAAGATGCTCTCGATATTTCCAAATTACTCAATGACCATATTGCCGGTATTTGCGATGAACATTCATCGCGTTTTGCAGGTTTAGGAACTATACCTTTGCAATCTCCCGACTTGGCAATTAAAGAATTAGAGAGATGCGTCAATGACTTGGGTTTATCTGGGGTACAAATCGGCTCGCACGTAAATGAGTGGAATTTAAATGCACCTGAATTATTCGACGTTTTCGCTGCAGCTCAAGATTTAGGTGCATCGATATTTGTTCACCCATGGGACATGATGGGTAAAGATCAAATGAAAGATTACTGGCTTCCCTGGTTGGTCGGCATGCCGGCAGAAACTTCGCTAGCAATTTGTTCGATGATTTTTGGTGGAATTTTCGAAAGGCTACCAGATTTAAAAGTTGCTTTTGCACACGGTGGGGGTTCTTTTCCATCAACCATCGGTCGTATTGAGCACGGCTTTAACTGTCGCCCGGATCTAGTCGCCATCGATAACAATGTAAATCCTAGAGAATATTTGGATAAATTTTATCTTGATACGCTAGTGCACGACCCAGCAATGCTGAACTACTTAATCGACTTAATGGGCCCCGAGAAATTAGCCTTAGGAACGGACTATCCTTTTCCACTCGGCGAACTGGAGCCAGGCAAGCTCATCAATGAAACTATTAATGACGAATCTATAAGGGCCCGTTTACTACATGGAACTGCGCTTGAGTGGTTAGGATTAGACAAGTCAAGGTTTAAGTAAGCTGATGAAAATTAAATTAACCATCGACAGCAAGAGATATAGCGCAGATTTAACCAATGCAAAATCGATTGCAATCACTATGTTACCAAATGGGGAACAACCAAGTCACTTTGGCGCACCAGAGTGTACCAGCAAAGCATTAGAAGGCGACGGATTTGTTGGTGATACTAAACGCGGTGGGAGTTGTAACGTCAATCAACTGACAATTATTCCTCATTGCAATGGTACCCACACCGAGTCAATTGCCCATATCGTTGATGATCTTATTCCGGTTTATTCTGCGATTGAACAAGCGCTATTTCCTTCAGTACTCATCACTGTAAAACCCGTTCAAGCCAATGATGTAAAAGATGTTTACGTGCCAAATTTTGATTCGAGCAATCATGTGATTACGCGCGCCCTACTAGAAGAATCCCTCAAAGATCATTCCGACGGCCAGCTTCATGGGTTAGTCATTAGAACAAGACCAAATGACGAGCGAAAGAAAATCAAGGTTTACGACGTTGATAATTATCCAGTCTATTTAACTAATGATGCAATGTCTTATATTGTTGAACGTGGCGTAAGACACTTACTCGTCGATTTTCCTTCAGTGGATAAAATGTATGATGAAGGTAAGTTGAGCAATCACAGAATCTACTGGAACGTCGAGCAAGGGAGCACCCAACTTAATGCGGAATCTGACGTTCGAAAAACTATTTCGGAAATGGTCTATGTTGATGAAGTGATTGATGATGGCTTTTATTTATGCAATCTACAAATTCCCCATATTCAAACAGATGCGGTTCCATCCAACCCCGAGTTGATTCCGTTAACTCAAGAATAATGAACACATTTTATTAGAGAAACACCATGCAATTTGAAAATACATTAGATTTTGCTAAAAAAATGGATCATGAAGATCCAATTGCCTCAATGCGAAAACAATTCCACATTCCTAAGCACTCTGACGATAACGATGAAATTTATCTGTGTGGAAACTCTTTAGGACTACAGCCTAAAAAGACAGAAGACTATTTACAGTATGAATTAACTCAATGGCAAAAGTATGGCGTTAAAGGTCACTTTTCCGGTGACTTCCCCTGGATGCCCTATCATGAATTTTTAACCGAAGGATTTGCCAACTTGGTCGGTGCCAAAGATAGTGAAGTGGTTGCGATGAATTCACTGACGGCGAACCTGCATTTTATGATGGTAAGTTTCTATCGCCCTACTCAATCACGTCATAAGATTTTGATCGAAGATCATGCATTTCCATCGGATCATTATGCAGTTGAATCCCAAGTCAAATATCACGGCTTCGATCCTCAAGAATCAATGATTTTGGTAAAACCTCGTGATGGAGAAGACACTATTCGTCACGAAGATCTAATTAAAATTATTGAAGAACAAGGTGACTCTATCGCATTGATTATGTTACCCGGGGTGCAGTATTACACTGGCCAAGTGTTCAAAATGAAAGAAATTACCGAAGCAGGACACCTTAAAGGTTGCAAAGTTGGTTTCGATCTAGCACATGCGGCTGGTAATGTTGTTATGAATCTTCACGACTGGAGCGTAGATTTTGCTTGTTGGTGTACCTACAAATATTTGAATTCAGGCCCAGGCTCGGTTGCGGGGTGTTTTGTACATGAAAAACATCACAGTGACGAGACCATCCCTCGTTTTGCTGGCTGGTGGGGACATGATAAATCAACCCGTTTTAAGATGGAGAACTCGTTCAAGCCAATGCATAGCGCTGAAGCTTGGCAACTTTCAAATCCGCCAATCCTTTCTTTAGCTGCAATTCGCGCTTCACTAGACACTATAAAAGAAGCTGGAGGCATTGGGGAACTCGCCGCAAAATCGAAAAGCTTAACGGACTACTTACGATATCTTTTAAAACAAGAATTGGGTGAAGATATCAAAATCCTAACACCTGAATCGGAAGGTGAGTATGGATGCCAATTGAGTTTAACTGTGGATACCCATGGCTTAGACGGCAAAGTCGTATTCGAGAGGATCGAAAAGTCAGGCGTGACCGGTGATTGGAGGTACCCAAATGTAATTCGAATTGCGCCGGTACCACTTTATAACAGCTATGAAGATTGCTATCGCTTTGTACAAATATTGAAAGCGAGCTTGGAGGCATAATATGAGCGACAAAAAAATCACTTTGATAGGCGCCGGATTAGTTGGCAGTCTCGCCGCAGTTTTCTTAGCTAAGCGCGGATTTGAGGTAGAAGTGTATGAGCGCCGTCCTGATATGCGTGAGGAAAATATTTCTGCCGGTCGTTCTATTAACTTAGCCTTGGCCAATCGCGGTATTTATCCACTACAGCAAGTCGGCTTAATGCAACAAGTCGAAAAAATGCTAACTCCAATGAAGGGCCGGATGGTTCATGACTTAGAAGGCAATCAAAATTTGCAGCCTTACGGTCAACGCGACGAAGAAGTCATTTACTCGGTTTCTAGGGCTGATCTAAATACGCTCTGTATGGACTCAGCTGAAAGTGAAGGCAACGTGACAATTCACTTTAATCAAAAATGTACCTCTGTAGACTTTGAAAACCAACTGCTTACTTTAAAGAATGAATTAACAGGCGAAGAATGCCAAAAGCCTTTTGTGCGAGTGATTGGCACCGACGGTAGTGCGTCAGCGGTTCGTGATGCGATCCATAGTGTCCAGTCAGAGCATAATTACGCTGAACAGCTAGGACACAGTTATAAAGAACTATGTATTCCTGCCGGCACCGATGGTGAATTTCAAATGGAACCACACGCCCTCCACATCTGGCCTCGTGGCGGATATATGCTGATTGCGCTACCCAATATGGACAGGAGCTTTACCGTCACTTTATTTATGCCAAATGAAGGGGAAATCAGTTTCACTGCTATCGATAATGAAGAAAAGTTACTGGCGTTCTTCAACGAGCACTTTCCTGATGCTGTGCCACTATTACCTGAGCTGAACAAAGACTTCTTTGAAAACCCTACCGGCCACCTTGCCACGGTAAGATGCAGCCCTTGGCACTATCAAGATAAAGCCTTGCTAATTGGCGACGCAGCACACGCAGTGGTCCCATTCCATGGACAAGGAATGAACTGTGGCTTTGAAGATGTCAGCGAGTTTGACGCACAGATTGAAAAGTTTGCTGGAGATTGGAATAAAATATTTGCTGAAACAGATAAACTTCGTCAGCCTAACGGAAATGCGATTGCGGATATGGCAATTGAAAACTATATCACTATGAGAGATTCAGTGAGAGATGAGAAGTTCTTACTAAAGAGCGCCTTAGCTTTTGAATTAGAAAAGCGTTTTCCTGATCGCTTCTGCCCTCGCTACTCCATGGTTATGTTTCATCGTTTGCCTTACGCTGAAGCCCAAAATCGCGGTGTAATACAGGAAGCAATTTTGACAGAGCTTACCGCAAACGTTGATAACTTGGAAATGGTAGACTTTGAAAATGCAGAGTCACTAGTAAAGTCGAAACTATCCGAAGTTGATTTGAACCCTATCTAATTGATAAATCGTTAATCATATTGGCAAGGGCTTCTCTCGAAGCCCTTGTTTTCTAATTCCTTCTTAAGAGGTCGAGTATTTTCTCTCATTTTCAGTCGCGTTATCCATGACTTTATACCAATCTAACTTGCGGGTAACGAACATAACAATCGCTAAAACAAAAAACACTAATAGGCTTCCTGACAGCAGTGCATGATCTTCTGAGCGAATAATAAAAAATAAGATCAGGTACAAAAAGCTCAATAATGCCATAAATATAAACGCGATCTTGTTTGATCGGCTTTGATGCGAAATATAGTAGCTAATCAATGAAGCGCAAGATAGTGCAGAAACCCAATAAGCTACGCCGAAATATAGATGTTCAGATAAGGCGATTAAAAGCAAAAAGAAAATTGCCAAGGCGCACCCCGTTAACACATAAGAAATTGGGTGTACTGAAATATTTCGATTGATAATCTCATAGAGAGCAAAAATAGCAAAAGTGACGATAACAATTAGCAATCCATATTTTACCGATCTTAAACTTTGCAAATAAATATCAATCGACTGGATATTTTTAACGCCAAAACTAGTTCGGAAAAGTGAGTCGCAATCACCAAAGACACAACGCTCAAACTTGTTTTCGATATTGGTTGATATAATACCGGTATGCCATTGGGCCGAATATCCAGAATTATTGATTTCTCTCTTTGTCGGTAAGAATGCACCATTGAAATTTGGATGAGGCCACGATGAGTTTATCCTAGCAGAGTTTTCTTTTCCCGTGAGAACAAATTCGATCGACTCAGTTCCCTTAAAGTTGAGTTTTGTGAGAAAGAGTAAGTTATCAAGTTCAAGTGATTTAGAATCCACATAGGCGTGAAAGCCGCTAGCGAAATGACTAAATTGAGTCCCGGGTTTTACCTCTGCCTCTTGTTGATTTACAAGAATTTGGGGAATACCATTAAGCCCTCTACTATCTTTTATTCCAGTTGACAGGTAAGCCCCTCCCCCCTGTTTAATATCATCTTTATTGCGTAACTCTTGCCAAGGCATTAAATCGAAATTGCCTTTTATTGTCATATCAGCGGTATAAACAGGCACTTCGTAGATCCCTTTAGATAAGGTCTGCGTGTCGAGCTCTGTTTGTACATTCAACTGTTCCGGAAATAAATAGAGTCGCTTATTTACCCACTTATAGCGCTCTGCTTGACTGGACGAAACAGCGTTATAGGTATTATCTCCAGTAACTATTATTTTTTCTTTCTGTTGGTAGGGAATAATTAAAACTTTGGCAAGAACGGACTGCTCTCCAGTCCAGCTATTCGTAACAGCTTGCTTGGCCACATCTCTTTGACCACTCCTTTCCTCGATTTGAGATTCAATCATTAACAATGGAATATTTAGTGCAAAAACTATCGCGACAAGCCATAGGTACTTGTTTAATAGCAGAGTCTTCATTTTAGCCTCCGGTTTAGGGAATTTTTTACGGAACAAATTCGAAGCTTTCTATAATGCCCAAATGAGGTGCAAAAATACGGTCCTAAAAGTGGCAGCTTTGTGCCAAAAGATGGAATCAAAATGGTTTTAATTTCCCAGGCTTCTTGACACTAGCGCGATATATGCCTAAGTTGCTGTTATTAATTAGTGAATTTATAGCTAGCAAATTTCGAAAATTTATGAGTCATATTAATTCTTCTAGTCTGCCTTGCCCTTCGTGCCGAACCGCCAATCAAATGAACGCCAGGTTTTGTTCAAGCTGCGGGGCTCCACTTAACGCTCCGCAACAAGAAACCCCATACCAAGCACCAACAACTCATCAGGCCCCCAATTTTGCCTCAGGTTTTGTATATGCCGGTTTTTGGAAACGACTTTTTGCCTATTGGGTTGATGGCATAATTTTTGGATTCTTTGCTTGGATATTTATTTTCTTTTTCTTTGCGAGCAGCTTTAGCCCAGCTTCGGATCCTTTTGATGTATTTTCGCAACTTGCACTCGTTTACGTGGGTTATTTTGTTGGTTGGTGGCTATATTTCGCATTACAAGAAAGTAGTAGCGCTCAGGCCACTCTTGGCAAAAGGCTGCTGGGGATCAAAGTAACCGATATGCAAGGATATGGTTTGAGCTTCGCGCACGCAGCCGGGAGACAGCTAGCAGGCGTAGTCACCCAAATGACCTTTTTGATCGGTTACTTAATGGCAGCATTTACCGGGAGAAAACAGGCTCTCCACGACATGATCGCTGGATGTGTAGTAGTTAATCGAAATTTTGATTCATCTCAAGTGCAAGCAACTAACGCATCGCCGCCGCCCGGGATGTCAATTGGTGCAATTATTGGCGTCGTTGTACTTGTACTTATTGTTCCCGTCGGCGGAATTATAGCAGCGATTTCGATACCGGCATATCAAGGCTATACTGTACGTGCAGCAGTTAACGAGGGATATGCCCATGCCAAAGAAGCTACCCCAAATATTGTTGCCTACTCAGAAAAAAATGGTTATTGGCCACAGAACTTTGAACAAGCAGGATTATCAACTGACGACTTTCAAACCCAAAACTACTACATTCAACTTCTACCTACTGGAGAGTTAATGGTTAGTTTTCAACGCCCTCAAGAGATCAGTAACGGAAGCCTTAAGCTCGTTCCAGAGTTTAATACTGATGCAACTTACAGCTGGAAGTGTGTGGCTGCAGATCTAGAAGTAATGCACATACCTGCTGATTGTCGTAACCGGGAATAGCTAAACTCATTGAAATGAGACAGAGCATATTTATGGTAGCTGTGCTAGCGACAGCCGTTTAGGCTACCCACTGCTCTATCATTGATTTCATTTGCTCTAGTTGAACCGGCTTGTTTAATATGTCATTCATTCCAGCACTCAAACAGTCACCATTCACACCGCATACCACATTGGCGGTTAAAGCAATAATAGGAATATCTTTATTGGGTCCTTTGCTAGCCCTAATTTTTTTGGTGGCCTCAAAGCCGTCCATTACCGGCATTTGGCAATCCATCAAAATCAGTTGGAAAGGTTTAGACTCGGCCAGTTCTACTGCTTGATGGCCATTCTCGGCAATCTCTACTTCGTATCCGAGTTTCTTTAAAAACAAGCTGGCAACTCGCTGATTGGCAAAGTCATCTTCAGCGACAAGGATCTTGTGTGACTGTGGATTTTCGTACATCAGGTAAACCTATCAAAAACACTTAGCTATCGCAAAGAAAGTGCAAAAATTAAATAATTTACACCTAGAGCTTAACGCTTCAAGCCCTAAAACGATTTCGATAAGAGAATACCACAAAAAATTGCAGCACCAACCCAATTGTTATTTAAGAACGCAGTAAAACAATTTTCTCTTTTACGAGTGCGGCAATAATATATCTGCCACGCGATTAAACCGGCAGCGATCATAACGCCTAAATAATAAAATAGTCCTAAATCGAAACGTGCGCCAACCAATAGCATACCGAATAAAAAGAAGCTTTGAATAATAGTAATTATTTGAAGATCCGCCTCTCCAAATAAGATTGCCGTAGACTTAATACCAACTTTTAGGTCATCTTTTTTATCAACCATGCCATACAAGGTATCGTAAGCTAACACCCATAATAAATTGGCTACATAGAGTAACCAGGCCGCCGCTGGAACTTCATTAATACTGGCCGCGAACGCCATCGGAATTGACATTGAAAAAGCAGCCCCTAAAACTACCTGAGGAAAATAGGTTACTCGCTTCATAAACGGATAAATTGTAGCAATTCCGATAGCGACAATCGAAAGCAAAACGGAGTATAGGTTGAGCATTAATACTAGGCTGAATGCCAACAGAGATAAAACAATAAATAGGATTAATGCCTCTTTCTCAGAAACTTTTCCAACAGCAAGCGGCCTTGCTTTGGTACGTTCGACCTTGCCATCAAAATTACGGTCAGCATAATCATTTATAACACAGCCAGCGGAGCGAGTTAGAAATACGCCTACGCTGAAAATAACAATCAAAGATATTGGTGGTATCTGTTCATTAGCAAGCCACAACGCCCATAGAGTTGGCCACAACAACAGCAAGGTACCTATCGGCCGGTCAACCCGCATAAGTAAACTATATTGGTAAAATCTCTCTTTCAAGACAGGTGAGAATTTGAGATTTGATATCCACAACCATACTTCTCCGACCATCTCGACAAAGGTTCCCCAGAAAGTTACTTGAGTCGGTCGTTTTTTTGGCGGCATGTAGGGAATGGTTACCTTCTATTTTTATTTATTTTAAGAGCTGTTAATAGAATTTCGAAACTCTATACATCATCTTGCTGATAAATTGGGCAATCAGGTAAAAATAATTCGGTTACCATCAATGGACCTGAACGAAATTCAAAAATCGATTGTCGCTGCCATAATCGGTGTTCCGGAATGACCCCCATAGCAATGAGGGTTTGTGGCAGTTCCCAAGTCAAAGTGACTTCCATACTCTTGCGAATAGCCCCATTTCTACCAAACAACAATTTTCCTATCGGGGTATCGTTCAGACTCGCTATGCGTCTTGCAGGCCCTTGCAAAGTTCTATGGGGAACAATTGTTCGAGCAAACATCCAATTTTTATTGTGTTTACCCATCTTTATTTCTCTAACTAGCGCCATTTCTCTAGGAGGAATGTCGAGTTTAACGCGCTCTTCACGAGAAACCATTTGTCGCCCTTGATTAAGCAAAGTCAGTCGCGGTTTGACCCCCATAACTTGCTCAAAGCGGCCAGTCAAACTCCCTCTGTCGGATAGCAATGCAAAAATATCTGTATTCAAAAGTTTTATCTGCTCCATAAGCCATACGAACCCTCAGCGGTCCAACTGACTTATCCACAGTACCCCTAATTAATCTGGCTGGGATTATACCAAAAGCCGCTAATTTATATACACCCCAAGTAAAATCTCGTAAAAAATGAATCCGTAAAGTCAGATATGGGTGGCTAGCTCTACTTAAAAGCCAATTTTGCTCGAATCAATGAGCACTTTATGTGCATATTCAAGGATAAACGCTGCCTATTGCTTGCAGTTTGACCTAAAAGCCTTTATAAATGCGCCTTTACTGAGATATGTTATTGGTGACCTCGCAATGAAAAAGTGGGAATGCATTGTCTGCGGCTGGATTTATGACGAAGCTAAGGGATGGCCGGAAGACGGTATTGCACCTGGAACTCGTTGGGAAGATGTTCCTGAAGACTGGTTGTGCCCAGACTGCGGTGTAGGAAAAGAAGACTTTGAAATGGTCGAGATTTAATTCGGCCATTTTTGTTTAACCATCATTTTTCATTCCAATCTCCCTCTCTGAGATTTAATCAGTTACTACAAAAAATTCTGTCTATACTTAAAGCATTGTTAACCACGCTTTAAATCAATATGTTAAAACATTTTTTTACTTGGATTTTGTTAGCTTTAAGTTTATCGCATACGCCTGTATACGCGGCAGAAGAAGCGCCGGAAGAAACCGAAGAAGAGAAAAAAGAAGAAGAAAAACTCCCCATAAAGTACTTTCAAATAGCCCCCAATATTATGACGTTCTATCAAAGTAGTGGCCGTAAGATGGGGTACATTGTGGTACAAGTTCAAATCGTAACTCGTGGTGACGACAACTTAGAATTGTTAGAAACGCACTTGCCGTTAATGCAAGACGCCTTGATCGACTTCTTTAATCGCCAAGAAAAGAAAGTAGTCCAGGACCTTACCCAAAGAGAAAGCCTACGTCAGCAAGCGACTGAAAAAATTGCTCAAGTAATTAAGGATGAAGTTGGCTATGACGTCGTCGAAAATGTCCTTTTTACGCAGTACGTTTTTCAGTAATTACTAGTACCTCAATAAACATAAAAAACCGAGCTTAAGCTCGGTTTTTTATTAGCTACTTCATAGATTTAAATCACCACTCTAGAATAACTTTTCCAGATTGCCCCGAACGCATAGTATCGAACCCCTGCTGGAAATCATCAACTTTAAATTTGTGGGTAATAATCGGCGATATATCAAGTCCTGACTGAAGCAGAGAAACCATTTTATACCAGGTTTCAAACATTTCGCGCCCATAGATCCCTTTAATGTGCAGCCCTTTAAATATCACTTGATTCCAATCAACCGCCATGTCGGATGGCGGAATTCCCAACATGGCTATTTTTCCACCATTATTCATGGTTTCCAACATGGAACTCACAGCTGATGGAACACCAGACATTTCCAAGCCAACATCAAATCCCTCGGTCATGCCGAGTTCCTTCATCACGTCTTTTAGATCTTCATTGGCCACATTGACAGCTCGAGTGGCGCCAAGTTGCTTAGCTAAACCGAGACGATATTCATTGATATCAGTAATCACGACATGACGTGCACCAACATGGCGACAAACTGCAGCGGCCATAATTCCGATAGGGCCTGCGCCTGTAATCAATACATCTTCACCAACTAAATTAAAAGATAAAGCCGTATGCACCGCATTTCCAAATGGGTCAAAAATTGAAGCCATATCATCACTTATATCATCCGGTAATCTAAAAGCATTAACTGCAGGAATGCTCAAATACTCGGCAAAAGCCCCCGGCCTATCGACACCAACACCGTAGGTATTGTTACATAAATGGCGGCGGCCGGCGCGGCAATTACGACAATGGCCACAAGTAATATGCCCTTCTCCAGAAACACGATCACCAATATTAAAGCCTTGAACTTCCTGTCCTACAGCTTCGATCACACCAACAAATTCGTGGCCAACCGTCATTGGAACCGGGATCGTCTTTTGTGACCACTCATCCCAGTTATAAATGTGAACATCGGTACCGCATATCGCCGTTTTCTTAATCTTGATAAGAACATCATTGTGGCCAACTTCTGGCACATCTGATTGTTCCATCCAAATGCCTTCTTTGGCAAAGCTCTTTGCTAAAGTCTTCATCGGTTTAGTCTCTATATCTTTAATTATTATTATTATTAAATAACGCCTAGCTTTTTGCCGACCTTTTCAAACGCAACTACAGCTTTATCGATATGTTCAAAATCATGGGCCGCAGACATTTGAGTACGAATCCTTGCTTGCCCTTTCGGCACTACAGGGAAGGAGAACCCTACAACATAGATGCCCTCTTTTAGCATTTCATCCGCAAATTTCTTGGCTAATGCAGCATCTCCCAACATCACTGGAATGATAGGGTGCTCTCCTGGTAGTAGCTCAAAACCTAGCTTGCTCATTTTTTCACGGAAATAATTGGCATTATCGTTTAACTTCGCTCGTAGTTCATTGCCACTTTCCAATAAGTCTAAAACTTTAATTGAAGCCGCAGCGATCACCGGCGCAAGCGTGTTAGAAAACAAATATGGACGCGAACGCTGACGTAACCACTCAACAATTTCTTTTTTACCTGAGGTATAGCCACCGGAAGCACCACCTAGTGCCTTACCTAAAGTACCAGTAATAATGTCGACTCGGTCCATTACATTACAGTACTCGTGTGTTCCACGGCCATTTTCACCAATAAAACCAACGGCGTGAGAGTCATCGACCATAACCAAAGCATCGTATTTGTCTGCCAAATCACATACCGCTTGGAGATTAGCGATGTATCCATCCATTGAAAATACACCATCAGTTGCGATTAGCTTATACCTGGCACCCGCTTCATTGGCTGCCACTAGTTGCTTCTCTAAATCCGCCATATCATTGTTTGCGTAACGGAAGCGCTTTGCTTTTGATAGACGCACGCCATCAATGATCGAAGCATGGTTTAATGAATCAGAAATGATCGCATCATCTGCGGTTAGAATCGTTTCAAAAAGACCACCATTAGCGTCAAAACAGGAGGAATACAAAATTGTATCTTCCATACCCAAAAATTTGCTGATTCGTTCTTCTAACTTTTTATGTACTGCTTGAGTGCCACATATAAAACGAACAGAAGCCAATCCATAACCCCAATCATCCAAAGCAGCTTGGCCAGCTTTAATAAGTTCTGGGCTGTTAGCTAAACCAAGGTAGTTGTTGGCGCAAAAATTAAGAACGTTTTCACCGGTGGTTACGTGAATGTCAGCTTGCTGTTGAGAATCGATCACACGTTCGTCTTTATAAAGACCGACTTCATGTAGTTCATTGATCTGATCCTGGAGGTTTTCTAGAAATGATTTACTCATGGAAACTGCTTCCTCAATTAGAAAATACGGGATAGTCGTGCAATATGGGGAGCAATTTTACAGCAATAGACGTGAAAGCCAACCAGTTATTGGTCGGCTGAGCTAGTAGCGCAGGCAAAGAATCAGTGATCGACTATGTGACGCCCAAAAGGCGTGAAGCCCAATTTCATTAACTTAAAGTGTTGAATACCAAACGGAATAAAGATAATGCTTAAACAAAGCACTAATCCCCAAGCAAGATGACTGAATACGACCCAAATGCCTCCAAATAATAGCCACACAATATTCAGCAAGATATTCAAACCGCTCGTAGGGTAACTATCTGGATACCGACTGGTAACATCCGAGCCGAAGGGAAATAACGCTAGAATGGCCATTTTGAAGCACTGGATGCCCCAAGGAATACCGATGATAGTACAGCATAAGGCAATACCACCTATTATATACCCCATAAATACAAAAAATCCGCCCAAAACAATCCATAACAGGTTAAAAATAATCGACATTTTTGCTCCTTTTAACTGAGGATCAACTACCTCTTTCAAGGATCTATACAAATTCCGATCCAAAATCAGAAAGATATGAATTTCAATAAGTTATGGAAGCTAAGACGTTCTGAAACGCTAAAAGGTTGGTAATTTAAAAGATTATTTGGTGAGAAAGACTAAATTTAGATGGATCTATGCTATGCCACACGAGCAGGTTCGTCGCCATTGCCTAAATGAGCTACACGGGCAGGTTCATCGCCATTGCCTAAATGAGCTACAC
>JAPHTP010000165.1 GCA_026196875.1 Kangiellaceae bacterium
AAAGCTTCATTGAGCATCACAAACCCAGTCATATATACTTCCATGTCGGGGTATTTCTGCTCTAGTTGTTGCTTTAAATCTGCAGAAAAGGTGGCGACTCTATTGTTCTCGTCCATTTCGACACCTGGGAGTTTGACGGTGACATTAACCGCGCCGACGTGTCCTGAATCTGATACCAGGCGATGCACTAACAGAGGTTCGTTTAGCGCAACTTTTTTGATGTAGGCCAGGTTTTTAGTCGTTAACTCAACATCTTCCCCCGCTAGATCGGCAACAATTAAATCGTCTTCTTCGGCAATCGTATGTTGGTAATTACTAATTGAGTCAACTCGAGTTGAGAAGGGGGTTTGCCAAGCTTCGTTGGTGAGCCATTGAATTGCTTCAATAGTTTGTTTATTGAAGATGTCTTTTTGCTTTGGTTTTAAAACAAAAAGTACATTGTCAGATTTTTCGTAGGTATTTTGCAGGCTTTCATACGCCTCCAATTGCTCATTACCCTCGTCAAAAAATACGCGGTAATCAGTAGTAAAGCCTAGTTTTGAGCCGCCGTATCCCGCAGCGCCTATCGCAACCAATCCAGCTACCAGTAGTAGCCAGCGGAAGCGAATAACTAGATTCGCCAAATTTGCAGACATGGTGATTTCCTCTTGGTTCTTCATATGCGTTAGTTAGGTTTCATTCAAATTAATTGATCGTCTTATACTTATACCGACCAGTTGGTCTGTATAATACATACCAACTAGTATGTATGCAAGTATTTGTAAATGACTCGTTGGCTTTAAATCAGAAAACAGAAAGGTAAGCCGTTGCTAACTGATTAATGAAATTAAATATATCTTTTTGATTTTATTGGATAAATTACCTTGGAGGTAATGTGAGGTATTACATTTGGCAATTAACTGGAGGCGAAGGTATAGCCAATTGATCTTAAAAATATCTCTTTTAATGCAACAGGTTATCCGTAGCTAAGACGGAGAAAGGTACAACTTTCTAATGGTTTCATTAAAAACTTCGACTAGCTCGGGGTCAAATTGTCCGCCGCTTTCCCCGTTTATTAAGGTAACTGCACTGAACAGGTTTCGTTTGTATGAGCGGTCAGATCTTTCGTTGGTAACCGCCAGGTAAGTATCTGCCAAAGCTAAGATCATTGCGCCGGGATTGATTTGCTTTCCATTTAGTCCTTTGGGGTAGCCGCTCCCATCAAATCGCTCATGGTGCTGTTGCACCATGTCAGAAGCTGCTTGCCATCCGGGAATACTTGATAGCAAATCTGCGCCCACCTGAATATGACTTTTCACAACGATCAGTTCTTCACGAGAGAGTTTTCCTTCTTTATTGAGAATTTTAGCCGGAATAAAAGCCATACCTATATCATGGATGTACACCGCGGCTCTTAATTGTTGTGCATCAACAAGGTTACCTGCCTCTTGGTTAAGTGCTTCGCACAATTTGAGAGAGTCATCGGTTCGACCTTGGCGGTAAATACTCAGACTATCCAGTTTTATGGCTAGTTGTCGAAAGTATTTTATATTTTCTTCTTTTTGCTCATTGGACTTGGCATCGGTTACTTCAGATTTATCAAGTTGTTCTGCAGTTGAACTTTCGGTTGATTGGCTAGTTTCATTGGGAGATTCTAAATTTAGCGCCGTACTTTGAATACTGACCAACTTGACGGCAACTTCTTCAAGTACTTCCAAATCCTTTCCGGTGGTGCAAGCCTCAGTCTTTCGCACCTCAATAATTAATTGATTTATCTCTTCCAGGACATCTTTGCGACACTCACCTATCTCGGCAAGCTGGTATATCAATCCTTCCATCACTCCAATAATGGTGATAAAAAGACTGCCATAAAGCTCATGATAGTGTCTCTTTCCTTCCCGCATTTCGGAAACAATTTCTTCAAGCTCATGAGTAACCACCACAAATGGGTTTAGTAAAACCATACGGCAATTGCCTTTCAAAGAGTGCATTGCCCGAAATAGTTCGTGAACCAGTTCATGGTCTTCACATTCATCAAGCTTATTGATGCAATATTCCACTTCTTCGATGTTTTCCTGAAGACAAGCGTTAAAATCAGCGATAATATCCGCGTCTAAGTGGGTAAACTCTGGACAAGTGAGAGTGCTCATAGAAAATATACCTGGTGACTGAAAGGGGGACTGGGAACACACTTTAAAAGTAGCAGAGCTGGGGCATATTTCCAGCTAACCTGCAAGTTAGGGAGGATTTAAACTAATTACAAAAATAGTTTGGATAATTATCTCTCTCTATTTAAAATGGAATAAAATTACCGGTTGTTTCGTATTTTAATTAAATTAACCAGTTTATAAATAAAGGATAAAGTTAATGGCCGAATCTAGAGACTATTTAGAAATGAGCTTTCGTTCAATTCAGTGTTTTGCTGATGATGGAAAAATTGACGCAAAAGAGTTGGACAGTATTCTCACTATAGCTGCCCGTGATGGGGTGGTTGATCAAAACGAAATTCGAGTATTACGCAATATTATTTCTCGGATTAAACCGGAAGAAGTAGATGAAGAGCTAAGAGTTAAACTTGCTGAGGTTTACGAAACTATAAATAAAAATGAAGAGTCGTCATAACGATGTGTATGTATCTTAGCAACTTAAGGAAGGTATAAGTATGGAGATTGGAGTATTTTTTTTATTTTGGGTGATTATTTGGCTTTTACCTGTGATTTTAGTCATAACGTCAAATAAGACACAGGGGGGCGAGAAAGCTGCTTGGGTTTTGGCAATTATTTTTATATCTTGGTTTGCTTGGATATTTTATTTACTTCTTGCACCACTTAAGAGTTCGCCACCTTCCTATCGCCGTTGAAAGTTATTAATTAACACAGGCAAACTAAGTTGACACACATTTCAGTAGAGTTTTCCTCCGAAGGGCGCTGTTTAATTTCGCATTCTCCCTCTGGTAATTCAATTGTTACCGACTTACCTCCTGAATATGGAGGTAACGCTCAGAACTTTTCATCAACTGATCTCGTTGCTGCGGCGCTTGGTTCTTGTGTTTTCAGTTCGCTTGAAAAAGTGATGGTTCGAGAATCTCTCGAACCAGGTCTGTTTTTTATTTCCGTAGAAAAAGAAATTTCGCATTCACCGCGAATGATAAAGCGGTTAACTGTTGTTATAGAATATCAAAAAAAATTGAGCGACTTACAACTAAAAAAATTAAAGAAAGCTGCCGCAGCATGCCCAGTGAAACGTAGCTTGCATACAGATGTCAGTATCTCGTTAATTTTCAAAGATTCAAACGGCGAGTGTTAAGATGAATTTGAACCAGGTGACCCTGCCTGCCTATGATATGGACAAGAGTGTGGAATTTTACCGCTTGCTCGGTTTTGTACAAATTGTTGATACACCACACTACGCAAGATTTGAATGTCCAGATGGCGGAGCCACATTTTCACTAGCTTTGACTGAAGAGAATTTTTTTAACGGCGCGACAATTTATTTTGAGCACCAAGATGTTGACGGATGGGTAAGAACACTTATCGCAAAAGGCCTTACATTTGAATCTATGCCTGAAACTAAGCGATATTTGTGGCGAGAGGCTTTACTGTTTGATCCAAGTGGCAATAAAGTCAAACTCTACTGGGCTGGCGAAAATCGTCTGAACCCTCCGTGGAGAGTGGAAGTTGATGGATAATTCTATTTAATGGGCATGATGATTGAAAATGGCTGCCTGATTTTCTCAAACAAAGTTCGACTTCCGCTCACAGAAATTGAATTTGCTGCTATTCGTGCTCAAGGAGCTGGTGGTCAAAATGTCAATAAAGTTTCCTCAGCTATTCATTTGCGTTTTGATATTAAACAATCTTCATTGCCCGACTTTTACAAATCACGTTTGCTTGCCATAAAAGATTCTAGAATCAATAAACACGGGATTATTGTAATTAAAGGACAAGAGTATAGAACCCAAGATAAGAACAAAAAAGCGGTGCTAGAGCGCTTTTATCGATTAGTTAAGGAGGCTACTAAAGTCGTTAAGGCCAGGAAAGTGACAAAGCCAACCAAAGCAAGCCAGAAAAGGCGCTTAGAGGGAAAATCTCGTCGTAGTGAGATTAAGTCAATGAGAAGCCGAATAAAAACGCAAGGCTAAAGTAATAAGTGTATTTGACTGGGGCTATTTCCTGGGGCTATTTCAAAATAGCTCTAATAGTATTAATAGCCCCGGGGAATTATTTACTCTGGTAAGGATCAGAATATGCCGGGTTGGTTAAAAACTCACTGTCGGTTAAAGATTTCATGAAGTTAATTAAGTCTTGTTTTTCTTGCTCTGAAATCTCGAAGCCCTTTACAAATGCATTTTTTAGCGGGTTAAGCCTGCCGTCGCCTTTAAACTTTCCGCTTTCGATTAGCCTACCGCCTGCGGCATAAAAATCAATAACTTCCTCTAGTGTTTGAATACTACCGTCGTGCATATAGGGAGCGGTCACTTCAATGTTTCGCAGGGTAGGGGCACGGAAGCGACCTTTATCACGTTTATCCAAGGTTATTTCAAATAAACCATTATCGATTGAAGGGTAGTCGCCTTCCTGCGATAGATTATAAAGGCCAGTATTGTGAAATGGTTTGCGATCGAGTAGTTGCTTTTCGTGACTTGTTGATTGGGTGAAATTAAACCCACCATGACAGTGATGGCATTCGAGTTGTTCAGAGAAAAAAAGTTTCATGCCATTTAACTCTGATTCATTTAATGCGCTGTCATCTTGATCGTATGCGTATTTATCAAAAGGTGAGTTTAATGACACTAAGCTTCGAACAAAACTGGCGATCGACTTAATGATAATATCAAAACCTATTTTTTGCCCTGGAAATGCCTCTTGAAAAAACTCTGTATATTCTTTTGTTTGAAATCGAGCTAGCACTTTATCTTCATTTCCGGTGATCCCAAGTTCAACTGGGGATTCTCCAAACATTGGCAATAGTAATTGGCGTTCAAGCGACTTGAGCCCACTGTGAGCCCAAGTCAGCGTTTTATTATAGGCGATATTAACTAACGCCGGAGAATTTCGGCGTATAGTTTCTCCGGTAGACCCAATTGAGGTAATGCGAGCTTCAGCAAACGCAAATTGTTGTTGGTGACAGGAAGCACAAGATTGGGTTTGATTGGCTGACAGATTCTTATCATAAAAGAGCTTTCTGCCTAACTCAATTTTAGCTGCGGATATCGGATTTTCTTGCGGAATAATCGGTTTCGGAAAACCTTCACGCAATTTCCAATCATATTTCTCAGCATCGTGGCCTGAGTCACTACAGCTTGCTACACAAATAAGTAATACTATAAAAAAAACAAAACGAATCACTACTTAACTCCAAAAATCGTTTGCTTCGAATTAATACCCATCCGACCTAAAAGCTTGTCACAAAGTTCTGAGGGAGCACTTTGACAATTGTTATCTATCTGCAGATTAATTCCTCTCAGAAGTTCATCTAAGGAAATTTGGATAAGTTTATTCGAATCAAAACTACTTATTCTGATATCAGAGCGATTAGGATTTTTGCAGGCTTCTTCTGGCGCTCTCACAGGGCTAGGAGAATCGCATCCTGTAGAGCCGAGATGAAAGATCCACTCGTTGGACTCATTAATGAGTTCGACACGCGCA
Source organism: Kangiellaceae bacterium (assembly GCA_026196875.1). Lineage (GTDB taxonomy): Bacteria > Pseudomonadota > Gammaproteobacteria > Enterobacterales > Kangiellaceae > Aliikangiella. The sequence continues at coordinate 5,628 of JAPHTP010000165.1, forward strand.
AATTTATAACCCATTTGCCATGTCCAAAACATATCCGATTGATTTAATGGAAATGGTTGGGTAATTGGGTTTAAGTGGTTGAGTTGGTGTGGAACACCTAGAGTAAACTTTAAACCTTCAATTTTATTTTCTGGAATCACGGTATTTAATTTCGCTTTCCAATTATTGTCTGCGCCGCACACCTCTCCAAGAAGCGACACGGAATTACTCTGGTTTTCTCCAGAGCTAATCGATGCGGGGTGCCACTGGCCATGTTTATCTTGAGTATAAAAGTTATGAACAAAAAATTGAAACTGAGATAGTTGCCATGTTTTACCTTCTATTTGTAAATTTGAGTTGCAATGCACAGTTTCTCCATTAAAAGATAATCGATACTCGACCTCTAACGGATAATCTTGTTGGCAACCACAAAGAACTAACAAGCTTGTCAACGCTAAAAAAATGCGGTGTGAGAAAACTACGGAATAAGAATAGGCTTTTTGAATATATCTCAGTATCATTTTTGGTTAATGTCTAAATTTTTTGTGTTTAAAGAATGTCAAAGAAGTTGAGAGCGAAGCGTCAAATTTATCACATTTAACAATACAGTTGTGCGTTTCGCTACAAAACGTAAATATTCAACTTTTATCAAGTGGTGTAAACTGCTATTAATTATCTTTGGCCAATAATTTTAGCAACTAACTCATTAATAATTCACAAAATATTTAGATGCGTCGTCGTTGGAGACTGATACAACAATGAATAAGCTTATTAAACTATCCGCAATGATTTCCTTTGCTTGTCTTAGCATGACAAGCTACTCCCACACGGAACATGATAAAGCGCGGTTTGTCGCCGATAACGGTCAAGATGTAGGTTATTGTGATAATGCTTTACGTCCATGTAAATCCATAGAGTATGCAGTACAGCATGCAAATAAAGGTGATAAGGTTTTAGTTGCAGCAGGTAAATATGAAGTAGGATCGACTCAAGAATTATTCTATCTGAAGAGTGAAATTGTTCCTATTCTAGCGGGATTTAATCGTTTCGATCATTTTCAAACCCAAAGCCCGGATGTGAACCCTACCTTTATCAAAGGCGTGCCCGAAGATTTCATTCCTCTTTTGACCAAGCGAGGGTTCCAAGTTATCAGAGATGGAAAAAGCTTGGCGGAAGATGATGTATTCAAAAGTAAGATGAATGCTTTTGAAGCGCTTAACAAGTCCCAAGCAGATGTACCTTGTGTCTCCGGTAGCGCTGGTGCGTTTCAGTGTAACAACATTGATTTGGTTGCTCATGTCCCGTTATCTTCGTTTAGTTCAACGCCGGGTTCAGGTAACGATATTTGGGGGCATGTTGACCTAAATACCGGAACAGAATATGCGATCATGGGCGTTCAAAATGGCGCTGCGGTATTTAGTCTAGCGGATCCTGAGAATCCTCTGGAAGTCGGCACTATTAGTGGAAGTTCTGCCACGTGGCGAGACATTAAAGTCTACCAATATTTCGATGCTACTTCCGGCAGATGGAAAGCCTACGCGTATGTCACTGTTGATGGTGCTTCTGACGGACTGACAATCATCGATTTGAATAACTTACCTAATCAGATATCACTTGTCGGTAGAGACAGCGGGACTAGCAGTGCGCACAATATATACATTAGTAATGTTGATCATAGTTTAAATATTAAGCTTGATGGTGCGGAACCATTAGTTCAGCTGGTCGGCACTGGAATTCATGCCGGTTCATTCCATAGTTATTCACTTGAAAACCCTGAGAGCATTGCTGTTAAAAGCAATCAATCGAGTTTTAATGGCTATACCCACGATGGTGCCTCGGTAACGATTACTGATAATCGGGTCAACAATGGTTGCGGTAACGGCGGGGCAAATTGCACCGTATTTGTCGATTTTAACGAAAAAGAAATGGTTTTGTGGGATATCACCGATCCGACTAACACGACCCAGTTGTCTGTGACCGGCTATAATGATGTGGCTGCCGAAGACCAGTATGTTCACTCAGGCTGGGTAACCGAAGATAAGTTGTACGTTTTGCTACATGATGAATTCGATGAGTATCGAGGTGGTCTCAATTCTACTATTCGTATATTCCATATAGGTAATCTTGGTAATCCGGTTCAGGTTGGTCAATGGACTGGTGACACTCGCGCGATCGATCACAACGGCTTTGTACGCGGGAACAGGTATTATGTTTCAAACTATGAACGCGGATTAACAATTCTCGATATTCAGAATCCTGGTAATCCACAAGAAGTTGGTTTCTTTGACACTTTCCCATCTAGTAATAGTCCTTCATTTAATGGTGCTTGGGGTGTATATCCCTTTTTACCATCAGGACTCATTCTGGTCAGTGATATCAATAGTGGGTTATATGTATTACGTGACAAAACCCAGAATGCAACTCAGGGAAGTGTGCGATTTGAAAACGTTGAAGTGGAAGCGAATCGAGGAGAAAATCTGACTGTCAACGTGGCTAGGGTGGACGCTGCCGCTTCCGCTACTAGCGCGACAGTTAAGTTTGAGATGATTCCCGGAAGTGCTTCTGTCGGTGAAGACTTTACTCCTTATGTCGGTACAGTAAGCTGGGGTGGAAGTGATTCTACGAGTAAATCTTTTAGTATCAATATTCCGGACGATCCCTCTGGCGATCAAGTATCTGAAACTTTTTATGTTCGACTATTTGATCCAACTTCGGGAATAACTTTGACTAACCCTAGTTATTTAACCGTTAAAGTTCTCGGGGTTCCGAATGGTGGTGCTGCAGAATTCACTCAATCCAGTCTCAGGGTTGTTGAAGCGGATTCAACTGTGAACTTAAATGTAAATCGGGTTGGCGGTTCGGAGGGAGCTGCTAGTATTAATTATCAGGTAAGTGGAGGAAATGCTACCCAAGGCACCGATTTCAATTTAGCGAGCGGTACTCTCAATTGGGGTGACGGTGAATTTGATCCCAAAACTATTAGCTTGCAGTTAGTGGACGATGCATCAAGTGAAGCTGATGAAACCTTAACTATTTCTCTTTCTGATGCAACGGGGCTGACGGTAGGTTCCAATGCCAATATTGAGGTAACAATATTGGACGATGATTCTAACACCGCGCCATCAATTACCCTTGACTCATCTTTGCAGGTAAATTCAGGACAAACTGTTAATCTTGCACCTTCTGCTTCAGACGCTGAAAACGATCAGCTAACCTATCAATGGCAACAGACTTCCGGTAGTGGCGTGACCTTATCCAGCGCCGATCAACTGGCTGTTTCCTTTGTAGCACCATCTCAAGCGGGTACTTTGGTATTCGAATTGACAGTTACAGACGAGCGAGGCGCAGCCGCGACAGCGCAAATCCAGGTTGAAGTAATAGCACCACCGACTACAGGTGGCAGCAGTAGTAGCGGTGGCGGCAGTTTTGGCGGTACAGCACTAGCGCTAATTGTCTTACTTGTTTTTCGCAGAAATCGTCAAGGGTAAGACTCGCTTTAAATTTTAAATCTTGCTAAGATCCGCTGTGGCTGGCTAGACAGTCGCTGCGGATTTTTTATTCGCGGAGGAAAGTCCGGACTTTATAGAGCAGAGTGCCAGGTAACGCCTGGGGGGCGAAAGCCTACGGAAAGTGCAGCAGAAAATAAACCGCCAATCAGTTTTTAACTGATCGGTAAGGGTGAAATGGTGCGGTAAGAGCGCACCGCGTTGGTGGTAACATTCAACGGCATGGTAAACCCCACTTGAAGCAAGACCAAATAGGGTTCCGGTAGGGCAGCTTGTCTGACCCTCGAGACGTGGCTCGCGTTGGAACCGGGTAGGTCGCTTGAGCGATTTGGTGACGAATTGCCTAGATGAATGACTGTCCCCGACAGAATCCGGCTTATCGGCTAGCCCAAATATCGACAATTAACCTCTTCTTAGGAATAAGAAGAGGTTTTTTTATGTCTATAAATTATTAATTTGCATAACAGTGTTTAAAAATGGACTGTGACGCACCACTCAGAAGGTAAAAAACGTCGTAAACCGCCAGTTTCTCTCCACTTCAGCTCACAACTTAAAGTATTACTTTAAGTTTGGTATATAACTATATGAAATAACTTCTTATTCAAATTCCGACTTAAACCTACTTCTTTTTAAGTGCGCTAAGTCTTTGTGAAATAAGCAATATTTCTCGTTTTTACCCCCTGTTTTTGCTTGACAAAAGTACGCCTCACTACCTATAGTGCAAGGAAGTGGAGAAAAGTGTAGTTTTGTGTAGTCTAGTGGTACGTTCCGGCCAGAACTTACCCAAGACATGGTCTAATTGATCATTGGACCGTGTTTTTGTCAGACCTGTCTTTCTATTCGACTGGTCCGTCAATAGACAATTATTGCAGGTTTTAAACCTAGGATAAAACAGTGTTTCGTGGAGCTAATTCAATCAATCTAGACTCAAAAGGTCGAATTGCGATACCTGCAAAGTATCGCGGCGGCATAGTAGAGTCTTGTGAATCGCACATGATCATTACCTGTGACCCCTACGACAACTGCTTATTGATTTTTACTCTCGAACACTGGGAATCAACAGAAGCAGATCTACAATCTCTCTCCAATTCAAAACCTCTCCACAGACGTTTAAAGCGTATCATGCTTGCTCATGCAACTGAGGTCGATATGGATTCCAGTGGACGACTACTGATTCCAGGTGTTCTCAGAGAAAGAGCCAGCCTAAATAAAGAAGTCATGTTGATTGGCCAAGGCAAAACGTTCCAGTTATGGAATGAAGCTGAGTGGAATCGACTGACTCAAGAGGATCTGGATGTTCTGTCTAGCGACGAACTGGATTCTGAAGAATTACCTGATCTCTACTACTAGAAACAATGTCAAATACACAGCAACACATTACTGTCTTACTCCACGAGGCAGTCGACGGCTTAAATATAAAGCCGGATGGGATCTATGTTGACGGCACCTTTGGCAGAGGTGGACACAGTCAGCTGATTCTAGAAAAGTTGGGTGAAAAAGGGCGCTTAATTGCGATCGATAGAGACCCACAAGCGGCAAAGTCCGCTGAGAAATTTATGCAAGATTCGAGGTTTGAATTTATTCACCAGAATTTTGCCATGATCGAGCCTTTGTTAGAACAGAAAGGTTTGGTAGGAATGATAGATGGGATATTGCTTGATTTAGGTGTGTCATCGCCGCAGTTAGATCAAGCTGAAAGAGGTTTTAGTTTTATCAAAGATGGGCCTCTGGATATGAGGATGGATACTTCCAAGGGGGAGTCGGCGGCTGATTGGTTAGGTTATGCAGAAGTTGACGATATTAGAAGGGTTTTAAAAGAGTTTGGTGAAGAGAAATTTGCTACACGAATTGCCAGAGCAATTGTTGAAAAACGAGGGGAGCAGCCAATAGTGTCTACTTTGCAGCTTGCGGAGATTATTGATCAGGCTTGTCCGGTTAAAGACAAGTTCAAACATCCTGCGACGCGAAGCTTTCAGGCGATTCGAATATTTATCAATGATGAGCTAGGCGAACTTGATCGTACGTTGGAAGTGGCGCCAAATCTGTTAGCTAAAGGTGGAAGACTTTCAATAATCAGTTTTCACTCGTTGGAAGATAGAAGGGTTAAACGTTTTATTAGACAAAAATCAAAAGGGGATAGTTTTCCCAAAGGTTTGCCTGTTACCACTGATCAACTCAATCAAGAATTGAAATCAATGGGGAAGGCAATTAAAGCAAGCAAGCAAGAAGTGGATCTAAATCCACGTTCAAGAAGTGCGGTATTAAGGGTTGCAGAAAAATTATAAGTTAACTCGATAAAAGAAAAGGAGCAAATCCGGAAAAAGATAAACCGGTTTTAAAAATGACAAGCAAAAAGAAGCAGAAGAAAAAGGATAACACAGCACCTTCATTATTGAAGGTGCTGGCGTTTGATATTTTTGTGCGTCACTGGATGGTGAGCGCACTTGCCGTCCTGTTGGTGATTTCTGCAATGATGCTTGCTCAAACTAGTCACGAAGCCAGAAGAATGACTGCTGATTTTCAGTCCTTACGTCAAAGCTATAACGATGAACAAGTTGTATGGGAAGCGTTGCGTCTTGAAATGACGACCGTGTCAGAAGCAGATCGAATTTCAAGCGACGCTAAGAAGAAACTTGGCATGGTGGAAGTAACTACCAAGAACGAAAAGGTAATCTCACTATGACCAGCTCCAAGAAAAGGCAAGCGAGAAAACCGAACACCGTTCCAGTGGGCAACGGACGGTTTTACGTATTGATGGCTGTGCTGAGTTGTGCATTTATTGCTTTGTTTGCACGTGCTGCATATTTACAAGTAGATGAGGCCGAGAGACTTATCGGACGAGCAGACTCGGTGAGTATTCGCGACAAAGCCATCGTGACTCATCGCGGCGTGATTTTTGATCGAAATGGAGTAGAACTAGCTGTTAGCGTGCCGGTTAAATCAGTTTGGATGGATGTTACCAAAGTCATGGAGAGTTCACCGACGCTAGCTGAAAATGATTGGAAAAAATTAGCGATAATCGCCAAGAAGACTCCACAAAAATTTAAACAATGGATAGTCAAACGAAAAGGTAGGCAATTTGTATGGGTTGCGCGTCATTTAGACCCAAGCACAGCTACCGTTGTGAAGACACTGGATTTACCTGGTGTTTATTTGAGAGATGAGTTTAGACGGTATTATCCATCAGCGGAAATTGCTGCACATCTTGTAGGTTTTACCGATGTTGATGACAAAGGTCGTGAGGGATTAGAAAGGGCTTTTGATGCTCATTTAAGTGGTAAACATGGTAAAGAAAAAGTTCGTTTGGATTTAAAGCGAAGAGTAATTGAACAAAAAGAAGTTATCGAAGAAGCACAAAAAGGACAAGATCTGTATTTAAGCATAGATAGTCGAATTCAAGCACTTGCATATAAAGCACTGAAGACGGCGGTACTTAAACATAGAGCTAAATCCGGTTCGTTGGTTATGTTAGACGTTAATACTGGAGAAGTTTTGGCGTTGATTAGCCAACCTTCTTATAACCCAAATCGATTTGATTCTCGTAAGCCTGAATACACTCGAAATGCCGCATTTGTGGATAGTTTTGAACCAGGTTCAACGGCGAAACCTTTTACGGTTGCAAGCGCCCTGGAAGCAGGGATAGTAAATCCAAATACTAAAATCGATACCAGACGAATTAAATATAACGGCCACTGGGTGAAAGATATAACTAATTATGATTCGCTAGACGTTACAGGAGTACTTAAGAAGTCCAGTAATGTAGGCGTCTCAAAATTGGCGCACATGATGTCTGATGAAGATTTTTTATATACCTTCTATCAAGTTGGATTCGGGGTAGATACCGCGAGTGGGTTTCCTGGCGAAAGTGCAGGACGTTTTGTTATTAGAAATAACTGGAGCGACATTGAGAAAGCGACATTAGCATATGGATATGGTTTCCGAGTTACACCAGCGCAACTTGCGCAAGCATATTCGGTGCTAGGGTCTCAAGGCATAAAGCGCCCAATGACTTTACTTAAACAAGAAGATACACCAATCGGTGAACAGGTACTTTCAAAGAATGTTAGCCGTCAAGTGATTTCAATGATGGAAACAGTTGTCGGAGAAGGTGGAAGTGGACAAAAAGCGAAAGTAGACGGTTACCGTATCGCAGGTAAAACAGGTACTGCCAGAAAAGCAGTTAAAGGCGGGTACGGTGATCAATACACTGTTTTCTTTGCCGGAATAGCGCCGGTGAGTGACCCGAAAATTGCAATGGCAATTTTTGTTGATGAGCCACAAAGTGAAGATTATTACGGCGGCCAGGTAGCCGCTCCAGTATTTGCCAGAGTTGCTGCAGAGTCATTACGACTATTAAACGTAAAGCCAGATCAAGAAGAGGCGATTGCGAAAAGTTTGATTGCAAAAGGTGACATCAATGGCTAACCCAAAATTAGTTGATGTCTTACAAAATATATCCAGCGAGCAGGTATTGCCCGACCAACTTGAATTGTTGGTCGGGCCGCTCAAGTTAGACAGTCGTCAAATTGAAAAAGGTGACACCTTTGTAGCGGTTTCCGGATTTCAGTTGGATGGTAGAAAATTTATGAAAGGCGCTATTGAAGCCGGAGCGCAACTAGTTATTGCAGAAGCAGATGATGACGCCGAGTGGTTAGAACAATTTAAGCAAGAAAGTGGTATACAAGAAAAATTGGTGTGGATAGATAACTTGAAAGCACACCTGAGTTTGCTCGCGGATAATTATTATGGGCATCCTTCGCAATCGTTGAAAGTTATAGGCGTGACCGGAACCAACGGCAAAACGAGTTGTAGTTATTTGATTGCGAAAACGTTACAAAAAACTCACTTTGAATGTTTTTTGCTAGGAACTCTTGGGTTCGGCCAGAGTAACAATTTGCAAGCCAGTGACAATACGACAGTTGATGCAATAACGATGCAAAAAGTCTTGTCACAAGCGGTTAATGCTGGCGCTCAGTTTACCGCGATGGAAATTTCTTCACATGGGATCCATCAAGGTCGTGCAGATGCAGTTAAATTAAGTGCAGCAGTGTTTACCAATCTAACTCGAGACCATTTGGATTACCACGGTACGATGGAAAATTATGGCGAAGCGAAACGCCAGTTATTTTTAAAGAAAGATTTAAAAAATGCCGTTATCAATATGGATGATAAGTTTGGGCGTAAGCTAGCAAAGGATGAAGAAATTCTCGCTACAAAATGGTTGGTGACCACAAAGTTACCAACCTCGGGGTCAAATCTTAACCGCTGGATTTGGGCTGAAAATATTGATTTTTCTTTAGCAGGGTTGCAGGCAAAAGTTTATACGCCGTGGGGAAGCGGGGAATTAGAATCGCCGCTTATTGGTCAGTTTAATTTGTCGAACCTACTATTAGTCATTGCGACTTTGGGAAGTATTTTTAAAGACGTACATCCAGTTTTGAGAGCGCTAAAAAACGTTCGTTCTGCACCAGGTCGAATGGATAAAGTAGGAAATAAAGATACCCCGCTAGCGATAGTTGACTACGCGCATACGCCTGATGCATTAGAGCAAACGCTACTTGCAATTAGAGAACATTGTGTCGGTATGATTTGGTGTATTTTCGGGTGCGGTGGTGATCGTGATATGGGAAAACGTCCTTTAATGGCGAGAGTTTCTGAGAAACTAGCGAATCGTATTATCGTTACAAATGATAATCCGAGAACCGAGTCGCCAGAGAAAATTCGTGACGATATTTTCGAGGGATTTCGAAAGCCTGACAAAGCAAAATTTATCGAGGACCGTGAACAGGCGATCCGCTTTGCACTCAATAAAGCTCAACCTGGAGATGCTGTATTAATCGCCGGTAAAGGGCATGAGGATTATCAGATTATTGGAAAACAGAAGTTTCACTTGAGTGATTTAGAAATAGCCAACAAGGTTATAGAGGAGATGTCTAATGATTAGTTCGTCTCTTAAAGACATTGCATTTGCGCTCAACGGTCGATTAATCGGTGAAGACATTAAAGTTGATCATGTTTTTACTGACAGTAGGCAAGATTGTTCTGGTGGGTTATTTGTGGCGCTGAAAGGGCCGCATTTCGATGCGCATAATTTTCTTGACCAAGTTGTAGAGAAAGGAGCAGCTGCAATTATTGTAGAAAAAGAGAGCATTTTAGACGTTCCACAAATTGTTGTGGAGAACGGACAAAAAGCTTTAGGAGATTTGGCCCGCTTTAATCGCGATCAATTGAAGGCAAAGTTCGCTGCTATTACCGGAAGTAGCGGCAAAACAACAGTTAAAGAAATGTTAGCGTCTATTGTACAAAATGTGGGAAGCGTATTCGCTACAAGAGGCAATTTTAATAACGAAATTGGTGCACCCTTAACCCTGTTAGAAATGGACAATAGCCATCAGTTCGGAGTGATAGAGCTAGGCGCCAATCACGCAGGAGAAATTGCTTATACTGCCGGTATCACCCGTCCAGATGTCGCAATGATAAATAACGTAGCCGCCGCCCATTTAGAGGGTTTTGGTGACCTGCAAGGCGTAGCAAGAGCCAAAGGTGAAATCTATGGCGAGATCAAAGAAGGCGGTGTGGCAGTTGTTAATTTGGATGATCAATTTTCAGATTATTGGTTAAAAAACATTACCAGTGATGTGATTACTTATTCAGTTAACAGTAGTGCTGATGTTTACGCTGAGAATGTCAAGTTAGATGCAGAGCAAAGAGCACGATTCGACTTGTGCTATCAAAATCAATCTCAACCTATTCAGTTGTCTCTGGTAGGTGAGCACAATGTCAATAATGCACTGGCAGCTTCAAGCTGTGCGATTGCTATGGGAATTTCACTCTCTGATATTGCCAGGGGGCTTGCACATTCGCCAGTTGTTTCTGGCCGATTGATGGTTGAACAAATGTCTAACGGATGT
>JAPHTP010000161.1 GCA_026196875.1 Kangiellaceae bacterium
ATATCAATATCGAATAAATCTACTCTGGCCCTAGCTTTCAATTTCAAGGCCCTGTCAGAAGCGGATATCGCTTTAATTGACTCTGACCCTATTTATTTACAGCGACGGATTTCGACGCCTAAATTTGATCAATTTTAGTTGCCAGATGACCGCTTGATTCGAAATGAGAGGTTAGCAACCATATTTATCCATGACTTTGGCAATTTCTTCATCCTTCCTTAGTTCCTCGCAAATATCATCTGAATTGTAAAAAGTGGTTATCTGTTTTAAAGATTTTAGAACCAAATCTCTATTCTTCAATTGAAACTCAGTATCAGTACAGAAAACGATCTCGGGATTGAGCTTTACGGCCTGCAAAAGGAAGTTTTCATCCCATTGAAGATCTTCGTCAGCGAATTGCAGTATCATCCAGTTGTTTTTACAGGCGGCAAGACAAACATCAACATCTTTTTTCAATTCATTACTGGCAAACTCAAAACTCCACGGGTCTGCTTCTAGTGCACGGAGCATGAAATCGCGGCTTTTCTTTAAGTTATCGCTGGCAAAAATAAAAGACTCCTTGTCATTTCCAATTGCGGCTAATACAATTTCAGGATCATTTTTTAGTGTGTCGGAAGCGTTCTCTAGTGCCAAACCGTTACTACCGACTTTTCGTAATACAAAATTTTTTTCATCCCAACTCATTTAAACTCTTCTCCGCAAATTTCTTCTTTACCATTTAAATCTTAAAGTCATGCCAAAATCATTAGACTCTTTCTGACGCTAATTACATTTTTAATAGCAGTCGTAGATAATGCGATGTTAACAGCCTGATTATCTTTTCTCAAACCGGCCATTAGCAGACATTCAATTTAACTGGCTAAGGACCTCTCATTCATTGACCTTTCTACCATAATTATCAAAACAATTTCAGACACCCTGATTTAATCCTTAGTGATTACTTATTGATGTCTCGCCCCGTACCTGACACCATCCCAAACCTCGCCTGGTTGAACGTAATAACCCGAAGGAAGAAGTTCATCATTTACCGCTAACTCAGGAACCATCTCAATAATTTCTTGGTAGTTCTTTACTTCTCGTAACTTTAGTTCAGCCATTCTTTGTAAATGGTGCATGGATATTTGGGGCTTAAATTTCATCAGCGATTTTATCATTGATTTTTTATTGTAATTTGATGGATAGTCTTGACCTTGCCATCGTCTACAGCTCGTATACCGGATCGCGCTCGCCAGAGGATCCTCTCCCCATTGTTGAGTATGATAGGGATAATCTTTTTCATAAACAAAATCGATCAATTCTGTATTACAGGCGAATGCTGCGTAGAAAGCGAGAGACTTGCCACGCTTATCAACTGATTCAAACTTGTAATCCCATTCGGCCAGCACTTTGATTTGCTCCGGAGTCAGGTTGGCCGCTTTCTGATAGTCTTCGAATTCTGGTACTAATCCGTTCTCCACCAGAAATCCTATATGCTCCACGTTGGATCTGACCACAGTCCAAAATACAGCGTGTCTATCTTCAGCGGAAATCTCTTCCTGTTTTTGCAGCAGTTCTTTGGCTTTCTCTAAGTCACCGGTACGCAAAAGGTTAGGAAGATTAAAGGTAATACTGCGAGTATCAAAAGTGATATTATTCGATGGCGCAGGCGTTGCTTCCAGAGCCATATAGACCTCAACCAACGCGGGTTCCATCTGGTTTAAAACAGGGATAATTTTGTCGCTCAGACCATTATGTTCAGCGCTGACTTTATCAAGTGTCTGTTGAATGTCATGTCTATATATCAAGCTTTCAACTTTTGTGACGAACTCGTAGCAATCAATAGCATCTTGTTGACCATTTGGTAGGTCACCAAACAGTTGTTGATTTCCATAGTCCTCCAACGCTTTTATTAATTCTGGGTTTGATTCCTGCAGGAAGTACTCATGAGTTATTCTCTTGCCTAAATCGACACCTAAGTTTTTAAAGAATTCTTCTGTTTCGTGATCTGGCTTCGGATAGGAACTTCGCTGAGCGGGCCCACCAACTTTCAAGTGATCACCGTAATGTGAGTTTCTTATTCGGACCGGAAGTTCATAGCTGAGCAGTGTTTGAATAACTTGCTGGAAGTTCCTTGTGTTCGACTTTTTTGGATCTGGATACCGTTTATGTCTAAAAATGACCACTTCTAAAGTATTCATCATTGTCGGCCTGTTTTCAATTTTTACTCCACGCTGGATTAGATAATTAAAGATCTTAAGCATCCCTCTAGCTGCAGCGAAATCAATCAGTCGAAAGTCTCGCACATGAGACCTGTTATCAAATGGTGATTCGATATCTTCTATATAACTTAATATGTCGACAATTTCATCTTCGCTAAAGGTACTATTGAATATTTTTTCTACATCGTATGCTAGCAGCGGAATACTTTTGGCTAGATGAATTCTTTCGGTTTCTGGTGCATCAAGAAAGCGCTGGAAAAATCTTGTCATATCGACAACTTTATAGCCTTTTTCTGTTGTAGTGTAAAACTCTTCTGGATAAACTTGACCTGACTTTTGTATTCGTTGCTCAACGGCCAACTGTTTAAGAGAGGCTTCAATCTGCTCATTTAGATAAGTCGAACTCGAAAGCTGCAGTGCCTCAAGAGCTACAAGAATTTCATCTGATGCATATTTTTTAGCAATTTTTTCAGGAACCTCAAATCGATTATTGCGCCAACTATTCCGTTTATCATTTACTTTTTTCACGATAGAGAAGCATTGTTCAAATTTATTACCGTTGGCCAAAGTTGGAGCAATCTTCTCGTCTTCGAGTTCGGGGGCTTGGCTTAAACCAATATCTGCGCTGATATCTGTAGTGCTTTGTTGAGCGAGATTGCGAGAAGCATACTCAGATGAGGGTTGATATACATTAAATCCGAAGATTACAGCCACAGCAGCAATAACAAATGCTATATAGATTGATGTTCTTTTCATAGGACGAGATATCTTTATCATAGTATAAAATGGACAACTTAGAATTTCACAATTCTTCCCTTAAGGTTGGCGTTGTCCGCTTTTTATATTCTGCCAAGCAAAAATTAAACATCTGACAGAATTGTAGAGTAATGTATCAGGTTTTCAGCTAAATAATTGGGGTCAGAGTAGATTAATATCAATATCGAATAAATCTACTCTGGCCCTAGCTTTCAATTTCAAGGCCCTGTCAGAAGCGGATATCGCTTTA
>JAPHTP010000133.1 GCA_026196875.1 Kangiellaceae bacterium
CAGATATGTTGTTATTTGCTATTCCGGACGAAGAGAAGCGAACCAATCATTTTGAAATTGCGGTACCTAAATTGGCAAGCATTATATTGACCCACAAACTTGATGGTGAAGTTAAAGGTCTTAACGAATTCAAAGACAATCATCCTCCGGTAAAACCTGTTTTCTTCGGCTTTAGAATAATGGTCGGGCTCGGTATTTTGATGCTTTTGGTTAGCTGGTGGGCGGCGGCTAAGTATTTTATAAAAAGGCCACTTTCAAAATTTCAGTTGAAGCTTATTTACGCTATGACTTTTTCTGGTTGGGTAGCTACACTTGCCGGCTGGTACGTTACCGAGATAGGCAGGCAACCTTACCTTGTTCAAGGCGTTTTAAAAGTATCGGAAGCCGTTACCGACCTTCCTGCAGAAAACGTTGTATTCTCTTTGACTATGTATTGTTTAGTTTACTTGGGCATTCTTGTCGCTTACTTGCAAACCATATTTTATATGGCACGCAAATCTGTCGAAGTTCAAGAATTTGAGTTAAATCAAGTTTCAATACAACAAACTCATACTCAACGGCAGATTCAACTAGTAGGAGAAACTTCATGACATTTGAACAAGCACTGCCCTATATCTTTCTTCTTCTAATGGCGCTGTCAGTTTTGATATATGCCGTATTGGATGGCTTTGATTTAGGTGTCGGGATCTTGCTTCCAAAGCGCAATCTCGACTACAGAAATCAAATGATTGCTTCTATCGGTCCATTTTGGGATGCCAATGAAACCTGGCTAGTTTTAGCAATAGGCATTTTGCTAATCGCATTTCCTTTTGCACATAGCATGGTGCTAAAGGCACTTTACATCCCGACCTTATTCTTATTAATCGGATTAATTCTTCGAGGCGTGGCTTTCGACTTCAGGGCCAAAGCAATCACTCGCTATCGAGAGTTATGGGATAGGTTGTTCCAACTAGGTTCTGTTATAGCATCAGCGTCACAGGGATTTATGCTGGGCATGTATGTGATGGGGTTTGAATACAATGTAAGCTCAGTTTTGTTTGCACTACTCAGTGCACTGTGTGTTACCAGTGCCTACGCCTATATCGGTGGCGCTTGGTTGGTGATGAAAACAGAAGGTGAACTACAAGTATTTGCTGCACGAAAAGCCAGAATCTCGGGCTGGATTACTGCGACTGGCTTTATCGCAGTTTGTATTGCAAATCCGTTGGTCAATGAACAAGTCGCACAAAGGTGGTTTAGTCTGCCTGAAGCAATATTATTGATGCCTATTCCATTAATGTGTTTTGTTCTTTTGTTGGTGAGCGATTTGTATCTTAAGAATGTTCCAGTAGATAAGGATAAAGCCAGCTGGTTGCCTTTTGTTTCCGTGGCGATGTTATTTACACTGTGTTTGATCGGTCTAGCTTACAGTTACTATCCATACGTTATTCCGAATAAACTGCTAGCTATTGATGCGGTTAGTTCAACGGCTTCTCTTAAATTTATTTTTTATGGCGTAGCAATTGTCCTACCGGTGATTTTGGCTTATACGGCGCTTTCCTATTGGTTATTTAGAGGTAAAACAGAGAAACTAAATTACTTCTAGTTTAGTTAGTTAAGATGCTCGCGAATTACGAGCATCTATTTACTTGGATAAATGCTTAGCTAAAAATGCTTCTACTTCAGTAAATACAGCGACTCTGTCCTTCCATCTTTCAAAAATGAAATGGTCAGCCTCCTTAAGAGTCAACAACTCCGCTTCTTTGCCTGCAGCTTCCAGCTTTTCCATCAATTGTTCGGATTGTTTATAGGGAACAATGTCATCTTCTTTCCCTGCAATAATTAAAACAGGCTTGTTGATCTTCTTAACATTAAGTATGGGCGAGTTCTGATCAAGTTTCTCTCTATCTTTCTCTGGATCACCGATTCGTTTGTAATGAAGTTCTTTTATGGTATTAGAATACATTCCAGAAGTCGCAACATCGAATTCAATTTGCTCCCTTAAATGGGTAACGCCATTCATACTCACCGCACACTTAAATATGTTCGGGGTTTTAATAACACCCATCAAAGCCGCATATCCGCCGTAAGACCCACCGACGATACAGACTCTGTTCGGATCGACATATTTATGCTTGATCATATATCTTACCGCATCGGTAATATCATCCTGCATTTTGAGTCCCCATTCTCTATAGCCGGCCTTTTCAAAATCACGACCATATCCGGTTGAACCTCGAAAGTTAGGTTGAATAACTACATACCCTCTGGTTGAAAGAAACTGAGCGAAGTTATCATAGCCTGCGTAATCTCTTAAATAGGGACCTCCATGAGGAAGCACTACAAGTGGTGGTAATTCAGAAGTCTTTTTCGACTTTTTCTTAATATTCGGAAACAAGGCGTAGAGTCTAATTTTAAGGCCGTCTCTCGCTTTATAAAAAGCTTGTGCCGGAATAGATAAATTCTCAGTTTTTAACTTTATTTTGGAATCCATTATAAAACTGAGCTGGTCCTTTTTTGAATCATAGAGATGATAAGATCCTTGATTATCCATCCCTGAGACATAAACAACAGTTCGTCCGCTTTCTCCTTTGGGAAAAGAAAACTCAAAATTATACTCGCCTACTTTTTTTGACAGCTTGTTATAAAAAGCTTGCTTATCTTTATCGTTATACACTTTTTGAACCAAGTCTTCGATAACGCTGTAACCGGCGAACTCGAATGAACGAGAATCGAAAAGTATGGAATGTATGTTCTTGTCGTCTAGGCTCACCAAAGTTTCTGAGCCGAGACCTTTAGCGGAACGTCTAAGAACTTCATACAATCCGGTTTCGTTGTTTTTCTTTCTGTAAATTAAATTACCATCATTATCAATGTATCCTGCGAAAAGTTCTCCCCAATCAATACTTCCTCTCTCTTCCGGATCAAAGCTGATTTGGTCAACTAACTCCCACTCATCTTCATTCACCAGAGCATAAAATTGAAGAAGGCGATCAAAGTGCTTATAATCAACCCGGTAACTAGGTTTGCCAACTCTATTGGTAATAATACTTATCGTTTTATAACTTCCCAATGCAACTCGATCGGCCTTTCCTGAATATACATTGACTTTATATAGCTCGTATTTTCCTCTTCTCCTACCCGGTATTAGGACGTGATTTGGATCATCAGGTAAAAAATTAGCAACTCGTGATAGGTTTTTATTGCCTTTCAATTGTTTTTTATCTTCAAATAAAACAACCACATCCTTAGCATTAACGTTGACCGAAATTGAACGACCAAATTTCGGAAATATAGAAAGATCGAAATCCTCCCTTTCTTTTGCAGTTTCGGCTAATTGCTCGGCCCTGACAGGGACAAGCAAATTGATGATCAGTCTCTCATCGTTAGCCCAATATAAGCTATTTGGCCTAATAATATTTTCGCTAATCTTCCCTATTATCGGAGCACCTTTGGCATCCAAATCCCTAATCTCAACTTCTCTGAATTTCTTTCGATTCCAAAGTAAAGCTAAGTACCGCCCATTTGGGGAAAGCGATACATCTCGCAGATCGGGTCGCGCAGCAAAGTCTCGAGCCGTCAAATGCGCAGCTATCGCTGAGCCATGGCATCCAATAACTGAAAATGTAAAAAATAAAAACAAAAGTACTTTTTTCATGGTAATTAAATAGCAACTAGGCACTTTTCTTGGGTTCATTAAAATGTTCAAGATTCTACCATACCTCTTGCAACATTCAGCTCTAATTCACCTTACAGAGCCTATACTGCCTCGCATACCAATCAATATCTTACGGAAGGAATAATGAAAAACTTAGTTTACGGCGCTCTATTTGGCGTGTTTTTATCTGGCTGTGCCAGTTCAGGTATTAATCAATGGGATGCTGAACAAGTGGTACAGATAGAATACGCGAAAGTAACTGCCGTAAAGCCCATCAGATTTGACAGCCAAGCTGATGAAGCAATGGCAATAGGCGCAATTGAAGGAGCGCTCATCAACTCTGACGGTGATGTCGGCGATATGTTAGCCGGAGCGACGGTCGGCGCTTTTTTCTCGGGTTTGTTTACTACAATCGCTGAAGGAGGAAGTAAAGGCTTACTTTTAAGCCTTGAAACCAATGACTATGAGCGATATCAAGTAACTACCAAGAAAACCAAAATTAAACTCAATCAGTGTTTAGAAGTTATTCACGGCACAGAAGTTTCGTTGAAGAAAGTGAACCGAAGGTATTGCAATGCTCGACAGGATCTTTCATTTAACGATTAATTTCTATAATTTAAATTTTGTTAAGACGATTAAAGTTCGTTTCTACTCCCTCACTAGCCGCCTTCTCGCCAAGGCGGCGGGAGTGTATAACTTAGGTGGCTGTATACTGCAAAATTTATCGCTCAGTTCACTCTCTTCGCGATAACTCTTTATAATCGCAAAGATAATTTCTACGAGTCACAATTCCTAACTGATTCACATCTGACGATAAATCACAAAATCTAATACCCTGTTCATGAAATTCTTAACTTTGCCTAAATGCTCCACCGACTCTTGCGCCTTAAAATAATGATAATACAGCTTTTCTTGAGCGCCCTCGATACCTAAATAGGTAACAAAAGAAGCTTTCTGTTTGTGCTTATCTTGCAAAATAGGTTTACCAAGCAATTCATCGGAACTTGTATAGTCGAGCAAATCGTCCTTAATTTGGAATGCCAAGCCTAAGTGTTTGGAAAACTGCTTGATATGCTCTTTTTCAATATCGTTTTCGTTAGCCAGTATCGCCGGGATCATCAACGCTGCTTCAATTGCAAGCCCCGTTTTAAGATGACTGAGGGTTTCAAGTTGTTTGAGATCTGTCTTATATTGACTCGATTTCAAATCCATTAGCTGCCCTTCGCAAATCGCCTGTGTGGTATTTGCTGCATAGGCAAGAGATTCTAAAACGCACTGCGGGTCAATGCCCTTAATTTGGCTTTGAACTTCTACTGCCCTCATCATTAAAAAGACCCCAGCAAGCTCGGCTGTAGCTTCGCAATTATACGCTTTATGCAAGGCGGGCTTTCCTCGACGCGTGTCTGAATCGTCCTGAGAAGGTTTATCGTCGAAAATAATCGAAGCAGTATGCATATACTCAAGCAGCTGAATAACATTTTTTGCCGCAGAGTCGCGCATATTGTATTTGTCCTTACACATAATATACGCCAGTACAGAGCGCAATCTCTTGCCTCCCGCCATGACGCTATAATTCGCCGCGTCGACCAGGGTTGAGCCCTGCAATCGATTGTGCGCTTTAAGCGCTAGGTTTTTTTCGACAAACCCTTGAGCGGCGTTAAACTTCTCTTTAAAGGTATCTTGCGCATTTGAAGAATTATCAAAATATTCAGCGACTTGTCGACTTACCAGTTTATCAAACCAGGCTACGTCATTAGGTTGTTCGACAAGCTGACTAATTAATTTATCGAATTCAGGAGCTCCAGTATGTAAAAGCTTCTGTTTTAGCCACTGGTACTTTTCGTCACCAACGATACTCAACAGACTTTTATGGGCATTAATAGAACGTTCCAGCAATAGTTGCCTACAGTAAGCATTGTTCTTGTAAACCTCTTTGATCAAATACGAAACTACTGCCCAATATATTCGATAAGGATTGGTTAGTTCCTTTGTCTGGTAATCTTTAGTGTTAGTCAAGAAGTGGGTGTAAGGGGTAACATTGCCCTCTTCCAGATCATCAAAGATGTCCTTAATGTCATCGTTAAATTGATTGTAAATTCCAAAGCAAAAAGTTCGATAGTCAAACCGCTCATTATCTTCACAATCAACAATTTCCCGGGCAATGAGACGGCATCCTGCAGACTTTAATATTAAGGGGATGTATATGTCTTTCGGAGCATATTCTTTATCTTGTAACCGGCGCGACCTATCAATATCTTGCGCTTCAAAGAAAATAAAAGCTTGCTCAAAAAACTGTCTCGCCGATTTTTCACTCTGCAGCAATTTGATGTTATTGAACGCTTCGCTAAGTTCCTGATAAATGAAAGACATCTTATTTTGATTTTGTGGTGAAAAAGTAGGACATTCGATAACTTCACCGGCAATAAGACTTTTACGTATAGCTTGATTAAACAAATCTTTATCTGCAGCAGATAGCGCAGTTGCAGAGTCTTGCAAATCATCAACAAACGGATAGGTTAATCCGTAGCTATAGCCGAGACGAATTGCGTTTTCCACTTTTTCGGCACGCTCCTTTTTTGTCAGCTCAAGATCAGAGTCAACAAATTGATGCAACACCACTCCGGCTATAATCTTAACTAACTTTCGTAGCCCATTCTTTTTATCCAGCTCTTGCGGCATATTCAATTGAACTGATGCCAATTTACTCATCAGCCAATAGAGGGTTGATTCAATACCTAAATCCTTGGCTTTTTTATATAGTAATTGATTATTTAGCTGTTGCGCTCCCTCTTTTTTATGGTCGGTTTGCTTTTTGATCCAGCGATGAAGTTTTTTTACAGTTTTATCTATCTTAGTGCGGGTACTTTTATCATCTAGGGACTTGCCTAAGTCACGCATAAAAATGTAGGAAATAGATTTAGTTAAATACTGCTTTAATTTTTGCTCTGCTTCGAGCTTTTGCAGGAAACTCCAGGTATCAAGTTGCGCATCTAGTTGCTGCTTGCTCTCAAGTTCAGACAAATTGACTTTAGTGCCATTCTCCTTTTGAGAGCTAGCCCATTGTCGGTAGTCATGTGAAAGTTGTACGAGATAGTTGCTAGAATTTGCCAGCTGATTTATTTCCGCGAAATACCAATTGGCTTTGATTTCTGCTTTTTGATAACTCTGTGGATCAATGAAGGACTTTTCCGCTTTTTGCGGCACCTTATGGTCAATGGAATATTTTTTAGAAACCCGTTGTGTATTTTCTGTTCCACTTGGAGGGGTCAAATTTTGCTCCTTTTGATTTCTAGAATATGCAACAATTAATGCGACAATTGAATAACACAGCAATTAATATACCATCGTTAACACTTTGATTTTACTTAATAAACAATCAAAGCTGTTACTAAATTTGAATTTAATTCGTCAAATCTTCAATTTATTGGTCAAATATGCTTAGAGAATAAACGAGGTTTAATCAAGGAAACGTCGGCGTTTTTCTCCTATTCCTCTAAATCACAGGAAGGATGTAACTGAATGTTATTGAGGCCGAGAACTGCCCATAATATACACTTGATTTTGTGGCGAATACTAACCGAGCACTTTTAATTATCTATAGGTTTTCCTGGCATGCGTATGGAGAGGGGCTTAGCTGGTAAAGGTCTCCGAACTCAACAATTGAAAGAAGATTTTCTCCAACTTCGTTGAAGCTTATTTGACCACTCACGCCTTGGTAACTTAAGTAAGAGTAGCGCTTAATAAGGTTGGCAACTCGAGGATAATCCTTAAATGTAATCGAATGCCCTTGTGAAGTAATTCTTTTTAGAGCGTTTTCAAAGGAAAACCCCAACTTTTGGCTTACCGACTTAGCCATTGCTGCCATCATCACAGCATCACAGCATCATAAATGTAACCCACATCGAATCCTGAAGATTTGACATCTAATAGCTGTTCAATACGATTTTTTAGATCTGAATGTTCTTTTTGAGTTGAGACGGACGTGAGATAACGAACGCAGTATTTAATATTACCAACGCGCTCCAGCTCAATCCCATCGATAGAAGTTGTGTCACCGGTTACAATGGGAGGATATTCTTCTTTCCATAGCTCTCCAAAGCGTCGCAAAAATTTATTGATGACGCTGGATCTTAGAGTCAAGACTATCGCACTAGGTTTAGCGCGTCTAACTTCATATGTTTCCGCTCGAATGTCCATTTCGTTCATGTTTACCCATGAACTCAAACGGATCTCTCCGGCTAAGCCATATCCTAAATCAGACAACCTTTGTTTTACTCCTTGTATGATCTCGTTGCTGTAGAGATCTCTGTCTCCGATGACAAATACATTTTTATGTCGATTTTTTTGAGCAAGTTCTTCTATTATTTTATCTACTTGTTGCCGGTTGCTAGCAGCAATTCTCCAGAAAGTGGTTCCCCCGCCAATTTCGTTTAATCTATTGGATGTCGCGGCGTGTGAAAGTAGCGGCACGTATGCTGGATTGTTAAATCCCTGCAATAGGTTTTGTGCTATCGTAGAGTTACCAGCACCAATTAAAGTCGTGATACCGAAATCGTGGTGCATTTTCTCAACAAGGTTGATTGCAAAATTGGGATCATCTTTGTCATCACCTCTAACGATAACCAGTTTTTGACCGTTAATTCCTCCAAAAGAATTAATATCATCAGCGGCAAGATCGGCTGCGGCAATGATTTCTGTAGAGTACCTCGGAGTACTGGCAATCGGTGCAATTATTCCAAAATTATGAGAATTCTCGGAAACTTTATTTTTATCAGATTGAAAAATATTCTTTCCGTCATAAGTTTTTTGAAGTGGAACGTACAATAACTCTTTTAGACTGAGCGAAAGGAGATCTTCTTCAGCATTGACGGCAGTACTCAATGCCAAAAGCAAACAGATTGTTAGCAAAATTAAGACTTTTGACTGTTTAAATTTATGCACAAAAAACCACGGTGTCCGACCTAACGTAGCTGTTAAGTCTAGACACAAATGCAGCTTTAAACAATTTAGAAACTCGAGGAAAGATTAGCTTTTACTTCTCAGCGAAATTCGAATCCGGTGAAGCAAAAAGCTCTTTCCCAACTTGAAACTTATTGGTGTAAGATTTCTGTGCCTCAAGAGATTCTAATACCTCTTCCAACTCACTTGCACACACTGAAAATACATAGCTTCGCGTTCCTTGGCCATATGAGGCCTGGGCTTTCCAATCACTAATTAACTGCTTCAACATACGACTGCTTAACTCTGTAGTTTTATAAAAATTGTGTTTATATGCCATATAATTTTAAGGAATCTCAACAACATCCATTTGTCTCGGTTGATTGCTCATCCTTGCAATGAACCCTAATAATAGACATGAATTGCTAATAATTTGAACAACGATTTAAAAAATAATCGCAAAAAGATGATATAAGAGAGGGGTAATTAAAAATAGTAAATTATTGGCATTTAGTCACAGCTGAAACAAAAGTTGTGAAGTAGCTCAAGTTAAATAGTGTTAGCCCGAATAGCGAAACTTTAGCAGGTAGTTGCTTTAGCAATTATTTTTTATGGCAGCTCAAAAGTTCCTAGTACCAGTGTAGATAAACAATATTTAACTGGAAGATAATTTTGTAGGAGATCGCAATCAAAATACAGACAGCTGAACTTTACTTAATGTAAAACTGGTAACGCTTTTGACAAATTTGCTTGCCACTTCTAATACTTCATTTCAAGTAATTCTCCGAGCGACGGCTGCCAGCCAAAGTCCTTTATTTTGACTCGATTGTTTAACACAACCACACCTTCTTCCTGGAGAAGTCCTTTTTGTTTTTCTGCTTCGTTAGAGCCAGCAGAAAAAGCTAATTGTCCATTACTTCGTAAAATTCTGTACCACGGTAGAGTCATATCTTTAGGGGCATAACCGAGAACTTTACCAACTAAACGCGCTCTGCCAGGCAAACCGGCTAAATCCGCAATTTGACCATAGCTCGCCACTTTGCCTTTCGGAACCATAGCAACAGTTTGCCAAATCCGCCGAGCCTTGGTTTCGTCAAACCCCATTAAATATGCCTAACGATTTACTGTTCAGCTTTTGCTAACAGCTCGGCAAACCGTTTGTATTCGAAATACTCTGTATCAGCATTGGCCCAAACACTTTTAACCAGTTCTATTTTTGATATAGCTTCATCACGCTTGCCTTGATCCAGGAGTAAGTAGGCGAGCTCAATATTTGCGGTTGGCATGGTTGGATATCTTTTGAGTACGTCTCGTAAAATCGTTTCTGCGCGGTCAGACTGACCACTCGCGTGTAACACTCGAGCTAACTGAATTTGCTGCTGCAAAATAACGTCTTCGTTAGTGGAGTTAACAACCGAGTTTTTCGAGCCCTCAAGAGCTTTGGCATAATGTTCAACCGCCTTTTCGAACTCACCTTTCAACTCCGCATATCTGCCGAGGGTATTTTCTAAACTAGCTTCAAAAAAGGGATTGGGGTACTGTTTAAAATATTCCTCAAGCTGAACAAAGGAACGCTCAATTTCGACGATATTTTTATCAATGGTGTGCACTGAAACAATCGCCAAATCGATCATTCCACTATAGGGTTGTTGTAATTGCTGTTGTAGTTCCTTCAACAGACCTAGAGCTTCAGTTACCTGCCCGACACTCGCCATAAGCAAGCTTCGTTGAAACTTGATCATAAAAATTTGAAGTAGCGGTGGAAGATGCTGCGAGTTCTGCTCCATTTCCAACGCAGTTTCGATAGCTTTGTTTATCTCTCCCTTTTGCGAATAGTATCCCAGGAAGCCAAGTAAAACTGTAAACTTCTGTTGTGGATTTTGAGCATTGCTATATAACTGATTTAACCGATTATCGGCAGATTCAAACTTATTCAGCTTCATATCAATTCGAACAACTTTTAGCGCAGCTTCGATATTATCTTGATCTAACAACAGTACTTTGTCTAGAGTTGATCTCGCTTCATCAAACTCTGTTTGCCTGTCGTATACATCAGCCAGTTCTACCATGGCACTAGTGTTTTGGGGATTATTCTTGATAAATGATTCTAAACTCAGTACCGCCTTGTCTAATTCGTCTTTTAATACGTAGAGCTTAGCCAAGTCTCTTAATACCGAGTCATCATACGGGTTTAGCTCACGAATCTTTTTTAAACTCTCCAATGCCTTGTCATGATTTAACCCTGTCACACGCAGGAGTGTCGCACGATTTCTATGCGCCAGAATACTATCGGGGAAAAGCTCAACCCACATGTCGTATACCTTAGACTGTGACTCGTAATCCCCCTTTACAGCATAAACATCTGCTTTATAGTCGAACTTTTCCTGAGTGGTGAACTTATACTCGTGCTTTAAAGCCTTTTCTATCGCTTGCCCAGCAGCTTGCGAATTACCAGAAAGCTGCTCTACACTTGCTAAGATTCCATAAGCTGCTGCAAAGCTAAAATCCTCTTCTACAGCTTGGGATAGAAGTTCTTTTGCGCCAGGATAGTCATTGTCAAAATAACGTTTCTTTTGTGCCTCGACTAAAAGTTGAATAGCTTTCTTAGAGTTGGAAACGTGTTCAGATACTGGTAAATCAAGCGCTTGTTCATTCAAATCATTAGGAATATTGAGAGAGTCTTTTATGGCATCACTTAACTCGTCAATTAGGATAAAATAATCTTGCCCTTGAACACTATGCTCGGCAATCTTTTGCCCAGACAGAACATCGATGACTTCGGCATTGAGTAAAAATTCTCCGTTAACTTTTTCAAAGCTCCCATCAATCGCAAATTGATAGAATTGTTTTTTAGCCAACTGTGTTTTTAAGGTACGCGGAACGCTAATGGCTTTGGTAAACCCGGAATCCTTTACTTTGTTTAAAATTGAAGACTCACCAAATAACGTTCTACTTGAAATAAATAAGCTCCGGTTTAAGTCTTTATACAACAACCAGGATAGACCATACTGCAACCAGTCTAATGCGGCATCACCAGATTTATTTTTCCAGAAAAAATTAATAACTGATTTATGATATTCCTTTTTGGCAACTTCAAAAGATTGTTTTACGCCTTGCTCATCAACAACTGTTTTAGTTACGGTTGCGGCAACCGGCGTAACAAAATAAAACATTGCGCCAACGGCAAAGGCTAGATTCATAGGGACAACAAGGAACGTAGGTTTCTTCCACGGATCATGGCCGGGCTTACCATACTGGTATGCCAGGTAAAATACTGAAGGAATAAAAACGACCATGCCTACAAAAATGTAGGAGGTGATATGCTCAGAAAGATGAAATCGTTCAATCATCCAATCACCGATTTCGATCATCATCCAAGTAGCCGCTATGTATAGTCCTGCGATTTGCGGGACTCGCCTTTTAAGTAATTCACCCAAAAAAGAAGTCTTGCTCATTATTTATTCCTATTCTGTTGCAGAATAGCTCATAGAATTCCCTGTTTATTTGCTTGCTAGTATACCGTTATATTGTCTAACATCGAATTAAAAGGTGAATTATTCCGTTAACTTCATCTTACTAAGTGAACTAATTTCAGATTTTCAAGGATTATTACAGATGCAATGGGTCGATATTGGAATTAACCTGACCAATAAACGCTTTGATAAAGATAGACAAAAAGTCATTTTGCAGGCGCTTGAATGCGGTGTCGAAAAGCTAATTATTACCGGAACGAGCGTGGCTGAAAGCCAAAAGGCACTGGAACTTACCAAGAGCTCGATAGCAACTTCAAATCCAAATGTTTTGTATAGCACTGCGGGTTGCCACCCTCATGATGCTAAATCTCTCGATCAGGACGGCTTATATAAGCTTCAACAACTACTGAAACATGAAACCGTAGTCGCAGTGGGTGAGTGTGGCTTAGATTTTAATCGTGATTTCTCTCCCAGACCTAAGCAAATTGAGGCATTCAAACAGCAACTAGAACTTGCAGTAGAGTGCCAAAAACCTGTTTTTCTGCACGAAAGAGACGCTTTTGACACGCAATTTCAAATTCTAAAGGATTATATGCCGCAACTAAAAGGTGCAGTCAGCCATTGTTTTACTGGAGAGAAAAAACATATGGAAGCTTATCTTGAACTGGGACTAAGCATTGGAATTACCGGTTGGTTGTGTGATGAAAGACGCGGCAAACCACTCTTTGATATTGTTAAGTATATTCCTGATGATCGCTTGATGATTGAAACCGACGGGCCATATCTTACTCCTAGAGACTTGCCCCTAAAACCTAAAGACGGCCGCAACGAGCCCAAATTTCTTCCACATATTGCTACCGCAGTAGCACGTGCTCGGGGCCAAGAAGTGGAACAAGTGTCCAACAATACTTATCAAAATAGCTGTCGCTTTTTTGATTTGAACTCATGAGTCAAAATCATATCAGAAGTATCAGTAAACAGATAAACACAAAAGGACAGCCACATTTATGAGTGATGGGTTTAAAGGACAGATTATTCTACTGCACGGATTGGGGCGTACGCCTCGTAGTATGAATAAGTTAGCGAGCCATTTTGAAGAATTGGGATTTCGAACGCTAAATTTGGGATACAACGCGATTACCAATGAGTACGTCACCATTTTAGAGCAACTTGACACGCAGGTGAGTGACTGGATAGACATCGAGTTACCGATTCATTTTATCGGCCATTCCTTCGGCGGTATTTTGATCCGTGGATTATTAGCCAGGCATCCGGAGTGGCAGTCGAACGGTAATCGAGGGCGTTGTGTTATGCTTGGCTCTCCGAATAGGGGAACAAAAACAGCCTCTTTTATGCTGTCTCATTGGTGGTTAAAACATTTTGTGCCCAAAGTGACCGTTGATTTAACCCCCGATAGCGAACTAATCCAGAATTTACCCGAGCCAGAAATCGACACCGGGATAATTGCCGGAAATGTAAAGTTTAATATTGTGATCCCTGTCAGTTGGTACTACAAACGTGCTACCGATGATGCACCGGGCGACGGCGTGGTTGAACTATCTAATACCCAATGTAGCAATATGGCGGACTTTATTATTATGCCGTTGCACCACTCATTTATGACGTGGGATAGTGAGCTTATCAACGAAGTAACTCATTTTATTCAACACGGTAAATTCAGTGAAATTTACCAACGAGTAGCCAACCAGTAACGAGGCAGACATGGAAAACGAACCAACCACAGAACATCAATCGATTGAGTCGAAGTCGATACAAGGCGGATGCTACTGTGGGCGCATCGAGTATCAAGTTCAATTACCGGTAAAATGGTGTGCTCATTGCCATTGCACTCAGTGCCGTCATACTCAGGGAGCTCCCCTAGTTACCTGGTTTGGTGTCGATAGAAATCAATTTCAGTACTTAAAAGGCGAGCAGGACGTTGCTTGGTTTGATTCGTCGGACAGCGCGAAAAGAGGTCATTGTATCCATTGTGGGACACCATTATTTTTTCTAAGCGAAAAGTGGCAAGGTGAAATTCATATAACCCGTGAGTCGACCCAGGAAGATATATTACAAAAGCCACAAATTCATGTTTTTTATGACCGACACGTTAACTATTTGGCATTTGAAGACCAATTGGATAAACACGGTGGTCCCGATGGTTTTTCTCCGCTAACTAAACAGAATGAAAAGAGTGAGTAATTAAATGTCGCACAACCAATTTTCATTGTTAACCGAAAAGCGTTTTTTGCCCTTTTTTATTACTCAGGCTTTGGGAGCATTGAATGACAATGTTTTCAAAAACGCTTTAATGATCTTAATATCATTCAAAATCGCCGACCAACTTCCTTTCAATTCAGACATTGCAGTTAATGTTGCAGCAATTCTGTTTATACTTCCGTTTTTTATTTTTTCGGCCATTGCTGGTCAATTAGCTGAAAAGTTTGAAAAATCAGCATCCATTAGAAAAATCAAACTAGCCGAGATCATTATTATGTCTTTGGCGGTAGCTGGAATTTATCTTGAAAACGTTTACTGGCTTTTATTTGTGCTTTTTCTAATGGGATTTCAATCAGCAATATTTGGCCCACTAAAGTACGGCCTACTGCCTCAACATTTAGACACTGATGAACTGGTCGGCGGCAATGCGTTGGTAGAATCAGGGACTTTTATTGCCATCTTGCTCGGAACTATTATCGGTGGAGCATTGATGACCATAGAGGGTGACTGGTCATTGTATTTATCTATCGCGCTCCTGACATTTGCAATTCTAGGTTACTTTTCCAGTCGGTATATTCCGAGTACGCCGGCTGTTGCGCCGGAACTAAAAATCAACTGGAATACATTTACCGAAATACATCGTAACTTTAAGTTTATGGCAACTGACAAGGCTGTGTTTCTTGCGATATTAGGCATATCCTGGTTCTGGTTTTATGGTGCAGTCTATTTGGCGCAGATCCCTAATTACACCAAGTCAACTCTGGCGGGAGACGAATCGGTTGCGACATTATTTTTAACCGCGTTTACAGTAGGTATCGGTGTTGGCTCGATGCTATGTGAAAAGCTTTCAGCCGGAAGAGTCGAAGTTGGCTTAGTTCCCATAGGAGCCTTCGGTTTAAGCCTATTTGGTTACGATCTTTATCTGGCAAATTCCGCTTCAGGCTTAGAACCTCTATATAACTGGTCTGCATTTCTAGAGCAAGCAAATGCATGGAGAATTCTAATCGACG
>JAPHTP010000036.1 GCA_026196875.1 Kangiellaceae bacterium
AAAAAAGCCCGCGAAAGCGGGCCTTAATTTGTAGGAAATGATAATCGCATTGGCGGATTATTCAGAGATCGGGAACCCTCTGTCTCGCATCAAAGCTTCGACTTTGGCGTCTCTTCCTCTAAATGCCCGATAAGCGTCGGCAGGGTCCATTGCATTTCTAATGCTGAACAAGTGTTCCACCAATTTGGCTGCGACTTCCTTATCGTAAAAACCGCCGGAGGCTTCGGAAAAGGCTTCAGCTGCATCTGAAGTTAAAACTTCTGCCCACATATATCCGTAATAGCCGGCACTATATCCTTCACCCGAAAATATATGACCAAAGTGAGGTGTTCTGTGCCGCATTACTATTTCTTCCGGCATATTTAGCGCAGCCAGAGTTTCTCTTTCAAATTTGTCTGCGTCGATACCTTCAGGATTTGTTGTATGAAGTTTCATGTCAACTAAAGCCGAAGCGAGATATTCAGTCGTCTTAAACCCTTCATTAAACGTTGCAGCTTTTTTTATCTTTGCGATCAGTTCAGCCGGCATAGGTTTACCAGTTTTATAGTGAACTAGATAACGATTAATCACTTCGTCAGTAGCTAACCATCTTTCAAGAAGTTGTGATTGAAACTCAGTGTAATCGCGAACTCCGCCATTTAGAGAAGGGTAGGCTACTCTAGAAGAAAGCGAATGTAGTGCATGCCCGAATTCATGGAAAAATGTCTCGGCATCATCCCAAGAAATCAAAGTTGGTTCGCCATCATTTCCTTTAATAAAGTTTGAGTTGTTTGAAGCAAGCACATTTCGTTTACCATCGTAGGTGGTGTGACTTCTATAACTTGTGGCCCATGCTCCAGAGCGTTTACCTTGTCGCGCGAAAGGATCTAAGTACCAGAGGCCGATATGCTCGCCGGATGTTAAATCCGTAACTTCCCATACTTTTACGTCTGTATGGAATACAGGCACACTACCTTCTTTTACCGGCGTAAATTTGAAGTTAAATAGACGGCCCGCAACGTAAAACATGGCTTCTCTTAAATTATCTAATTGAAGGTACTGTTTAACTTCGTCAGAATCGAGGTCGTATTTCGCTTTCCTAACCTTTTCGGCGTAGTAGCGATAATCCCAAGGCTTAATAGGATCCATTTGACCTTCTTTATTGGCTATCGCTTGCATGTCTGCTACTTCTTCTTTAACTCGAGCAATCGCCGCGGGCCAAACCGCTTGCATGAGTTTCATTGCATTCTCTGGTTTTTTCGCCATTCGATCTTCAAGGCGCCAGGAAGCGTAATCGGGATAACCAAGTAAATTCACTCGTTCATGTCTTAGCTTAAGAATTTCAGCAATCAGTTTGTTGTTATCAAACTCATCGCCGTTGTCACCGCGGTTGTAATAAGTTTCCCAGACTTTCTTTCTTAGCTCTCTTTCCGTTGAGTAGGTCAAAAATGGGTCCATCGAGGAACGAGTATTAGTGATCGCATATTTCCCTTCGTGTTCTCGAGCTTTCGCGGCTCCGGCCGCAGCGCTAATCACTGAGTCTGGTAAACCGCCTAATTGTTCTTTATTAAGGAGTAAGACATAGTTCTCTTCGTCAGCTAACACGTTGTTGCTAAATTTAGTATGCAACTCAGCAAGACGCTGATTGATTTCAGCATAGCGCTTTTTGGGTTCCCCCTTTAAAGTTGCCCCATTTCTGGCAAATCCATTATAAGTTAACTGGACAAGTCGCTGTTGATCTGGCCGCAGAGATTTCATTTCTTCGCCTTCGTAAACTGCTTTTACTCTGGCAAATAGCTTTTCATTTTGATTAATTTTCGAAGAAAAGGCGGATAATTTAGGGGCCATTTCTCGTTGGATTGCTCTAAATTCCGGGGATGACTTATTGCTACTCCATATGCCCCAATAAGTAAAAATTCGGTTTAATTCTTGACCTGTACGCTCCATAGCGACAATGGTATTTTCAAACGTGGCCGGATCAGGGTTATCTGCTATTTCCTTGACTTCTTTCAAATTGATTTCCATGCCGACTTCTAAAGCTGGTTTAAGCTCGTCGAGCGAAACTTTATCAAAAACAGGCACGCCTTGGTACGGGCCGGTCCATTCTGCTAGCAATAAGTTCGTCGGTTTCTTAATGTTTGATTTTGTCTCTTCTTGCTGCACTTGTGAAACGTCTTTTTGGTCTGCATCTTGATTTGATTGGGCATCATTTGATTTTTGCTCACCACAAGCTACGATTAGGCTAGATACGAGCGAGGCTACTAGCAGTTTTCGGAATTTCATGAAGTTTAATCTCCCACAATAATTGTTATTTTTAAGTTATTTTTGCCAAGATACACAGGTAAGGGCTAAATGACTAGTGCTCAAATGTAAGAATCATTAACTCTCTAGGGTCTGGAAAGTACAATAACTATAGAGAAGAGTATTGGTCAGACTAGATATCTAACTAAAATTACATTAGTTTAGCCCTTCTGTGAGCTTGATTTGAATGATAGCAGTGCAGAGCTGTGGCTTTTGAACAATTAAGACTAAACGACAAAGAGAAACGTTTTGAAAAGTAGTGTTAATATTACTCAGGAAAATGGATTTTTCTATTTGGAGTTTACAGGAGAAATTGAGAAAAGCGATTTGATAAGAGCCTATTCTAATCTTTTAGCTCACGAAGGCTTTAATAAAGAGAGTAGTACGTCTTGGGATTTTTCTCATTGTTCACTGATTCTGAGCTATGTGGATATTAAAGAAATTGCCGAAAAGGTTGTTGCATCATCCTCTCAAAGATCTTCTGAAAGTCGTTCGGCTTTCATCGTTAATGAAGAAGGAAATCGTGCGCTACTCGAAACTTACCTGACTAAAACAGCTCGCTATCCAACAGAGTTTTGTCTTTTTGATAATATAAGCGACGCCAAAAGTTGGCTAGCAAGCGATTGAGTTTTATAGAGTTTATTAGGTCATCCTGCTAATACTCATAGTGATTTGAAGTATCTATCTTAAGCCCTTGTTTCTCCCAATTCATTATTCCGCCTGCTAGAGAATAAGCGTTCTTAAATCCTAAATTGATTAATGACTGGGCTGCCAGAGCCGATCTACCGCCACTTTTACAATATAAGTAAATCTCAGTTTTGCTTATATCCTCTTGATTTAAATATGGTTTTACCTTTGGATGATCAGTGATCGCAAATTCTATTAGCCCTCTAGGTACGTTGATAGAGTGTGCAATAAAACCGAGGTTGTATTCATCAGCCTCCCTAACATCGATGATGAGTTTTTTACTATCGATAGCTCTGCAAAGCTCAACGTTTGAGCATTCTTTAATGTTTTGTTTGGCTGACTTGACCAAATCCAATGCCGTGATCATTAAAAATCTCCTGATTAATCTACTCTATTAGCAAATTATACATTAGATATTGCTAATATACAAAGAATACCATAAACTAAAGGAAATTAAATAACGCTTCGCTGGATAACATAGCTTATGTCGAGAAACTTGGTTGATTTTTCAATTCTTAAACCACTGTGGATATATATCATACTCACAGTACTAACTCTCGGAATTGGCAGTCTAATTATCAATATTAAAGTCGATACAGACCCCGAAAATATGCTATCTACAGAGGAGCCTGCACGGGCTTTTCATAATCGCGTTAAACAAGAATTTTTATTAAAGGACATAATTGTTGTCGGTGCGGTTGCGGCAGAATCAGAGTCAATCTTCAATAAACAATCCTTAAACGACCTAAAGGTATTAAGCGACCAAATTCTTAAGATAGATGGTGTACACAAGAGCGATGTAAATAGCTTATCGACTATAGACAATATTGAACAAGCCGGGGAGGGAGCCATTCGATTTGAATGGATGATGGCACAACCTGTTGGTTCTGAAGTTGAAGCTAAGTCAATTCAAAAAAAGGCGTCACGTTTACCATTTGTTGTTAATTCAATCGTTTCTGGTGACGGAAAGGCAGCAACTATTTATGTGCCGATTTTGGACAAAAATGAAAGCTATCGCATTTCTCAGGAAATTCAATCTGCGATTGAGAGATTAAGCGTCGTCAATGAGTACCACATAACGGGCTTGCCGGTTGCTGAAGATACTTTCGGTGTCGAAATGTTCATTCAAATGGGAATTTCGGCACCAGCTGCGGCGGCAGTAATTTACCTTTTAATGCTATTTTTCTTTCGAAGCGCTTCGCTAGTAGCTGCGCCAATGGTAGTGGCGATGTCTACCGTGATTATTATAATGGGCGCTATGATTGGAATGGGTTATACCGTTCATATAATGAGCTCGATGATTCCAATTTTCCTCATGCCTATAGCGGTTGTTGACTCGGTTCATCTAATGTCTGAATTCGCAGATCTTTATAAGCCCGGAAAGAATGCTAAGAAAGTAATTGCACAAGTAACTAAGCACCTGTATCAACCAATGTTATTCACTTCAGTAACTTCCGCTGCTGGGTTCTTTTCGTTAGCCTTGACGCCAATTCCTCCTGTACAAATATTTGGCATGTTTGTCGGTTCAGGTATTTTGCTGGCGTTTATAGTCACCATTATATTTATTCCTGCTTATATTTCTCGCATGAGCGAAGAACGACTATTAAAAATGCAAAGTAAGTTGCATGCAAAAAGTGAAAGTAACGGAGAAAGTGCGACTAATAGCTTGATCGCAAGAGTATTGCCTGCTTGGGGAGTATTTAGCGTTTCTAATGCCAAGACTATTCTTGTAATTAGTCTGGCAATTATAGGCGTCTCAATTGCAGGTGTTTATAAAATTCAAATCAATGATAATCCGGTTCGTTGGTTTAAGTCGGATCATGATATACGAGTAGCAGATAGAGTACTTAACAGCCACTTCGCTGGAACTTATGACGCGCATTTAGTCTTTGAATATAACGAAGTTGACGAGCTGACTAGCGATTGGGAAAAACGACTCATCACACAACTGAACTCAGAAGTGATAAGTCAACAAGGCGTCAATCAAATTAAACAAGTTCTTAAAGAAAAGAGCTCTTCGGATAAAATACAAGAAGTGATCCTGTTAGCTGATGAACTGTCTTTTGAATCTAGTGGCGAAGAATCAGTGTTGTTAAATCGAATAGTGGCAGATGCAGAAGTTTTGGTCCAGAAGGTTAAGTATTTTACCAGGCCGGAAGTCTTAGCATACATAGAGTCACTCCAACAATATTTATTGACGACGGGATTGGTAGGTAAGTCAAATTCAGTTGTTGATTTAATCAAGACGGTAAACCGAGAGTTGATTAGTGGAGAGGAAAAAGATTACCAAATTCCGAGTTCTCAAAATGGAGTAGCGCAAACGCTGCTTCAATTCCAATCATCACATCGGCCTCAAGACCTCTGGCATTTTGTAACTCCCACTTTTGATAAAACTCTTGTGTGGTTACAAATGACTAGCGGTGACAATCAAGACATGGCAACTGTTGTAAAAACTGTTAAAGAATATATTGAAGCTAACCCTTTACCACCAAGCGTATCGGTTAACTGGGCGGGTAAAGCTTATTTGAATTTAGTATGGCAAGACAAAATGGTTTCGGGAATGTTTGACAGTCTAACTAGTGCTTTTGCTATTGTCTTTATTATGATGGTTATCCTGTTTCGTTCATTGATTTTGGGTTTGCTCGCCATGTTGCCATTGTCTATCACCATTTTGTTTATGTATGGAATGATTGGTTGGATGGGAAAATACTATGATATGCCAATTGCTGTTTTATCGGCCTTAACCTTAGGCTTGTCGGTAGACTTTGCTATTCATTTTATTGAAAGAACGAGAACTTACTTTGAAGAAACTAAAAGCTGGCAAAAAACAGTCGTATTGATGTTTCAAGAGCCGGCGACGGCTATCTCGCGTAACGCGTTAGTTATTGCTTTTGGATTCACACCTTTATTACTTGCGCCGTTGGTTCCATACATCACAGTAGGAGCGTTCCTCGCTACTATTATGGCTGTTTCAGCCTCCGTTACTATCATTGTTCTACCAGCAAGTATGGAGTTGCTTAAAGGCGTTTTGTTTAAAGCAGGAAAGAACTAATGTTTAACCGAGTTATTTTAAGACAAACTTTGTAAGAGTGGGTAAATTATGAGGAATATTAAGACTATTATATTTGTGATCGCTTTTATAAATTTGGCGCCGCTCCAATCCACTCTTGCTGGTCAGACACCGGATGCCAATGAAATAGTGAATAAGGCTTCATTAGCAGCATATTATGGTGGCGACGATGGTAGGACATTAGCGCGAATGAAGATTGTGGATGCTAACGGGAGAAAACAGCTGAGACAATTCACCATCCTTAGGAAAGATATGGAGGATGGAGGCGAACAAAAGTTCTTGCTGGTTTTCTCTCGTCCTGCAGACGTTAAAGGCACCGTATTTATGGTGCATAAAAAACCGCAATCTGATGATGATAGGTGGCTTTTTCTTCCAGCTCTGGATTTAGTCAAACGAATATCTGCTGGCGATAAAAGAACTAGTTTTGTCGGCGCGCATTATTTCTATGAAGATGTATCAGGGAGA
The DNA here is from genome assembly GCA_026196875.1 of Kangiellaceae bacterium. Lineage (GTDB taxonomy): Bacteria > Pseudomonadota > Gammaproteobacteria > Enterobacterales > Kangiellaceae > Aliikangiella. Next base: position 6,503 of record JAPHTP010000036.1, read on the forward strand.
GTTCCAACTGAAGATAATCATATCTTTGTTTCAGAGGACGACGAATTTTACGTTTTAAAACACATACCTAAAGATAAAACTAAAGTTGAGTTCGACTACTACAAAACCTGGATAGATAAAAACAACTATTTACCGATGGTCATTGAATACTATAGCGCTTCAGGAAAGGCGATCAGAAAAATCGAAGCACTAGACGTTTCTGAAATTCAGGGAATTGCTACTGTCAATAAAGCAAAAGTATCTAACTTAAATGATGGGTCATACACCTTGATGGAATTTAGGAAAATGAAATATGACTTAGGCATACCAGAAGATATTTTTAATGAGCGTTCCTTGCGCAATCCTCCTAGAATATGGTTGAAGGGAAAATAGCTCTAGCTAATGTTGACCAAGGTTTATGAAAATGAACGAAGTGTATTAAGATGAATATTAGGGTTACTCATATACTCTTAGCATTTGGGGTAACGCTTGTTATTTTCGGGGCTCCTCAAAATGCTCTTGCGGAGCAAAAGATCCATGCCGAGTCTACGACTATTTCAGGAGGCGATGAAGACGAATGGGGAGATGAAGATTGGGAAGATGAGTCACCTTATCAGTGGCGGCAGAAAATCAGTTATGGGTATGCGGGTTTGCTACACGACGAGGTTAATTTGCAAAGCTTTGTATTTAACGAATTGAGAAGTAATTCAGAGGTCACTTATGAGGAAGATGGGCTTAAAGTTAATTTAGAGTTGGAGTTGTTCGCCGATCAATTGATTAATGAAACTGAGTTAGGTGTTTATCAATTAAACTTTATTTATTCCGGCATAAAAAACACTGACTTAAAGATAGGTCGCCAAGTTATTACCTGGGGAACTGGAGATCTACTCTTCTTAAATGATCTGTTCAGCAAAGGGTGGTCTTCATTTTTTAATGGTAGAAATGATAAATATTTGAAACCTCCGGTTGATGCAATACGCTTGAGTGTTTATCGCGATAAATTTAATTGGGAAATAGCCCATCTACCAAAATTTGAACCGGACCAGACGTTAACTGGCGAGAGATATTCTTTCTACTTACCTGGAATTGGTATAGATCAACCTCAACCTCCTATAACGACATTGACTCCAGAACGGCCGGAGACAGCAGTCAGAGTTTTTGGAAGTCGCGGTGGGATCGAATGGGCTGCATATGCCTATACGGGATTTTTTAAATCTCCATCGAAAATGGGGGCTGAAGGACTGACTTACGCTGAAATGGATTCAATTGGCGCAAGTGTTCGTATGCCCGCATTTGGTGGACTGTTAAATCTGGAGTATTCCCACTATGAAAGCAATGAAGATAGTGATGGTAGCGATCCACTAATACAGAATAGTCAGTTCCGATTTTTACTTGGATTCGAGACAGAAATCGCAGCAAATACTTCGTTAGCGAGCCAAGCTTACCTGGAAAAAACTCTCGATTATGGTGCGCTGTTAATTAATGCTTTAGAAGAGCAAGTTATTCCGGAGGAACATCGAACAATGTTTACCGTTCGATTAACAAATTTATCTATACAGCAGAAGTTAGTGACTTCGCTAATGTTGTTTTATTCTCCTAGCGACGAAGATCATTTTCTAAGAGGAAGTCTGTCTTATAAATATGACGACAACTGGTTATTCGTTGGTGGATTGAATTTTCTCGAAGGTAAAAGGGAGCAAACCTTTTTAGGTCAAATGAAGGAAAATTCTAACTGGTATTTTAGGGTCGAATATAGTTTCTAATAAATGGAAGCTTACTGACTCAAATAGAGAGGTAGTTGATTGTGTCTTTAGAAAGAAGTGTACTAGCGTTTGCCGGGGTTATGGTATTGCTTTCAGTAGTACTGACTTATTTTATGCATCCAAATTTTATCTGGCTGACGATTTTTGTTGGCATTAATATGTTTCAAAGTGCTTTTACTGGTTTTTGTCCAGCAGCGATTTTTATGCGAAAGGTATTTGGCTTGAAGTCCGAAAAGGAGCTAGCGCTAGACGCATAAACAATTTGGTAGGATTTAGAAGTTTTACTGGAGCTTACAAAGCCTCTTTATTAGTTAAGCACAATAATACTCATGCAAAGTATCGATAATATTCTTCGCCACTCCCTCCGTTAAAGAATAGTAAATTGTCTGTGATTCTCTTCGGGTATTAACCAAGTTGTCGGCGCGCAATTTAGCTAAATGCTGAGACAGCGCAGATTGTGAAAGATCAATCATTTCGTTCAGTTCACTTACTGAAAGCTCGCCTTCAGATAGGATACACAAGATCATTAAACGGTTAACGTTGGCTAATGCCTTGAGCTGTTTTGTGGCAGCATCTGCATGTGCTCGTAAATCTTCAACTGTTCGTTCACGACAACTGGTAGCTTCGCTCATTGATTATCCTGAAAAGTCTGCTAGAGGAATATGAGAAAGTTCTAATGTAATAAAAATTACAACCTGTGTCCAGAAATCGAGACGTATCGAGCGGTTATTTAGATATGACCAAGGGTGATAAGCGCCAACTTATCGAGCCTAGGATAGAGGAGGGGCGAACGATATGGCTAAAATTTAAGCAGGCACTAGTGCTGGGGAGTCGAAACTAGGTATGTATTTTTGTACACCTGAGTTTTGGGCCAGTACTTCTTCTGCGGTTTCTACACAACGACCACAGCAATTACCTACGCCTAAATGCTCGGTAATTTCTTTCATTGTTGACAGACCCGCTTGTTGGGCTTCAATAATTTGTGAATCTGTTACTGCATTACAAATACAAACGTACACTACAAACCTTCCCATAGCCATCGCGTGCTGGCGCGATAGTAGCTACTTGAAATAAAAAATAGAGAGAGAACCTTAATTAATTCGATAACAATTATAGGAATCATTCGCATTTAGATCAAGACCTAAAATGCATAAAAATATTGATAAAAGTCAACAAAAGTAATTAATAGGGGGTATAATTCTCACTGAGAGACCCCTAATTGATTCAAAAAGAAGGACTAAACCGATGAAAGGTGAACCAAAGGTTAACGCCAGGCTTAATGGCGTCTTAAAACTATTGCTGACAGGAATAAATCAGTATTTTCTCCATTCAAGAATGTGCGGCAACTGGGGCATGGATGACCTTAAGAAGAAAGACTACGATTACTCAATTTATTTAATGAAAGCCGCCGATAAAGTTATAAACCGTATTTTATTCCTTGAAGGACTTCCTAATTTACAAGACTTGGGCAAACTCTACCTTGGAGAGGATGTTCCGCAGATTTTAGCAGGAAATCTAAAATTTGAAATGGAACTAAGAGCCTCGCTGGTTGAGGCAGTTGCATTTTGTGAATCTCAATCAGATTTCGTTAGCAGAGAGGCCTGCGAATCTATCCTCCACGAGTGTGAAGAACAAATAGACTGGCTCGAAGCGCAACAATATTTAATTGATCATGCTGGGTTACAAAATTATCTGCAGTCAGCTGTTTAATATTTAATCAGAAGGAAGTCTAAAAATGAAAGGTAATGCTAAGGTATTAGAGCAGCTTCAGACTTTGTTAGAGTCTGAAATGAGTGCTTTTGATCAGTATTTTATCCATTCGCGTATGTACGCAGATTGGGGATTGGAAAAACTTGAAGAACGAATCTCCCATGAAGCTGAAGAAGAGAAAGAACACGCTCAATTGTTGATTGATAGAATTCTATTCTTAGAAGGTACGCCAGACTTAACTAAAAGAACGCCTCTAAAGGTTGGTTCTGACGTCCCATCGATGCTTCAGAATGATTTGGACTATGAATATCATGTGGATGTAGCACTAAAGACTGCAATATCGATTTGTGAACAAGAGCAAGATTATGAAACCCGACGCATACTGTTGAAATTGCTCGCTGATACTGAAGAGGATCATATGTTCTGGCTGGAGCAACAACTCGGTCTCATTGATAAGATGGGGCTTGAAAATTACATACAAAGCAAAGCGTAACTAAAAAAGGGCCTTAAATGGCCCTTTTTGTCTGTAACGTATTTTTTGCAATGATGAGTTAGCTCAAGTTTATGTCATTGAAGTTACTTTTGGAGTCTCGTTTTTTTAGGGCTCGCTTCTTAATTCTAGCTTGCCAGGCACTTAAAATATGAAATCTCCAAAATAGGCGGATCCCTAAATAACCTAATGCGCCAGCAACGGTTGCACAGAGTAAACAGCCCCAGAGAAACGGTCCCCAGAAGTCGTTAGCTGCTAGCCAGTCCCAACTTAGTTCAAATTCAGCACCTCCTGTTTCTTGGCCTAATGTCCACAAACCTGCTAAATATGCAAAACTGAATAAAAAGGGCATTGTCAGCGGATTAGTAATCCAAACTAGCGCAACCGAAATTGCAATATTGGCTCTGAACATAATTGCTCCGCCCGCCGCCAGCACCATTTGAAACGGAACCGGAATAAAAGCGCAGAACAAGCCCACTACGAATGCATGGCTTACTGAGTAGCGGGTGAGGTGCCAAAGCTGAGGATCATGGATAAACCTACCAAATACACTGAGAAATTTGTTATCCTTGATTTGGTCCGGATCCGGTAAGTATCGTTTAATCAGTTTACGTGGCATAAAGTTTATCTTGTCGGTTAATGCTAAGATCAAGTAAGGGATTGCTTGTTAAGTGTAGCGGCAAGATAATCGAAAAGTAATAAATAAACAATATCTAGACACGAGTTTTAACAAAGCTTTAACAGGGAATAAGTTGATTTACAAGGCGCTGGCTTTTCTTTTGGGCATGATGAGCTTATTGGTGCTACGCTCTAGCACCCAGGCTTTAGTAGTTGTAGCTGCTTCAATAAGTATATTTATATTAAGCAAATTTCTTCAAAAAAATCTAGGGATTGTTGCTTATTTATTGTTTGGGTTATTTTGGGCTAGTAGTAGTGTCATTTATTGGGACAATCATGCTGCTACTTTAGCCAAAGTGCCGTATAAGGCCAGAGTAGAAGGCACAATCTGTAGCTTACCTGTACTGCATCACTCCTCGTCAGACAAAAACTCGTTATCACAAAATAAAGCTTACCGATTCGATTTTTGCATAAATCATTTTGCCAAGATTGAAAGGTATTCTAAGAGCATTGACTTTGCTCTGACTAGCGGATACGAGAATATTTCATTTGGGCAAATGAACAAGATTAAGGTGTCATGGAGCCAATATACAAACTCTTCAGATAAGGTGCCGAAGGCTGGTGATGTTTGGCATTTAGAGCTAAAACTTAGACCCATTCATAGTAAATACAATCCGTTGACGAACGATCGAGCGAAATGGTTGCTGGCTAGTAATTATGCTGGAACCGGCTCGGTGAGAAACGCCAGTTTTATTGGTGAGCCTGATAATCTAGTCGGACTCTACCATAGACAAAGAAACCGATTATATGATCACTTGTTGAATCTTGTTGGAGACAAGCCTAACGCGGGATTAGTAGTGGCAATAATTCTTGGCGACAAGAGCCTAATAAAGGAAGAGCAGTGGGACGATTTTAAGCAGACCGGTACTTCCCATCTACTAGCAATATCTGGTTTGCATATCGGGATTGCCGCACTCTGGTCATACTGGCTAATTTTGTTTTGCTGGAAACTTAGTGCAAAACTCTGTCATTTTTTTCCGGCACAAAAAGCAGCTCAAATAGGGGCTGTTATCGGAGCATTTAGCTTGCTACTTGTGAGTGGAATGGGATTGCCTGCACAAAGAGCATTTATCATGCTATCGCTGTTCGTCGTTAGCCGCCTAATTGGAAAAAATTACTCTTTGTTAAGTGTGCTTTCAGTAGCGTTGTTTACGATTGTTTTATTGCAACCCTTCTCAATATTAGCTCCGGGATTCTGGCTGTCGTTTTTTGCCGTGTTTATTATTGCCATTGTAATAGGCCGGCAATTTGCTGAGCTTAATAAGTATATTTCTTGGCTAACGGTCAATTGGTATTTGTTTATCGCATTGCTGCCGATAAGCTTGGTTTTCTTCGGCTTTTACCCGGTTCTCTCCTTTTTAGCCAACATTGTATTGATTCCACTGACCAGTTTTGTAATAACTCCAGTTGTTTATCTGGCATCTATAGTCAGTGGATTTAGTGATTACTTTGGCAAATTTTTATTTAACTTTGCTGATTTACTTTTTAGTGGAATGCAATTTATTCAAAGCTTTTTAGCTGATTTACAACTTTTATTAGAAGTTCAAGATATTCAAGTTACTGTTATGATCGTTCTGTTAATGATTATAGGATTTGCAATTCTACCGAGAAAACTGGTTTCCAAAACAATGCTAGTTCCGCTGACAGCAATTACCGTTTCAGGATTTTGGATTCAACCGAATAAACCTAATTTGAGGATGACCGTATTAGATATTGGCCAAGGGTTATCTATCGTTGTCGAGACTCCCGACAATTTACTTGTGTATGATACCGGTTGGGGTAATAAGGACTATTCAACTGCCAGGTCAACGCTAATTCCATTATTAAAAAAGAAGGGAATACATACGATAGATAAGCTTATCGTTAGCCATGCGGATTCAGATCATGCCGGTGGCGTTAACGATTTGTTGAAAAATTTTGGAGTTAAAGAACTATTGGTAGGAGAGTCGCTGGAAAAAAGGCTAAACGCAGAGCTGCTTGGAAGTTTAGACTCAATTGATTGTCACAAATCACCTGGCTGGAATTGGTTTAATGTGGATTTTAGATTTATTGCCCACATTGATAGTAAGAACTCCGATGGTAATAATGCCTCATGTGTTCTTTCTATCGAGTATAAAAAGACGAAAATCTTACTTACAGGGGATATCGAAAAAAAGGTCGAAAAGTTTTTAGTTGGTTTGCCTGTTAGTAAGCACGATATTCTGGTAGCGCCTCACCATGGCAGTAAAACAAGTTCGACGCCTAACTTTGTTAAAGCTATTGCACCAAAACATGTTGTATTTTCGACTGGATTTGATAATCAATGGCAGTTTCCGAGAGATGAAGTTGTTGCCCGTTATTTAGAACAAAACTCCAATGTATGGATTACCCATGAGGATGGTGCAGTTATATTTGAACTTTACCCTGACAAACCAATCGAAGTTCAAGCCTGGCGTGATGTAAAACCGCATTTCTGGCTCAACGATTAAACTAAAAGAGGGATATATCACGGTTTGGCTAGATTTTGCAGAATTTAGCAGCCTCTTTAATTAAGCCTTGATATAATCCGGCACAAGGATACAATCATGATTTCTGAAGCTCATATATAGGGCCTTAACACGCTGAATTAATTAGGTTTTCTGATGTATCGAAAGTCTTAGGATGATTGCCAATAGAATTATAATTTGAATAATTATCAAACATTAAGATAAGACAACAATCTTAAACAATAAAATTAAACGAAATTGTAGGAAGTATTGAGTTATGCTCGAGTTATTTAAAGCTGGTGGTTGGTTGATGTTTCCAATCGTTCTTTGTTCTATCGCAGCTTTGGCTATTTGCGTTGAAAGGGGGTGGAGTCTGAGACGTTCTCGGATTACACCAAAGCACTTGGTCGCACAAGTATGGAGCTGGATTAAAAATAATCAGCTTGATAAAAGCAAACTAAAGCTTCTTAAGTCGAGTTCTCCGTTAGGCGAAATTCTTGCTGCAGGCCTGGTAAACCATGTACATGGACGGGAAACCATGAAAGAGAGTATCCAAGAAGCAGGCAGACACGCCGTACTCACTCTAGAGAAATACTTGAATACCCTCGGGACTATTGCACAAATCACTCCATTACTAGGATTGCTTGGTACCGTAGTCGGCATGATAGACGTTTTCACCGTAATTACTTTACAGGGTACAGGAGACGCTAACGCTCTTTCTGGCGGTATCTCAGAAGCTTTGATCACTACCGCGACAGGATTAACAATCGGTATCCCTGCGCTTATTTTTCATCGTCATTATGAGAGAAGAGTGGAAGAGTTGGTTACCGAGATGGAACAAGAAGCCTTAAAAATGGTAGAAGTTCTCCACGGTGAAAGAGAAACTCTGAAAGGATAGGTAGCGTGTTTTATCGTAAAAAGAAACAAGATGTTGCTATCAATCTGACCCCATTGATCGATGTAGTATTTTTATTACTCATTTTCTTCATGGTATCGACTACCTTTACAAGGGAAACTCAGATTAAGCTTGAGCTTCCAAAAGCAGATGTAGAAAAGATGCAAAGTGAACCTGAATCTATTGAGATCTCTGTGGATAGGGAAGGCCGTTTCTTCGTAAATGGCAAAGGCTTAGTAAATTCTCAAATTGATACGCTCAAGAAAGCAATTGGACCAATGATTAACGACAACGCTGAAGTGCCCGTGATTATTAGTGCTGATAAAAACACGCCTTATCAATCAGTGGTAATTGCGATGGACGCAGCATCACAATTAGGCGTAACAAATTTGAAGATGGCTACACAAAAGAGTAAAGATGAGTAGTAAGCTTCCTGTAGATCGTCCTACAACTTATAGACGGCTCCTCGGTTACACTAAACAACTGAAAATGCCATTTATTGTTGCGGTGATAGCAAACCTAATCTATGCAGCAATGGATATCTATTTTATCTCTTTAACAAAAGTTTTAACTGATGAAGGACTTTTGGCTGGTGAAATTGAAATCCTTAAATTAGCGCCTATCGTGATCATTGGGATCATTTTTGTGAGAGGTATCGCTTCGGTAATTGCTGTGTATACTATGGATTTAGTCGGCCAAACAGTCGTTAGAAAATTGCGGGAACAGTTGATTAATAGTTACATTTCTTTGTCCAGTTACTTTTTCGATAAAAATCCAACCGGCGAGCTCATCTCAAAAGTAACTTTCAATACTCAGCAGGTAGCCAACGCAAGCTCCGATGCAATCACTAAGATGGTAAGAGAAGGTGGTTCAGTGATCGGTGCAATTGGTTTTATGTTTTATACCAACTGGCGCTTAGCTGCAATATTCTTTCTTTCAGTTCCCTTTATCGCCGTGCTAGTTGCGATTGCAAGCAAGCGTTTTAAAAAAGTCAGTCAAAATATTCAAAATGCCATGGGGGGGGTTACGCAAACCACTCAGGAAATTGTCGAAGGCTATAAGGTTGTTAAGACTTTTGGCGGAGAATCATATGAGCAAGAACGATTCAAAAAAGTTGCAGAATCAAACCGCAGACAACAGCTAAAGCTTACCCTGGCAAAGGCGGTGAGTGTTCCATTAATCCAATGGATAGCCGCTTTTGCAATCGCAGGAGTCATTTATTATTCTGCTATTGAGATCGAAAATCAAACATTAACACCCGGCGAGTTCGTCGCCATGATGTTAATAATGATGTTTATTCTTAAACCACTAAAAATTATTTCTAATGTTAACGTGGTATTGCAGCAGGGAATTGCAGCAGCTGAAAGTATATTTGAAGTTTTAGATGGCGAAAAAGAAAAAGACTTGGGCGATAAAGCACTAGAAGTGGCACCTAAGAAAATAATCTTTGATAAGGTTTCTTTTCGGTATGAGGATGCCAAGTCGAACGTAATTGATGATGTTTCATTTTCTGTTAACCGGGGGCAAACGATCGCTTTAGTTGGTAAGTCAGGAAGTGGTAAGTCGACTCTTACAAATTTACTTCTTAGGTTTTATACAAAGAATTCGGGCGCCATATATTTTGATGATAATGAAATTGACTCTTTGACATTGTCAAGTTTAAGGCAAAATATTGCTTACGTTTCGCAACAGGTTGTTTTGTTCAATGATACGGTCGCTGCGAATATTGCTTATGCCGAAGATACTATTGATCAGGAAAGATTGCTAGAGGCTGCTCGCAAGGCACACGCATTGGAATTTATTGAAAAAGAGCCTGAAGGATTTGATAGAGTCATTGGAGAGAATGGTTCTAGGCTTTCTGGTGGCCAAAGACAAAGATTGGCAATTGCTAGAGCTATTTATAAAGATTCTCCAATTATAATTTTAGACGAAGCAACTTCTGCATTAGATACTGAGTCGGAAAGGCATATTCAAGCTGCGTTAGATGCATTAACTGAAAATCGAACAACTTTCGTTATCGCGCATAGGCTATCGACTATAGAAAATGCGGATCAAATAATTGTGATGCAAGATGGAAGAGTAGTCGAGAGAGGGACGCATAGCTCATTAGTTGAAACAAATGGAATTTACGCTAAGCTTCAAGCCATTGAGTTTTCAGACAATGAGTAATCAATGATTAACTGGGAAGTAAATTAAAAAATTAATCGCAATGTCTACAGCTAATAAGTTAGAAAATTTTTGGTACTCAAGTACACCATTTAAATGGTTGCTCTGGCCGTTGAGTTTTTTAATTTCCTTAATAGCAAGATTAAAAAGGGCTTTATATAAAGCAAAGGTTTCAAGGTCTTATCGTTCCCCGGTGCCCGTCGTAATTGTCGGCAATATTACAGTAGGTGGAACCGGCAAAACACCGCTCATTACCTATTTAGTGAACTCTCTTATTAAGCGAGGCCTAAAAGTAGGCATAGTAAGTAGAGGGTATAAATCACAAATCGGCGAGCAAGTTCACTATGTATCAACCGATGACTCAGTAGACTATATTGGCGATGAAGCGTTTATGCAGTCTCGACTAGTCGAAGCGCCATTGGTTATTGGGGCGAACCGTTCTAAAGCGGTAAAGTTGTTATTAGAGAAACATTCGCTTGATCTAATTATTAGTGATGATGGCTTACAACACTATAAACTTGATCGAGACTACGAAATTTTGTTAGTTGACGGTAATCGTGAATTTGGCAATCGTCTCATGCTTCCTTTTGGGCCGCTGCGCGAACCCGTTTCGAGAATTAAACAGGTCGACTTAGTTGTAGTGAATAGCGCACGGAGTAAAAGTAGTTCTTTGGGTAAAATGGGAATTGACTATTTACAAAGTCAAATTGTTACCAGTGGACTTATTCATTTAAAGTCAGGTCAAAATGTATCATTGGTTAATCTAAAAGAAAATAGCGTTGCTGCGGTTGCTGGAATTGGTAATCCCCAACGTTTTTTTCAAACACTAGATGAACACTGCAGCAATTTTTCAGAACATATCTTTGACGATCATCATAGCTACGCGGTTAGTGATTTCGACAATATTGAAAGTGATATTATCGTTATGACTGAAAAGGATGCTGTTAAGTGTGAAGGATTTGCTAAAGACAATTGGTACTACTTGAAAGTAGATATTCGAATAGCTCCAGCAATAGTCGACAATATCGTCAACAAGCTAAAGCTTAACAAAGATTTAGAGTCAAACGATAGATAATAAAAACGGGGATAATACAAAAAGTGGATAATAAATTAATGGATATACTCGTGTGCCCAATGTGCAACGGGAAACTTGAATTTATTAAAAAGGAAAACGTTTTATTGTGCCGTTTTGACCGCACCGTTTTTCCTATCGATGATGAGATTCCTGTGATGCTCCCGGAAGAGGGTAAGAGTATAGGCTCTGAGGAGATGGAAGAGCTTTGTAAAAATAGGTAAGGGTACTTGCTGGCAAGTGTATTAACTGCCAGCTTCTCTTAGTGTAAAAAATTAACTGTTTTTTAGTACTTTTTCACACAACTGAATATCTTCTTGAGTGTCAACTTCCGGTGAATCAAAAGGAGAAATAGCGGTCATTATCTTAAGGCCGTTTTCCAGAGCTCTTAGTTGTTCTAGTTTTTCCAAGTTTTCTAATCTACCTACGGGTAAACTCGCAAATAGTGAAACAAACCGCTTGGTATATGCGTAAATACCTAAATGCTTAAAAACGGGATATTCGTCTGTATCTCTTCCAAATGGGATCCTTGCACGCGAAAAATAGAGTGCATAACCTTCATTATCAAAAACCATTTTCACATGTTTAGGATCGTCTAATTCAGATTCTTCGGTAATTTCGTAACCGAGAGTGGCCATTTCAAAGTCAACATTTTCTCTGTTAAACAAATTCACTATTTGTTCAATCGTTTCAGGGTTGATTAAGGGCTGGTCTCCCTGCAAATTAATTAGCAGGTCATCTTCTTTTAACCCTAGTTGGTTAGCCGCGTCTTCTATTCGATCAGTACCGGATTCTGCGTCAGGGCTAGTCATAATGAACTTACCGCCGAAGGAATCGACAGCATCCGAAATTCGCTCGTCATCGGTAGCGACATAAACAGCATCAATTCCCTTCGCCGCCGAAGCTTTTTCGTATACATGTTGAATCATCGGTTTACCAGCAATTAGAGCTAGGGGTTTACCCGCAAAGCGCTGTGAGCCGTATCGAGCTGGAATTAACAATGTGACGCTCATTAATATTTCCTAAAAGGTGAAAAATTCTCAAGGGTATTGGCTCCAGAAATATTGCTAGAAATTATCTGGAGCTTTTAGTAGACGCCTAAATTCGACGATATAAGTCGGTTAGCATTTCGTCAGTAACTTTTTCTTCCCATCCGTCGCCATAGACATTATGCCAAAGTGGCCCCATGCTTTTAGCAACTTTAACCATGCGTTGGATAGTTTCATCAGGTAAATCTTTGCAGATGTTTTTAGGGAGAGTTACATTGTGTTTCTTCAGCATAGTCCTAAACTCAGCGACACCTTCAGGGTAAAAATCTTCTAAAACATCAAACGCGATACAGTTACCTATTCCATGATGATAACCAAGAACGTAACCCAAGCCATAAGACACCGCGTGACATGCGCCGACCTGGCTATAGGCAATGCTCATTCCACCCATGAAGGATGCCATCATTAGTTTGTCGTCTTTTTCTGGATGATCTTCCAGGAAAACCTGGCGGCATAATTCGAGTGATTTTTCACCGTATGCCTTGGAAAACTCATTTAAATAAGTACCTTCTAGAGACTCGATGCAATGGATGTAGCAATCCATGCCAGTGTAGAACCATTGATCGGTAGGAACGCCAGCAATTAATTCCGGATCCATAATGATCTGGTCAAATACGGTGTAGTCAGAATTTAACCCTAGCTTTCTTTCCGGGCCACAAAGAACTGCAGTACGTGACGCTTCAGCGCCGGTGCCAGAAATCGTTGGAATTCCGATATGATGTACTGATGGATTTTCAATTAAATCCCAGCCTTGATACTTGGCTGAGCCGCCCGGGTTAGTCAGCATCAATGAAACAGCTTTGGCTAAGTCCATTGCGGAACCGCCACCTAAACCAATCACGCTGACAGGATTTTTAGTCGAATGTGCTTGCACTTGAGCTGTTAGGTCATCTACCTGTTTAGTAGTTGGTTCTTCATCATCCACAAACACCCACAGAATTAAGTCCTGATCTTTCTTTGGAATTCTATTTTCCAGTTCTTTACCTTGATGAACTTGGTCAACTACATATACAACAAAATCGTCATCATTTTTTCTTTCATTTGCTAACACTTCGTCTAGCTGAGCAAATGAACCTCGACCAAAAATCAATTGAGGAACAACTTTAAAATTCTTAAAACTCATTGGTAGTGTCTCCTATTAAATTAAGAAAAAGCACGCTTAATATTTTCTATGCGCTGAGCAATTTCTTCTTCGGTCCAGGATAGTTTGATTAACATAGAAATAGTTCGAGACATAATATCGTCTGATTTCGGTACTTCTACTTTAGTGTAATCAGGGCGGTCTTCAATTAAGTGAATGGGTAAGCGAGCAGGGGACTCTAGATTTTGAATATGCTGCCAGTTTTTTAAATAATGCCAATTGTTAATGTACCAATAAAAACAGCCATCGACGCCATTCTCTGCAAGCTTTTTATTTACCTCAACTGTTCTTTCTTCAGAGGAAAGCATAAACGTTAAGAATCCTGCGGAATCTCCTTCAGGATCTGGGATCTCTCTAAAGCTAACTTCCTCTATAGAGGACATTGCTTCTTTAATCGCAGTTTTATTTTTACGCTGGGTTGCAATAATGTCATCTAGTTTTCTCAACTGGGCTAAGCCTAGTGCAGCGTTTAACTCTGAAATCCTGAAGTTTAACCCCATAATCGGGTGAGACTCTGCGCCACGATCACTACCTACATGGTCATGCCCATGATCGGTAAACATATGAGAATTCTTATAGATAGATTCTTGGTTGGTAATTACGGCCCCACCTTCGCCGCAAGTAATCGTTTTAACAGAATCGAATGAGAAGCAGCCTACGTCTCCAATCGAGCCTAAAGCTTGGCCTTTATAGCTTCCTCCAACTGCTTGGCAAGCGTCTTCTAGAAGTACAATACTGTGTTTTTCGCAAATCGCTTTAATTTCATCGAGTTTGGCCATCGAACCGCACATATGTACAACATTAACTGCTTTTGTCTTTGGAGTGATTGCGGCTTCTATTCCTTCCGGGGATAGGCAAAGCGTTTCGTCTATTTCAGCAAATACAGGAACGGCTCCTGCCATTATTATCGCCTCTATTGAAGCAACAAAAGTAAATGGAGGAACGATTACCTCATCTCCCGCACCGACACCTGCGGCAGCGAGTGCCGTTTGGAGTGCAGCGGTTCCGCTTGATAATAGATGTGCATGTTTTGCACCCATTTTTTCACAAAGCAAGGCTTCCATTTCTTTTGCTTTCCAGCGACCATTGCGTACAGGATCAAAGTTGTAACGGAAGATAAATCCGTTATCCATGACGTCAGCAATTTCTTTTTTCTCTTCTTCACCAAAGATCTCAAAGCCTGGCATTGAGTATTCTCCTCGTTAATACGCCTAAAACAGCATCAAAAAATATGACTGAATTATAACGCTTAAAGACTGACTCTGCTAAGTTTTATTCTATTTTAAGTGGCTAATTTTGCTGTTAATATAGACGTCTAAAAAGCAAGCTAACCATTTGAGTTTAAATATATTATGACTTATTCAATTCTATTTGTTTGCATGGGAAATATCTGCCGTTCGCCTACCGCAGAAGGGGTGTTTAAATCTATTGCCGATCAAAGACTCGCGCATATAGATTTATATATCGACTCCGCTGGCACAATCGGATATCACGCTGGAGAACACGCTGATTCGCGCGCCATACGTGCTGCAAAGAATCGAGGGTATGATTTATCTAGAATAATCTCGAGGCAGGTAAGAAATGAAGATTTTGATGAGTTTGATTTAGTCATTGCTATGGATAGAGACAACTATAGCAATCTAAGAACGCAAGCTGCGCAGGCAGGCAAAGACCATCATTTCGACAAAATAAAACTTTTTTTGGATTATTCGAAGCAATCGGAGTACGAAGAAGTTCCTGATCCATACTACGGTGGGGCAAAAGGATTCGACCTGGTAATTGATCTGATTGAAGATGCATCAAATGGCTTAGTTGAACAAATCCACAGTAAGAAAAACTAGTAACGAACGGTTCTCTATTTTTCAGATTTCTATTCGATGATAAAAAAAGCCTCTTTGGTAAGAGGCTTTTTTAGTTGAACTCTAAACTGAATATTACTCTGCCTGAGGTTTTGTCATAGGAGCATAGCTTTTATTTTGACCTTCTGATTCAACTACGTCTTGAGTAACACTCACGCCATCTTCAAACGTTGGATACTCAATTTTCATCGAAATCGCAGGGAGATCTTCAGCAGGTTTAGGCTTTGTAGCTGGCGCATAAGATTTTAATTCTATGACCTGTGCCGTCTTATTTAGTGGCTTCATTTCGGCAACGGCGCTTACAGGTTGAGCCTTATCCATTGATTGGTCAATCTCTTGCCCTGAGTTGTCACTTTTGTCCTCTTGTGTGCTGCCTGAAGAGGGCTTTATTGAGCTTGTTTCAGCTTCAGATACTGTAGCATTTTGATTGTCTGTCTCAACAGCTGCTTTCTCATCAGAAGGCGTAATTTCATGTTCATTAGTTTCATTAGAAACATTATCTGCTTTAGCATTTTCTTGGCTTGGCTTAGCGGATGCTATGCTTTTTTCCGTTTCTTTAAAAATTTCGTTTGAACCTGACTCTTTTTGTCGTGGCGACTCTTTATCTGAAACAGTATTAGCCGCTTCACTAACTTTTGTTTCAGCTTGGTGATTATTTTCGTTCACAAACTGATTAATCGTTTTCGCTTCCACAACCGGCTTGGCATCTACAACTTTTGCTTCAGATTGACCGGCGACGCTTTGATAATTTACCGCGTCGTTGTCTTGCTTCTTTGTAGGCTGAGGTTTAGGCTTTTTCTCATGACGAGGTTTCGATTTGCTCTCATGTTGATTCTTTTGCCTAGCCTCAGTTTGCACCTTTTGTCTGTCTTCTCTAGACTGCCTAACTGGACGATCTTGCTGCTTCTTGCGCTGCTCCTGCTTTTGATCTTTGCGATTATCCTGAGATTTATTGGTTTGCTGCTTTTTACGACGATCGTCTCGTTGTTTGTTCTTATTTCTGTTCTCAGCTTGTTGCGAAGTTGAAGATGGCTTCTGATCATCTTTTTGTGATTTGTTTCTATTTTGTTGCTTGCCTCGTCTCTGGTTACGCTGGCGGTTCTTGTCATAACGACCACCGCGTCGATTACGATTACTTCGCTTGTGGTGCTTTTTCTTTTCCTCTTCTTTTCCAAAGAGAGCTTGCCATAGCCTTACAAACAAACCAGGTTTGCTCTCTTCTTTTTTAACATGTACAGGAGCCGCCTGTTTAATATAACTCTCGGCAGAGACAGCTGCCTGTTCGACGCTAGGTGCAGCTTGAGCTTCAACAACTGGCGTGGTTATCTCTAATTCTGGTTGCACAGGTACTTTATAAGTCGCTGTTTCTAACTTCTCGCTACCACGCATGCGCACGATTTCATAATTCGGCGTATCCATGTATGGGTTAGGAATAATAAAAATTTGGACTTTCTGTCTTTTTTCTATCGCATGAATGATCTTACGTTTTTCGTTGAGTAAGAAGGTTGCGACTTCCACCGGCAATTGCGCTTGAACGGAAGTAGTTGAGTCTTTAGTGGCTTCTTCTTCAAGCAACCTCATAATTGACAAGGCTAGAGATTCAACACCACGAACAGCGCCGGTACCACTACAACGAGGACAAACGTTGTGAGCAGATTCACCAAGTGAAGGTTTAAGCCGCTGACGTGACATTTCTAATAAACCGAAGCGAGAAATCTTTCCAACTTGGACTCGTGCTCTGTCACGCGTTAATGCTTCTTTTAAAACTGACTCAACTTCGCGTTGATTTTTTACCGGTGACATGTCAATAAAATCGATGACAATTAAGCCCCCCATATCGCGCAGTCTTAATTGTCGCGCAATCTCCTGAGCTGCTTCTTTATTGGTTTGCAACGCTGTTTCTTCAATATCCGCGCCCTTAGTTGCACGGGAAGAGTTGATGTCGATAGATACAAGTGCTTCGGTAGGGTCGATTACAATAGAACCACCGGATGGTAACCGAACTTCTCTTTGATAAGCAGTTTCAATCTGAGATTCAATTTGGTAACGATTAAATAATGGGATTTCTCGATCTTCGTTTAGCTTTACTCGATTTGCAAAAGTAGGACGAATAAACTCAATCTGGCGCTTAACTTTTTCGAAAACTTCTTTCTTATCAACAATAATCTCGCCAATGTCTGATCTAAGGTAGTCCCTCAGCGAACGAATGATTACGTCACTTTCTTGATGAATTAAGAATGGAGCAGGGCGATCCGCAGCTGCTTTTTTGATAGCGGACCACAAATTTTGCAGTACCGCCATATCCCATTCTAGTTCTTCAGCATTCCGACCAACACCCGCGGTTCGAACTATGCATCCCATACCTTTAGGCGTGTGAATGTTACGCATTGCATTTCTTAATTCTTCACGCTCTTCACCTTCAATTCGGCGAGAGATCCCACCTGCTCGAGGATTATTAGGCATAAGCACGAGATAACAGCCTGCTAAACTGATAAAGGTAGTCAGTGCTGCTCCTTTGTTACCGCGTTCTTCTTTGTCGATTTGGATAATTACTTCCTGACCTTCAGCGATGGCATCCTTAATATTTGGACGACCACGGAAGTTCTTCTCGACAAAATATTCTCTAGAAATTTCTTTTAAGGGAAGGAAGCCATGTCTTTCTGCGCCGTAATCAACAAACGCTGCTTCTAAGCTTGGCTCTACTCTAGTAACTTTTCCTTTATAGATGTTTGCCTTTTTTTGCTCTCGGCCGACGAGCTCGATGTCCAAATCATATAGTTTTTGTCCATCTACTAATGCAACGCGTACTTCTTCAGGTTGAGTCGCATTGATTAACATACGTTTCATATTTTAATTCTCTCGTTATCAAACGAGGCAAAGGAGAGGCTTTAGAGAAAGGTTTGGATCGCCTGTAATTTTACTAGTAGGAAGCTATAAAAAATAAGCTTAATATAATCTGCAAGTTATTGTTATTTTTAGCTTTTTAGCATAAATGAAATAGCCACACTATCGGTGTCTTAGCTAAAATTAGCTTTATTTTCAATAAGTTATTGTCGGGCATGAGTTTGACTAGATTTTTTCGAGATCGCTAGCCATAAGGCCGGACAATTGAAATGCTCAATTTACTTATATCAGTTTGCTTATCTATCGCTACAAAATCTGTAGCCCATTGTCTTACTAATACTATTGCAGGTCTTACGACCTAAAATTCTTTTTCTGTTGCTTGGCCTTCGCCTAATTCTAAAAAGATACTTTTTTGACAGTATCTTACTTAATCTAACTCGCTGTTTAACAAACAGCGCCTTAATATTCTTTCCAAAGACAGGCATATATGACTGAAGTATGAATTTTTACTTCATCTGTTGCCGGTCTCTTTAACTTTTTGATCTAAATTCGCTTTTCCAGAGCAATTGAAATGTACTGTAATTCTGTATAAATCAATCCTTGGCAGTCGATCTTAAGTTTAGACCAATTGGCGGCTTATTTTTCAACCAATCTATCGTTAGCTTATGAAGTTAGCTAAGTTATTGGGAGTCATAAGGTTTACCAGTAGCTGAACTATAGCAATTATTATTTTAAGCTTCAATTTTTAGAATGAATTTGATGGGAAAATTCACAATTTGGCTTAGAAATGCTTATTTTTTAAACAAATCAACAAATTATCTTAACTCAGGTCAGCCGACCAGGCACTAAATTAGTGCCTATAATTGCTTGGAATATTGGAATTTCCTATAATTCCGCGGCTGACGCAAAACCAGCTATACAATAGCGATCAGTACTATCCTTAATCTGATACACAAATCATTCGTTTATTCGGAGAACTTCAGTGGACTATTCTCAAACCGTTGCCAACCTAACCCCCGAAATTGTTGCTAAGTTAAAAACAGCTATCGAGTTGGGCAAATGGGAAGACGGGACCAAGCTGACATCAGAACAAGTCGAGTCAGCAATGCAAGCTGTAATGCTCTGGGATGCTAAACATGTTGGCAACAAGAATGAAGAGCCATTTGTGATTGGTGAGAAGGGTCAGTTGTACACAGGAAAGGGGGAAAGTCATAAAACGGCTACTCCTGAAAAAGTCGATGTAAAAAGTATCATCGCAAAAAATAAGGTCTAAATATGTTAAACACTGTTATTAGGAAAGAGCACAAAAATGACTGGGAAAAGCGTACTGCTTTAATCCCGTCAGATGCTGCTGAACTGGTAGAAAAAGGTTTCCCGGTCAGCGTTGAACCCAGCCCGATTCGAGTTTATTCAGACACTGAATATGAATCAGCCGGCGTTTCACTTCAAGGTTGCCCTGAAAAGGGAGAGTTTGTGATTGGTATAAAGGAGCCGCCAGTAAGCTCGATTCAAGCTAATCAGGTACATCTAGCATTTTCCCACACTATCAAAGGCCAAGACTACAATATGGGATTGCTCCAAAAGTTTATCGACCAAAAGGCTACGCTACTTGATTATGAGCCAATTGTTGATGATACAGGCAAACGAACAATTGCTTTTGGTCGTTTCGCGGGAATTGCCGGTGCTATAGACAGTTTCTTTGTCGCCGGAGAAAAATATGCCGCAAGAAAAGAAGCAAGCTGCTTAACTGAGGTTAAACAGACCTGGCAATATGGTTGCATCGACAAGGTCAAAGAGCATTTTGCTAGCGTTGATGTTAATTCCGGGGTTCCGGTACAAGTTCTGATAGTAGGAACAGGGAATGTGGGTAAGGGGAGCGAAGAAGTATGTCAATGGTTGGGATTACCACAAATTAGCATCGATGATTTACTCGCGGGTGATGCTCCAGGCGGAAGTTGGTATGCGGTCGCGAGCAGCCGGCATATAAATGCGCGTATCGATGGTGAAGCATTCGATATGGATGATTTTGTGGAACATGGCGTCGATAAATACGAAAGCACTTTTGATCAATTATTAGGAAAGTTTTCGATTTTACTTCAAACTCCCTATTGGACAGAGAAATATCCAAAGCATATGGATCAAGCTAGAATGGAAGCGAATAAAGCAAGCCTTCCACTAGTAGTCGGTGACATCAGCTGCGATATTAATGGTTCATTAGAGTGTACTACCAAGGCGTCTGATATTGATACTCCGGCATTTACTTATAACGTTGACTCCAAAATTTCTGCAGATGGTGTGGTCGCAGACGGAATTACTGTAATGTCGATAGATAATTTACCTTGTGAATTGTCTTTGGACGCGTCAAAACACTTCTCAGGCATTTTGAAAGGATATATGGAAAACTTAATGGCGGTAGACCTGACTAAATCCTTTGAGGAATGTGGGCTTATTCCTGAATTAGCAAGAGCGGTCATTGTGTATAAGGGCGAGCTAACTTCTGAGTATAAATATTTGCAGTCTTTTCTTGATGAGTATAAGGCGTCAAAATAAGCTCGATTTTAGATACAACAGATGAGAAGTGAAAGGCGACAAAAGTCGCCTTTTTTATTACCCGGTTTTATAAGCAAACTTTGGTTTGAAATCCTATTAGTCTATTGCAATAAAAATCAGTACGGCGTAAAAATAATTTGTAATTTTGAACTATAACTCTAGATTCTAAACGTAGTTTTACCGATAATACGCGCCGAATATCTCAGAGAAACCAGCAAGAACTCCAATAATTAGCTTGCACTGCCTAAGTAGTATGAATAATGAACAATGAAAAATTCGATCTGGTTATCATTGGCTCTGGACCTGCCGGTGAAAGCGCAGCAATAAACGCTCGCAAACATGGATTGAGTGTTGCGATAGTAGATGCACGTAAAGTGGTGGGCGGCAATTGTACGCACCAAGGAACAATTCCTTCGAAGACTTTGCGCCATTCAGTTCACTCGATGATGAAGTTTAACCGTAACCCTTTGTTCAGGGCGATAAGTGAACCTAAGCAACTGTCATTTCAGCAAGTAATGCAATCCGTCGATGATGTGATAAAAAAACAGGTGCACATGCGCAGTCGTTTCTATAGTAGAAATGACGTGCAGCTTTATCATGGCTATGCGAGCTTTATTGACAAAAGTACTATCAAGGTAGCAAGTGAAGAGGAGGGAGACTTCCGCCTTAAAGCCGAAAAATTTATTATTGCGACTGGTTCTCGACCTTATAGGCCTGCCGATGTAAATTTTGAACATCCAAGAGTTTTTGACTCGGATAAAATATTAACCTTAGAAGATACGCCAAAAAGGGTTGTTATTTATGGCGCTGGTGTAATAGGTAGCGAGTACGCATCTATTTTTAATGGACTTGGTTGCAAAGTAGATTTAGTCAATCCGGGTGAAAGATTATTGAGCTATATGGATGATGAGATTTCAGACGCGCTAAGCTATCACTTAAGAAGTCTAGGTGTGCTGATCAGGCATAATGAAAAATTTGAATCTCTCGAAACCTTTGATGATAAGGTAGTGATTAAATTACAAAGCGGTAAACTTTTAAAGTCAGATATTTTTCTGTGGGCCAATGGTAGGGCAGGCAATACCGAGTCACTTAATTTAAAAGCAATCGATCTCGAAGCAAATAGTCGGGGCCAACTTGAGGTTAACGAGTTCTATCGAACTAAGACCAAGGGGGTTTACGCGGTTGGAGATGTCATTGGTGCTCCAGCTCTTGCGAGTGCCTCTTATGATCAAGGAAGATGTGCATCTTCTCGCATTGTTGATAAAGAGCATCCTTTACTGATTGAAGATATTCCAACGGGGATTTATACCATTCCAGAAATTAGCAGCGTTGGTAAAACGGAAAGTGAATTGACATCGGCTAAGATCCCTTACGAAGTAGGCAAAGCCTATTTTAAGGATACCGCTCGTGCTCAGATTACTGGAGAGGATGTCGGCGTTTTGAAATTGTTATTTCATCGAGAAACATTGCAGCTTCTCGGCATTCACTGTTTTGGCGATCAAGCAGCAGAAATTCTTCATATAGGCCAGGCAATAATGGCGCAAAAAGATGGCGGAAATACTATCGAGTATTTTGCAACCCATACTTTTAATTATCCCACTATGGCAGAAGCTTATAGGGTTGCTGCACTAAACGGTTTAAATCGTTTGTAATATGACGAAAATTATTTTTCGTCGGCGAGAATATGTGCTCTTAAATAGGGCCACTTTATTTGACGAGGTTGGTCAACATTTTCGCCAAATAGCCCGAGAGCTTTTGATTTATTTTTAGAGTTTTCAAAGCTAAATATTAATCAAAATTGATCTCACTAGCCGGCATTGGCTTACCAAATAGGAAGCCTTGATACTCTTCACACCCGGATTGTCTCAAGAACTCTAGTTGTGAATGTTCTTCAATGCCTTCTGCCACAACTTCTAACCCTAAACTATGGGCCATATTAATAATCGCTTTGGAAAGCTGAGCTGCTTTAGTTGAATGACTAATTTCTATAATGAAAGAGCGGTCGATTTTTAGTATGTCAATTGGTAGTTGCTGCAAATATGAAAGTGAAGAGTAACCTGTTCCAAAGTCATCAAGAGCAATCTTAATTCCAATTTCTTTTAACCTAAGCAGCATGCTTCTGGTGTGCTCAATATTTTTAATTAGAGTTCCCTCTGTTATCTCTAATTCAAGGTAAGAAGAATCTAAATTTGCTTTGGCCAATGCGGTCTGTACAACTTTCACTAAGTCGGTTTGCTGGAATTGAAGCGCAGCGATATTGACAGAAATCCTTCCTTTCCATCCCGCTTTCACCCAGCTAGCAGCTTGTTTGCACGCAGCGTCTAAGATGATGTCGCCAATCTCCAAGATCTGCCCGGTTTCTTCAGCAATAGGTATGAATTCGGCCGGCGAAACCATTCCTTTTTCGGGATGAAACCAACGGATCAGCGCTTCAAATCCCTTAATTTTATCTGACACCACGCAAGCCCGCGGTTGATAATAGGCTTGAAATTGATTCTCGCTAATTGCTTGTTTAAGTTCTTGCTCCATATCGATTCGTTTTGCCAGAAGCTCGTTCATGTCTGGGTGAAAAAAACAGTATTGTTTTTTACCCATTCTTTTGGCTTGGTACATAGCTATGTCAGCATGTTTTAAAAGGCTTGATGGTCTCTCTCCGTTATCTGGGTAGAGAGCGACACCTATACTAACCGACGTGGTTACTCCTTGATTGGCTAATTCAAAAGGGCTGTTTAACTGGTTAATTAAGCGTTCTAATGTCGGTTCGACATCCCGGGCATCAGAAATACGCTCGATAATAATTGCAAATTCATCACCGCTTAACCTGGCTAAGTTGTCGGTACTTCTAAGAACCGACTGCAATCGT
>JAPHTP010000123.1 GCA_026196875.1 Kangiellaceae bacterium
AAATCATCTAATGGACTCAAATTTCCGTCAAGTAAACGAAACTCCCCATTTTGGGAACATGATACGAGTAATATACATAAGGATATTAGAATTGTACGTAAGAAATATGCTATAGTTTTCATTAAGTTGGTAATATTTCCCTTGTTTATCATCTTGATTTTGAATGAAAAGTTCGAGTTCTCGGTGCATAGCGAGGATATTGACTACAAAAACAACTTGATTTAAGAAACGGCCAAGTTTATACAGTTAACATGTTAATTTACAGGCTATAAAGTTCGTCTTAATAATCAAAGTTAAGTACTATTAATCAATCGGGTCGACAGCATAAGTAGGAAAATAAAGGAAAACAAGATAAAAAGCACTTGCTGATTTCCTTTATTGAGAAATTTACCTTCAATGATAGATAGCCTGAATAGTTATCTATAAATATTAGTGTCGGTATTAAACACAGTATTTATACAATCAAAATTTAACAGCTGGGAAAGTTTACAGTTAGATTATAGGTAAAGAGTAGTAATCAAAACATGGATAGCCTTAGATTAACCATTCCTTCACAACAAGAAGGACAACACATATTAGTAGAAACGGATCCGGGCAAGTTGCAAACTTGGCTGAAGTCTCTGCCGCTTGCTGATATGTCTAAAACTCTACCCGAAATAACCCGTGCTATTTCGAGTCTTAACAGAACTGAGCTTCCCTATAAGCAACGAGCAGAGCTAGTCTCTTTATTCGACTCTACTTACCGTTTAATCCACGATTACTTCAGACCAAAAAAAATCATCACAACAGTTTCCGGTCAGGATAATGAGAACCTTGAGCGCTTACATAATCTGACCCGCGAAATGGCTTACGCACACAAAATAGTCGTAAATGATAGCCAACACAAACGTACTTTTTGGAGTAAAAACAAAATTAAGGCTAAGGCGACCGCTCATGCTATTCACTATTTAGGAATCATGCTGATCGAGCAATATGAGCTTTATACCCCTGTTCCAATTTACCTTTGGCGCGAAATAAACGCTTTGTATGCCCATGCTGGAAAAGAAGAAGTGGAACATATGGATGTGGCGCCAAATCCAGACACTAACTGTCTCGCTACAGTCGAGCAAAACTATATTCGAAATTGCTTAATTGCTTTAGCAGACCCATACCATTTAGATAAAAGCGAACATTGGCAGATATTCTATTACCTGCAAAACTGGATACATTTATCAAGAATTTCGGAAGATCCTGACGACTTTCGCAAAGAAGAGTGCTTCATTATCGATGTAACTAGTGAAAACAAACCTAACTTTGTTACTAGTGAACTTGATGATCCGGAGGATCCCAAAATACGCTTGTTATTGACCAATGACCTTATACGCCAGATGAAATACGATCTGGAGAAATACGAACAAGATGGCAAAATTCCTGAAAACTCATTCCACCGTTCAATAAGCAAAACCTCAGCTAAATACCTGTGGGAGCATCTTAGCAATCATTGGCGAGCAAGGGTCGAAAGAAGCTCTAGACGTTACCCTATTGTCACTAAAGTCGACGTAGTTTGGGGTTTAGCTGACGTATGTCGCGTAATTGGCAGAGCACAGCAAAGTGGTAGGACTGCGCTTACTTTTGATGAGATTAAAACCGTTACTTCCATTAAGCAGCCAGAACACCTAACCTGGGACGCGATAAATGTAAGCAGCGGCGGCATCGGGCTTTGTTCGCGCCAGTATATGATCCCCAAAATAACACTTGGTGACATAGCGCTTATCAGAGAGTACATGGACGGCAAACCTGCTCCTCATTGGCGTTTAGCGGTTTGTCGTTGGCACACTGGCGATAAGCACAACGGTACGATGCTGGGGCTTAAATACGTTGAAGGTAAGTACAGCCCTGTTCGTCTAATACTTTATCAAGGTCGCAATGAAAAAGGTGGCCAGCCAGGTATTGTTATTTCTGATACCATGATTGAAGGTAGTAATTCGGCGACAATAATTACCTCAAAAGGCTCTTCTCAGGGAGATAGAGTTTATGCCATGCTTGGCTTAGAGCAACCAGTTGAAGTACGCCCAAGAGTCAAGGTTGAGGTCACTCCATGCATCGAAAGATTCTTCTTCCAGACTTATGACTTAAGGGATGAATTGGCGGAAGAAGTTCAAGATGAAGTGCATGATATTATCCCTTGGACCGCAGTACCTCATGAAAAAGGCGATGTTGATGATGAGTTTGGTATTGATATTGATGAAGACGAAATGACTAAACAGTTGAGTCTTGACGATGTTCGATTACCAGGTGACCACTAAGCGCTTTTTCTAACCGCTGTACAAAGTACTTAATATCTTTTTTGGTTAGTTCTGGCAACTGGGAATCGTCCACTGCCTGCTCACTCGGATAACAATTACCACTCACTTGATAGATCATCTGCAAGTCTAGTTTTTCTGCCGACTTTTGCAAACAGTAAGCTTGGTCTTGAGTTTTTACGACAATGCCTTCTTCGATTAATTTTTCTAACCACTCAACATTAACTTCTCGCTTCCCTTTTTTTGAAATAAGTTTGAGTTGGCCTTCGTCTAAACTCTTACCTTGATGTTGAAACTCTGAGAGCAAAATAAGCAAACCTGTTAGCTCAATAAACGGATGCTCACGATTCCTTTCGCTATATAGTTCGAACGCTTCTAAGCCATGACACAATTCAGCACCGAGTAAAACAATTCCCCATGATAAATAAATCCAGATCAAAAATAACGGTACAGCAGCTAACGCACCAAAAATTATTTGATAAGTAGAAAAGCTCGTAACAAAAACGCCAAAAAAGAACTTGGCAACCTCAAACAAAACTGCGGTTACTGCTCCCGAAATCACAGCATGGCTAATTGGTACCCTACGATTTGGGATTACATAGTAAATAACGCTAAATGCTAATGCCGCCATCAAAGCCGGTAACCATAAGGTAAACCAACGGCCATGCTCTTCGACAACATCAGAGATTATAGGCAAGGATTTTAAATAAGACGTAATTAATAGACTGGAACCAAGCAAAATAGGCCCTAAAGTAAGCACCGCCCAATATACTAAAAAGGTTCTTAAAAATGACTTGTTTGATTTAGCATGCCAAATTTTATTGAAGCTGCTGTCAATTGTGCGCATCATTAACAATGCTGTCACCAGCAACATTAAACTTCCAACCCCGGAAAGCCCCCTGGCCTTGCCGACAAACTCATTGATATACCCCTGCACCGTTTCTCCAGTACCTGGCACAAAGTACTTGAAAAGCAATGTTTGAAGTTGCTCTCCCATTTCCTGAAAACTCGGTATAAACGCTAGCAAAGCAAAAATCACCGAAGTTAGCGGGACCAGTGCGAGTAAACTTGTCACCGTTAACTCAGCAGCAATTGACGAGCAACGGTCTTGTGAGTATTGCCTGAAAACGAAGGGAATAAACGCTTTTAAATATTTAATCCTTTCTTCCACCGGTAGATGATCCTAAAATAACGACTTTCTGATTTTAGATACTACCTAAGCGAAAGGTTAATCACAAATGTCCCAATACAAAATTTATCATAACCCTCGTTGCTCAAAGTCTCGTCAAACATTGGAGATCCTCAATGAGAAAGGCGTTGATGTTGAAATCATTGAATATTTGAAAACTCCACCTACTGCTCAAGAATTAAACAAGGTGATCTCGGCACTAGGCGCAGAACCACAAGAGGTTATGCGTAAAAAAGAAGCCGAATATAAAGAAGCGGGACTAGATAATGCTTCATTATCTCGAGCTCAACAAATCGATTTAATGGTTGCAAACCCGAAAGTTATCGAACGCCCGATTGTAGTCAAAGACGATAAAGCAGTTGTTGGTCGCCCACCAGAAAACGTTTTTGACCTGATCAAATAATTAAAATTCTTGTGACGGGTCCTCTTGTGACAGCATAAACTTTACGGAAACTTCAATGACCAAAATCCTAGTTCTCTATTACTCCGCCGGCGGTACGACCTCCTTGTTAGCAAAGTTAATTGCACGCGGAATTGAAGAACAAGGGGCAGAGGCGGTACTCAGAACAGTACCGCGAGTATCGGCAAACTGCGAAGCAACCGACCCAGAGATTCCCGCTGAAGGGGATTTGTATGCTCAAGCCTCCGACTTGGAAACTTGCGATGGACTGGTAGTTGGTAGCCCGACTCGTTTTGGCAATATGGCGGCCCCGCTCAAGTATTTTATCGACCAGACCAGTGAAATTTGGATGAATGGAAAACTGGCAGGCAAACCTGTTAGTTTCTTTACGGGAAGTGGCTCTATGCACGGAGGTCAAGAATCCACCCTGCTGTCAATGATGATCCCTTTTTTACACCATGGCATGTTGATTTGTGGTATACCCTACAGCGAGACTGAATTGCTACATACCACAACCGGCGGCTCACCCTATGGCGTAACACATTGGAACGGGCCACAAAACGATCAACCAATAAGTGATTCAGAAAAAGCCTTGGCTATTGCTCAAGGAAAACGTGTCGCTTCAATAGCGAATAAACTAAGCTCCTAGCATTAACAAACTATTATTTAGAAATTCATGAGTGAACAAAAACCAATTGAGCCACCAACACCTCAAATGTTGTTGGCTCACAGAATTACCTTAATCGGATACTTTGGTCTGATCATATTTATCCCTGTGTGGAATCTATTGTGGTATCCATCAACTCAATTTAATAATGAAGTTATCACCGGATTCTGGTTATTTCCTTTGATCTTCCCGTTTATTGGCTTAGTTAAAGGCAAAGCCTATACTCACGCCTGGTCAGGTTTCCTAGCAGTGATCTACATTTGCCATGCACTTACTTGCTTGGTTACCAACTTAAATGAATGGCCGGCGATAATTATAGAGTTAGTTCTTGCCAGCATGTTTTTATTTGGCGGGATGTACTTTGCAAAATGGCGTGGTGAACAGCTTGGTTTGCAATTACCCAAGAAAAAATAAGGGGAGTCGACTCTCCTCCCCTTATTCATTTGATGCAGTTGTTATTAGAAAGCGTGGTCCCGAAAAACCATTTGCTCCTTCAGGTGAGTTGATTGCTCAAATTCTTGCAAAGCCCAAGTGAATCCTCTCGAAAACGCTAATGCTCTTTCGAGACTACAGATTATTTACTTTTAAGTTCGTTTTATGCGTAAACTTTATTACGCAAAAAGTGATCACAAACAACCAAGGCGGTCATAGCATCGACGATAGGAACAGCTCGCGGTAACACACACGGATCATGCCGGCCTCTTCCTTGATACTCAATGGGATTACCTTGCAAGTCGACAGTCGCCTGTTTTTGCATCAAGGTTGCTACTGACTTAAATGCAACCTTAAAGTCCAGCTCCATTCCATTAGAAATGCCACCTTGCACCCCGCCGGAATTGTTAGTGTGAGTTTTGATTTTTCCATCGTCATCCTTAAAGAAGATATCATTGTGTTTGCTACCTAACATTTTGGTCCCAGCAAATCCGGAACCTATTTCAAAACCTTTACTTGCATTTATTGACAGCATTGCCTTAGCAAGATCGGCTTCCAATTTATCAAATAGCGGTTCTCCTAAACCGATAGGCATATTACGCACGATGCAGCGAACTACACCTCCAATGGTGTCACCTTGCTTACGTACCTCAAGAATTTTTTGCTCCATTAACTTTGCTGCTTCCTGGTCAGGGCAACGAACAGGGTTACTCTCGACTAGCTCGGTGGTTACTTTTTCGGTCGCAAGATTTGAATTGATTTCACCAACAGACTCTACCCAAGAAACAACTTCAACTCCTAACTGTGACAATATTTTTTGTGCAATGGCTCCTGCAGCAACATTAGAAGCCGTTGTTCTCGCGGAACTCCTGCCGCCACCAGATACATCTCGAATACCGTACTTTTGTTGGTAGGTAAAGTCTGCATGGCTAGGACGATAAAGTTTGGCAAATTCAGAATAGTCTTTTGAACGTTGGTTGCTATTCTCAATGATTAAACTAATTGCAGTGCCGGTGGTTTTTCCATCAACGACACCCGATAGAATTTTAACTTGGTCAGCCTCGTTGCGTTGAGTCACTAAATTACTTTGACCTGGTCTGCGCTTATCTAAAAAAGGTTGAATATCAGCCTCGTTTAAATCCATACCAGGAGGACAACCTTCTACAACACATCCGATGGCAGGCCCATGAGACTCACCCCAGTTAGTTACTCTAAAAATTTTACCAAGACTATCGCCCGCCATTTCTACTCTCTTTGTTACTACTCTAGTTAGTTAATCTTTTGTTTACTCGTCTGACTCGCTACTAACTGAATGAGCCGCAGCTAGCATTTGTCCACTCTCTACTAAGAATTTATTAGCGTATTCACCAAACCATTCGCGAGTTTGCATAAATGCGTCTTTAAACTCCGCTTTATTTTTATTTTCGATCAACCCTAACAAATGCTCAAATCGACTGATAAATCGACGCATCATAGAAACGTTTTTGGGGTTCGAAAATATAATCTCAGTATAAAGATCTGGGCTTTGCGCGAACAATCTCCCAACCATGGCCAACTCGAGTCTGTAAATTGGAGAGCTCATCGCTAGAATGTCTTGCAAACGTCCATCTTCCTCAGCTAAATGGACACCATAAGCTACAGTTGAAAAGTGTCTAAGTACTTGAACAATAGCCATGGTTTGGTCGTGCTCCAAAGCTGATACGAAGTGTAACTTGGCCTTCTGTCGTTGCAATAACTCAATTAACCAACGGAATTTTTCTGAGTCTCGACCTTCACAAACAACAACTGTCTGATCGCAAAAGTCTTCGACGTCTGGACCGAACATAGGGTGCATTCCAACAACAGGGCCAACATGCACTTCGAGCATCTTTTGTACAGGCATTTGTTTAACGCTGGTGATATCTGCCAGGATACAATCTTCCGGCAGGTTATCTAGTTGTGCAATAACGGCCTCGGTCAAATGAATTGGGACTGCGACAACAACCAAATTCGCTTGCGAAAGCATTTCTGCGGATTGAGGCCAGTCATCTTTTTCGAGTACGCTAGTTTTATGGCCGGCCTGATTAAACACTTCCACAAACCGTTTACCAAGCAGTCCTTTTCCTCCAATAACCACAATTCGGCGACTTACTTCGCACTGTGACTTGATTCGTTTCTCTTTTTCCAGCTTTAATAGTTGAGTTTTACGCTCAAGTAGATGCTCAAGTTGCTCATTTACTTGCTCTAATGTCAGACTTTGGAATTCCGAATCTTTCATATTGGTTTCAAAACTAGATGCAGTTAAATCTCTCTACTCTGCAAGCCTACAGCGGACAATAAATTCCAGTAAGTGGGAAACGACTTTTCGACAACTTCAGCGTTTAAGATCTTAATGCCGTCGATTTTAGTCCCAAGCAAAGCCATACTCATTGCCATTCGATGGTCCTCGTGAGTTTCTATTTCAGCAGCAACCAAGTTAGCTGCTTCACGACCTCTTCCATGAATTTCAAGATAATCCTCCCCTGCTTCTACCGCAACACCAGTTTTTGCGATTTCTCGTGCGGTATCTTTTATCCGATCAGATTCCTTGTACGCTAAGTGAGCAATATTTGTAATCCGCGTGGTACCTTCTGCAAAACAAGCCACTGCGGCTAATGTTTGT
This sequence comes from Kangiellaceae bacterium, assembly GCA_026196875.1. Classification (GTDB taxonomy): domain Bacteria; phylum Pseudomonadota; class Gammaproteobacteria; order Enterobacterales; family Kangiellaceae; genus Aliikangiella. The sequence goes on from JAPHTP010000123.1 coordinate 7,612, forward strand.
ACCGCATCTGGCATTCCGCCCATATCAACCTCTATTGCTTGCAAATTACCATCACTTTTGACGATCAAATCATTATTTTCACGCGCGATCGCCACCCCCATTTGTTCTAGGACTTGATAGAAACGCGCTTCACCTTGTACAGATTCAAAATCAAAATGGCGGATCCTGATTTCTCCGCCTGCAATTGCGGCGATCCCCATAAAATAGGTAGAAGAAACAGGATCACCTGGAATTGTAAAATCTATCCCATTGTATATCTGGCCAGGTTTTACGCTAAAACAATTACCTTCTTCAATGACTTCAACCCCCATTTTTTGCATCAAGTTGACAGTCATATCTACATAAGCGCGAGAAACTAATTCCCCCGTCAACTGGATTTTTAAGCCATTCTGCAGAAAAGGCGCCACTATTAATAATGCACTTAAGTACTGACTACTGCGACTGGCATCAAGTTGACACTGGTCACCTTTTAAAGGTCCCTTGATTTGAGCAGGTAAGCACTGATTTTCGGATTTCACTTCAGCCTTCAATTCTGCTAGCGCCTCAAACAGTTCAATCATTGGTCGCGTTGCCATTTTATCAGAGCAGTTGATTTGTACTGGAACGGATTCCAAAGCAGCAATGGCGGTTACGAAACGGGAAAAAGTGCCACTATGCGCCGTATACAATTCACACACTGTATTTGGAGCAGTACCGCGGGGCGTGATCTGTAATTGATCGCCTCGTTTGTTGAATTGATAACCCAACTGAGTTAACCCGGCAATTGCTGTATTAATATCGTTGTTATCAACGACGTTGGCTAAGTTAGATTCGCTGCTAGCAAGCGCGGCTAGCGGCACTAAACGGTTGGCTATATATTTGCTCCCTGGTAGCTGAACCGACGCGTTAATCGATCCACAAGGGATAATTTCTCTATTCACTTAGTAGGGTATCCGGAAAGGGTGTCTTCTATTCAGACGTAAAATCTATGGTATGTCCGTTGATTAAACCTTTTAGCTAATAGAAAGTAAATTGACTTTTAACTATATAACAAGATTTTATAATCTTAATCAAATATTCAGAAGCTGTTTATCTGATTGATTTAACTAAAAATTCTTGTGTAAATATCAGATACGCCTTGCCAAATACCGGTAAAAGTAACTTTAAAATGGCAGTCCTGCCAATCAAGCAGCATATGAATCAGCAAACCTATTGCAATTAATCTCGTCTTAGCAGGAATGAGTAGTCCGACATAAAGCCCGATAGCCCAATAGCTATGAAGTGGATGAAAATTAATGCTACAGCGATTAGGGTCATATATAGGATCCGCCAATAAATGGTCGAGATCGACTAGCATTGTCGCGCACAGTATTAGCCAAACTTCTAGACGACGTTTGGGATAAAATAGTGATGCAACTGCGGCAGGAATTAGAAAGTGAAGTAATATATGAAGCATGTGGCGCATGTTAACCGATCCACTTGCCTCAACCAAGACGTGTCCAAAGTAAACACCATCAAAAGTCTGGATTATGCAAATTGCTGAATTCGACTAACAAATTGAGATACAATGGCTTTGTTAAAATTCGACTGAGTTGTATCGGATGCAAGTCACATCTCTCTCCTATATTAGTAGGGCCAACAAATTAGAAAAGTTATCAAGCTTGACGAAGCTCCCATGGAGTATCTTACTTGATAGCGCAGGAAGCGATATTAACTACAATCGCTACGATATCTTTGTGGCTGAGCCAAGTGTAAAATTATCATTCAAGGGTAAGACACTTAATCTCGACGCCCTGCCCCACATTCATCTGCCGAGCCGAACCAATGACTCTCCATTAGAAACCATGCGAAATATCTTAGCTTCGTTACGTTCAAGTGCCCCAGGTAGCAAGCCTACACAACCTTTTAATGGTGGCTGGCTTGGATATATAAGCTATGACTTTGGCCGTTACCTCGAAAAACTACCCGACCTTACTGATGATCAAATTCAATTGCCATGGCTTAAGTTCGGACTCTATCAATGGGCTTTGATTACCGATCATAAGTTGCAACAAACCAATCTGCATAACTTTGGATTATCCGAACCGGAGTGGGCGAAAATTGAACAGATGGTCTCAGAAAAGCTTACTGGTTCGCCACTTGATAATACCCGGTTTCAGATTACATCCAACTGGAAAAGCAACACATCCAAGCAAGAATACTCAGATACATTTGAAAAAATAAAGCACTATATCTATGCGGGAGATTGTTACCAAGTCAATTACGCTCAACAATTTAGCACGTCTTACGTTGGTGACGAGTTCAAAGCTTATAGCAAATTATCTGTAGCCAACAAAGCGCCATTTTCTGCATATATGAACTTCGATGATCATAAAATTCTAAGTCTATCTCCCGAGCGATTTATTGAAGCCCATGGACGAAAAGTCATTACTCAACCAATAAAAGGAACTCGACCCCGTTCTAGTGATCCGATTGAGGATAAGAAATTGGGGCAAGAACTATGCGATAGCGAAAAAGACCGCGCAGAGAATCTGATGATAGTCGATCTTTTGCGAAACGACTTGAGCCGCACAGCCGCAAAAGGTAGCGTCAAAGTTAGCGAACTGTTTGGCCACTATCGCTTTCAATCAGTACATCATTTAATCTCAACAATAGAGTCTAAGCTAAACGACAAATATGATAACTTTGACTTACTGGCAACGACTCTTCCGGGCGGCTCAATTACCGGCGCCCCAAAAATTCGGGCCATGGAGATAATTGAAGAATTGGAAAAAGTGAAGCGCAACCTTTATTGTGGAGTTATTGGTTATATCGACTTTAACGGCAATATGGACACCAACATTTGTATTCGCACCTTGGTAGCCAAAGATAATAAGCTTTATTGTTGGGCCGGTGGCGGCTTGGTGGCAGACTCGGAAATGGAGCAGGAATATCAGGAAACGTTCGACAAGTTGGGTAAAATTCTCCCAGTATTATCGCCCGAGGCGGTTCAGCCTCAGCTTGTGCTAACAGAAATGCACGAATAAACTTATCCAACAGATTCCCTATGATTAATTCAATTAAATCCCAATTATTGCCGGTTGACCATCCCAGTGAAACCAAAGACGCATTTAAATGCGCAGCGGTACTAATGCCTCTGGTCAAAAATGAAGTTATGAATCGATGGGAAGTTATCTTCACCAAACGAGCCGAACATCTAAAACATCATCCAGGACAAATCAGCTTTCCAGGCGGTGGTTATGAATTACAGGACAGCCATTTAAGTGAAACGGCAACCCGAGAAACATTTGAAGAAATAGGAATTGGTCAAGATAAGATCCAACTGATTGGTCGCTTACCACAACAACAAACGGTCTCTCAATATAACGTGACTCCTTTTGTTGGAGTGATTAACCCTAACTATCAACTCAAAATTGACCAAAATGAAGTGGCGGAGGTATTTACGGCACCTTTTGACTTTGTTACTGATCTGACCAATCAAAAAAGAGTCTCTGAAACCATCAACGGCCATCAATATAACTTCTACGTTATACAATATAAGCATTATAATATTTGGGGCGCGACTGCTAAAATCCTGGTCAATTTTACCCGGCGAATTAATCGCAGCGATTATTAAGCCGGTAGGCAGTGTTTTTTAAACACAGCATTCACAACAATAAGCACGACACACCCGCTCCGACTCAGGTTCTTTTTCGACCGCATGCGGGTGTTCACAACGACATTAATTATAAAAGTAGAGGTATCCATTGGCTGTTTCAGTTTTCGATCTATTTACAGTCGGCATTGGTCCGAGCAGCTCTCACACCGTTGGTCCGATGCGCGCGGCTAAGAAATTTATTAAACAAGCCTTGGTACTCGACATTCCGGTACACAGAGTACTATCGGAGCTTTATGGCTCACTCGGGCACACGGGTAAAGGCCATGGCAGTGACGTCGCGGTATTACTTGGATTAGAAGGTGAAAGCCCACACCTTGTAGATACTGATTCTGTTCCAAGCAGAATGGCGAATATACGCGGAGATAGCCAACTCAATTTAAATGGTGAAAAGACGATTGGTTACAATGATAAGTCCGATCTGATTTTTCATCGCAAGAAAACCCTTCCCGGCCACGCAAATGGTATGAAATTCTCTGCCTTTGACGAAGCCGGCAACTTATTGTTAGAAAAAATTTATTATAGCGTCGGCGGTGGTTTTGTTATCGGCGAAGATACCAATACGCAACCAATAAAAGATTTGCATTTAAAGCTTCCTTACGACTTCCAAACTGGTGAACAGTTGCTTTCGCTAACTAAGGCCCATGGCTTGAGTATTAGCAGTTTAATGTTGGAAAACGAAAAAGAGTGGCGTAGTGAGCAAGAGATAAATGATGGCCTTGATAAAGTCTGGGAGACAATGAGTGCTTGCATTAATAAAGGCATGAGAGTAGAAGGTATTCTTCCGGGCGGCTTAAAAGTTAAACGTAGAGCACCTGCCCTACACCGTAAACTTTTATCTCGAGCCGACAATCAAGATCCTCTATCCGCAATGGATTGGGTTAACCTTTACGCGCTTTCAGTTAACGAAGAAAATGCAGCTGGTGGACGAGTGGTCACGGCACCAACAAACGGCGCAGCCGGAATTATTCCAGCAGTAATCAAATACTACCAACATTTCTATAAACCCCAAGGCCAGGAAAATATTCGTCGCTTTTTATTGGCCGCTGCAGCAATTGGCATTCTGTATAAAATAAATGCCTCTATTTCTGGAGCGGAGGTTGGTTGCCAAGGTGAAGTTGGTGTAGCTTGTTCCATGGCGGCAGGCGGTCTGGCTGAAGCACTCGGCGCTTCCCCTGCTCAAGTTGAGTGTGCAGCTGAAATTGGTATGGAACACAACCTAGGTCTCACCTGCGATCCGGTGGGCGGGCTTGTTCAAGTACCCTGCATTGAAAGAAACGCCATGGGCGCTGTAAAAGCAATCAACGCAGCTCGCCTCGCTATGCAGGGAGATGGAGATCAAAAAGTTTCGTTAGATAAGGTCATTAAAACGATGCGCGAGACTGGGGCGGATATGAAAACCAAATATAAAGAAACTGCTCGTGGTGGTTTGGCCGTGAATATTATCGAATGTTAACGCGTTCAGTTCTCCCTGCCGTATTGGCGGGGAATTTCTCCTTAAGCTTTATCTCTCCTTAAGTAACTAGTCATTAACTAATTATTGCCTAACTCCTTAGCAGTGAAACCTGCGAATAACGGCTTCTTGCAGTTCCGAGTTAGCTTGCGTTCTCTATAGTTCGACTCATAGCATGCACAGATTACAAAACCAGCAAACCTATTTTTTCAGAGGTAAAACAACAACAAATCCTTCCTCTTCATTCCAGCTCATCTCGCCTTTCATTTGCTCGATAAAGCCTTTTACGAAAGCTAAACCCACATCCTTTTTACCTAGCAGGTGTCGGCTAGTGTAGAAAGGGGTAAACAGCGTTTCTTGCTCTTGTTTCGCAAACATTAGCCCTTCAGAAACAAAGCAGAGCTTGAGCAGTTTTTTATCTTGATACGCCCCTTGGTGAGTAACAGAAATAGAAAGCCTTGCCTCTCGATTATAAGCTTTGCAAAATTGACAAAGCGACTCGAAGCAATACCACAACCATTGCGCATCTGATTCGACTACCATCGATTGATTAGGTATTTGATAATCCATTTCAATTTGGTGAGCTGCGGAAATTTCATTGATGATTTTGTTTAGATCCACATCTGTAAATACAGACTGTAAGCGGGAGATCATTGATAAAAGCTGTTTACCGAATACAACGGCTTCCTTACCCGACGAAAGCACCAATTCAAGTCGCTCTTTAACATCGTCTTGTTCTGTCTCTAACAGAGAAAGCTCGGTGAATCCCATCATTCCCGCTAGAAAGTTATTGTAAGAATGGACAAGTAGTCCAATACCTTCTTCGTCTAGACTTTTTTCATTGCTGTCAGCATTGCTGGTTGTATCGCGCTCTGAACTGGACATAAACTAAAATTACACTTGGCAGTTATTTTTGGAAAAAAAAACGGGACTTTTAAGTCCCGTTTTCATACGTATATTTTCAAAATTGATGGCAACGGTTATTTGATAACCACTACATCTGCGGAAACTTTGTGTAGCACGTTTTCAGCAGTATTACCAAGTAAACGACCACGTAAACTGGTACGAGTTTTATTGCCTAATATTACTACGTCAGCATCAATGTTCTGACTGATACGGCAGATCTCACGAGCGGGCTTACCTGACACCAAATGCAAATGGTTGCGATCAAGGCCTGCGTCATCGACTAATTTGCGAATCATCGGATCTAAAGAAGACTTCATCCGCTCTTCGTAAGTTTTAGGGTCAATCAAATCTAGATCAGCAAGTGCTTTTGGTACTGCAATCGAATAACACGCGTGTACGTCACTATTTGTCGCCTTAGCCAACTTAATTGATTGGCGTAAAATATCTTCATTAAGATCTAATGTGCGTTGACTAGTAGAACCCAAATCGAGCGCAGCTAAGATAACGCCACCTTCTTTCCACTCTTTGTCACCAACAATCATTACCGGCTCTGGACAATGACGCATTAGTTGCCAATCCGACGGTGTGTAAAGGAAAGTCTCTGAGCGATGCCCCGACTTAAACACCATGTCAAAAGACTTTTGGTCGCATCGAGCGATAACCCAGCGTTCAAACGATTTTTCCCAAACAACGTCAACGTGGATTTTAACATCACCAGTATCAATCCCCTCTAAGAAAGAATCTATTTCAGCTTGCTTACCGTCGATGTACTTATGATGGACTTTTCGCTTCTCTTCATGAGATAAAATTTCAGAGCTATCTACGCCTGGTGCATGCACAAATCCAACGAACTCGATTTTTGCTCCAGTATTCTTGGCAATCTCAAGAGCGTGAAAAAACGCAGATTGTTTTGTGGTGTCCTTATCTGCAATGACCAGCAATTCTCTCATTTCTAACTCCGACAAATGGTTAGTTGTATAATCCATGCTATTCTAGCAATAAATGCAGGCTAAAGTATAAAAGTTTTGAGAATTTTCTCTTATAATTTAATAACTTTGAACAATATCCCACAATTTGCCTTAAATTTAAAATGGCACCGGATTCGGTTCGAATTAATGCATCTGAGATTGGTGAAAATATTACACATTTACGACAATCTAGGCACGAATGGACTATACTTTTTATCAAGAATAAGACTAAGATATACCCCAGCCGTAACAACAGTACCAAATCCAATAATTTGAGTGTTAATATTAAAGCTAGTTTTGGCTTTTCGTTAGGGAATAGGCATTAGAAAATCCAGAGGCAATATGACGCAGTTAGCGCCTAAAAAACAGCTCCTTCTTATTAATTCTAATTCAGAACGTCTGGAAACTCTGCGCGAATTACTCGAAAAAGCTACCGCTTTTAACATTATCGGCGTGTTAAATGCCAAAGAAGCCGTTAGCGCACTCAAACGCGATCCAATTGACTTTATTATCTCAAATATACAGTTACCGGATCTGGATGGCTGGCGCCTAGCCAGGCTGGTTCGCTCCGGTGTTTTGAAATGTCCTGCAGAAACCCCTTTTATTGTGGTCGCTAATACCTGGTGCGAACACATCGCGCAAACCACTGCTAGAGAATTTGGCATCAACGCATTGATATCCTTTGAGGAAAGAGAAAAACTCCCTGCACTTCTTGGTGAAGAGAAAAGCCAAGCACTCGAAGAGTTACAAAAACAAGCAATATTAGTTGTTGAGGATAATGTCGATACACGCCACTTAGTTGGTCGAATATTAAACAACCGTTTTCATATGGATATGGCTGAAGACGGAGAAACCGGCCTTAAGATGTGGCAGCCGGGAAAATACGCATTAGTGTTGTTAGACGTCATGCTACCTGGAATGTCAGGTAATCAAGTTTTGTCTGAAATAATGCAACAAGACCCCAGCCAATCAGTTGTAATCATGACAGCCAATCACGCAATGGAACTTGCTGAAGAATTAATGCTTAAAGGGGCGGCGGATTTTGTCACCAAGCCATTCAGAGCAGAGCAACTCAGACGGGTTTGCGAAACTGCCGCACGCCGCGAAGATTTTATGATAAGTAATGATCAATTTGCAGCCAAAGTCGATTCTCTAAATGAAAGCCGCAAAGAATATAAAAGGATTTTAGATGCCCACCAACACTTGTTAGATCAGCTTGGGAGTGTTGTTATAGAGTTAAATGCCGATGGCGATATTTGTTTTTTAAATCGAGCATGGGAAAAGCTCACGGGGTATAAAATTGCGGAAAGCCAGCAGCGTTCGCTACTTGACTTTATGGAGTCACCTGACACGCCCGGCGCATATGTATCCAACGAATTAAACACCATTTTAAATGGAAATGTTACTTCACACCGCTTCGAATTTAGACTGAAAAACAAATACAACGAAGAGTTATGGGTCGAGGCTCGATTTGAAATCACTGCGACGAAAGACCACAAGAGCCGCAGTATTTCCGGCACTATAGACAATGTAACTGCGCGTAAAAAAGCTCAGCGAGATCTGGAATATCTGGCCATGCATGACGGGCTCACAGGTTTATTTAATCGCCATTATTTCGAAACTGAACTTAAACAGTTCACTGCTACTGCCTGTAGAGGGAATGGACCACATTCGTTACTCTATATTGACTTAGACCACTTTAAGATAATTAACGATACGTTGGGACACCATCAAGGCGATATTGTACTACGCAATATATCCTCTCTAATTTCTACTCGCCTGCGGGATTCCGACATCTTATCTAGAATTGGTGGCGATGAATTCGCCTTGTTATTACCCAATACCAACCAAGATACGGCATTAATAATCGCCGAAGATATATGTGAACTACTTGACGACTACCAATGTAAGCTCGAAGACCAGGTATTTCGGATCAATTGTTCAATTGGGGTAGCCGAGATATCGGGCAGCGAATCAAGCCCAGAAGAATATATGAAACGCGCCGATATTGCGCTTTACGCAGCTAAAAAACAAGGTAGAAATTTAGCCCACATTTACGATATCAACGATCAACACAGCAAAGCGCTACAAGCGAGCATGGAATGGGCACGTAAACTACATCAAGCGGTAGCCGACGATAATCTTGAACTATTCTTCCAGCCGGTTATCGAAATTGAAACAAAAGAAGTCGCTTATTACGAGGCGCTGGTTAGATTAAAAATTGATGATCGTATTGTTTCACCTGGGGAGTTTATTCCCGCGTTAGAGCGCGAAGGTGATATGAGCTTGCTTGATCGACAGGTTATTAGTAAAGCCATCAAGTACATTCATGATTATCCGCAGCTAGATCGAATTGCCATCAATTTATCAGCACAAGGGTTTAGCGATGAAAGATTAGTACCATTGATCCAGGAAAAACTCGATTTGTATAACGTGGAAGGACAGAGGATCATTTTTGAACTCACTGAAACCGCTAGTTTGAGCAATATCACCGCGACCAAGCAAATTGTCTCTAAAATCGGCAAACTGGGATGTGAATTTTCTATTGACGACTTTGGCACCGGCTTCAGTACTTTTAATTACTTAAAGGAATTACCTGCTCAATCGGTCAAAATCGATGGTTCGTTTGTCGTTGAGCTGACCAACAATCCGGTTGACCAAGCCTTGGTTAAAGCCATCTACGAAGTCGCCACTGCGTTAAATAAAAAGACTGTTGCAGAATTTGTTGAAAACGAAAAAACCTTACAGTTACTGCAATCCATCGGTATTACCTATGCCCAAGGTTATCATATTGACAAGCCAAAACCAGTTGATCAAATCGAGGCCCTGTTGGAAGCTTAGCCATTACCTAACTACAAAATTCACTCCTTAGTTCTGTACTCCCTATTTGAATATTTCATCTCGTACTTATTCACTATTTTTATACTTTTTCTATCTACTTATTGAGATATCTCATAAAAATAACTACACTGTATATTTTTTGTTCTAAACTTAAGTTTCATTTTTACTAATTGAGATGAAATATTCGGACAAAATTAAAACTTTTGTTTCAATCTAGTGAAAATTCCAATTTGTTCTCAGGTTGTTATTGCGCTGAAGTTAAGAGGTAGCCTATGTCTTTATCCACTAGCAGGGAATTGCATTTAATCCCGAGCGAAGGATCGGAACTCAATATGGATCACTCACCGTCTTCCAATAAACCCACTGTCACTCAGGCTGAATCTCGTGCCCAAGATAATGCAGATCTAATTATAGAGTATTTAAAGGCTCTGAATGTTGAATATGTATTTGGAGTACCAGGTGGTGCAATAGAGCCCTTGTATAATGCTCTATCACGTAACCGGGATAGCGGAGGTCCACAAATCATTGTTGCCCGTCATGAAGCCGGTGCGGCATTTATGGCTGAAGGCTACGCAAGAGAAACGGGAAAAATTGGCGTCTGCTGTGCTACAACAGGGCCAGGAGCAACTAATCTATTAACCGGTGTGGCGTCTGCCTATGCCGATAATGTACCGATGCTGGTGATCACTGCACAGACTCCATTGCCGAAATTTGGCAAAAATGCGCTCCAAGAGTCTTCATGTACAGCGATCGATACCGTTGGGATCTTTAGACACTGTACACGCTATAACACTTTGGTGTCCCACGCCGAACAGATGAACAATAAGCTGGTTAGTGCGTTAATGACAGCTAACCGCGTTCCGGCTGGGCCGGCACATATCAGCATTCCGTCCGATATTTTGCGCCAGCCCATATCTGAAGATGTCATAATCAAAACTGACCGTTTAAAGCAAGAATTTGCGCTTACTGACAACGCTGCAGTCGAACAATTAACTGAAATGTTATCGGGCTCCTGGCGAGTAGCCTTGTTTCTTGGGAAAGGTTGTGGCCCGGCAATTGAAGAAATCATGGAATTTGCCGAGCTGACCCGCGCTCCAATTATGACCGGCCCGGCGGGTAAACGTTGGATTAATGGTTTTCATCCTCTTTATCGAGGCGTATATGGTTTTGCGGGTCACCAAAGTGCTGAAGAAACTATGAAAGATGAAACCATTGATCTCGTACTCGCTATTGGAACACAAATTACTGAGCTTGGCACAGGAGGCTGGCAATCATCGTTACTCGGCGACCGATTAGTTCATATAGATTCGACAGTCGAACATTTCTCTCGCTCGCCGATGGCACAGCTGCATGTTTGTGGCGATATTAAGAGTATCTTTAATCAAATAAATGAAAACGTTCGCCTCGGAATTAAATGGGGTCGAAGTTGGGATTCTGTCGATCCGGTTAAACAAAATTTTCTTGATCACCATAAACCAAGTTCAGATCATGGGTATCAAATTCGTTTAAACGAACCTGAAAAAGCCCATTCAAATGCAGTGCCATTGAAACCACAGCGTATCGCGACGGAGTTTGCACGACAGATCCCCTCTTCCTTCCGCATACATTTGGACGCCGGGAATGTTTGGTCCTGGTTTACCCATTATTTTCATCGAGCAAGTGCTAAAGGGCATTACCATATTGCCATGGGCTTTGGCTCAATGGGTTGGGCGGTTGGTGCTGCTGTTGGTACCGCTATTGGGAGTAAAGAGCCGAGTGTTTGTATCACCGGGGACGGGAGCTACTTAATGGCCGGTCAGGAAATTACTTCAGCACTTCAACATCAAATTCCCGTTATCTATGTCGTATTTAATGATTCCGCTTTAGGAATGGTTAAACATGGCCAGAGGCTGGGCGGCGCAGAAGAAGTTGGCTTTGAATTACCGGAAATTGACTTTGCGAAAATGGCAGAATCAATGGGAGTTGAAGGAATCACTGTCCGCACGCCGAAAGAACTGTTGGCAATCGATTGGGTTCGTTTAGGTGAAAAACGAGCGCCTACTATGATCAACATTATTATTGATGGTGAAGAAATCCCCCCCATGGGACAAAGAGTTAAAGGCTTGGCTGATCAGTCGGCGACTCCTGGGGGTTAGTAATTTATTAGATTGTACGTTTTGCCCGTCCTGTATAATTAATGTCATCACACCTCAGTGGTAAATAAGTGTTACCACATGATGGTTCATATTCGACATGACAGGCCAAAACTCCTGCATAAGTTGCAACTGACTTCATGACTCTCATCTCGTCAGGTGTGAAGCCTTGATCGGATAAAAATGCATTTGCATAGCCGCCAAAATTCATAGCCATATTGAAATTCTCGGTCAAATACTCACTGATTTCATAACCAAGAGATAAGTGAGGGCCAATTTCAAATCCCATTTCTTTTGAGAGTTTTTCATAAGGAGGAATTCTTTCATCAACTTTATCAACAGGGCGAGCATATCCATTAATCATTGGTTTGCCTCCTTTTGAAGGAGCGTTTTTTAGTATATCGCAAACGTTTTTACCCTCTTGAACCTCCTTAAGTGCTCCCTGAATAAAGGTCATTCCAACCAATGATGTAATGGAGCCACCATAAGCTCTGGATTCAGATGCAAGTATTCCTGCACATGCAGATGCTGGAGCAGATGCACTTGCGTCTCCTCCTAAAGCCCCGATAGAATTACACCAAATCCTAGAGTCTGGATAACTAATTCCAATAAAGTTCTGATCCAACCAATATCCAGTTTTTTTATCGATTAACTTTCCAGTACAACACAATGTCAAGACCTGCATAAAGCTTGCACTACCAAGCAAATCATTTAACAGGTCATGCTGATGCAAGAGAACATATTCTCCTCCTCTCCATACGCCCGATTTACTCTTAATCTGATCGCGTCTTGTATTCCAGAACATTAATTTGTCATCATTCATAAAAATAATCCTCATCTTTTACGAATGGCATCGATGTAATTGGTTTGTGGGTTTGCTCTAAGCCATGACATACAATAGCTGGCGCCAGCATGATCTGATAAAATCCTGCAGCTTCCCTTGCTCCAAACTTTAAGTCGCACAAGGTGGCAGCAGTTAATCCACTGGGTAGCCAACCTACTCTCTCATTGTTTATACTCATGATTAAATTATTCACCCAATTAATTGCCTTTCCACACTGTGGAAGTTCAAGAAGTGTCTTCGCTAGATTGTGGCTAATCAGATCATGTCCTCCAAAAACGCTACCAATTCCACTCGCTATTCTGAAATCCCCCTCCAACTCCATGTCTAATTTACTTTCTAACTCTCTAGCTACATCTTTATGCGAGCGTTCCACATTTTGAGAAATAAATTTATATGCATGCATCACTTCATCGGCTCCGTTGACCATGCCACTTTGAACTGAAAGCCCTATTGGTAACAAATTAGAATACCGAGTTTTAGATACTCCTGCTGTCATTGCTGCTCTAATTCCCGAAGTTCTTGGGCCTTGATTGATAAAACCGATCATCAACTTTTCAAGAATTAATTTCTCAGTACTGCTTGGAAGTTCCCCCTTGAACATTAAAAACAAAACGTCTAGATAGTCTTTCTTTTCATTCAGTTCCTCAATATCATATCCATACAAAAATTGTTTACTAGCAATATATGGATTACCGGTAGAAGGCTCTTCCAACAGGATATCAGTTGAAGTTTTATCAACATACTTAAAGTGTTTCGTTTGCTTTTTACTCAAAACCTTTTCCTTATTTAGAAATGATATCTCAACTCAGCATGGACGCTTCTACCCGCTAGCGGTAAATCGTTAGGAATACTTGTTTCAAGAGGCTCTCTTAATTCGGCATCAAAAACATTCTTACCAGAGATCGCAAACTCAATGTCATTTTCATTATTTTTCCAGTGAACATTTAGATCTAGCCATGAGTTATCATCAATTTTTTCTCTAGTATCTGATGAAGCTCTTTTTCGTTCCATGACGCTATGGATTTGAAAATTTGAACTCCAATTACTCGAGATTTTCCAATCTGCCATAAGATAAAACTGCTGTCTTGGAACATCAACCAAATCAAATCCCGTATCATCATCTTCAGAGTCCTGATAAGAAAAATTGGTGCTAAATGTTAAATTTTCAAATGCTTCCCAAGTAGCTTCAACTTCAAATCCTTGGCCAGATCTCTGACCAATGTTTTTGGCTGTAGTCGTCGTTAAACCTTCATCTGGAGAAAATTGAATTACATCGTCCCAATTATACTTAAAGATGCTAAATACAGTCGTTAAATCGTCAGTAGGTCGATAATCGAATACTAATTCTAAGGTCTCCATTTTTTCTGGCTGAACATCTGGATTACCTAGTGCCGCGGGATTATTTATTGCGTACAAATTTGCCATTGATGGAGCTCTAAACGCTTTTCCATATAGTAATTTAGAGGTTAGTTTAAACGAAGTTGACCAAACTACTGCAAACCTAGGGTTTGTAGTAGTTCCAAAATCAGAATAGTCATCATGTCGTAACCCAAATGTTACTTCCCAATCGTTAGCTACTTGCCAAACATCCTGAATAAATACATATAAATTCTTTCGATCTTCTTCTGGCAAAAAGACGTAAGGCGTATCTGAAACATCGACTACCGGACTACCTGGAGCTAAGAATTCTCCATTAGGGCCAAGCGCAAAGTTTTTGCTTTCTTTAGTTTTATATATCTCACTAAAATAGTAGCCAGTTCCCAATCGCAAAGAGTGAGAGCTATATCCACTATAAGTGTAAGTAAAATTCGCTCGATTATGGTTTTCGAAAACCTCAGGATTTCCTATCACCCCATCTGGAAATGGAGCACCAAAACCAATATCTGATCCTGGAGGAAACAATATTAGATTTCCGTCTATTTCTAGCGATGTATTAAACCGGCTGATTTGAAAATCAATTTTACTATTATCAGAAATATCAGTTTTATAATTAATATCGAAGTTCCATCTATTACTAAAGCTTCTAGAAGTCGGTGTCAATGCTCCTGTTACCCCGATACCTAATCCCCTTTTCCTATATTGTGCTCCAACTCTGATCTTCCAATTATTAAAGTCTATTTGGCTTCGGAACTCGTGAGTTTCCCTCATATTCGACATAGGGCCCGGGGCATAAGAAGCATCCGTCCCAAATATTAAATCTAATTGAGATTGTGCGTCAGCCTCTACAATCTCTTCATGACCATCGGTCTGATAATATTGGTAATCAAAACGGACGGCCGCATCGTTTATGGTTCCAGTGGATGTAAGCCAAACGCTTTGGCTGTTAAAGCTTCCAATTCTTCCACCCAATTCTACGTGAGACTCTGAAGACGTATCTTTAGTTATTATATTTATTACTCCGGAAAATGCGTCAGCACCATATAGAGCGGAGCCAGGACCTCTAATCACCTCCACTCTCTCAATACTTTCAACTGGAAATCCGCCCCAGACTTGTCCCCGATTCCCCACATATATGTTTGTGAGCGGAATTCCATTCAACAACATCAATACTTGAGGATTAAATCTCGTTGTCACGCCACGAATTACGTATACAGGTTCGTTGCCAGCTTTGTTTCTACTAACATGGAAACCAGGTATTGTTTCCAAAATCTCATCTAAGTCAAGAAGCCCCATACTCTTAATCTGATCTTTGGTAACTACTGAGGCTACGGAAGGTGCTTTGTGGATTAACTGCTTAGTTCCTGTTGCCAAAGAAACAAAATCTTCATCACCATAGAAGTCCTCCAGATCTTCCTCAAACTCCTCTTCGTCCAACTCATCCGCTGCAACCGGCTGAGCAGAAAAAGCAAGAGCAATTGAGAGTGCCAGAAGTTTTAAACGAAAAGCCATTGTAACCACCTTATATTTTGTTTTATATGCTCACAGAATAAACCGCTAGCAATAGGTCAATACTTCGTTGAGTGAGATTTTACTAGACTGCCAAATTAAAGTCAGATATGACAACTCTCTGATTTTTAATAGTTATTTGATTCAGTTTAGTCCAAATATTTCAATTCACAAGGATAGTTAAGTTGGATTCCCATAACCCTTAACTATCCTCAGTTTCCTTTTGATGATTCCTTTGCAAAGACATCTTGACACCTGAAGCAGCTCCCCTCACCTTCTTCATAATAGCTCTTTGCTGAAACTTTAAATATCCTATGGCCGTTCACTATTAATTCCTATTAGTATTGATAGGTCATTGCGAACCAAACACCTCTTTCTTCAAGCGGATAATCGCCTAATATCTGACCATCACTAGGTTCAAATGCGTCTGAATCAGCCAGGTTTCTGATAGTAAGCTGAGTATCAAAGTTAGGAGTAACTTGATACTTGAGAGATACATTTGTCCAGTTATAATCTTTAATTTTCAGCCTTGAATCAGTACTTAGTCTATTCCTATCTATTATCCAACGTGTATCAAAATACATATTCAAGTCATCAGTAAGTTTCCAATTTAAACTGAAATCTATCATTTGACCTGGAGCATCGGCAATTTCTTGATTATTTTCCGCATCTTCAGCATTTTGCCAAGCATAACCAAACTTTAAATCAATTTTTTCAGAATACTTCCAACGAATTTCTAATTCCGCGCCTGTTCCATCTTGTTTAGCAGTATTCTGAGCGACATTTGTTCCATCTTGCTGAGGCACATAAGTAATCAAATCTTCGGAGCTATACATATAAAAATTTCCAATCAGCTGCCAGTCAAAACCAGGTCGGTAATCCCAAACAACTTCATATGTTCGTATCTTTTCCGGTTCCAAGTTAGGATTTCCGATCACGACAGGATTGTTTATCGCATATAACTCTTGAAAAGATGGAGCGCGAAATGCTTCTCCATACAAAAATTTTGTTGTTAAATTGTGTTTTGTTTGCCAAACAAGCGCAACTCGTGGATTAACAGTACTACCAAAGTCAGAATAATCATCATACCTAATGCCGGTGGTCAATTCCCAGTCGTCAGCTAGATGCCATTCATCTTGAAAGCTGAGGAAGTAAAGCTCTCTCTCCTGGTCAAACATATAAATATGTGGAGTCCCTCTTACATTAACGAGGCTTCCATCTCTAAAGTCTTCCGTCCCATCTAATACGCCTGGACCAAAATTCTTCAATTCTTCCGGTTTAGCTTCGCTTTTCCGATATCCTAACTCTGTTCTAAATAAGTGATCTTGTATACCGGAATATGTCGAAACCCAATTAACACCCAAATAAGTTTCGTGCGCAATTGGTCGGCCGATTACTCCGTCCGTGAAAACTGTAAACGCGGAGGGTACACCCTGTGCATCAAATGCTCTTGGTAACGCCATGCCCGGAGGAAAAATAACGAAGTAAGTATCGTCATCGTGAGTCTGATAGTAGCCCTTAATATCCATTTTAAGCTCTTCAGAATTACTAAGCTTATAGCCAACGGCGAGAGTCAATGACTCAACTGTTTCGATATCATATAGCGAAAGAGCTTGCGCAGCCCCCGCCCCTGCACCACCTTCACTCTTTAAATACCAACCGTGCAAATATAGATTCTCGTATGATAATTGAGTATGAAAATCAAACGAGTCATATCTTGTATCTAAAGGTCCAGGAGCATTTGATAAAAAATCCAAACCTAAAGAGTGCATAGCATCCGTATCAACTATTCTGCTATCATCTCCAGCGGTTTCGTACCACTGAACATTAAAGCTATAGTTTAATTTTTCTGAAGACTCCGAATAATTAAACCAACCGCTCTTGGTTTCAAATGAACCGAACTTAATTCCAAAATCAGAACTTTTCTTTCCACTTTCGCCCTTTGTAATAATGTTTATTACGCCCGAAAAAGCGTCAGCGCCATAAACTGCAGATCCTGGCCCCCGTATGACTTCTATCCTTTCAATTATGTTCACACCAAGATTAAATTGTTGCCAACGCGAACCGGTATATTCATAGGTCGTCCTGATACCATTTACTAAAACCAATGTCTGAGGGTTTTCCGCAGTGTGTAAACCACGGATTGAAAAATTTGGTTTCATCCGATCCAAATTTGATGGATATATATGAATGCCCGTGACAGTCTCTAACACCTCATAAATTGTGTCAGCTCCCATAGCTTCTATTTCTGCAGCCGTGATTACGGTCGCAACAGATGGAGCTTTATGAATTGCTTTCTTAGTTCCCGTGGCAATACTGACAAACTCCTCATCACCATAAAAACCTTCCAAATCGCCCTCAAAATCCTCGTCATCCATTTCGTAGGCATAGATAGGTTGAGTCGGCAAAATTAAGGCAATTGAAAGTGCTAGAAGTTTTAAGCGAAAATCCATTATAACCACCTTATATTCCGTTTTATTCGCTGACAGAATTAACTGCAAGCAAAAGTTCAGTACTTCTTTGGGAGAACTTATTTACTAGACTGTCAAACTAAAGTCGGATCTGACAACTCTCTGATTTTTAATAGCCATTTGATTTAATTTAGTCCAAATATTTAAAATCTCAAGGAGAGTTATAGGTTCGTTTTTGAATAGGCCCCCTTTAACTATCCACAGTTTCAGTTTCTTGTTGATAAAGCTTTTGTAAAGGCATCTTGACACTGAAGCAGGTACCCTCGCCCTCTACACTATCCACTTTGATTTCTGCATCCATCATTTGGCAGAAATTTTGAGTAATTGCCATCCCTAAACCAGTACCTTCAAACTTACGTGATTGGGAACCATCGACTTGAGTAAATTGTTCAAAGATAAAATCTAATTTATCTTTAGGGATCCCTACTCCCGTATCTGAGACAGAAAATCTCAGATATCTATCGTCATTTTCTATCGAGAATTCGACTTTGCCGTTTTTAGTAAACTTGCAAGCATTACTCAAAAGATTCAGGAATACTTGCATGATCTTCTGTCTATCAAGATTCAGAGTTCTAGATAAACTCCCTTTATTAAGTTTTAATTCGTTACCGTTGGCAGTCGCCATTGGTAATATAGTTTCCATGGTATCGTTAACCAAATAGTCAGTATCAACCGCTTGAATGTACAAATCCATTTTACCGGCTTCAATCTTGGCAAGATCCAAAATATTATTGATTAAGCCTAGCAATATATGAGCACTACGAATGGCTTTCCCCAAATCTTCAGCTTGGGGATCGAGACACTCAAGTTCCAAGTCTTCTTTAACCAAATCTACATAGCCAATAACCGCTTGCAGCGGTGTTCTTAACTCATGGCTTATGTTAGCTAAAAACTCAGATTTATGTCGGCTCGCAGTTAAAGCAGAATCTCTCGCTACCTTTAATTCTTGAGTTCTAATTTCAACTTCAGCCTCAAGGTTAGCTCTATGTTTTTCTAACTCTGCTCTTTGCTTTGCCAAACGACTCATCATCTGATTGTAAACAGCGGCCATTTGCCGAATTTCATTTGCACCGTGAATTTCCGCTAGTAAATAGTCGCCAGAATCACGCGCAGTTTCCATTGTTTGAGAGAGATGTGATAGTGGTGCAGTAAGTCTTTTAATTCCCCATCCCATTAAAATGGCGAGAATAGCGGTTAGAATTGCACCGATTGAAACATTATTGATAAAAATCGAATTTTGAATTTGCCGAAGTTCTTGCTTGTTATATTCAACTAACACATAACCTAAAAGTTGCTTGTCTGTTTCTCCTTCGTCGGGCTCAACTAGTTCAGGATCATCTTCTTCATCGACGAAGTAAACCGGCGCGCTAAACACCCAATAGTCATTCAAGTCTTCAACTAGTGTCGCTTCTTGTTTTATTTTATCCAAATCAAAATAAAACTGAATTTGTTCGCTCTTTGCGGAGGTTATTAAAACGTCACCGTCTGCTTTATAAACAGCCACTCCATCAACAGGGTTAAAACCTAATGCTCTTTGAACAGCTTCAACCGCATTGTCTTCGCTTCCAGTCAACAATGCTAGGACCGCTTGGTCTGCAAAGTTACTAGTGACTTGTAGTCCATTATCAATAGTTGATTGTTCGACCTCTCGACTGGTTTGCCAGGCAGTAATAATAGAAGTTGTTAATGCGAGAACAAAAGCACTAAAAATAAAAAAACCAAGCAATTGTCTTTTAAAAGTAGATTTGGAATTAAAAGTAATGTTTCTCACAACCATAATTATCTTTCCATAATTACTCAGGAAACGTTACTTTAAAATTTTGCTGCTGTTCATTACTGTACTTCAACCCTAAGTGCGCAGCAGTTCTTAGATTAACGGCCAATTGCAACGACTGAAGTGCGGCAAATTGTTTTTCCTCCGGCCTTGCCGCCAGTTCGTTGACCATTTTTAATAGGTGTTTGCCTAACCCCACATTGTCAGGATACGTCGAAAATAGTGCCCCTCTTTTTGCATGCGACGGCTTCGAAGAAAAAACCACAACTTCTTTTGACCAAGCCTTCTCTAAAATTAACGGCAAAGTAACTTTATCGTGTGAAGAAACTTTGTCTAATGGTAACCATATAGCGTCTTCTTTTGGTCGCGCTTGCTCAAAAGTTTTATTATAAAATGAGATCGCTTCCGCGGTATTGGCAACCTTCTTATGGATTAAATCGATCCCTAGCGATACAGCTGCTTTTTTGGCAATAGTAATAATCCAACTGCTTCTTTCACTGTAAGCAACATGAACTCGTTTAACTGTTGGAGCGACTTGTTCAAGGAAAGCAAATAGGCTTTGTGGATCGGAACGAAGACTGACTCCAGATACCCCATTGGGGCGAATAGGGAGTGCACCTGATACAACATGGAACTCTTTGGGCAACTGCTTTGCCAATTTAAAGCCTTGACGACCAAGTACAATGACTTTAGTAATTTGTTTGGAGCGCAGCTCATCTGCAATCTGATCAGCGTCAAATCCCTTTTTCAATAGAATCTTTTCTATTTCTACTTGTGAGTCGGCTTCCGAACCAGAAATAATTTCTTCGTAAATAGTGCGATAAGGATTCTTCGCCTCAGGATAAAATAGCGCGATTTTTTCTTTGGAAAATGCGAGTGCGGGACTTCCTATCAATAGGAATAAGCAACTGATGAATAAACAACCCCTAAATCGCAAAAATACTACCTAATGTTCCATTTTAGTCATGCACTTTAAGTATACATGCTTTTACTGGAGATCGAGTAATTTTGTTTTTAATTCAAAGTGATAGAAATAGCTGAGAATGGAGTGCACGGGCAACCAATTGCTCCCGTATTTGCTGCATGCTAACTATCCATAAGCTAAAGCGGAATCAAGGCTTTAGATACTTCTAACATTTAACTTCTAAGCTGTAACCTTTCGACTCCGCTTATCGCCTCTACTCGCCCTTAAACCGAGGCTCACGCTTCTCAATAAACGCCGCCACACCTTCTCTATAGTCATGGCTTCGCCCTAAATGTTGCATCGCTAAGCGCTCTTTCTCTAGTTGGTCATTTAGACCGAAATCGAATGCATTATGGACCAGTGACTTGATATTGGCCAGAGCTTCAGTCGGCTGTGTAGCGAGATATGCAGCAAGTTTTTCAGATTCATCTAAGAAAGCGTCATCGTCAGCGACTTGGTAAATTACTCCCCACTGCTCTGCCTGTTCAGCTTTCACCTTGTTGCCCAGCATTGCCATCGCTTTGGCTCTGGGTAGTCCAATAGCTCTAGCAAAGTGCCAGGAACTCCCGGAATCAGGCACCAAACCAACTTTAGCAAATGATAAAATAAAGCTAGAACTTCGCGCGGCAATGGTAATATCGCAAGCCATAACCAAACTTGCTCCAGCCCCAGCTGCAACCCCATTAAGCGCACAAATTACCGGCATTTTTAGATTTGTTATGCGGCGAATTAGTGGATTGTAGTATTTTTCAACTGACATACCTAAATCCGGCGCAGCCTGATCGGCGCTAACGGCACGATCGTTCAAATCTTGACCAGCGCAAAAACCTCGCCCTGCGCCGGTAATTAATAGGCAACGTGTTTCTCCATCAGTTGCAACCTCATCTAACGCAGCTTGAAGTTCTTCGTGCATCTGCACATTGAAACTATTTAGTCTATCTGGGCGATTTAGAGTTAACTTGGCGACACCTTCAGATTTTTCCAAAAGGATTGTTTGGTACATTGAATTGCCTCATTTATAATTTGTTTTGTTAAAAATGTTTGGAGATATTCTGTGCCAATTTATCAAATTGACGACTTTGTTCCCGTAGTACACCCCAATAGCTACGTTCACCCCAGCGCCGAAATAATCGGTGACGTAATTATTGAGGCAAATTGTTATATCGGCCCATGCGCCGTCTTGCGCGGAGACTTTGGCCGCATTCATGTCTCCCATCATAGCAATGTTCAGGACAATTGCGTACTGCATAGTTTTCCTGACAAAGATTGCTTTTTAGAACCATATAGCCATATAGGACACTGCGCGGTATTACACGGCTGCCGTATCGGCGAAAACTCACTCATCGGTATGAACGCTGTGGTCATGGACGATACGGTTATCGGTAAAGAGTCCATGGTGGCGGCAAGCTCATTTGTCAGAGCAAAATTCCAATGCGAGCCTCGTTCTATGGTTATGGGCGTTCCGGCAAAAGTTGCTCGTCAACTTAGCGACGACGAGGTGAAATGGAAAAGCCAAGGGACTCAAGAATATATCGACTTGGCAGTCCGTTCAATTAACACTATGCAGCAAGTAACGCCGCTAACTGAAATTCAGGCAAATCGTCCGCGTTTTGATGATTCGATTCATAAAACTAAAAATTAACCGCTAATTACTCAGCTCTGTCCCCTCTCCCCAGACCTCTCCCAAAGGGAGAGGGGGTTAGGCCTATCTTATTACTTAATTGTCTGAATGCTTGCGCTCAACTAAAGTTAAAATATCGTAAATGGCCACCGGGTCATTATGCTGATTGGTCACTTCAACGGCCCAGGCAACAACACCCGTATGGAATTTATCATCGGGCTTTTTACCCTTGTTAATTTTTCTTTTGCAAGTCAATTTAACCTGGATGGTATCGCCGATGGCAACAGGCTCAACAAAGCGCAAATTATCGATGCCGTAGTTGGCGATAACAGGACCGACTCCAGGGTCAACAAACATTCCCGCAGCGGCAGAAATCACAAAGTAACCATGGGCAACTCGTTTTTCGAAGAATGAATCTTCTGCTGCTACTTCATCAAAATGTGCATAGAAGTGATCGCCGGAAACACAACCAAAGTTAACAATGTCTGCTTCGGTCACTGTACGTCGATGGGTAGTCAATGACTCACCAATTTCTAATTCTTCGAAGTATTTTCTGAAAGGATGAACACGATCGTTTTTAACTTCTGCACCTGGTGCATATTGATTTGTAATTGCCATCAGTGAAGTTGGTGAACCTTGAATTGCAGTTCTTTGCATATAATGTTTAATCGCACGAGCGCCACCCAACTCTTCACCGCCACCAGCACGACCAGGTCCACCATGAACAAGTGGAGCAAGTGGTGAGCCATGGCCGGTGGACTCTTTGGCACAATCACGGTCAATAACAAGCATGCGGCCGTGATGTGAAGCAGAGCCTAAAATAATGCCACGAGCATTTTCTCGGCTATAGGTAAATACTGATCCCGCCAAGCTTCCTTTCCCCATCTTGGCAAGTTGAATAGCATCGTCCAAGTTTTCATAAGGCATTAACGTACTAACCGGACCAAAGGCTTCGACTTCATGAGGAGTTACAGCACTTAATGGATTTTTACAATGCAAAAGTGTTGGTGACATGAATGCCCCTTTTCCATCTTCGACGCCGATGGTTTTAAATTTATCAAATCCATCTAACACCATTTCGCTCGCTTGTTTTAATTGTTCTACAGCCGCGATTACATCTTCTCGTTGCGCTTTTCCAACTAAAGCCCCCATGCGAACCCCTTCTTGAGTTGGGTCTCCAATGACAGTACCGGTTAATCGCTTGATTAATGCTTCGGTCACTGCATCGACTTTATCTTGCGGAACAATCGCGCGACGAATTGCAGTACATTTTTGTCCTGCTTTAGTTGTCATCTCTCGAGCAACTTCTTTGATATATAAGTCGAACTCAGGATCTTCGACAGAAACATCGGGAGCAAGAATACAACAGTTCAAAGAGTCAGCTTCCATGGTAAACGGAACACTCTTAGCCACAATATTTGGATGCGACTTAAGTTTTTGGCCCGTCGAAGCAGAACCGGTGAAAGTAACAATGTCTTGTTCGTTTACATGGTCCAAAATATCACCGACACTACCACAAATTAATTGAATACTCCCTTCAGGTAGAATTTTGGATTCGATGATTGCTTTAACAACTACTTCTGTTAAATAACAAGTTACGGTTCCAGGCTTAACAATTACTGGTACGCCAGCAATTAAAGTCGGAGCAATTTTCTCAAGCATTCCCCACACAGGAAAGTTAAACGCATTAATGTGGAGAGCAACGCCTTCTTTAGACGTCAAGATATGTTGGCCAACAAAAGTTCCTTTTGCGGATAGCGGCTCAACATTGCCTTCAACAACAAAAGTATCATTATTTAATTCACGACGCGCGATTCCGGTATAACTAAAAACAGTCCCAATACCACCTTCAATATCAACCCAAGAATCAGCTTTGGTTGCACCAGTCATATAAGAAACACGATAAAAATCGTCTTTTCTGTCGAGCAAATACTTAGCTACTAGCTTAAGTTTTTCCGCCCTTTCGTGGGTTGTTAATTTGCGCAACGCTGGACCACCAATATTACGGCCATACTCTAGAATTTCCGCAAAGCCGGACGTTAAAGACTTTACTTCACCAATTACTTGGTCGTTAATTGAATTAACTAACGTATCACTGCGTCCATCGCCACTGACCCATTCGCCGCCGACGTAACTTTTTATTAGGTTTTCACTGTTGCTCATTGTTTGTCCTGAAATTGTTTTTTAACTGCCGAAAAGTATCAGCTTTTAACATTATCCTATTTTACTCTTTAGAGGCTTACTCACCCCACTTCTCAATCACGTCAACAAAGTGACTCAAGAATAAATTGGTTTGGTGGGCATCCAAAGCTCTATGGTCAATGCTTAAGGAAACATAACACATTGGTTTTATCACCATTGTGTCAACGCCGTTGACCTCTCTTACAACAACACGCTTTTCTAATTTACCAACTCCCAAAATCGCAACTTGAGGCTGATTAATAAT
The DNA here is from genome assembly GCA_026196875.1 of Kangiellaceae bacterium. Lineage (GTDB taxonomy): Bacteria > Pseudomonadota > Gammaproteobacteria > Enterobacterales > Kangiellaceae > Aliikangiella. Next base: position 32,552 of record JAPHTP010000123.1, read on the forward strand.
AATTGGCGTCGCGAACAAACTCCCACTTACACCATGATTTGAAATGGTGATGGTTCCATTCTTCATATCAGCAGGAGTGAGTTTACCGTCTCTAGCTTTGTTGGTCATATGATTAAGGCGTTTTGAGATTTCAAACAAATTCATGTCTTGAACTTGCTCGACAACTGGAACCACAAGACCAGAATCTCCAAGAGCAGTGCCAACGCCGATATTGATATCAGAGAAGAGCTCTAAAGCATCTTCATGGAATCGCGCGTTAACTTGTGGAACTTGTTCAGCTGCTTTCGCCATAGCGGCTAAAAAGTACGACGTAAATGTCAGCTTCACACCCAGTTCTTCGTATTCTTTTTTGTGCCACTTGCGATGTTCGATAATGTTAGTCATATCCATCTCAAACACACTGGTCACATGTGGAGAGGTTTCCAACAAACTCTCTACCATATGGCTCGCAATTGATTTGCGCATTTGCGAATGAGGCACCATTTCACCTTGCAGTGGACGACTCTGTCGATTGTCATTAAAACTAAATGGCGATTCGCCAGATGCGGTAGAAACCGGCTCAGATTTGGGTAGCCCAGCTGGAGTTATCTCTGGCTTTGCAGCACTTTCAACCTTTCTTGATTGAGGATTTTTCAAGAAGTTAATAACGTCATCTCGAGTTACCCGACCGCGTTTTCCTGTGCCTGGAATTGGTTCAATCGATAGGTCATTTTCTCTGAGCAATCGACGTACTGCCGGGCTGATAAATTGCCTCGCGCTTTCATCTTCATTTAAAGATACATCAACCATCGGTGCCATATCAGAATCAGTACCCGCTTCGCTAGTCACCGTTTGTTTAGCTGGTTCTTCCTGAGCAACAGATGCGCCTACTGCTAGCTTTCCAAGTACTTGCTCAGGAGCAACGTCATCGCCAATATTGGCCGAAATTGACTGAATAATTCCGGAATGTGTAGCGCATACTTCCATTACGACTTTGTCGGTTTCCAATTCAGCTAACGGCTCCCCTTCCTTCACCACAGCACCTTCTTTTACTAACCAAGCTGCTAAGGTCGCAGAAGTACCTTCAAGCTGGCCTTCAGGTAAAACAATATCAATTACATCACTCATGGCATTGCTCTCCTTTATACAGCCATTAAATCTTGCATTGCTGCCTGAATTCTTTCCTGAGTAGGAACTGCTGCAGTTAACAAATGAACATTGTGTGGATTTGGTGTGTCCGGCATGGTTAATCGCTCAATTGGCGTGTCCAAATCAAAGAAAGCTTCTTTGGCTAAAACCGCGGCAATTTCGGCACCGAAACCAGCTGTTAAGTTATCTTCGTGCACAATTAAACAACGTCCGGTTTTCTTAACTGATTCTAGTACAGCAGCTTTATCCCAAGGTTGAATGGTGCGCAAGTCGATCACTTCAACACCATCAGCAATTTCGAGTGCAGCGCCTTCACAACGTTCTACCATAGCGCCCCAAGTCACCACAGTCAGCTTGCTACCACGAGTTAAAAACTTCGCTTTACCGAATGGAAGCGCGAAATCATCTCCTGGATATGGACGACGTGCCCAACGGTTATCTAATAATGAGCGATGCTCAAAGAAAATTGTTGGATTGTTGTCACGCAGCGCGGTTCTAAGTAGGCCAACAGCATCTTCTGCATTTGAAGGCATGACGACCTGCCATCCTGTTTTATGCGCCCATTCCACTTCATCCGACATTGAATGCCATGGATCGCCGCGTCCCGCAAAACCGCCAGGGATCCGCACAACCATTGGCGCAGCAAATTGATTGTTGGTACGCCACCGCATTATCCCAGTATCAGTTAATTGTTCGGCAGCAGGTTCAGCGTACTTTCTAAACTGGATTTCCGGAACCGGCATTAATCCAGCCAAAGCCATACCCACCGAGCGGCCGATAATACCCTCTTCTGACAAACTCGTGTCAAATACACGATTATTGCCGAACTTTTCGTTAAGACCTAATGTTGCCGCGTGAACCCCACCTTTTGGCCCAACATCTTCCCCGAAGACCAAAACTTTATCATTAATACTCAGTTCGAAGTCCATGGTGTTACGAATAGCGGTTAGCATATTTAAGCGAGGACCTTGTGGGTTCGCTTGCTCAGTCGTTCTCGGAAATTGGTAATCATCTGCGTGTAATCCACCGCGCAGCTGAATTTCGGGGTTACCATAGGCGTCTTTTTCCGCGAAAACATACTTTTTGAGTTTGCTCACGTCGGGCTCAGGTCGTTGCTTGGCTTGTTCTACGGCATCGCGAACTTCGGCATAGGCTTTATCTTCTAAGGCTTGCCATTGCTCAGTATTTATCACTCCGTACTTCTCTAAGTGTTCTTTTAACTTAGGCAATGGATCGTTTGCTTGCTCTTCAGCGATCATTTCCGCAGGCTTGTAAGTCTGGGTATCTTGGAAAGTATGTCCGCACAGGCGAGGCACTTTCAGACGCAATAAGCAGGTGCCTAGCCCTGCGCGGGTATAATCGATTGCTTCTTTGACTAAACGGGGCGCTTCTATCGGACAAGTCCCGTCACCGTCAACGATCTTTAGATTTTTATAAGCGGCAAGGTTTGCTACTTGGTCACCACCGGGAGTTTGTACTTCCTGTGGTACTGAAATACCATAACCGTTATCTTCAATGTAAAAAAGGTGCGGCAAATTATTGGTGGTCGAGATATTCAAGGCAGCCCAGAAACCGCTGGTCGACATAGATGAGTCGCCGCCCATCGACACACCTATAGCATTTCGATAAGACTCATCTTTAAGCTCATCACGGTGATATACAATAGATTGAGCCCAACCTGAGATAGGAGAGTATTGAGAACCAACACCACCACACATCGGAAATAACATCGCCCCTTCTCTTTTGACATTCGGGTAATTACAAACCACACCAATGTCGCGACCATCACTATAACCACCCGATTTAGCCATTGGTGACGCTACCGCATCAACAACGTCAAGGCCTAACGACAAAACAAATGGACGAGATCGATAGTATCCGGTTGCGCCATCATTAGGATGAGTTAGCAATGAACCAATTAAAATTTGTGCCAAGTCATGACCGCGTGCCGAAAATTGGTTAAATACCAATTTTGCCGGCACTAATTCTTGTTCTTCAATATCATCCATAGCTCTTGATAAGAGCATGGTATAGGCGACTTGTTCCCAATCGTAATGGGGGCTAGGTGCGTTTATATCGACAGCTTCTACGGCCATTATTAGATACCTGTTTTTTTTTCGGTTAAATTAATTTGATAGCTTTTACGTTATTACCGAGCAATCTATTTGCAACAACAACGGATTTCATTAGGTATTCAAAATGAATACCTGAGCTACACTAAAAAATAATGGCAATAATTATAGGACAGCCTAATTTGTCATTTCAATGATATATTTGCAGCTGCAATGACTTTTATGTGATTTCAACAAATAATTGGTGTTTAAATAACCAGTTTAACTAAGCTAATTAAACTTGGTCACCAAATCGTCGGGTCAATATGATAGAAGCCAGAAAGTTGCCGGTATAAAGCAGGATGCTGTTTCTGGAGTTGGTACGGTTTCTCGAAAAAGACCTCACTGGCCACAGCAAAAAACTCAGCAGGATTGGTAGCTCCGTAGTGGTCTAATAATGAATGGATACCTTGCGAAGCCTGCCTTTGCAGGGTTTCGAATTCATTTGCTAAAACTCCAGACCAGCAGCCTTTCTCACGATGCCTTAAAAATGGAGCGCCGTTGGCTACGCCAGTTTCCTGATCTAGTTGATGCGCAAATTCATGAATAACCACATTTTGACCGTCTTGGTGGTCGGTTCCTCCTTCTTTAGTATCTTTCCATGAGAGGATCACCTTTCCAAGCTCCCATGACTCCCCACTTAACACTCTTTGATGTTGCTGCAAAACTCCTGCGGTATCTCGAGAAGAATGCTGAGCGACAAATGCAGCTGGATAAACATAGATGGACTTTAACTTGGGATAAAAACCGGTCTCACGATTAAGGATTAGCAAACAGGCCTGAGCAGCTATAGTAACTTTAATTTCATCATTAATTTCAACACCTTCAAATCCCTCAAACTGCTTTTCGGAAAGAAATATTTGTATATGCTTTTTTAGCTGTAGTTGTAAATCCGCCGGCATTTTATAAAAGTAAGGAACGTTCTTTTTCAATATCTGACGCCATTCCGCGGGAAAAGGCCTTTTAGCGGCCTGCGCTCTTTTATAGGTGACATAACGCGGTTTTAATAGTACTAATAAAACCAACACAGTAGTTACTATAGTTAAAATAATAAGCGGATCCATTGGTATCCTTGTTAACAATGCTAATGCTTCTAACTCTATTTAGTGACGCTTTACCAAATTTCAATGTTTATTTATTTAGTGCTTAAGTCCATAATTACTTTATAATTATCTCGTGTAACAATTCAAAAACGATTTCGTCTAAAGGAAACTGGCGGTTTTGGATCTACAATAAGAATATCGGCGACAAGGAAAATGTAGTGTCTGATTACAAAGAGAATCGTCCATCATCAGTTGTTAATGAAGGAAAAACTAAGAGTAAAGACTCCCTCAAGAATAGCAAACATGCTCATTCAGGGCTTTCTAAGCCTTTACCCAAAGAACAATTTAGAAACCTTCATGGGCTTAGCTCTTGTTTAATTGAACCTATTTGTGAGATCCCTGCCGAGTTGTATCAACAACTGATGATACGGATCGCTGTCTTAGCCGGCCGATATCGGAACACCGCGAATCAAAATTCTGTATGTTTGACCATCAAAGATAATCAATGTTCTGAATTTAAAATCAATCAATACTCGCTTGAAAACACGACTTTAAAGAAATTAATCAGGCAGCAGGAGAAAGCGACTACAAACTTAAAGGTTTCAGAGTTCAATCTTGATGAACATAAAGAAAGCTTACTTTTTATCCTCGATATAGATTCTTCAGAAATTGATTTTTCACAATACAACGAAATACTAAGTCGTTTTATAATAAAAAGTGATTTTGGCTTCTACTGTGTTGTGAAATCGGTAGGCCTGACATCCTGGCTTTATCTCGTAAGCTCAAATAAAGACAACAAGAAAGTATGGTACTCTTCATTTAAAGAAAACTTGATTTATTTTCTCGCCTCAGAACTAGTTAAGCTAGATGAACCGCTTGAAAAACTCAATGTCGTTTCACCGGAGCAGCTTAAAAGACAAAGTGAAACATTGCTTTCCGCGGATAAAATCTATAATGATTTAACTATCGCAGAAAGAATCGAAAACATTGCCCAATCAACTCCTGACAATTTAGCCGTGGAGTTTGAACGGGAAAAAATAACATATCTCGAACTCAATAATGTTGCAAATCAGATCGCCCGCTACCTGATTTCAAGCGGAGCACGCCCAGGCTCTAAAGTTGCAGTTATTTTGGAACCATGCTCAAGCATTGCTTCGGTATTACTTGCGTGTCTTAAAGCTAACTTAACTTACGTACCTATCGAACCTAGCTTTCCCAAAGAACGCCAACAATTTATCCTAGAAGATACGGGTTGCGAATTTTTAGTTTCACATAGAGCTCTTTCAAAACATTTAAGCTCCAACAAGTTAAAAGTTATTGACTTAGATTTTACTCGGCAACAGCTTTCGAAAATAAACGGTGAAGATCTTGATTTAGCCATAGACAGATCAATAACTGCGTATATTTTTTACACTTCAGGAACAACAGGGAAACCCAAAGGCATATTGGCTAACCACCACAACCTAATCCAATATATCAACTCCGCGCAGGACAAATACCATATCAAGCATAACGACGTAATGGGGGCCTGCGCGCGATTCTCGTTTAGTATAAGTTTATTTGAGCTACTTTTTCCACTGACTCATGGAGCCACCTTAAAGCTGTTTGAGCGTGAAACCATCCTTAACGTCGGAGAAATGGTTGAACAGTTGACTAAGCTCAGTTTTTTACACATGGGACCTAGTCTTTTGAAGCTTTTACTCTCCCATATTAAGCAAAACTACACTGACTTAAGTGTTTTTAAAAAGCTTCGTCATTTGTCTTCGGGTGGAGATATGATTCCATCATCGCTACTCAAAACAGCTCGAGCCTTATTTCCTAACATAGAAATATTCGTGATCTATGGCAGTAGCGAAATCAGTTGTATGGGGTGCACATGGGAAGTACCCAGCGCACAACAAATAACTAAAACTTTCGTGGGCAAACCATTTCCAAATACAAAACTGTTACTGCTTGATGATAATGATATGCCTACTCCTTCCGGCGCAATTGGTAACTTGTGTTTTAGTGGCAACGGCGTCATCAACAGTTACTTGAATCGTCCTGAGTTGAACCAGGAAAAGTTCCTGGGTATTAAGGGTGACAAATACTACCGAATTGGTGATAGAGGCCGCCTTTCTGAGGGCGGCAACATAGAACTCATGGGTAGAGCTGATTTTCAAATTCAGCTACATGGTCTAAGAATAGAACCGGCTGAAATCGAACATTATTTGAAACAAAATGATCAAATCAAAGATGCTGTAGTTGCATCGCGTTTAAACAATACGAATGAGCAAATACTTGTCGCTTTTGTAACTTTGAATAATACGACTGATTTGAACAAAACAGAACTCAAGCTGGAGCTAGGCAAATTTCTACCCGACTATATGCTTCCAGTTAAATATATTGTCCTAGAAAAATTGCCGTTAAACCATAACTTTAAAGTTGATCGAAATGCACTTCCCCAAGATATTGAACAGCTAGATACAGAAAAAAGAACAGGCACCATTCCCATCTCAGATACCGAAAAACAGTTAGCAGATATCTGGGGCGAGGTTCTGGGTATTGAAAAAATATTTTTGGAAAGTAACTTTCTTGAAATCGGTGGAGATTCACTACTTGCCGTCGCGATGATGGCGAAAGTCAAGGATGAAATGAATGAAGAATTATATGGGCTCGATGTAGCCAGAGAGTGTTTGGCGGTTATTGCTAGTAAAATTCAAGGTTTTAATTCTCTTGCCAGTGGAGTAGAACTTTCTGCTTCGAGTAAGCCAGCTCATAAGAATCACTCCTTTTATTTCGATGAAGATAAATTATATGGCGTTTATCATCCAGTCCAGGGTACTTCGACAAAATCGGCGGTGCTAGTTGTTCCACCGCTTGGTCAAGAAGCCGTTAGGATACACTTTTTATTTAAAGAAGTAGCTAACTCCTTGGCTTATAAGGGACATGCTTGTTTAAGGTTCGATTTTTTTGGAACAGGGAATTCTCTTGGTGAAGACAGAGATGCGGACTTCTCCGTTTGGAAGAAGAACTTGCGCTCTGCCCTACGCAAGCTCAGCTCTCTATCAGGGTGCAACAGCGTAAAGGTATTGGCATCAAGGCTAGGCGCTAACTTAGCTTTAGAGGAGTTCAAAAGCGATAATGTCAAATTGGTTTTGCTAGACCCGATCTTATCGGGAAATTCCTACTATCAAAGCAAAGTAGACATGCAACAGAAAGTAGTTTCTTCGCTGTCGTTTATCAAGTTATTCAGAAACTTGTCAGAGCCGAATTTAGAATCCACTCAACAAGAAATTGTTGGATTTTGCCCAAATAATAAGTTGGTGGAGGATATCAAAAATTTTCATATGAATTTAAACGCTCTTTCTCATGATACTGTGAGATTGCTTGTCTCGGATTCAAACTCCAATCTATCAATTAATCTGAGCATGTTTGATGATAACCCTCAACTAAAAAACGTAACAATTTTTATTGGAGACGACCTGCATTGGGACAAGTTTTCTATGCTTGAAAACGCAATTACAAATCAAAAGCTAACCAATCTTTTAATCGAAAGCGTTGAGGAGTTTAAGCCATGAAAGAGACCGCTTGCCAATTCGCTGAGAACAATCGACTACACGGAGTCTTAACCACTCCAAGTAACAATAATAGCAAATTAACGCTAGTACTGATCAATGCGGGATTCCTTTCAACACAAGGTCCATTCAGGCTTTACACTTTACTTGCCAGGCATCTCGCGTCACTGAATGTCGCAACACTTCGCTTCGACTTGGGCGGTATTGGAAATAGTGAAATGTACAATAC
>JAPHTP010000008.1 GCA_026196875.1 Kangiellaceae bacterium
CGATAGTTTCTTCCTAACACCGCTTTATAGTGGCTCGACTTACACTGGATTTGTTTCTACCAACGAATTCAAAAATGGTGAAATGACTCTTTCAACTGCGTTCTCGGTTTCAGGCGCCGCGGTTGATCCTAATACCTACGCCACTAACTCCCGCCCTGTTGCTTTTTTAATGGCACTTTTGAATTTTCGTTTAGGGTATTGGACAGATAATCCAAACCCAAAATATGCACCCAAAAGGGGCCGAGCTGCTTCTTGGTATCGTTTGATGTTAAGAGAAATGTTCGGCAAAGGGCTTTCTGAAGTCAACCCTCAAATTCACCTTTCAGATGGTGGCCATTTTGAAAATTTGGGTATTTACGAATTGTTAAGACGCCAATGTCGCTACATTATAGTGGGTGATGCTAGCGCAGATTTAGATATGACAATGTCGGATCTGGGTAAGGCAATACAAAGGGCTAGAGCCGATTTTGGCGTCGAAGTAGACATTGATATTTCTACTTACGATAAAGAAGAACAGCTAACAGGCTGCGCATGTAGGTTTGGTAAGGTACGATATGCTGACGGATCTTTAGGAGAGATTTTATATATAAAATCGCAAGTTCAGGATAAACTATCCGCTGATGTCTACGCATACTGGCGAAAAAACTCGACTTTTCCAGACCAGTCCACCGCAGATCAGTTTTTTGATGAGTGGCAATTTGATAGCTATAGGGAGCTCGGATATCAAATTACGTCTAAAATTGTAGCTAGCAATTCATCCTTTGAGTCTTTGTTTCAAAGCTTAGATAATGAGGGTTAAGTTTTACGTCAACTTATTTCGTCTATTGGGCAGAGCTGTTAGTAGTTTTGGTAAAAGCTAAATTTAAATAGTACAAAAATCAAAAAGAAATAGAGCATGATTAATCGAATTAGCCAAGTTTTTGCGATGCCCTGGTATAAGGTTCTCATTCAGTTACTGGGAGTGGGGGTTATTCTTTATTTGTTCGCACCGCTTATTTATAAAAGCTTAACTTCGGAATATGAATCTAAACCAGTTGATAAGCAGCTTTTCATTGATGGTGTATTAGATGTTGCTAAGTTAGAAGAGACGCTTAGGTTAACTCAAGAGTTTTTTATTCTAGAAGATGTAGATTCTTCTTTGTCAATTGATGATTTAGTCAGTTCAGATGGAGCTGCGCTTTTCAAAGCTGTCGGCCAAGAACATAACTTTGGTTTCACTAAATCCTCTTTTTGGGTCAAATTACAACTAACGAACTCATCTGATCAAGCTGAAACCATTTTGCTAAGGCAAGACTATCCGCTAATCGATTACTTGGAGTTTTGGCGGGTTGAGAGTGGAAAAGTTACCAAAAATATTAAGACCGGTGATGGATTAAATTTTGATACCAGAGAGATAGAGTATAGAGACTTTCTGTTTAAGATTGACGTGAAACCCAAGAGCAATCAGTCTGTTTTCATACGTTATCAAACTAGCGGCTCACTTAATATCGGTCTTTCTTTAAATACTAGTGATTATTTGCTTAGTCGCTTTGCTCAAGAGCAATTGGCATTTGGTGCTTACTACGGCGGTGTATTAGTTCTTGCTATCTATAATATATTTTTATTTTTTGCGGCTAAAGAAAAAGCATTCACTCATTACATCTGGTATTTGGTTAGTTATGGGTTGTATATGTCAACCCATAATGGATACGCGTTCCAATACCTATGGCCGGAAAATTCTTGGCTTGCCAATCAAAGCTTACTTTTATTGCTAGCGTCCACACTCTATTGGGGAATGAAGTTTTCCCAAGAAATTGTTGCTACTCGTATTTATGCTCCTAGATTGGATGTATTTGGTAATTGGTTACGTTACTTGTCTGTTGCATTCTTTATCGCTAGTTTTGTTGCTCCTTATGAGCTGATGGTTCAATCGCTTTCAATTCTTACGGTAGTTATTACAAGCATCATAATCGCAATGGGAACTATTAGCCTTATGGCTAAATACAAGCCGGCAGTGTTTTTCATGATTGCATGGAGCACTTTGCTGGTCGCCGTTTTGATTTATATGTTAAAGACTTTTGGTATTCTTCCGCACAATGCATTTACGCAAAATGCCTTTCAAACAGCTTCCTTAATTGAAATGACTTTATTGTCTGTCGCTTTATCCCACCATTTTAGCGAGTTAAAGAAAAAGTCATATACAGATGCACTAACTTTTCTTTTTAACCGCAGGCACTTCGATGATAAGTTTAATCAAGAATTTAACTCCGCGCGTGGGGAACATCGAGAGCTATCATTATTAGTGATGGATATCGATCACTTTAAGAAGTTCAATGACACCTATGGCCACGCAGAAGGTGACAAAGTTATCCAGTTTGTAGCTAGCATACTCAAAAATAATGTGAGAAAGCCCTTGATACCTTGCCGATATGGCGGAGAAGAATTTGCTGTTATTTTACCGCGAACACCAAAAGATTCTGCAATGGTCTTAGCTGAGCGAATAAGAGAAAAGGTCGCCACTCAATCAGATCGGGAAAGACCTGTCACCATAAGTGTCGGTGTTGCTAATGTAAATGATATTAGCGCGGGTGGAGAGCCTCTTTCATCTTCAAGAGAGCTATTCGAAGCGGCAGACGATGCGCTGTATAAAGCCAAGGAGGATGGCCGTAATTGTGTCAAGGCTTACATTCCAAATAAAGGCCAAAATGAAGAAGAGATCGTCGGTTCACCTGTTGAACAATAGATATTTGATGTGAATGATATATTTTTTCGTGCTAAGCCAGTAGCCACAAACTTAATCAGTATTTCGTCGAAAACAACGTGAAGCTCGTCTAAGCCTATAACTAAACCTGCATGTTCGGCAAAAAATCAAACAAGCAGCACGGGAAAGAAGTGAATAACAGCTTCTTTCCACATATCTGGCGCCAGACATATTTCCGCACTAGTAAGTAGATGCCCTAGGCAGCTTTTTTCAGTTTGGTTAACTTCTTAGCTTTTTTAGCAGCCGATTTTTTGGCAACCTTTTTGTTGGCAAACTTGGTTGTTTTTGCGGCTTTCAGTTCTTGCTTGGCTAATTTAAGCTTTTTCTGTGCTTTTCTTGCTGCTAGCTCTGCCGATTCAGCTTTTTGTATTGCTTTCTTTGCTTTTTCTGCAGCCTCTCTGGCTATTTCTACCGTTTTTTCAACTTCTTTTTGGCCTTTATTAATTAGCTTTTTCAGCTTGTCCATTTTGTCTGTCTTGCTCATATATCTTTCCTCCTTTGTTTTCAGAACTTTACTTTTCATTTACTTTCCAGTGCCCAACTTTTTCAGAGCCTTACTTTTTAGGACGCTAGTGCATTTCGCCATACATCGCCTCAGGTGAACCAGCAATAAGTGGGTCAACAGGATCCACTATTCCATGATCCTTTCCTGGATAGTCCAGGCTACTCAAGAAGTGACGCATACAATTAATTCGACCACGCTTTTTGTCGTCGGAACGAATAACTGTCCAAGGCGCATCTTTTGTATTGGTATGAAACATCATGCTGTTTTTAGCTTCACTATAAGCGTCCCACTTTGATAATGATTCTTTATCAATTGGGCTTAGCTTCCATTGTTTTAAGGGATCTTTTTGACGTGATTTAAAGCGTCTGAACTGCTCTTCTCGATTAACAGAAAACCAATACTTGAAAAGCTTAACTCCGCTATTCACCAGCATTCGCTCTAGCTCTGGAGCTTGTCTCAAAAATTCCAGGTATTCTTTATTTGAGCAAAAGCCCATTACTTTCTCTACCCCGGCGCGGTTGTACCAGGAGCGGTCAAAAAGAATAATTTCACCCTTGGACGGAAGATGTTGAATATAGCGTTGAAAATACCATTGGTTTCGCTCCCTTGCATTTGGCTTTTCCAAGGCAATAACGTGCGCACCACGTGGGTTTAAATGCTCCATAAAGCGTTTGATTGTTCCCCCTTTTCCTGCCGCGTCCCTGCCTTCGAAAATAATAACAATACGCTGTTTGGTATCCTTTACCCATCCCTGCATTTTGAGCAACTCTATTTGTAACTCGTGTTTTTGCTTCTCATAATCAATAAGTTTCATTTTTTGGGCGTAGGGATAATCCCCGTTTGCATTCCATGGGATCTTTCCATTTTTCGCATTGAGATCAAAAATAATTCCAGGGTTTTCCGGCAGGCTTTTTTCCTTCGATTTATCAGCTATTTTTTCGTTATGCAAAATTTCCAGAGCTCCGGTGTCTTTCATTCAATGTATCCTTCGAGTTGTTCGTGGGCTTACTTAAAAACTAGTTTGTCTGGCGGCCCTTACCTAAATATCAGGCGCAGAAATGCTTTTTCAGCTCTTTTTTAACTGCGGCAATAACCCCAAATGCTACAGGTAATTTACTTATAACTTAAATGTTATTAAACTATCGCTAGGATAACTTAAAGGTTATTGTGATGAACTTAACTCAATTAAAGCTTTTTAGTGACTTAGCTCGTGAGCTGAGCTTTGTGAAGGTGGCCAAGCAGAATCACATCAGCCAGCCGGCTGTAAGTGTGCATATAAAAAAGTTGGAGCATTCTTTGGGCCAACAGCTTCTCTCCAGGACTTCACAAAATACACAGCTAACTCCAGAGGGGCTTCTCATATTAGAAGACGTAAGGGATATATTGTTTCTTTGTGAAAACCTTAAGATCCGATCTAACTATAGTCAGGGGGTTTTAGAGGGCAGTATTAGAATCGCGGCAATTCATAGCGTTGGAATGTATGAGATTGGCAACTTTCTAACCTCTTTTATGAAACTTTATCCTAAAGTGTGTGTTCATCTAGAGTTTCGCCACTTTGATGAAATATATGAGCTCCTGTCACAAGAAAAAATCGATTTAGGGATAGTTGCTTACCCCGAAAAAAGAACAAGAATAGAAGAAATCCCATACTCAGAAGATGAATTGGTATTGATTGTCGGGAGCAAGCATCGGCTAAGTCAGAAAAAATCAATCTCTTTAGAACAAATTAGGGGAGAGCCTTTTATTGCTTTTGGAGAAGGTATTCCAACACGTATAGCGGTCGATAATATTTTAAAAGATAGAAGTATCGATGTAGATATTCGAATGACTAATAACAATGTATTTACCCTTAAAAAAGCGGTAGAGGCTGAGGTAGGCGTCTCTTTGGTGCCGTCGGCAACCGTTAACGAAGAGGTAAAAAACGGCACCTTGAAGCGGATTCGAATAAATGATGTGAAAATGGTAAGGCCTCTATCAATTTTAAAATTGAAGTCGAGAAAAATGAGCTCCCCATTTAAAGTATTTATGGAGCAATTACTAAAATTTGAAAAAAGTTGATTGTTCGTTGATTGTGAAGGTCTCTCTTCGTTGTCAAAGTAAGTTCCAAACTATTGCTCTAGACGTTAACCTTCTAGTTCAAACTTTATTCAGATTAAGGCTTAACGAATACAAGGGTTGGCGTGCTGCTGAAGAACATGCGCTACATGATCACATTAAGATATCCTGCAAATGGAAAAACACGGGGCCCATAATTGCGTGGTGAAAGTAATTTTAATTTCCTGGCGAAAGAAAGGGGGGGGGGGAGCGCCCCCGTGTTTTGCTCCTTGGGCTAGATTGGAATCTTTGTGCAATAAATCGGCTACTGCAACATTTGTTTAAAGTTTTCAGCAAACGCCTGAAATTTTTCTTTGATGGTTCTTTTAACTGTCACTTCAATACCACCCATTATGACAGTACCTTCAATCGTTATTGTAGGTGCGTTACGAGTGCTAATGGAAGGCGCGGAGTTCTCGACACTGCCCATAACCGAAAATGCTTTGGAAACAACGTTGACATTTTCAGGTACGTAGATCGTTTCGTTACCTAAAATACAGGTAACGTCAATAGTCACATTAGGGTGAAAAAACTCTGCGTCGGTGAAATCGAGATTCGTACCTCCAAGTAAACTGTATACCTTTATTCGTTTAGGGACTTGCCATCTACCGCTTCTTTCGCTACTACCTAAAATGCTGGTAAGCCTTTCTTCTTCTTCGACAGGAGCTGACGCATGATTAATACCTAGGTTTGCTCGTTTCGACTTAATGAAATCATCGTCGACTTTCATTTCGAGATCTTTTATTTGGTCGATAATTTCTTGATTATCCTGACTTTCCATGGCTATGCCTAAGCGCCTCTCGAATGCAGCTTCCGAAATAACGCCATGTGCGTAGTTCATTATTAGTTGATCTATCACTTGTTCTCTTAAAGTGTCGGTTGGTCGGTCTTGGATTGGTACAGTCATTCCTATCTCCACTTATTGATTCAACTTTCTGTTTCGGCCGGTTCTAAGCGCTTATTTCCTGTTCATATAGCAATAGTCATACCATTTTCCGATTTATTACAGTGCCTCAATAATCAAGGGGCGTAGAGGAAGTGCCACCAGCTCCAGTGTGTATGGATTGGTTAAAATTACGTAAAAGTAATGAATTTCGCCAAACGAAATTTGGCTGATATCCAGTTGACTAGGTTTGGGCTAATATCTTATCTAAATGATCGGCGAACTTTTTGCGGTCATTTTGACCTAGCGGAGGTGGTCCTCCGGTTTGTACGCCACTCGAGCGAAGGGTTTCTAGGAAGTCCCGCATATTAAGCCTGGCTTTAATGTTATCTTTGGTGAAAAGCTCTCCTCTGGGGCTTAAGGCGATTGCACCTTTATCGATAACCTCTGCAGCAAGGGGAATATCCGAAGTGATTACTAAGTCACCAAATTGCACCCGTTTTACGATTTCATCGTCTGCGACGTCAAATCCGCTAGACACCTGGACACTAGTGATCAGCTCTCCCGGTGGAGTAGATAAGTACTGATTGGCAATAAGCGTAGTTTTAACCTGTTTTCGTTGTGCTGCTTTAAACAAGATCTCTTTAATTACCGAGGGACAGGCGTCGGCGTCTACCAAAATGTTCATATTCTATGTTGATGTAGGAAAATATTTAGCTATTTAAAACATTTTCGAGCGCTTGGTTCAAGTGCTGGTATTTAAATTCAAACCCTGCTTCGAGCAGACTCTTTGGTATTACGCGTTGGCCAGTTAAGAGTAATCGTGACATTTCACCAAGAAGGGTTTCGAGTATGAATGTGGGAGCAACCATAAAACTTGGTCTATTTAGCTGTTTGGCAAGAGTTTGAGTAAACTCAGCATTATTAACCGGGTTTGGCGCAGTCAGATTAAATATGCCACCTAAAGCTCGGGATGATTCCCCGTGCTCTATAAGAAATCGTATCGCGTTTACCATGTCGGTAATATGGATCCATGACATGTATTGTCGGCCATTACCCAGTCTGGCACCTAATCCAAGTTTGAAAGGTAAGAGTAACTTTTTCAAGAACCCGCCATTCGCAGAAAGTACCAATCCGGTTCTTATCACACAAACGCGAGTGCCTAAACTGACGGATTTGAGGGCAGCTTTTTCCCAAGCATCACAGAGTTGATGCGTATACTCGTCGTGAGGGGGGCTTGATTCGTCGAGCTCGACATTATTACCATCGCCATACCAACCAACCGCAGAACCGCTTATGAGCGCTTTAGGAGGTCTCTCAAGCTTATGCAACCAGTTAACGAGATGATTGGTTAACTCTATTCTACTCTGCCAAAGTTCGAGCTTGCGCCGAGTTGTCCATGGCTTATCGGCAATGGGTTCACCGGCAAGATTAATGACAAAGTCAAAATAGCTATCTGACGGAAGCTTTTCAGGGTCTTCAACAAAGGTAATGTTTGTTCCCAGTCTATACTTTGCCTTGGAAATATTTCTGGTGAGAACCGTAAAACGAGCCGGAGTGCTACGTAATGACTCGATTAAAGCTGTGCCTATGAGACCAGTACCACCAGTGATGAAATAGCTAGGCAAAGCTTATGTCCTCTGTTTTTGATGGATTAGTGCTTGGAATAGGTCCCATTATCTCCTAATTCTAGACTAAGTGGGCGCAAAAGAGCGTTATAAAAAGCGATATATTTAGTAATTTTGAACGATAAATAAGACAGTAATTTGCCAACTTAAATCAACAGAAATACCAATTCCTTCTAAATATTGAAAAAACCCTTAAAAAAAACGCTTTAATGGTGATCTTGACTAGCTTTTTAGGGGCTTTTTTTAGTATGATGCGGCGCGAATTTTAAGCAGTACAGGAGAAACAATTGAACCAAGAAGATTTTGAACTTCAGCTGAAGGTATGGAAAGACCTTGCCATCAGTAAACAAGTGTTAATGCAGACAGCTGCAAAAGCGCTTGGGCTACCTGCCGAATGCACTTCGGAAGAACTGGATGGTGCATTAAAAACCACGATATCGAAGGTAAATAGCCTCGAAAAAGAATTATCTGAAAGCCAAGCTCAAGCTAAAGATGAGATTACTGCGTTATCTGAAACAGTTGAAACACATGAGAAAACCATCAAGACCGTTACTGGTGAAAGAGATGACGCGCTTGCTGGCAAAGGCGCTGCTGAGCATCGAGCTGAAGCTGGCAGAGCCACAAATTCCGAAGAGCTTAAGAAGATTAAAGCTCAATTAGCTGACAAGCAGAAAGAAATTAAGCAAATTACCAAAGTCCTTGCTGATACGCCTGAAAACGTCGTGAAGAAAATGAAGGTGCTTAAGAAGGAAAAAATGGATGAAGCCAATCTGCGTAAGAAAGCAGAAGAAAACGCTCGCAAACAACGTAAAGACAAGCAAACTGCTGAAGTAGACTTGAAAGAAGCTAAAGCTTTATTGGAAGAAGCCGCCAAGTTAGCTAGCGATGTGAGAGATTTACATAAATTTGCAAATGACCAATATGATAAGTTAGCGGAAACTGTAGAAGATAAGAAGTCTTTGGAATCAGTTCCAGCGCTTAATGAGAAGTTGCTTGAAGCTTTGGAAGCTAGTTCGTCTGACGACGAAAAAGAAAAGAAAGACAAAAAAGCTAAATAGCATTCTGAGTTATACTGCTGAAATTCGCAAAAGGCCGACAAGTTTTAATTGTCGGCCTTTTATCGTTTTTGGGTGACCGTCCCTTATTTACTTAGATACTTGTTGCTAATTGTAGAGTGTTGTATAGCGGGATTTGTTTCGCACCGCCGTGTCTGCGTGCGACCTACGTTTGCCAAGAGCTGCAAAAGTGGTCAAAAAAGCCCATCGTTGAAGATAACTAATTCATATCTGCATAGTTGCTTATACAAGCTTTCACTGCCTGTTCCACCTTGAGAGAGACCCGTCATTCACGTTGCTCTCAAACAGTTGTTCTGCTTATCTGGTGAGTCATGCATTCCACAAGACCGTTATATCCGCAGTCGAAAGAAGCACTTTCGACTGTACCAGGATGCTTTTTACAGGCTACTTTTTACAGGCTACTTTTTACAGGCTACTTCAATTTCATTATATGAGATTTTAGTGTCTCAAAATCAGGTTTTAGGGTTGCCGAAAGGTCTTGTTTAACCGAACACTCAGCTAATTCTTTTGGAAGAGGAATTTCTATATCTAGAATCTCTTCAACTGTCGATTTAAACTTTGCAGGATGAGCGGTTCCAAGAAATATTCCAGCCTCGTTTGGTTGCAGTGAATCTTGTAACCCTCGGTAGGCAACTGCTGCATGGGGTTCGCTGGTGTAACCTTGGTTATACAATTCTCTTACCGTGTCGGCTGTTTGCTCTTCGTTAACTGCACAACCGCTCAGTGAATTTCGGTCAAATTGGTTGCTATCCATTAGATATTCGATCCGAGGCCAGTTGTTTGGCTTACTCACGTCCATTGCATTGGAAATGGTCGCTACGGTTTGTTTTGGAGACCATTCACCATTTTGTAAGTAGCGTGGAACAGTATCATTTAGATTAGTTGAAGCGATAAATCGTTTAATCGGTAGTCCAAGTGTTTTAGCAATAATTCCAGCACACAGGTTACCAAAGTTACCGCTTGGCACCGCGACTACTAATTCCTTGCGTTTTTCTTCCGGAAGCTGCGACACTGCATCGAAGTAATAGCAAACTTGAGCTAGAAGACGACTGATATTAATTGAGTTAGCAGAGTTTAGGCCTATTGCCTTGACAAATTCGTTGTCGTCGAAACTTTGTTTGACTAGTGTCTGGCAGTCGTCAAATGTTCCTTCTACCGCAACAGTGTGAATGTTGTCGCCCAATGTGGTAAACATTTTTTGTTGTAGTTCACTTATTTTTCCTTTAGGGAAAAGTATGACTACCCGAATATTTGAAAGGCCGTGAAAAGCGTGCGCCACTGCCGCGCCTGTGTCTCCCGAAGTGGCTGTTAGTATTGTGATTGGCTTGGTATCTGCAAAACTTTGTAAACAATTTGCCATAAAGTTTGCGCCAAAATCTTTAAAGGCAAGCGTTGGGCCGTGGAACAACTCAAGGCAATATTGACGCTTATTGACAGAAGCTAACTTTGCAGGAAAAGCAAAAGTTCGATCGATTATTTGTTTAAGTTGGTCATCGCTGATATTTTCATTTACAAAAGGTCTAAGAATTTCAAAATTGCGTTGGTGCGAGTCTAATTCTAATAGACGACCGATATTTTCGAGTGGCGATACTTGCTTGGGGAAAAACAAACCTTGATTTTTTCCTAAGCCAGTTTTAACTGCGGTTTCAAAGTCGACTACTTGAGAATTATCTTTCAGGTTGTAAAGTTTCACTTTTTTGCCTATAGGTTATTATTACTCGATTACAATTTTTAAATGCTATTAATTGATGAGCAGAACCAACTAAACGATTCTCGCTCCAGTATTATCAACTTTACATATATGTACAAAGCCGTCACTTGACTGTAAATAATGTAGTTGCAACCAATCTCTAAATTCTTGTGCTTTTTCAACGGAATCCGCTACTGCAAACAAAGTCGGCCCAGAACCTGAAATTCCGACTGCTAAGGCGCCGGAGTTGGTTAGTTTGCTTTGAGCTTGTTCAAAATTTGGAATCAGGCTTTTACGAAAAGGTTCTGCCACAACATCTTTAATTAGTTTAAAGGCTTGTTGTTTATCTCTACGGTAACTGGCGTCAATAAATCCTGCCAGGTTCTGTCCAAATTCGATTAGTGTTTGACGAGAATACTCGGCCGGCAAAATTTCTCGAGCGGCTTTTGTGCTTACGACAACATCAGGATAAGCAATTACCCAATAGCAATCGTCAAACGTAGGGATCGATTGGCTAATGTTTTTGGGATCATTGAGCATAAGCTGCAGGCCACCCAAATAGCATGGAGCAACATTATCGTAGTGTAAACTTCCACTAATTTCAGCTTCTAACTCACCCATTAACAAGAGTAGTTCGGTTTGGTCAAAGGGAGACTCATAAAATTCATTTAATGCTACAAAAGCAGCTACTACCGAACATGCACTTGATCCTAGGCCGCTGCTGACGGGGATATTTTTTTCCAGAGTAATCTTCACCTTTTTAGGTGATAGATTTTTATTGCTTAGCGCTTTGTTAAATCTCAATAAGCATCGCCAAACTATATTGGCCTCTTTATCTTTAGGCAATTTGTGAGAGTGGCTTCCAGAAAGAAAAAAGCCATCTTGTGAGTCACTGTCCTCATTTACAGTGACTATATCTCCGACTAGTGCTCCATCAATGGGAGACAAGCAAAGTCCTAAAGTATCAAATCCAACACTAACATTGCCAACCGATATTGGGGCAAAAACTGAAACTGACATAAACTACTTTCCTAGAAGTGGATTAACTACAAACTAACCTTCTTGATCCCAGGCAAGTGTTCTCAACAAATCACCGAACAAGCCTGCAGCTGTCACTGCAGCTCCTGCACCATAACCACGTATAACATAGGGTTTCGGTTGATAGTAAAGGGTATGGAGCGATAGTGCATTTTCGCCTTCCGCTACGCTAAACAATGGGTGACCTGAATCAACGGCTTGAATGCTGACCTTACACTCGCCTTCAGCAATACCGGCAATATAGCGTAAAACCTGCCCATTTTGCTCTGCTTTTTCGATCTTAGACTGAAAAGTTTCATCGTAACTTGGCAGCTTATCGAGAAATTCTTGAGCGTCGGTAAGTTCTGCCAGTTCTTGCGGTACCACCGGTTCTAATTCGATATCATCGAGCTCGAGTGATAAACCTGCTTCGCGTGCGATAACCAAGACTTTTCTCGCTACATCTAGACCGCTTAAGTCTTCTGCTGGATTTGGCTCTGTGTAGCCCAGTTCTTTCGCTTTGTTAGTTGCTTCTGATAAGGAAAGTCCTTTGTGAAGCTCGCCGAAAATATAAGAGAGGGAGCCAGAGAGGATACCTTCAAATCGGACTAGTTCGTCACCAGCTCGTAATAGACTTTGTAAATTGTCAATAACCGGGAGTCCGGCGCCAACGTTAGTTTCGTACAAGAATCGACGCTGTTTTGCATCCGCGTTCTGACGGAGCCTTTGGTAATAATCGAACTCGGCAGTATTGGCCTTTTTGTTCGCGGTTACAACGTGAAAACCTGCGTCTAAATAATCCGCATACTGCATCGCAATTTCTTCATTGCTAGTGCAATCAATGATAACTGGGTTGTTTAAATGAGCTTCAGAGACAAACTCGTTGACTTTCTTCAAGCTGAATTTGCCCTGAGCATTTTGTAGGTCGCTTTGCCAAGAATCCAGTGAAATTCCATTTTTGTTTAACAACAGTTTTTTACTATTTGCGATCCCAACTACATTGAGCGCAATATTTTTATCGATTAGACGATTTTGCTGCCTTTCGATTTGATTGAGAAGCTCTTTGCCTACCGTCCCACAGCCGACAATAAATGCGTCAATGGCAGGTCGTTTGAGGAATAAGTTTTCGTGACAAACTTTTACCGCGTCATCAGTACGTTCATCTCTTACAACCGCTGAAATGCTGCGCTCAGAGGAGTCTTGCGCGATAGCAATAATATTCACTCGTGCTTGCGAAAGCGCTTTAAAGAATTTGGCGGCAATGCCTTTTTGTTGTTGCATGTGATCTCCAACCAAAGTAACAACTGCAAGGTCTTGCCTCACAGAAATGGGGTCTAATAATTCGTTTTTAAGTTCTAATTCAAATGCTTGGTTTAAGCATTCCAAGGCAGAGTCTGCTTCATTACCTGGAACGCAAAAACTAATACAATATTCCGCAGATGACTGACTGATCATGATTACCGAGATGTTGGCTTGACTGATTGCGGAGAAAACTCGACTTGCCATTCCAACCATTCCTTTCATGCCGGGACCGGACACGTTGATCATTGCGACATCGGAAAGATTGGAAATGGCTTTTACCGATTCACTCGATTCAGACTCATTTGAAATTACTGTTCCCGAAATTTGCGGGGCATGTGTATTCTTTATCCAACAAGCAATCTGGTGTTGCGATAGTGGCGCTATAGTTTTTGGGTGTAGTACTTTAGCCCCAAAATAAGAAAGTTCCATCGCCTCATGATAGGACATTTTATCAATCAGTTGAGCGTCTTTGACTAAGCGCGGGTCGGCATTGTAAACGCCATCAACATCAGTCCAGATCTCACAAGCCTCAGCATGCAAACATACGGCAAGAACCGCCGCTGAATAATCAGAGCCATTGCGGCCGAGCGTGGTGGTTTCGCCATTAGGTTTAATGCCAAAAAAGCCCGGCATAAGGGCCAGGCTTTCGAGAGCAGGATAATGTTGTTCAAACTTTTGTTTACTCTTTTCTAAATCGGCGACAGGTTCGGCCGATTGTGCGTCAGTGGTCAAAAACTTTTCTGGATCGATATTTGATACTGCGTGGTTTGCGCTGTTAAGAATAGCACTCAACAAAGCAACGCTGAATTTCTCACCAGTGCTTAAAATTTGCGCTTCAGTAGGTTGAGGACAATGAGAAAGTAACCTCGCACCTTGCGTTAGCTGATTTAAGCGAACCACTAAATCTTCAAATTGGATTTTTAGTGATTGAGTATCTAGCTGCGAGCACAAGTTTGATGCATCTTCTAAAATCTGACTCAGTTTGCCTTGAATGGAAGTTTGAATACGGTCCAACTGGGCTGAATCATTCTGCTCATTTCCATTTAATTGCGCGACGAGTTCAACCAGATTGTTAGTTATTCCCTGAGGGGCAGAAACCACTGTGGCAATCGGGGTTGATTTTGCACTGGCTAGAATAATATTTGCCACATTTTGAAAACACTTTGCGTCAGCTAGTGAACTTCCGCCAAATTTTAATACCTTCATTGTACGTCTCAATTCTATTTAAATGTTTCGTTGCCGTGATTTCTAAGTTTGTCTATATCTTTCAAACATTAACAAAAAAGCCCGTGAGTCTTGTCAGAGTCACGGGCTTTTGGATTTGATTCTTGCTTTATCGCATTAGCCTATGACCGCTCGACGAATAATCGTCCCAATGCGGGTACCAATAGTCATGCCGGTTCCCACACCTGAGCCTGTCGAGCTGGTGCTCGAGGTTGATGCGATCAAACTAATAGCAGACACCAAGCGATTTGTGCTTAGTGGTAGTTTAATTATGCTATCTAAATGTTTCATCTCGCTCTAAATTGCCAATGCTTTTGATCTACTTTAATAGTAAGTCTTATTGTTGAGTATAGTTTTATTGTGACCGAAAGTAATAATTTGTAACCTGGGTGAGTTTACTCTGACAGTTTTACATCGATATAACTAAAAGTAGCAAATGGATGTTTAGCCGTCTAAACGGTCGAGTGAAGATTATCGAATTATCCTAATTTAGCCAAATAGCTTGTAGTTATATTCTAGATCGCAGACTTCAACTCGTTGAATTGAATAGAATAATCAACTTATGACTATCGATTTGCGGAGTTCAACTATTGTTTGAAGTTGTCGTGCTCTGCAGTTTAAAAGACCGCAAAGCTTTCCCTTTTCATAATTATTTAGCGTCAAATGTTGATATTTTCATCCCACGACTAGGGGCTGTTTCGGCTAGAAGTTCTATCCTTCAACTTTTTTTAACTTTTGATAAAAGGGTAGAGCACGGTATTTCCCCATAGCGACAAAGTTACCCAGTAGAATCGCAACCAGGCCAAAAATCCCTTCAGTTGTCCAACGGTAATCCTCGAAAAAAGTTGATAGAACCATCGCGATAACTGGATAGATTAAAGTCACATAACCCGCTTTATCCGGACCAATTCTTCCTAGCACTGTAAGAAAAGCACCGAATGCGATCACAGAACCGAATAGAGCCAAATAAACTAAAGAACCGATATAGGCAAAGGTGGCTTCGAAATTAAATTGCATGCCGGAAAATAATGCAATGCAGCCAATAAATAATGACGCGTAGCCCATGCCGAGTGCATTGGCTTGGACAACCGGAATGTCACGGCGTTGAGTTTTTGCTGATACAATGTTTCCTAGCGAAGCGAAAACACTTCCGACTAATAACAAAATAATGCCTTTCCAAGTTGCGTCACTATTCCCGGCAAGTTTTATTTCGGGCATGAAGATTAAGACAATCCCGATGACTCCAATGGTAGCCCCGATCAGGACTTCCGACTTGATTGGATCACCTAAGAAAAGGCGCGAAAAAACAACATTAAAATAGACTATGCTTGTGCTAAGTACGGCAGCCAGTGCGCTATTTATATTTTCGATACTAAGGTAGGTAAGCCAATAATTAAAACCGAAAAGCAACAAACCCTGGAGCAAAATCAGAAAATGATCGCCGCGGCTATAGTTGAATGTTTTTTTGCGGATCAAACAAAACAAAAATAAGATCGCGCTGGCTAAAGCAAAACGATATACCACCGAAACAATTGGCGAGACTTCCCCCAATTGAAACGTGATCATCAACCAGGTTGAACCCCAAATCACGGCAGACAAAATAAAAAGAAATGCATTTTGCATGGAAAAATCTCCGATTTGGAGCAGACATAGAAGGGAATAAGTTAAGCAGATATTGGTAATAAATGCGAATAAAAAATCTCAATTTTTAGGGGGTGTTATTGAGATATGTAAGTAGTTTGACTATGGTTTAAACTGGTCGTATGAATAATGCACAAACTTGTGGTGCATATCTCTTAATGGTATTTTCAATAAAGCAGCTAGCGTAATTAGTATTCAACCAAATGGTTTGAGTCTATTCATTTATACAACTTAGAGCGGTAAATTTTGGAAAAGATATCTCCACTTCTCGATTCAATCCAGGCCTCATACCGTGGTCGAATCCCTAGTCGTGCGGATGGTAAAAAGCGCCGCGAGAAAATACTGCAGGCAGTCAGAGAAATTATTATTGAGCATGGAGTGCAAGGAGTAAAGCATCGCGCAATTGCTGAATCCGCATCAGTGCCGCTCGCGGCGACTACTTACTATTTTCCTGACATTCATGCTTTGTTGCATGATGCGTTCTTGGATTTTGTAGAGAGAAATATTCATCAACTACAAGCTCTGGAACAAAGAAGTAGGGTTTTGTTCAGCAATTTCTCGCAAGAAGAACTGAGCGAGGAAAATAAACGGGCGATCCGAAGCAATCTTAGTGAGCTGGTGTTTGCCCATGTTCAATCTCAAGTATTGGCGCGTGAAGATCGTATCATTGAAAGAGCTTTTCGCAATGAGTCAATTCGTAATCACGAGCTGGCCGAATTGGTTAATGCGATGGAGTTACAACAATTAAGTGCAATTGCTCAGTTTTTCACTGTTTTGAAATCGTCGCACGCTGAATCTGATAGCCGCGAATTGATGGCTATTATCCTATTTTTAGAACATAGTTTACTCGCAGGTTATGTGTCGGAAGAGCAGGCCAATGAGACGATTAAGCGAGTATTTGAGCGCCTAATCCGCTAAGAAGTTCCCTTTTATTAGTACCTCTGATGCCTCTTTAGGGGTATTTAAATAACTTATCTCAATCCATGTATTGAGCTTTTAATTAACCTATCTTATTGATATTGAATAGCTATTCTTTAAATATCCGTAAACTGTACGAATCCTTATTGAACAATATTTGACAAGTATCTCAGCAACAGGTACTTTCGTACCAGATAGGCTGTTATACCATTTTTAACAGTTCGCTATTGGCAGATGATTCTAATTGGATGCCGTTATATCTGTTATCTTAGTTTTTTTGCAGACTAGGTTGGCTACGCAATAATGAATGAGATTTACTCGTCCGTATTGATGCTCGTCCGTATTGATGGAAGTAGCTAGAATTAAATGGTTTGGGCCAAATAAAAACATTACTGAATACAAATAAAATTTACAATAATCAGGTAACGCTATTGACGTTGCAGGGCCAATAAAAAATTCAAAAAAAGGGGCAGTCAATGAGCCACTCATCATCCAATAATGATTTGTTATTTAAACCTTCTAAGCTTGCTATTGCACTAGCTGCTGTCTTAGTCAGCGGTAACCTAGCAGCCGAAGAAACGCAGTCTCCAGAAGGAGAAGAAGTCGTAGAACGGAAGATTGTTGTTACCGCTCAACATAGAGAGCAAAATCCTCAGGAAGTTCCTATCGCTATTAGTTTGTTTCAGTCCGATGAACTTGAGGATATGGCGGCAATGAACATCAGTGATCTTGGTGAATTAACGCCGGGATTCGAGTCAAATAATGTCAGCTTTACTCAACCAACCTATAACGTTCGTGGTATAGCATCCAATGATTTCGGGATCGGTTCTGATCCTGCGGTGGCGGTATATGTTGATGGCGTTTATGTTGGCCGCGGCGGTGCATCTCAGGCGAATTTTAACGATGTTGAGAGAGTTGAAATTCTTAAAGGACCTCAAGGAACACTATTTGGTCGAAATGCGGCGGCAGGCGCATTACACGTAATTACTAAAAAGCCGGAAAAGGGCACAAGTGGCTCGGTCGGATTGAGTGCGGGCGACTATGGATTAAAGCAAGTAAACGGTATGTTTAACACAGAAATGTCGGACGATGTTTATTTTCGAATGAGTGTTTCATCGGTTCAGAGAGATGGATATATCCCACAAGTGAATGGCGGAGAAGATTTAGGCAATGTTGATAACCAATCACTACGCGCTGCATTACTCTGGGATTACAGCGACTCAACTGAAGTACTATTTCGATTAGACTTTGATACAACTTCTCAAGACGCGCCAATAACTGCAGGAATTAATCCGGCAATTTCACCCGCAGATCCTTTTGGTGCGGTTGCAACTGATATTGATTCACTAGAAGAAAGAGACTTGTGGGGAGTATCGATGGAAATCACCTCTGATTATAGTGATTTCATGCTGACTTACATTGCTTCTTACCGCACTTTCGAATCCTCGAGTTTAGAAGAAGAAGATGGCACGGCTAATGAGCGATTCCTGTTTCATACCAAGAACAACGAAGACCAAGAACAAGTAAGTCATGAGCTAAGACTTTCTTCCACTGGGGACAGCGATCTTCAATGGACATTAGGCGCAACTTACTCGTGGGAAAAAGCCAAACAAGCCCATGAGGTTTTTGTTAATACCAACACCCTAGATACTTTTTTCTATATTGCTGGTGGCGCTCCTGCAGAAGCTATTCCCATGCTGCCACTAGGCGGAGGTTTAACTGGCTTTTTCGGGGATGCATTTGCTAACGATCTACAATTATTATCCGCGCTTTCAGGTTTACCAGCACAGACAATTCTTGATATGACCGTTGCGGCAAATCTAAACCGTGATTGGCTCGAAACAACTCGCGATGATGGAACATATACCAGTGTGGCTTTGTATGGTGACTTTACTTATGCCATGACTGATGAATTGAATTTAACACTTGGTATACGTTATACCCACGATAAAAAGAACTTTGCGGTGACCACTCAGTGGGACAATGCATTTATTATTCCGATCCCTGGTGTCGATCCCGTCCCGTTTGGATTAGTGTTTTTTGACCAATTTGACGGTGAACAACAAAGAAATTCTTGGGATGCGTGGACTCCACGTTTCGTTTTAGATTACCAAGTCAATGACAGTTTAATGCTGTACGCAAGTTCAACCAAAGGATTTAAATCAGGCGGTTTTAACAGCTTAGGTGTGGATCCAGCTTTCGACGCAGAAAATGTTACTAACAATGAAGTTGGATTTAAATCTACATGGTTGGATGACCGCATTGTTTTCAATCTCGCTTTTTATGACTACGAATATGAAGATTTGCAAATCCTAAAGTTGACCGGTCCCGACGGGACCATTCCGACCTACAATATTGGTAATGCTGACGCAGAAGGCAATGGATATGATCTGGATTTTCGTTGGCAGGCAACGGACAGCTTTAGCATTACTGCTAACTACGGCCATGTCGAAACAGCCTACACCCAATATGATTACACTCAGTTTCCCGGAGAAGGTCCTGAAAACGATGTAACTGGTGAACCATTATCTTCTATCCCAGAAAACAAATGGAATGTGGTTTTAGACTACAACTTAAGTTTGGGCGGAGCCGGCGATATTGCGTTCAGATTCCACCATAACTTTACTGACGACCGAGTTGACCACACCGGCGCAGATGCATCTCGCCATATTGATGACTACACTTTGCAAAATATGCGAATAAGTTATTTCCCTGCTGATGGCGATTGGGAAGTTTCTTTGTGGGGTAAAAATTTAGGCGATGAAGAATATCTATACGGTATTGGTGGTCAGGGTGAGGCTATCGGCTCTCCTACATCGACTCGGGCAGAACCTAAAATGATGGGGATCGATTTTAGAATGCATTTCTAAAATAGTCTGAATAATAATAATTTTAAAGTTAACTTGCATCGTTGCCCCGACATGTCGGGGCTTTTTTTGCTTAAGAATAACTGGTGAACTTAATTATAACTCTAACTGGATTAAATAATCCCAAATTGATTGAGTGGTAACCGTCTATACCGCTTCCCCGTCGCGGCAAAAATGGCATTGCACAACGCTGGCGCAAAAGGTGGTACGCCCGGTTCGCCAATTCCTGTCGGCAATTCGCTGCTCTTGACTATATGCGTATGAATATCAGGAAATTGATTTATTCGCGTCATTTGGTAATCATGGAAGTTACTTTGCTCTACGACACCTTTCTTAGTGGTAATGTCGCCATAATAAGCTAGCGTAGCCGCAAAGATTGCCGCACCTTCCATTTGAGATCTAACCCGGTCCGGATTGAGCACTTTACCGACGTCCACAGCACTATGGATTGCTTCCAATTTTATCTTGCCATTATTCATGGACACTTCCACAATTGTTGCAACGTAGCTGCAGAAGCTTCGATGCGTGGCAATTCCCATTCCATGACTTTTTGGAAGTTTCTTACCCCAGTTGGCTTTTTCCGCAACCAATTTCACTACATTTTTTAATCGCGCTGTATCCGCTGGATATTGATTAAGTTGCTCGCCATAATTTCCGTATTTGTATCCATCTTTTTCAAAGTCGATGTGCTGGTCTTTGCCAATTAAATTGATTAAAAAGTCTTTAGGATCTTTTCCTGCTTCGTGGGCTAATTCATCGACAAATGAACAGGCTGCAAATGCATTATTAATATTAGTTACCGAGCGAACCCAGCCCACCCGGTAAAAAGTTTCTGTATCTCCTAAATCTATCAACATATTCGGTAAGTCAAACATGACATCGCCTTGACCAAGGTCGGCGCTACCAGCTGTTTTTGCAGCCGGATTAAATGTTGCCCCAATTGGATGATTAACCATTGTATGGTGCCAACCGGAGACCTTGCCATTTTTATCCAAAGATCCCTCGAGTTTTTGGAGCGAGGGAGAGTGGTAATAACCGTGTTGGACTTCGTCTTCTCGCGTCCATAAAACTTTAATCGGCATCTTGGTCTCATTTGCCAAGAAGACCGCTTCAGCTACATAGTCGGGTTTTGACTTACGTCCAAAACCGCCGCCTAATAAAGTTACGTTGATTTTTACATCATCAGCTTTTTCCGCTGGAAGTTTTAGTACTCCCATAGCGCTTCTTTGCGCTGATTGAGGGGTTTGGGTACAAGCCCAAACTTCAACGCCTTTATCGGTCAATCTTGCCGTCGCTGCGGGTGGTTCCATCGGTGCATGGGTTAAACCGCCGACGTAATATTCAGCGTTCAGTTTTTTATTCGCAGAAGCAAATGCTTTTTTAAAGTCACCTCGATTTCGAACTACTGTCGTTGGTTTTTTTAATGACTCGCGAAATACACTTTCGTGCTGGCGAGAATCATATTGAGCGTTAGTACCGTGTTCCCATTCAATTTTCAGCTTTTCCCTTCCCTTTATTGCGGCGAAAGTGTTATCTGCGATAACAGCCACTCCCCCTAACATATTAAAAGCGGCGGGAGGATTAAGCGCTGGTAGTTCGATAACTTTCACTACGCCCGGAACTTTCAGTGTTTGGCTAGCGTCATATGATTTTACCTTGCCAAATACAACTGGTGGTCTTGCGATAACCGCAATCTTTAATCCTTCTAAGTCGACATCAAATCCAAAAATGGTATCCCCGGTCGCGATCTTCTCGGCATCCAGAATTTTAATGTTTTCTTTACCGATGTATTTTTGATCTTTTTCCGATTTAAGTTTTAAGGACTTTCGTTCTGGCACGGGTAGGGTGGCAGCGATCTCTACTAACTTTGAGAAATCGAGAGATTGATTTTTTCCTTTTAGATGAGCTGCGTGATTTTCAATTACTACTTGAGCAACATTCACGTTCCAGACTTTTGACGCCGCTGTTTGCAACATGGATTTTGCTATAGCACCTGCTTCCTTTAACTTTTGATAGTTTTTTCTCACGCTACGTGAACCATCAGTGTTTTGACTTCCGTATTTTATGTCGCCTAGTGCTTGTTCTACTTTTACTCGGTTCCAGTCCGCTTCAAGCTCATCGGCAACCAATAGTGGCAAGGTGCTACGCACGCCTTGTCCCATTTCGCTGCGATGACAAATAATGCTAACAAGTCCGTCGCTAGCAATGGAAACAAAAACGTCAGGAGCAAAGTCTATCGCGCTCTCGGTTCCAGTGGCGGCTAGCGCGGGTGAAAATTGGACTCCTAAAACTAAACTACCACTGGCAATGCCTGCGCTTTTTAAGAAGTTCCGACGGCTGACATTTTCTATCAGCATATGTTCATTAATCGACATTTTACTTCACCTCTCTAGCAAGCTTCGCTGCCTGATGAATAGCCTTACGAATACGGGGGTAAGTACCGCAACGACAAATATTGCCGGACATCGCATTGTTAATATCGTCATCGGTCGGATTTGGATTCTGCTCGATAAGGGCAGAGGCAGACATTATTTGACCTGACTGGCAATAACCGCATTGGGGCACATTCAAATCCATCCAAGCTTGTTGAACAGGATGGTCTCCATTTTCTGACAAACCTTCAATGGTAGTAATTTGTTTGCCTACCACCGCGGAAACCGGCATCACGCAGGAGCGTATTGGTTGCCCATCAAGATGTACAGTACATGCGCCGCAAAGTCCTTTACCACATCCATATTTGCTGCCAGTTAATTTCGCGATATCTCTTAATGCCCACAGTAGTGGCATTTCCGGATCAATATCGAACTGCTTTTTCGCTCCGTTAATTGTTAATTCGATCATTATTTTTCTCCGTTGACTTTATTTTATAATTAACTAAATTTTTAAGTTTGGTAATTCTTTTCTAGTTGTTCATTTTGCACAAATGATTGTGATAAAAATTCCTGATAATCCTGAGGCGTATCAACATCAAACGCCGCATTCTTAGTATCAACACTTAACACCTTATGCTCATTATGTTTGATTATTTTCCGCGCGCCTTGTTCTTTTAGTTCTATTAGCTGCGCAAAAAATTCTCGAGGAAAAATGGCTGGTGCGCCATTTACCGTTTGATTTAGCTTGGGCTCGAAGTAGCGGCAGGCCACAATCTTTGATGAATTTACATTCCACTTATCAACTAAGTTGGAGATATCCTGGGTCGTTAGCCGCCATTGATCACAAAGGCAGATTAATACACCATCAAAACTAATCGCATGTGTCTCAATGTGTTTTACTCCATACGCTATTGAACTGCCCATTCCCGTTCTCCAGTTTTTGTTCACCAGCGTTGTATCTGCGAGGTTCGAGTCCTTATGAAAATTTTCATAATCACAACCGAGAATACAAATAGAGTAATCAACTAATCCTTTTACTCTTTTAATCGAGTGACTTAAAAGCGTTTGGCCACTTAGCTCAATTGACTGTTTAGCAAAACCCAGTCGGCTTGAATTGCCGGCGGCGATCACCATGGCTGCAATTTTTTTCCGGTCCGTTCTTGCTCGGTCCATTAGCGGGTCTCATCCTGATAACAAAAGCCCACTTTTTTATTGGATTTTACTGCTTGAATTTCAGCAATAATCGCTAGTGCAATCGTCTCCGGTGTATCTGCGCCTATATCTAATCCAATAGGGCCAAATACTCGGCCTTCCAATTGACTAAACTCAGCTCCAATTTCGCTGAGCAATTTATTTCTTCTTTTACGGGGGCCGAGTAAACCAATATAGTTTATTTGAGAGTTAATGATTCGAGCTAAATAATCTTGATCTCTTTCAAACTGATGGCTCATTATTATCGCTGCATCAAACTGAACAAGCTCGAAACTTTTCCATTCGCTTCGCTTAATATGTAACACATTATTGGCCGCTGGAAATAGTTGGCAACGTGCAAATTCTTTTCTATGGTCAATCACGGTCGTTTTCCAACCTAATTGATTGGCCAGAGAAGTCACCGGTTCAACATCGGGCGATGCGCCGCAAATTAGAAGGTTTAGCGGCGCAACTAATGGGATTAATAATCCTGCTGATGAGGCCAAATGAGTTGGTTTTTTAGGCGATTGGATGAGCTTATTTTCGAGTTCGACTTGACTGATTTGTCGCGGTGATTCGATAAATTCCAAATTGTGATCTGGCAGTAATCGTAGAATAAAATCTTTGCCTTTTTCGACAAAAGCTAAGATTTCAAAAAATCCTAAGTGGTTCTCTTGTGCAGGTAGATATTTGAGTAAGATTTCAACTGCGCCATCGCAGCCAAGCCCTAGTCCCCAGATTAAATCTTCATCTCCGCGCATATCATAACGAAGCATTTTATCTTGCCTGCTTTTAAAGCAGTCCTGAGCGTTCTGTAAAATGTCGCCTTCTAAACATCCGCCACTTAACAACCCCCAATAATTGTTCTTATCGTCCATAAGCATCATGGCGCCCGACTTGCGATAGGTTGACCCTTCAGTGTCGGTAATAATCGCGAGAACATAATCTGAGTCAGGCGCATAGTGTGGCATTATATCCAACAACTTAAGCATTGCTTTCCTCGGACAACTCTTGAATAGCACTGACAGAATTAGGGAGCGCTTGGGCTAAGGTTTGCCATGGAAGTAAAGCACAGCCGACGCGACTTTTATGCGAACTGACTGGTGACAGGCAGCTTAACGTGTCATAAGGAAGGGGCGTATTTTGCACCAGGCTTTGAGAAATATTGCCAATGTCTTGTTGGATATCTACCAGGTTCTTTCCCTCGGCATGTTCGCAAAGTAGTGACGCTGACGCGGTGCAAATTGCGCATGCGTCTGAGTCAAATCCAATCATTTCGATTTCTTGCTGCTGATTGATTTTGAGATAGATACTCAATTCGTCGCCGCAGCTGGGATTGTAGCCTTCTGCATGATGAGTTTGGGCAAACCGGCGGTTATGGCCGATTGGGTTTTGATTGTGATCTTTTATTTCCTGCTGATAGAGCTGATTTAAAGACATCCGCTAATAGTTCCCTTAATTAATCAGGACAAAAGGCTGCAACAAATATCCAGAGGCATTATGACATTTTTTAAAGGCCTATTGTATGATTGGTTTAATACCATAGGCTATTCAATACTCGTATCAAATTATTTCATTTAAGTACAAGGTAAAATGAAAGAACTTCTTTATAAACAATGAGTTGAGGTAATGTTCGATAGTTGTATTAAATTGAAGGTTCGGTTCAGCTGACACATAAACAAGATTAGTCGAATGACTTATCGGGATGCTCTAGCCAGTAATCTATGGTTTTGTATAGGTGTTCTGCGATGATAGGCTTGGTTAGTAATTCGTTCATTCCTGATTCTTTCCACTTTTCTTGGTCAAATCGAGTGACTCCGGCGGTGATTGCGATAATAGGGGTTGTGGATTTTAACTCATTGCGAATACGGTAGGTGGCCTCATATCCGTCAAGTATTGGCATATTGCCGTCCATAAATATCAGATCAAAGGATTCCTTGCGTAGAATATCCAATGCTTCTTTACCATTACCGGCGACTGTTACTTGGTGATTTTTTAACTCAAGCATACGTTTTAGTACAGTCTGGTTGATTACGTTATCCTCGACTAGCAAAAGCCTAGCGGAAGACTTTTCAACGTCTAATTTCTGTAGCTGCTTGACGATATTGGCATCTATGCTACTTTTAGCGTCGATGGTCGAAACGCTGGTTTTCTCCTGAGGTAGTTGTTGAATTAGCGAATAACGGAACGTAGTCCCAACACCTAATTCACTAGAAACAATAATCTCTCCTTTTAAAGATTCTATTATCTGACGACAAATAGTAAGTCCTAAACCTGAACCTGCATATTTTCTCGTTGAAGTATCATCCACTTGGTAAAAGGCATCAAACAAACGGTTAAGGTCGTTGGTGCCGATACCAATGCCAGAATCTCTTACCGTAAAAAGTAGTTCGATAGCGTTTTGTTCAATTGACTTGGTTTCTACCTTTAACTCTATCCCTCCTTGATGGGTAAACTTGAGAGCATTGCCTAAAAAGTTGAGCAACAATTGATCTATTCGCTTACTATCCCCGACTAATATGTCTGGAATATTTGGATCTACTGAATAGGTTAGATCAAGGCCTTTGTTTTGTGCGATTGCCGAAAGGCTCTTCACAATTCGATCGATATTGTCTTTAAATCGATAAGGCGAAGAGTTAAAGCTTAGTTCCAGCGATTCGTTTTCAGTTAAGTCCAAGATATCGTTAACTATGCCAAGCAGATGGTGTCCAGAGTACTCGATGGTTTGCAAGTTCTCTTTTTGTCGGGAGTTGAAATCGGGATCCTGTTTAAATAATTCTATAACGCCGATGATTCCGTTGAGGGGCGTCCGAAGCTCGTGACTCACATTTGAAATAAACTTGGTTTTAGTCTCATTTAATTCTCGTTCTTTGATCAGCGCACTGTGAGATAAACCGTAATATGCTGCCCCGATAGCCAGCATTATCGGCGCGACGAAAAGTAAAGAAATGTACTCAAAAAGCTCGTGAACATATGGCCTCGACTCGCTTGGCAGATTGATCCCATTTAGCTCTACCAGTTTTAGTCCAACTAAGAGCGTTAAGCATAACGATAGGGTGATTAAGCTTGCTCTAATCCCCATACTATTTAGCGCTAGAAGAGGCAGCATCAAAATCCAAATAATTCCGCCAAACCCTGTGCCATTATTCACCAGTGTTAAAGCAACAAACATTGCAAATAACCCACCGACAAAAATAAAGGCTGCTCGAAAAACCTCGGCGCTATATTTCAGAGTAAACACGCTCACCATGGACAATCCAAATCCGAGACTGATTATTAACGAAGTAAGCGGTGAGTCTAGGATAAAGGTGATAATTCCCATGACAGGACACCACAGAACGGTGGTACCAGCATTAACTGCCAAGAACTTAGCCTGGATCTGTTCATCTTTTGACAGTGATTTTATGTTATCTGGTAAAAACCACTTCTGGAATTTGAACATACGGGTAACGTGATCCTTGTATCAATTGGACGAATCCGATCTCGATGAGATTAGTATATTCGGGATTATTTTAACATTAGATCATAAAGTAGTGACTTGCTAGTTTGGCGCAGGTCTCATTTATGGCATAAATTTCTTGAGAATAGAAAATAAAGTCAACTCGAGTTATGGATTCTGTGAATTAGAACTCGGTTGGCAAAGCGGGACAAATGATTCCATTTTTCTTACATCCGTGGAGGATGATTTTTAAATTCATCTCGGCGGTTTGGCTACTTAACTATATCTTCGTAAACGTTCTTATCCATCTGAGTTACAATTCATATTAATATTTGGCCAAAAAAAATCCCCGCAGTCGGCGGGGATTTCTATCGATTATGATCTTTATTGATTATGATTATTATTTTTTTACATCAAGCATAAATTTTGCTGCGGCCATTTTTACTTCTTCACTCAAGTAATCTTGAGGCGGCATTTCAGGATAGTCCTCTCGTTTTTTGGTTGGCGCGGTAATGTAATCGACAATACCTTGAGGATTGTCCATGTAAAGAGCTTGAATAACCTGAGTTGGAGGCCCAACCATTTTAACATTGTAAGCATGACATCCCGCGCAAATACCGTAGTAGGCTAACTTGCCTCTTTCTTCTGCAGTAATTTTACGTGGCGCAACCGGCTTTTCCAGAAGATAGGTTTTGGTACCGTAGGTTGAATCAAATGCACAAGTCCCGAACTCATCAATGCCAAAGGTTAAGTATTTTTCACGATTGTTAATACAACTATCGCGGCTCTCACCAACCCTTAAAATATCCGGACCGCGGTTGGCAAATTTTGTCGCCATCAAAACTTTAACCTCATCAATCGGATTTTTACCATTGCCGAACATCAGATTGTCTAAAATGGCGATTTTATCTGAATTAGGTTCTGCCTCTGGATCTGGTGTTAAATTTGCGGCGTGCCCATGATCGGTAATTAAAATCCCTGCGTTATCATTACCAGTAATAACATTGTTTTGCATTGTCACTTCATCACCGGCCATAATTAATATTCCAGTGCCTTTGGGGATTCCGGCGACGATTGAACCCGGCGCGCCAAAGTTTTCCAAATTATTGTTGACCACAAAATTATCACGCAGAATAACATCGTAAGTCGTTTTAATTGGCAAGCCTGGCGTGATAAATACTAAAATACCGCCCGTGTTATCATGAGCGTAATTATTTTCTACAATAGCGTGACGTGTATTTTCAATTTCAATACCGGCGACGTTACCAAATACCTCGTTATGTGCCACATGAATGTTGTCACACATGCCGACATAAATAGCTGCGTCCTCGATACCGGTGAGCACGTTGTATTCGATTACGCCGTTCTTGCCAAACTCAGGAAAAATTCCGTAAACCCCGGTATCAATGATCATGTTATTACGAATGATAAAGTTGTTACCCGCTTGTCCCATTACGCCATTGCCTTTGTAATGGGTAATCAAAAAATTCTCTACCGTAAAATTATTTCCGGAATACAAAATAGCGTCATTGAGTTTGTGTTCGCCTTCAAGTGTTGGCCAATTACCATCAACGATAACGCCACTTAAAGTAATGTCGTCCTTGTCAATATAAACTGTTTCTTTATAAGTTCCTGGCATGACTTTAATCCAGTCGCCAGCTTGCGCTTTATTTACCGCGTCTTGAATTGACTCGCCATCATTTACCGTTAGAACATTTCCTTTGAATTCCGGGCGGACTATAGTTGTTACCTGTCCATACTTAGCTTGGACTAGGGCTTGTACCTGGGATTCTTGCTGCTGATACTTATTTGCGTGTCCGACTATGGTTCCCGAATTATCGACATTCATCTTACCGATAACAAAACCGATCACCAGGGTGATTACTGCCAATATATACCCTGTCCACTTTCGAGGTTGGCTCATTACTATTCTCCTGCTGAAGAAGCGTTATTATTGTTTGAATTAGAATCTTTACTTCGCGCAAGTTGGTTATCTAAAACTTGCTTTCCCGCGACCACAGGTAAACCGGAAGGAACCCGCCTTGGCACTTGAGGTTTAAAAGTCTCATCAGTTAAGGTCGCTAAGAAATCTACTAACCGATCAATTTCTTTATCGGTCAAGTTGGGTTCCCAAATATGCCAGTGAAGCAAGAGTTTCTCATTCTGTGGAACCGCATGTCCCCGACCTTTCGTATAAAACTCAACTGCATCTCTTAAATTATCGAAACGTCCAGAATGCATATACGGGGCGGTTTTTACAATATTGCGTAGGCTAGGTACTTTAAAGCCGGCGCGAAGCTCGGGGTTATTAAATGTTTTTTCCGCTCCAATATCCAGTTCTCTTCCTTCAGGTTCAGGCGTACCCAGAACCGCGATTTGCTGATTAGTAAACAGTGGAGGAGTATGGCATTCAGCACATCGTGCAACGAAGGAGCGAAAGATATTTAAGCCTTCGATTTCTTGTTTGTTGAGTGCTTGATGATAACCATGCGCGTAGTGATCATAACGACTGTTCAAACTTATCAGAGATGACTCGAACGCGGCTAGTGCGGTGTATATTTGGTCTAGTTGGATCGAGCCGAGTACTTCGTCTTGCGCCGCATTAGAAAACGCTTGTCTAAATAGTTCTTTATATTGTTTATTGGCATTTAAATCCCTTAGCAATTGCTCTGGCGTGTTGCCCATTTCCTTTTCAGCGTAAAGCGGTCCCAACACTTGTTCTTCTAAGGTATGCGCACGCGAATCCCAAAATAGGTTGCGCAGAAAGCCTACATTCCAAAGTGTAGGTGAAGCCCTTCCCACATCGACATTACTATGACCTAAAGCCCTAGGTCTGCCATCGCTAAATCCTTGATCAGGATCGTGGCAACTCGCACATGATTGCTTGTGATCTCCCGATAAAAGAGGATCAAAAAAAAGATATCGACCTAGATCAATCTGCTGAGGAGAAAAACCGTCTCGAACCGGAGGTAACGCAGTCTTTAATCCACCTACGCCTTTATTATGAAGTGAGTCGTACTGTTGATATAAAGAACGAAGTTCGCAA
This sequence comes from Kangiellaceae bacterium, assembly GCA_026196875.1. Lineage (GTDB taxonomy): Bacteria > Pseudomonadota > Gammaproteobacteria > Enterobacterales > Kangiellaceae > Aliikangiella. The sequence continues at coordinate 29,634 of JAPHTP010000008.1, forward strand.
CGGTTTTCTACCAGCTCAAAGCTAGGCGGGCAGTAATCTCTAAGCTTTATTTCTGTTGCTGGCGAGTTGATTTCAATTGAAGAAACATTTATTGACCAGCAAAACAAAATGCAACTTGTTAGTTGAAGCACCTGGCTAAGTAGTTTGGATTTTTTGTTACTCATGGGGTCTTATAATTTTGTTATGATTTTCATACTTTGTTACGGCATCAGTTATGGCGCCGGTTATAGTGTCAATATAAATGCGATTACATCATCCGAGGCTTCCGCGTTAGGAAGTGTTTTAGCCATCATTGCCATTTGTTTACCATATTTATCTTCTGCGTGGCTCCCTCTGACTCCGGCAGTAAAATTCTGTAGCTGTCGCTTCATATAGTAAGCCTCAAGTGCATTTAAAGCCGGAGCGTTGAGTTGTCTGTTCCCCTGGGCTTTTCCACCGTGGCAGGCCGCACAATTTGATAGATAATATTTTTTACCGGAATTGGCATTTCCTTTCGCTTCTTGTTTGCTGCTAACAGTTTTCAACTTTGACAGCTCGCTCGCTAAATTATTAATTTGAGCGACGTTCAACGTTGTACTAATTATTTTCATCTGTGCTCCAAAAGTATCTTTTGGGTGGGCACCACGAATACCGTTTTTAAAATTATTCAATTGACGGGTGATATACCAGTCTTCCATACCGGCTAAAGCCGGTGCAGATAAAGCCGCATTTCCTTGCGCTTTGTCCCCGTGACAGGCAATGCAAGCCTGGTAATCACCCGAAAGCGGTTGTTGTGCTTGAACAGAATAGGTGAAGGCTAATAAGCCGAAAACAGTAATAAAGCGAGATAATAAAGTCATATATTTCAGTAATTTATTGTAATTATTGCTAACGTATTTCATTCGCTTACGTCAGATTGTTATTCAGTGATAAATAGTAATCATAAAAATATTAACTGGTACTAAAGTACCAAATAAGGCTCTATATTGTCTGGATTTTGGCCGATTTGCAAGAAAATTAGCGCCATTTTGCTTGGCGGAGTTAGATTAAAAGTGAGTTTGTAATATTTTGGTGTTTGTTGCGTCGTTAGATTTAGCTATCAAATTTAAAGTTGGGTTGTTAATGCTAACTAGACGTCAATATTTATTTTTATTCGTACTAATTTCCAGCGCTTGCGGCCTTTTGTTTGCTGCGACCTCTAGTGATAAAAGTGCTGGTAAAGCTGCAGAGGCGGCAAATGTGAAAGTTGCCCGTATAGGTGAAACTTCCCCCGATTGGCAGCTTCGTGATCTACATGGGAGTAATGTTCGATTGTCGGAGTTTAGAGGGCAACCGGTAATTTTAGTCTTTTGGGCGACTTGGTGTCCTTACTGCAAAAAGCTACTTCCGGGTATTCAGAAATTACATGAAAAGTACTCAGAGCAAGGTCTCAAAGTAATCGCTGTGAATATTCGAGAAGACTGGAAGCCTCACGTTTATTGGCGCAACCATGAATATACATTTGATGCGGTTTTAGCAGGTGATGAGGTCGCCAAGCTATATGGAATTAGTGGAACACCAGGTTTGGTATTTCTTGATCCGCAAGGGAAATACCTAACTAGACAAGCGTTTTCAGATCCTGAACATCCTTTGCTGGAAAAGTTTGCACAACATTTTTTAGCGACTCACGAAAATTAATATCACTGCCCTCAAATTAAAAAAGGGGCATCTATTGATGCCCCTTAGAAAATAGAAGGATATTAAATTGGTTAGCAATACTCTGAAAAAGGGTTTTCGGTATCGAATTTCAATTGGTTTTTAAACTTATCTAAGCTAATACCATCTTTGGATATTTTTAGATCTCCGCCTTCCATAACTTCAGTACCGAAGTGATAAATGACATTAATTTCTCCTGAAGTAATTTGAGCATCATAGTTTTTCGCTGCAGACTTAACTACTCCATTTTTAGCTTGATAAGCGGCAACTGCATCAGCTCCATACTTTTTCTCAAGCATTTGCATGGTTACCTGGGGGGAGAGAACCAAGCCAGAAGCATTATTTCCGCCGAACCCTTTCGAGTTAAGCACAGCTGCTTTCATTTGCTCGCCTTTTGCTCCCACAAACTTATGGTCAAGACAGAACTCCAAGTTTGAATCATAAACATCGTCAGCGAGTGTTTCAGTGGTTTTAATACCAGGAATGTAGCCGTATTCCCATACACCGAGTGCAGCTGTAAGTTGGTCGCCACCAGCCGGTCCTAAGGAATGTCCCACATAAGCCTTGATTGCGGCTACCGGCCATTTTTCAATATCAAACGCTTTAGCTACTTCATTTAAGATATGAGATTCGGTTACCCGGTTCTGAGGTGTACTGGTACCGTGAGCAGATGCGTAAGTTTGCTTAATTCCTTCCTCGCCTAAAATCTGTTTAGCCAGCGCCATGGATTTAGCCACAGTTAAGTAGTTCCCAACACCCGGCGATGAAATTGATTTTTTGTTGGCGTCAGCGTTAACAAAAACATCGGGTACAGAGCCATAAATAGTTGCGCCGAGTTCAAGTGCTAATTCGTCGTCCATCAAGATAAAAAACTGTGAGGCTTCACCAATCGTAAATCCTGCATTTTCTGAAAAAGGTCGGCTAGCACGTCGATTATTGCATTCTTCGGCATTATCAATCGCAGCAATTTGAGCGTCTTCTGCAAGTGCGCCCATTGCTTTAAAACCTTCGAGGACTTCAGGTTCGACTGGTGCTTCAGCACCACCTACAATAACAACACGAGCTCGGCCAGCTTGAATGTCACCAATACCTTGCCGCAAATTATATAAGAAGGTTGCACATGCGCCGATATTTGCACCTGTTGAACCAACACTATTGATCATATAGCTGTTAACAAAGTCCGCCGGCATTTGAGTGAGCATCAAAGGCATTTGTTTGGAAGTAACCCGGCCACCCTTAAGGCCTGCTTGCGCTAAGCCTCTTCCACCAAAGTCATCTAACTGGCCGATAGCAGACGCAGCATAAACTGATACTTCGTCCGGTTGGATATGCTCAAGTATTGTTTCCCACTCAATTCCCATTGAATGAAGTGCATCAGAAGCGCCAAAAACAGCCAGTTGTAGCCCTTTTGGTTGGTTGCGAGAGGTATAAAATTCAGCTGGGTCAAACCCTGTTGGTAGCTGAGCTGCGCTGGTAACCGCGGGGGTATAAGTATCTTGAGTCATTACCTCCATTTCGCCCTCAACAGTAACACTCACCTTGCCACCGCCGAGATCTTCTACTTTCCAGTTTTCCGGTAAGTTTTCCGGTAATTGGCGTTTGCGGGTTTCGAATTTAATCGCTTCGCCTTCAGCCTTCATTACGGTTTTGCGATGAGTTTTAACATTGTTGATATCAAAGGTCTGTGATTCGATTTTGCGGATAAGCGTGTGCTCGAGCATCGATTCACGGTCAGAGCTATTCTCTAATTTCATCAATTTGGCCAAACCATCAAACATGGGGGCCAAATCTTCTTCCTTCATCGCTTCATGCACCATACGGCGATAAGCGTGATGGAATGAGCTTCTTCCCGCGGCGTTGATACCGCCAAATCCGACAATTACAGGTAACTTTTGCATACTAACCACTTAAAAAGATATGAGTGTGAATTATTGGGCGGATAGTTTATTTGACGTAGCGTAAAGTGAGTAGGATAATTTGGCCAATAAATTGTGTATTATGGCCATGCTATGTTTAAACCAAGTTGGTATAGATATGAGCTTGTATTTCAACATTATAGTGTATTTGTCTCCTCTCCCTTTGGTAGAGGCTGGTGAGAAGGGGGCAGGATTCATTAACCTGAGTTACTTTTTATGAGTCTATCTTTATTTATTTGCTACCCAAGAGCACTTTCCACCAGTCTTAGTCTGCCAATGGAAATGATCGCCGCAGCCAATTCAGTGTCACGTATTAACCGAGTTAAAAAGGTAGGCTGGCAATGTAAAGTCGTTTCAGCCGCGTCCGAACCGGAACAACCAATAGAGTTTGCCAGAGGGCTGCGCATTTTGCCGGAATTTGAATTCCATACAGCGCCTAAAGCCGATAGAATTTTCCTGCCGCCGATTTGGGGAAAACCGGATGTCATCGTTGACCGAAATCCTGAGTTTATCGATTGGATAAAACAGCGTTATACAGAGGGAACTCAGTTGATCGCTACGGGCACCGGAGTTGGATTGCTTGCCAAAGCCGGATTACTCGATAACAAAGTGGCGACGACTCACTGGTATTATTTTGATACCTTTGAGAAAAAATATCCCAAAGTGAATTTACAACGACATCATTTTATTACCCAAGCTGGCCGGCTTTATTGTTGCGGTAGTATTAACTCTTTAGTCGATTTAACCACCTACTTTATCGAGAATTATTTTGGCAAAGAAGTAACCCAAGTTATCGAGCAGCATTTCAGCCATGAGATTAATCGAACTTACGATAAGCCTTGGTATAGCACAGGTGCTGCTCGTCATCCTGATGAAGGGATTATCGAGGTTCAGCAATGGATGCAGTCACACTATGCCCATCCGTTTAATTTGCAAGCATTGGCTGAACTTGCAAATATGAGTGTGAGAAATTTTTCACGGCGATTTAAAGCGGCGGTAGGAAAATCAGCGTTGGCTTATGGTAATGATTTAAAAATGGAAGCGGCGAGAGAGTTATTAAAAGAAACCAACTTGAGCCATCAGGATATTGCCGATCAAGTTGGATTTAAAGACGCTGCTTATTTTTCGCGACAGTTTAAGATTAAAAATAAAATTACACCTAAGGAGTATCGTGAGATGGTTAGGGGTAAGTTGTTTAACATATGATGAACTAAGCATTTGATTTTGGGTAGCAGGAGCGATGTTTTTATCAACACGCTAAATGCGTGAGAAAAATATTGACTTCTTTATCGCCCATTTCCTTGGGGTGTTTGAGGCTAAAGGAATGTAAAAACTGCTTTATCCAAAATACATAAGTCTTCTCAGTTCGAAATGAGTATTGTCTCGCTCTTATTGTAGAACGAACTTGCCACATAAATTCTGAACGCACCATTATTTCCTCCTTGTCAGTTGCTATGGGTTTAATACGCTTATTTTTCTAACTCTTTGATTTTAAAGTAATTAATTTTTCCCATTAGTTTTTATATTCAGTAAATCCTATTAATTCCGCTAGGAATATATAGACACTTCGAGTAAGTTATTGATATAAAAGGATACTTTATTTCTGAGCGCACTTTCTCCAATTTCATTGGTGTTTGGTGTGATCAATAAACTGTTATGATTCTTCACAATTAGAGAGATCTTCATGGATTGGATTACCGACTCAATTGCCGTAGGCAACTTTGTCGATGCTAAAAACCTTAAAGAAGGAGACGTTGATGCCGTCCTCTATCTCATTGAAAACTGTTGCAGCATTGATGAAGCTCGCTTCGACGTTGAATCGAGGCGAAGAGAGAAATCTACTTATCTCCCGGTATTGAGGAGATCTTGGGTATATGAACCATAACAAACGCAATCAGTCGTAAATATTTTCCGTTACTTTGCACGTGCTTTTAGCTACTCTAGCGCAGGCAAATCGACTCCAAATATTCCGCTGTTGCGAGCGTTAACACTACGGAGGAATCGATGGAATTGATTGACACATTGCTAAACTCAACGCCCAAGTGTTTGAAGGAGTTCGAAACCTCTGACAGCGAGAAAGTAATAAAAGACAAGTTTCATCTAACCAAAGAATTCACTTCAAGAAAAGTCACTTGTGGTTGCGGAAACTCAGATTTACTTTTGCAAGCATACAAGACGAGCGAAACAAAAGGATTCTTCAAAAAGACAATAGAGGATTCGTTTTGGGCTCCTGGATTCATCGTCTGTCCGAATTGTGAAAAGCGCTCTTTGGTTTTCGACCCTCGGCAGCATGGTTGGGATGGTGAAATGGGAGCAAACTGCTCAATTGTAGAAGAAGGAGAGCTAGTAACTGTCAAGCCGGAGACTGATAAAATATATGTGTATTTTTCTTATCAGAATCCTGAGAACTATGAGGACTTTGAGCCTGATGGTATCAACAACCCAGAAGACTATTTTGACATGTTTGGAATAGTATTTGGCGCGAACGAAGAGTTAATCTTTGAATATGAATGCGCATAAAGTGTTAACAAGGTGCAGTTATCGAAAATTTACATTGCGTTTCAATTTCGAAAACGCTGAGCGTTAGGTAAACAATGAGCTTTCAACTTTACCAAGATACAATTTCCAAAGAAGTAGCTGTTTGTGAAGAAAAGAAACTCAATGGATTTTGTATTGATGTCTTGCAGCGAATTTTGACTTTTGTTGATGGAGTTTCTCAATCTCACTTGAACTCCCTAGAAAAGGATAGGATTAGTACACTTATATCGATGGTCAAGTCAGGTTCTATCAATTGGACTGAAGCTGGTCTAATTTTGGATCAATTAACCGAAATTGCAGAAGCTGATGAAGAGCACGCAATTGAAATGGATTTAGAATTTGTTGAGTTTCTTTGTGCTTTGGACAACTGGCGCGCCTTATTAGATTCGGGTGAGCGAGTATTTGCTGCATCGGTGTCAGAAAATATGATGAATATTCTTGATTATCGCTTTGTGGAAGATACTTCTTTAGAGGAGTGGCTTTCCATTGAAGCGATTCGAGAAGAATTTGAAAAACAAATTGGCTTCTTACGAGATGTTACCTAATCAGAAGCTGAAGTTGAAAAATTACTCGCTTAGTCGCTCGCAATGTTTCGACTTAGCCAGGCGTTAACTGACTTAATATGAAACTACTCGTTCTAATCTTGCTACTGTTATCGTCAATGGATATTTTTGCTTGTACAGTTGTTCCGAAAGAAGACTATACAATTTCGAATGCTATGAAGGCAGATACGATAGTTGTCGGAAGAATCGTTTCAAGTGAGCGAATACACAATTCTCTCGATAGTCAGCTGGACGTGATTGGAAGCACATGGATCAAGGGAACTGGAAAACAAGAATTCTCTATTGTAGAAGGGATGTGCTCGAGAGAGTTTTCTGTTGGAAAAGAATATATCTTACTTTTTAGAAAAGGACAAATGATAGGTTCACTTACTTACACAAAAGAGAATCTGGCCAAGGTGTATGACGATATTAGGTAGAGAGCAGTTAACAAAAACTAGCAAAATATTCATGCAAAAGGCACATGAAATTGTGAAGTAAGCATTTTATTTCAAATATTCACAACTTAATAAAGCGGGAAAATTAATTTGTACGACTTAATTGATGGTATAAAGCAACAGGGCTCAGGAGAGATTGCTAGGAATGCTCTTTTAAGACTTATGGTCTTTTTAACTTGCTTTATTATCGGACTAGTTGTTAGTCGCTATTTCAGAGATGTGCCAGACCTATACCAAGTAACCTGGAATAGTATTGGTGCTCTAATCGGTATTTCGTTATTTGTTGTCGCTGATATGCTTATGGATATCTGCAAACTGTACGACGATAAAATAGAACAAGGCGTTGAAAAAGATGCTAACAAAAGCGCTCATTAGGGAAGGGGTAATAATACGAAATGTCTGAAATTCAAGTATACAAAATTAGACCGCCTACGGATGAAGACATCGAGCTAATCAGTAACATTGCGATCGTGAGTTTTTCCGTAAGCTTGATTGCTGTGTTAGTGTTTCTAGGTTGTACTTTATATATTGCCTTAAAAACGGGCTTGCCGGGAAGACTTCAGGTGACTTTGAGTGCATTTAGTTTTCTTGCCATTCTGCTTTACGTCCAATATATGGGAGGCAGTCTCGAAACTGTATTTGGTCCGATTGGGCAGTTGTATTCTGTGATAGCATATTCAATACCAATAGCATTATTTTCGATTGGCTTTTTGAAGATTTGTATCCATTTCAAGCGGCATACGGAGCTATTAAATGACCATTAACAAGACGCTGGAAATCAAAATGCAGAAAAGCGCATTCGACTCAGCTTGGTGACATGCTCCGAGAAAATCATGAGCAATATTCGATTTAAAGATGGGCGAGAGCACAGGTTTACGATTAGTAAGCCTGCAGAAGCTGATCCTGTGTTGATCTTTTGTCCTAAATGCTCAAGTAAGGCAGTGGTTGTTCCCCTTGGGAAAGATAATGTCCGGGCATCTTGTGCTGAATGTGGATATACCGAGGATAAATCATCGAATGAGCGTTCTTTTTATTGGTATGATGATAATCCGACCGATGGTTACTTTGGTTTTAACTTATGGTTGAAAATTGATTGTGCCGGCAATTCTTTATGGGCTTTCAACAATGAGCATCTAGAGCTATTGGAGTCTTACGTTTCTGCAAATCTAAGAGAGCGAACTAAAGATGAAGAATTGGGGTGGCGTAACTCTTCCATAGCGAGCAGGCTACCCAAATGGATAAAGTCATCAAAAAACAGAGGTGTTTTACTAAAGGCCATAAATGAGCTTAAAGCAAGGGCATAACAAGCACACGTCGTCGGCAACTGCGAGTGTTAGATTTCGAAAACACTCGGAGAAGTCAGTGAATCTTTTTCAAGAATATAAAAAACAGCAGGAGTGGAGAGGTTGGGAACGTTTTCTTCAGTTTATACCGGTAAGCAGTAGTGATTCGGTTGTTGATCTTGGTTGTTCCGTGGGTGGTGTAACCCGACTCCTTTCGAGCCGTGTGAAGAATGTTTTAGGAATTGACATCAACCAGGAGTTCATCGATTTCTGCGAGTTTAATAAATGCAGTAATGAATCCTTCATTTGCACTGATTTTCAGAATCTTGATGGTCTAATAATCGAATCGGTAAATGGAATATGGAGTAGCTTTTCCTTATCATACCTTCGCAATCCTCTCGACTTTTTAATTTCTGTAAAGTTGTCGTTGGAGCCGGGAGGTTGGATTGCATTGCTGGACGTATCTTGCTTTATTTCTGGAAATCTCTCAAAAAGTAGCAAGTACTACAAACAAGTAAGGAGCTTTGAACTTGATTCATACAAGTCAGGCATTTATGACTACAACTTTGGTACGAAGATGCAAGACTTGTTGCAAAGTGCCGGATTTGAAATTGTCCATGTAGACAATGATGTGACTGACCCTGAGCTAAATTTCTCCGGTGCAGCATCTAAGGAAATTGTTGAAGGTTGGGTAGCTAGGCTCAACAGGATGCAAAGATTAAAAGAAAAGTTAGGAGCAGAATACACTGGGTTTTGCAACGAGCTACTTTCTGGTCTTGGCTCTGAAGATCACGAAAAAAGTGAGAATGTAAGATTCTTCGTAGCAAAAAAAATCTGATAATTCAATACGGCTGACCACTAACGCGTCGGCTGATTGAGGCGTTAGCGATAGATCGACGCACCTCACATGCATTCACATCAATAAGATGGATTTTCTTATGACTAAAAGCGAAATTATAAAGCTACTCAAACTCGAATCTCATCCTATAGAGGGCGGTTACTTTAAGCGGACTTACGAATCTAATATTAGATTTGAAAGTGAAGCTGGAGAAAGACGAGTGCTTACCTCGATCTATTATATGCTTACTTCTGATAACCAAATTGGATATATGCATAAGAACAAATCCGACATTATCCACTATTACCATTTAGGCGCTCCTACAACCTATCACCTTATATCACCGGAAGGTGAATACTATCAGAGGAGGCTAGGGCCTGATATTGCCAATGGAGATGAGTTGCAATTAATCGTTCCCGGTGGATATTGGAAAGCATCACAATTAACTTCCGGTGAGTTTTCGTTAATTAGTGAGGCTGTCTCTCCAGGCTTTGACTATTCAGATAACGAGTTAGCAACAATTGAGATAATATCGCGAGAGTTTCCCGCGCTACTCGAACAAACTAAATGTTACATAAAATAACATTCAACTTCATTCATTTTCTTTTAATATTATTTGAGAGTTATTGCCTCAAATAATATTGGCTATAGGTTAACTGTAAGCTACTTCCATAATGGAATAAAATTAAAAACTAACCGTTGCCTTCATTTATGCATCATACTGGTAGGGAAATTAATGAAAAACTTCAAAAAAACTCTGTTTTCGTTGTCTTTAGGATTGGTAAGTTTAACTTCAACAAGTTTTGCCTTTGCAATTGAAAAAGAAAGTGCCTCCAAATTAGATCAGTTTTTCGAAGTACTAGAGAAAAATAACAAGGCTATGTTGTCAGTTGCTTTGAGCAAAGATGGAGAAATTGTCTATCAAAAGCAAATTGGAAAGTTTAATGTAAGCAAAAATTTAAACTCCAACCAGGATACCAAGTACAGAGTTGGCTCGATCACTAAGATATTTGCAGCGACAGTTGTCATGCAGCTGATTGAAGAAGGTAAGCTCTCACTCGATACAAAGCTATCCAAGTTTTTCCCTCAAGTTAAAAATGCAGAAAATATAACTGTCGAACATTTATTAGGGCATCGAAGCGGTATCTACAACTTTACCAATGAGGCTGGTTACTTTTCTTATATGACCAAAAAGCGAACGCGAGAGCAGATGTTAAAAATCATCAGTGACTTTAGTTCTGATTTTGAGCCTGGTAGTAAATATGCTTATTCAAATTCGAATTACGTATTGCTCGGTTACATTATTGAAGATGTTACTAAATCAAGTTTTGCGGACGCATTAAATCATAGAATTGTTAGAAAGCTAGGCCTTAAAAACACACAATATGGGGCAAAGATCGGTACTACACAAAATGAGGCGTATTCTTATCGTTTTCAAAGCGGAAGTTGGGTCAAAGCTGAAGAAACTGATATGAGTATTCCGCATGCTGCAGGTGCTGTGGTATCGACTCCTACCGACCTGACTATCTTTATGCATGGATTGTTCAGTGGGAAACTCGTATCTAATGACTCTCTTGCCTCAATGAAGAAAATCAAAGATGGCTACGGAAAAGGACTAATCACTTTTCCATTTGGCCAGAAACAGGCTTTCGGTCATGGTGGTGGAATTGATGGGTTTGTTTCAAATACTGCCTATTTTCCAGAAGATGGTTTAGCTCTCGCTGCTACAAGCAATGGTCTTAACTATGAATTTAATAATATGATGATCGCGATCTTAAGCGCCTATTATAATGTCCCTTTCGAAATTCCTAACTTTGACCTAAAGCCAATCCAACTGTCAGTAGATAAAATGAAAAAGTTAGAAGGTATCTATCAAACTTCAAGCTTGCCCATGGATATCACCGTTAAGCTAGACGGAGATAATCTTACCGCTCAAGCCTCGGGGCAATCCCCTTTTCCTTTAACATCTTATAGTGAAACAGAGTTTAGATTTGATGCTGCGGGAATTGTAATGGTTTTTGTCGATGGCACAGGTAAACCGAGCTTTGATAATTTCGTTTTAAAACAAGGCGGAGGAAAGCACCTATTTTCTCGAAAATAGGTCTTTTTACAGATTAGTATTAGAGCGGCAAGGAAATTGTCGCTTTAGCGCCTTTGTCATCTTCACGATTGGCGAGTCGAATATCCCCATTATGGTTTAACATAATTTGTTGACATAACACTAAGCCAATTCCGCTTCCGTCGCTTTTTGTTGAATAAAAAGGCACAAATAAGTTTTCGGAGTTCGCAATCCCACTACCTTGATCGCTGATTGAAATTTTAAGTGTACTGCTTTGAATATGCGCTTCAATATTGATCTGTTTAGATTCTAATTCTTGCATTGATTCAGACGCATTCTTTATTAAATTAACGAGAACCTGATTGACTTGATTTTTATCGGCAGATATCACATCAGGTGTTGACTCTCCCAGGTTATAATTAAATTTACATTCCGGAAAAAGTTGAGCGAGGTTTCTTAAATCATCTTTCCAGCGGTAGTCGCTCGGATTCGCACTTGGCAAGTGAGATAACTGACTATAACTTGAAATAAATTGGGAGAGAGAGTCTGCTCTTTCGCGAATAACGCCTAGTCCTTTCCTGAATTTATCCACGTTATTAACCTCCTGGTCTTTATCAAGCTTGCGTAATAGCGTACTGCTAAAAGTTGAGATTGGGGTTAATGAGTTGTTTAGTTCGTGGCTTAGAACACGCAACAAGCTTTGCCAAGCCTGCTTTTCCTTTTCCCTTAAAAGCTTTTCTGCTCGAGTTAGAAAATAAAGCGAATGGACCTTATTATTGCTAATAAATTTGTCTTTGTAGAGTATAAACTCACCACTAAATTCATCGTTATCTATTCTTATGATGTCACTGGAACGAGCTTGTTCGAGTTGACTTAGATTTAGATCTTGCAATGAATAGGCATTATCGTTGCCTGATTGTAATTTAAGAATTTTTTGAGCACTTTGATTGACTATCGCGATCTCACCGTTTTCGTCTGCTGCGATTAACAATGCATCCATCTGATTAATTATTTTTTCTAGTAGTAGCTGACTTTCTTCCGCCTGTATCTTATGCTGGTTTAAGGTGTCGGCAAGCTGGTTGATGAGATCGAGTAGTTCTTGAAATGCTGGATTAGACTGTTTTCTGCCACGAAGGGTGTAGTCGCCGTCAATCATTGCTTCCACTAAATTCGATAGTGTTTGAATATGATAGTTTGCTTTACGTTTACCGGTAACTGCTGCATATAAAATGACCAGCCCCAATACAATTGCACAAAAAAAAGTAAAGCTCCAAGACGCTCCTGCAGCGCGCAAAGCATAAATGGCTAAAAAGTAGCAAGGTAAACTTGCAAGCAAAACCAGTTTTGCTTGTTCATTTGCATGTTGTTTAAATTGTGAAAACTTTTCTGATAACTTGGATAACCAATTAAGTCGCATTTAATCTAATCCGAATTTTTGCGCGCGGCGATAATATCCACTGCGACTTAATCCCAAAGATTTTGCCGTTTCGGTAACGTTGCCTTCGTAAAGTTCCAGCCTGGAAATGAGTACTGATTTTTCTATTTCTTCCAATGTAGATTTAGCATCATCTAAGCTCGACTTAGATAAAAGATTACCAGAATCATTCAAGTTTAGCTGAGCCGAGCTAATTAGGGAGTCTTTACAAGTAAATAAAATCCTTTCCATCAAATGAGAAAGTTCTCTGATATTTCCGGGCCAATCATAAGCTTGCATCGCCTTGACTGCATCGTTTGTCAAGGTCGGTAGTGGCTTATTATATTTTTGGCAGTATCGTCTAAGAAAATACTCGGCCAAAGGAATAATATCCGCACGTCTTTCGGCTAAAGAGGGGACTTTTAGTTCAACAGTATTAAGCCTATAGTATAAATCTTGTCTGAAACCTCCTTCAGAAATCATGTTAGAAAGATCCGCATTTGTAGCTGAAACAACCCTAACGTTTGCATCGAGTGTTCGGTTGCTGCCTACTCGTTCAAATTTTCTTTCTTCTAGCACTCGCAATAATTTTGCTTGCTGAGATAGTGGAATATTGGCTAGCTCATCAAGAAACAAAGTACCTTCCTGGGCCATTTCAAATCGACCAATTCGATTTTCCTTGGCGTCGGTAAAAGCCCCTTTGCTATGGCCAAACAATTCGCTTTCAAACAAGTTTTCGGGAATCGCTCCCATGTTGACTGATACAAAATCAGCCTTCCTTCGAGCTGAAGCTTTATGAATATATTGTGCTAACATGCTCTTGCCTGTGCCATTATCGCCGGTTAACAGAATGTTCATATCAGATTTGGCTAGGTCTTCTAAAGTTGAAAGTAAGTGCCGCATTTCACTTGAATGAGCAATAATATCTTCACGCGTGTCAGGAAAACTTTCCTGTTGTAGAATTCGATTATGTTGTGCCAAACTATTCGTTTTTTGCTGCGCGGCGGCCAGCTGCAATTGAGTAGACACTGTAGCTAACAAATGCTCGTCGTTCCATGGCTTTTGGATGAAGTCTTTGGCTCCGGCTTTCAAAGCTTTTACTGCAATGTCGACGGTTGCCCATCCAGTCATTACGACAATCGGTAGCTCCGCAAATTTTTGATTAGTATTTTTGATCAATTCTAATCCTTCCATACCTGATGTGGTATCGCGGTCAAAGTTCATATCGGTGAGTAATAGGTCAATTGACTGACTTGACAAAACATCTCCAACTTGGCTTGGTGTACAAGCCTGGATTACTTGATAGCCTTCTTCAGCTAAGAGAAAATCAAGGCCGGAGAGAACATTCTTATCATCGTCAGCAATGAGTATTTTGTTTGACATAGGATTTTTTATAGAACAGGCAGTAGTTAATCTGCGGTAAAGTTAATGTAAGTTTACGAAAGCATAGATCCGGCTGCAAGCAGAGACATCAAAATGTTGCTCGCAGCCACAGATATCTGTTGTTAGAGACTATTCGTAGCGAAGCGCTGCATTTGGTTCCATAGCCACAGCCTTGCGAGTTGGGGAATATATGGCCGCTAGAACCACAATTAATAAGCCTATCGTCACAGTACCTGCCAATACAAAATAGAGTACTACTGGTATATTGCCATCAGTAAAGCCATGAAAAGCAAAAGATATTAGCGTGAAAACGAAAAGACCCAAAGATAGACCTATAGCCAATTGCTTGCTTCCTTGTTTGAGTAACATTTGAATAACTTCCTTATCGGTTGCTCCAACTGCTCGCCTAATGCCAATTTCATGGGTTCGTTGGGCTATAGTATTTGAAGTCAATCCATAAATACCAGTAAGTGCGAGTAGCAAAGCGAAGCCACCTGCACCGAAGGTTATATACGAAGTCATGACCATGGCTTTTTTCATCATATCAAAGTTTTTTGAAGCAGGTTCAACTCGATAAGGTTCAATCGTACGATCTAAGGTAAATAGTACTTGATAGAAGGATTCTTCCGCTGTGGTAACGTCGCCCGAATAACGGTAGAAAATTCGTTGATAGGAACGCTCGAATTGCCGCCCAGATATATAAATTTCATCTTCTGAGCTATGGCCCTGGAAAATTGATGATTCATTTAATCGATCTTTAACCACGCCGACTATATGAACCGAATGTAATTTATCATTCAATCTGATGTTAATACGTTTATTTAGCACCGATTCGTTTGGCCAATATCGCTTTTTCATAGAGTCACTGATTAATACTGATTTGGGCGCATTTGGGTTATCCCGCTTGTCTAGATGGCGACCTTCTACTAGTTGGGCGCTGAAGAATTCTGTATTACCAATTAAGGACATGGTGTCTATCTTGGGAAATTGATTTTGAGCGCCGCTGTCTTCCCCATCCAGTACTAGTTCGCTAGTACCAAAGTAGCCTCTAACAACTGCATTTTCAACATTGTGTTTTCTCTTTAGTCGATCATAGAAATCTTCAAAAAAGCGGATTTTTTGTTCTGGTGTTTTGTAGTTTTTATCAGTTAAAAATATTCCGCCATGAATAACGCGTGTATAGTCTTCAATAGTATCCATGTTCAATAAATATTGGGAAAGGAAAGCTGATATAGAACCAATGAGCATCAGAGTGGAAATCAAAAATATCTGTACTGTGACTAAAATTCTAGACATCTTTCCTGCTTTTTTTCCTTGTGCTCCGCGAGTACCGTCTCGAAGGGTTGAGTTTATATCCTGCTTGGCCGAGCGCCATGCAGGAATAAAAGAGGCAAGTACGATTGTGACAATAGTGAATCCAATTGCCATCAATAATGTTGGAACATCCATTCCCCAGCGCCACCAAAAAGGGAGGTTTTCTGAAACTTCAGCGTGTAAAAGTGCGTCGGTGTAATCTAGTAGATCGGAAACCAGAAGCACAGCTAATAGACTTCCAAGAAGGGTAATGATGATCCCTTCCCACATCAGCTGCAAAACGAGTCGATTGGTGGGGGCTCCAAGAGCTGCTCTAATTGCGGTTTCTTTGCTTCGCTCAATTGCCCTGGCTAAAAGTAAATTGCCGACATTGATACAGGCTAACAGCAAAATAGAAAAGGCGATCAGATTAAAAAAAGTAAATACTAAATTACCATCACCATCGGTTTGTGCGTGCGGAAAGGTGTAAAGTGTTGCCGCCAGTTTTCCCTCTGGCTTTTGGAATTGTCTGGCTGTTTGTTGATAGATAGCGTCCATTGCTTGGCCAATTTCCAGTTCCGCTTGCTCTTTGGAGAAAGTGGGTTTTACTCTACCGTAGGCTTGAATATATTCTCGTGTATCAGCGGTTAAACTCTTTAGTCTCTGCGGAAGAGGTAACCAAAGCTGAGAATTGACTGGAAAATGATATCCTTGCGGCATGATCCCTATCACTGTTGTCGGAAGATCGTTGATACGTATCACCTTTCCAACGATATTAGAATCTTCACTATATTCACGTTGCCAAGTAGAATGGCTGAGCACTACTGTAGGGGCCGCCGAAGAGAGCATGTCCTCGGGAGTAAACCCTCTTCCCAAAATAGGTTGAGTTTGGGTAAAACTGAATATTTCGTTTTCAACATAGGTGCCGGTCAGTGTTTTGCCTACGTCTTGCTGAGAAATTCTAAAATCAGTAGTCTCAAAAACTTCCAAATGTTCGATGCTTTGTAAACCTTGTTTTGCCTCCAATAACTCATATGCTGGAATAGAACGACCATCGCCATTAGTCGAGATTGATAAGCGAAAAATCGATTCGCCGCCGGGTAGGGGGAGCGGCTTATAGATTAATGAATATAAAAATGAAAAGGTAAACAGGCTGATTGTAAGCCCTCCGACCAATACAAAAAGGGTAATTGCGGTAAACTTCGGCGTTTTAAACAATTGCCTAATCGCATATTTAATATCTAAAAAAATTGACATTACATCTTTCTCCAAAAACTAAGCGATAGACACTTGACTTGTCGATGAATCAACTTTGGCTTTTACTGATAAAGAATTGATAGAGTCACTGATGATCTGACCATCAAACATTTCCACTTGACGCCGGGCCCTCAACGCACTTTGCGGGTCGTGTGTAACCATACAGATTGTACTACCGTCTTGGTGCAGTTCTTCTAAAAGATTCATAACTGCCAATGCATTTTTAGAATCGAGATTACCTGTGGGTTCATCTGCCAGAATAAAGTCAGGACTGTTGACTAATGCTCTTGCAACTGCAACTCTTTGTTGTTGGCCTCCAGATAGTTGTGAGGGAAAATGGTTTTTTCTGTGGCCCATTTCCACTTTCGCCAAAACTTGATTTACTTGCTGTTGAATTTGATTTTTATCCAATCCTTTTTGATAGGTTAGAGGTAACATGATATTTTCGAATACTGACAAATCACTGATCAAATTAAAAGATTGAAATATAAATCCTATTTTTTTATTTCGAATAGCGGCTCGTTGATTAGCGTTTAATTGTGAAACGTTTACGCCGGCGAGTTCATAAGAGCCCGTGGTTGCAGTGTCGAGCAATCCCATCATAGATAGCAAGGTGGACTTCCCACAACCTGAAGGTCCGCTTAAGGCTACGTATTCTCCTTTGTTTATCGATAGGTTAACTTGGTTTACGGCACGGGTTTCTATTTCTTCGGTAACAAATAGTTTACTAATATTGTTTAATTCAATAAGTGGCGACATTGATAGAGTTCCTGTTCTTTAAATTTATCTTTCAAATTTCAGTTGTCAAAATTTAATCAATTTAGTTCAACATGATCTGTTGGTGCTGGCGCAATTTCTCGACGTCGGAAATGATGATGGTATCGCCGGCTTTCAACCCGGACATAATCTGGATTTGACTGACGGAAGTAATTCCTGTTTCTACCTGTGATTGAATGGCGAATAACCGATCATCAGTCAACTTAAAAAGCGAGACTCGACTATTTTTAGGCGCGAATGCAGGACGTTTTACGTACAGAGTATCTGAAATATTGTTGACCACAATTCTGCCTTCGATATTTAGATCGGGGCGAGCTTCGGAGGGAAGTTGAGACAATAGTTCTACATCAACTTGAACCATCCCTTCGTTAACTGCTGGAGAGATGCGAATCACTTTACCCGTGATTTCAGAAGAACGAGTGTCAATAACCACGGCTTGTCCTAATTCAATATCTCTTATTTGCAGTTCCTGGATTTGAAGTTCGGCGATTAAGCTTTTGTGGTCTGCTATTGTGGCTACGCTAGCACCCAAGGACGCTTGTTGACCGAGTTCAAGTGATACTTGTTGCACCATACCCGAATGAGTCGCCGTAACGGTGAGTTGCTCAACTAATTCAGTTGCTCGCTGAAAGCGGTTTTCAACCACTTCAATTCTGGCAAGTTGTGCTTTACGGCTTGCTTCGATGTTATCGCGCATTTTCTGTACACGTCGTTGCTGTGCTTGCCAGCGCTGATGTTGCTGAGTAACTGATAGTTGAGTACGTTTAAAATCTATCTTAGATATTGATCCTCCTCCCTGGTTCATAAGCTCTTTTTCTGCATCTAATTTTAATTTGGTACTTTGGTAATTAAATTCAGCCTCATCAACGCTGTTTTCAAGTTCAACTAACTGGGATTCCATGACCATCAAAGCCGCTTTGGATTCCGCTTTAGTTGCTTGTAACTCCCAGCTGGCCTGTTCCATATCGCGGCTAATTTGGGGGTTGGAAAGCTTGATCAGTGGTTGACCTCGAGAAACAAAATTTCCAGGTTTGATAAATACCTGTTCAACGCTGCCGGCGACTTGTGCAGAAACCCAATAGGTATCTTGAGGTTTTAAAAGGCCAACACCTCTCACTTCTATTCTAAATTGTCCTTGTTCAACCTTTGCCAGCTGGACTTTATCTTTGGCAACAACGTATGAGGTATTCCCAAGAAACAGACGTGTAAAAATGGCGCTGCCGACGATTAAAATGATTGGAAATAGGTACCAGTACTTTCTCCACCAAGCTTTAGGTTTTACTACTCTTTGTATGTCCATCATCTACCCGTTGCTTTCTATTACTATTGATTAAGTTCATTATGCATAAAACAAATTGCGTGCCAGTTTTATTTCCTAGTTTCAACTTGTTGAATTTTAAAGATAAATTGGAATGTAAGGGAGGGGCGTGAGAGCTCACGAAAATCCAGCTGTATCGAAATTGCAACACAGCCCAAATTCAGGTTGTATCATATTCGACACACTTTTCCAGAGGAGTGTTAAGCGAAATAAAAAAGCCCAATCAGTTTCAATTAAAGCTCAACAAGTTGAGAGCTTTACAACTGATTGGGGAGGGCCGAGTGTCTTTTCTCAGATGTGAGTCAAAGGATTGGGGCAGACTCTCGGCAAAACTTCTAAAATAAGAACTTATATAAGCTAACTCAGTTGCCTGATGCGCGATGATTCCAGGCAATCGACTTCATGTGAACTTTCTTGTTCAGCAGGGGGGCTTAAATAGTCGGCGATAGCAATAAGTTTTTCTTTGGGCAAAAGCACAATCAAATTGCCAAATCCAACTAACAAGAAGCCACTCACGGTGTAAGCGGTCCATTCAAAATCTTCAAATAATGTGCTCAGAATAACTGCGACGACCGGAAATAATACAATGCTATAGCTGGTTTTTTCGGGACCAATGTTCTTGAGCAAAACAAAGTAACTGTAGAAGGCGATAACCGTTCCAAAAATAGTCAAATAACCCAAGGATACCCAGTAACTTGTTTGCGTAGCCAAACTAAATTCGGCGCCATTAAATAAAGCAAAAACAAATAAGAAAAATGTGCCATACATCATTCCCCAACCACTGGTTTGTAAAATTGGGTAATGATTATTGGAGTTTCTGACGCTAACCATATTACCAAATGACGCAGAAAGTGCGCCGCCCAATACTAAGGCTAAACCGAATAAAGTATTGGTGCCAGCTTGATAGTTTACTACCTCCGGCCAGAATAAAACGACAATACCGCCGATGCCGATAAATGCACCGAAATAAGTTTTAAATGGAATTTTCTTACCAAAAAAGATGCGGGTATTAACAATGTTCATTAACAGCAAGATACTAAAAACAATTGAGGTTATTGCAGAGCTCAAATATTTCTGTGCTTCATAAAGAGTTACGTAGTTAAGGCAAAAATTAAGTAATCCAAGCAGGGCAATGTATAGATGTTGTTGTAACGAAAACTTTAACGACAGTCCTGCTAATTTGGAAAAAACCAATACTAGTATGCCGGCTAAGCCGAAGCGATAAACCAGTGATACTTCTACGGCTACTTCACCGAGTTGGTACTCGATTGCCAACCAGGTAGAACCCCAGATCAAAACTGTGATCAGATAGAGAAATGCATTTTTCATAAACAAAGCCCCACTGTTTACGCATATCGCAATGCGTATTGTGATTCCTGCAGACTAGAAGCAGTACAAATTTTATTTACAGACTGAAAACTTCTAACAATAAGTAGCAAGTGACCTATTGCTTGACAAGTTGTGTATTTAATATACGCTTAAGCTGTATACTTAACATGTACAGAAAAATTGAAATATGACCTGTACAGTTTTTGCGTGCGAAATATGTCCGTTTAGGTCGCTTAAATGTCTGAGTTTTATTGACCTGAAAGAATGATTGGCCCTGTGCCCAGGGGATAAATGGAAGAGAACTTTTTGTTATGTCTACAATGATCAGCAAAAATAGTGATCAGTTTCTTTACCAGCAAGTAATTGATCTAATCCAAACAATGCAAACTTCCGGAACATTGCGACCGGGTGACAAGCTACCTTCTTTAAGAAAACTAAGTAGCCAGCTAAATGTCAGTATTCCTACGGTTAAACAAGCCTATGTTGAGTTGGAACGTCTCGGTAAAGTTGACGCTCGCGCCAAATCTGGCTACTACCTTAAATCTGCACAATTGGAAATTAGTACTCCCAAAAGACCCAGTTTTGTACGCAGGCCCGTTCCAGTTCGTTGCCAGACATTAATTGAAGAAGCTTATGAGGCTGTGCACTCACCCAATATTATGCCCCTGGGCGTTTCACATCCGGTGATGGCAAGTCCTCCCGATAAAACCCTTGCGCGCATTATGCGTAGAGTACTGGCTCAAGCGGGACCAAAAGCTATGGCTTATGGTCCAATGGATGGCTATGTCCCGTTGAAAAGACAAATAGCCCAGCGTTATTTAGAACAAGGTGTAGAAGCGAGACAAGAAGATATAATTATCACCAATGGCGCTCAAGAAGCGCTAGCAATTGCGTTACAGAGTGTCGCAAAATCTGGAGATGTAATTGCGGTTGAGTCACCGACTTATTTTGGGATCTTAGAATTAATTGAAAACCTAGGTATGATGGCCTTAGAGATCCCTGCTTGTTCCGACGTTGGTATTTGCCTTGACGATTTACAAGATTCTCTCGATTCACATAACGTAAAAGCCTGCGTTTTTTCTTCCCTGATTAATAATCCAATGGGCTCATGTATGCCGGAAGACAAGCGTGAGAAGCTTGTTGAAATTGTAGAAAGCCGTAACATTCCGCTAATCGAAGACGACGTTTATGGGGAGTTGCATTTTGGCGAAAAAGAAGTTTTACCACTGCAAGCTTTTTCAAAGAAAAGTTTGGTAATTACTTGTAGTTCTTTTTCAAAAACCGCGGCGCCTAGTTATCGAATCGGCTGGATCCTGACACAAAAGTACGAACAGCGAGCCAAAGGCTACAAACGAGCTTTATCATGCTCTTCTTCTTTGTTAAATCAGTGGGTGCTTACAGAATATGTTCGTAGTGGTGATTTTGATCGCAATATAAAGCGTTTAAGGCAAGTACTTCGCTGTAACAAGGATCGAATGTTATCGCTTATTTCTCGATATTTCCCGCCCAAGACCTGCGTTTCTAATCCTCAAGGGGGAGGGGTGGTTTGGGTTGAGCTGCCCGCCGGGTGTGATTCAACTGAATGGTTCAGGAAATGTGTGGAAAACGGTATTAGTGTAACGCCAGGCGTATTGTTTTCCGCTACCGGCAAATATAAACGCTGTGCTCGAGTCAGCTACGGGCTTCCTTGGGATCAAGAAGTTGAAGATGCAGTTAAAAAAATAGGCGAGTTAGCATTTGAAGTTTATCATCAGAAATTGAGTCGGGTGGGGTAAAGGGGATTTAATTTATTGCCCTCACCCTAACCTGCTTCCTCTGATAGAGGAGGAGGAGAAGGGAGAGGGTAGCCACTTCATTTAAATTTTACGCCGTCGGCCACAACCAGCCAAATATTCCCCCGGTCAGCAAAGCGTAAATCAATCCGTCAAATATAAACTTGATGGTAGTAGACCATTTTCTAAAGTACCAGATTGAGTTTTGGGGAAGAGACAACGCGTAACCTGCGAATGTGCTGACGCCAACTATTCTCATCACCGTAAGATAATCTGCGCCTGGCTGCAGTGCTTGAACAGCAATATAAGATGCAAAAAATCCCACCACCAAACAATAGATGAACCATTGAGCAAGACTTTTACCCATTGGCCAAGGCTCATTTGGCAAAGCTACGAGTATTCCCACCGGACCCGCTTTAAGCTTCTCCTGGTACTCTTCTGACTCCATTGCTTTAGGGCTTCCTGCGAAAGGATACATATATTCGCCTTTGGGAATATTAAGCGGTCCGACTGCATTTCGATATGCCTTTTCATCGGGAATTTCAGTGAGGTTACTGCGATGATAAGTAAATACCATGTGAATAATTGAGCTTACAATAAATACTGCGACTGCGGAGAGAAGTACTGGCAGCCATAGATCGGTGATTGAAACCATTGATTACTCCTTGTTGTTTTTATTGATTAAAGAATCGATATTGGTAGTTGAGGTCAGGCAATTAAATATTGGCCAATTTGTGTACAACGACAGATAAACATGACCTCATTCCATAATCTTAAGACAAAATGAAAGAGTTTACGATGTTAGCGGTCTTTATATATAGGAGTGGATAGGGCAAAGCTCAGGAATATTGAGTCAAATGACATTGATCACCCAGCCAATACTGTCTAGTATGTGGCCTCTAAATGCTTGGCTTAGGGGATTTTAACCTGCGCTGGAGCTGAACCTTGTGCTTTAGTTAGACAATAATGTCTAAATTCAATTTTGTGGAGAACCAATTTAATGTGGCGTAACAAGCTATTATGGGCGATAGGGTTAACCGCCGTTGTTTCATTTGGACAGGTCGTATCAGCAGCAGACAAAGGTGTCGCCGCGAAGGTGTTAGGCGAGGAGATCAAATATAGCGATCTCGAAAAAGGCAATCGCCTCGAGATCTATCAAGCCAAGAAAAAACTGCACGAACTTCAAAATGCTGAACTGAGAGAAATGCTAATTGATAAGCTGATTGCAGCTGATCCGCGCAGTAAAGGGATCACAGTTGATCAGTATATATCGCAGTTTGTTATTAATCCTGTTGCTGTTTCGAATGAACAAGTCGATACTTTCATAAAAAATCGGCGTATTCCGCAAGATAAAATCAATACCAATTTAAAAGAGCAGGCGCGAAGATATCTTATGCAACTGCAAGTTGGTGAACAAATTGATCAATGGCTAGAGGCGCAAGTTAAAAAGCACAAAGTAACAATTAATTTACAAGAACCGCTAGAACCGCGTTTTGATGTCGATATTTCAGATGCGGCAGTGCGTGGTGGCAAAAATGCCAAAGTTACTATTGTGGAATTTTCTGATTTTGAATGTCCGTATTGTCAAAAGGCCAATGATACTCTTTATATGTTAGACAGTATTTATGGCGATAAAATAAAAATCGTTTACAAACACTTTCCTTTGTCTTCTATTCACCCACAAGCGCAAAAAGCCGGTGAAGCTTCAGCATGCGCACAAGAACAGGGAATGGAAAAATTCTGGATTTTTCACGACAAACTTTTCGATAATTACCGCTCGCTTAGCGTCGGCCGCATGAAAGACTTCGCTAAAGAATTAAGCCTTGATTCAGAAAAATTTAATGAATGTTTAACTTCAGGCAAAATGGCCAACAAAATCGCTCGAGACCTGCAACAGGGATTGGAACTAGGAGTTGAGTCCACACCAGCTTTCTTTATCAATGGACGGTTTGTGCGTGGTGCATTACCGCTTGAAAATTTTCGTGAGCTCATTGATCAAGAGCTTGCGCAGTAATTCTATGGCTCGTTCGACACTATCGATAGTTCGTTAATTAGGGAACTGAAGGTTAGTCAGTTTTGTCGGGCGAATCACCATTATTATTGGTAAACTCAGGGAGGAGTAGACTGACTTTTAATCCTCCCTGACTGCGATTGTTGATCATAATTTTCCCGCCATGTGCTTCAATAATTTCCCGGCAAAGTGGTAAGCCAAGTCCGGTTCCACCTGACTTGGTTGAATAAAAGGGAAGCAAAGCATTGGATAAATTCTTATCTGACATTCCTTTCCCTCGATCTTTCACTTTAATTTCAGTTGAACCAGGCTGTTGATTAAAAGTCACCGTTACCGTATCTGGTTCGGTACCTGATTCATATGCATTTTTGACCAAGTTGATTAGTACTTGCTGCAATTGTGAGGGATCGGCATAAAATACAGCATTTTGTGAGTTCGTTTTAAAGTCAAAGTTTCGAATTTTACGTAGATTTTCAAAAAAGCTGCTTGCTTCTATCGCGCTTATTTGTGGTTTAGGTAACCGCGCGAATTTGGCATAGCCTTCAATAAACTGCTGCAAGTATCTTGCTCGCTCTTCCACCGTCGCAAAAATAGTTTTAAGCTTTTCATGTTTTTCCTTTTCACTTAATAATTGTCCTGAATGTGCAAGCGATGAAATCGGCGCAAGTGAATTATTTAGTTCGTGACTGATCAAACGAATAACTTTTTTCCAAATATTGACCTCCTGGCGATTGATTTCTTTGGTTAGTACTTTGAACAGATATAGATGATGTACTTTTCCGTTTAATAGAAAGCGATTTTGAGTCAGGTGATAAGTTTCATTGTTTTTGTCCTGCTCTACAGTAAACAGCCCATTTAATCCTGATTCGACCGATTGAGTAAAAGGTGAAGGGAGTTTCTCTAGCAGTGCGTGAAATTTTAAGCCGTTAATTGCTTTGCCCTGATTTACCAGTTTTCGAGCTGCATTATTGCTATAAATTATCGACTTGCTTTCGTCGATTAGCATGAGCGCAAGTGGGGTCGTTTGGATCACCGTATCAAGTAGCAATTCACGTTGATAAATATAGAGTCTCTCACTCCTTAAGGTTTCACTGACTTTATTGTATGTATCAACCAAACCTCCCAACTCATCATTGCGCGTCTTAGCGATAGACACACTGAAGTCGTTGTCTAAAAAGTTATGAAAACCATCGGTTAGCGCCATCAATATGCGGTTGATGGGGTGCATGTAAAAGCGAATGACCCAGACAGTGGCTGGGATAATAACCGTGATAGCTAATAAAGAAGCGAGATAAATATTCTCAAACCAAAAATGGAACAAGCCGAGCATAAATACAATTGAAACAATCAACACTAATGCGATTAGGGTGACTTGTGCTTCTAAAGATAGCTTAATTCTCACAGCGAATGGCCATTTATTTTTTATAGTTAACTACAATCTTATTTGGGAATGCCGTATTTGTCCATGCGTCGATACAGTGACTGGCGGCTCATGCCAAGTTGTTTTGCTGCTTGGGATATATTGTGACGGTTAGATTCAAGGATCTGAATCAGCATTGCCTTATCTGGCTCTGCCGCAGGCTGCTTAATCTGTGTTTCGTGATTAATCTGGATCCCGAGATTTTCTATTTGTACCACTCCATCTTGTGCAAGTAAGCAGGCTCTCTTCATTACATTTTCCAACTCACGAACATTTCCTGGCCAATGATATTCAGAGAGTACATTTTCCGCTTCATTGGAAAGCTTGATTTGCGGAGGCATAAAGTTTATCGCCAGCGGCAGGATATCATCTTTTCTTTGAACAAGCGGTGGGACTTTGATCTCAATTACATTTAGCCGGTAGTATAAATCCTCACGAAATGTTCCATTGGCAATGTCATCCAGTAAGTTAGCGTTAGTGGCGCTGATCACGCGAACATTTACTTTGCGGGTTTCTGAGCTTCCTAGACGTTCAAACTCTCCTGTTTGCAAAACTCTTAGCAATTTAATCTGTCCTGACAAGGGCAGATTCCCAATTTCATCCAGAAAAAGGGTACC
>JAPHTP010000109.1 GCA_026196875.1 Kangiellaceae bacterium
CATCAAGTCTTCTTTGGTTATGCCAAGTGCAAGTGCTACGTTACTCGCAACATAAATAGATGAATAAGTACCAATTAACACACCAGCAATCAATGCTGTTGCAAACCCATTAATGGTTGCACCACCAAGGAAGTAAAGCGCTAGCAACACAAGCATGGTGGTAATAGAAGTCATAATGGTACGTGAAAGCGTTTGATTAAGAGAGGTGTTAACGACCCCACTAGAATCTTGCTTACGCAACTTCAAGAAATTTTCACGAATACGGTCAAACACTACGATTGTATCGTTAAGCGAGTAACCTATGACGGCGAGTACAGCAGCAAGCACCGTTAAATCAAACTCCTTCTGGATAATCGAGAAAAAGCCGACAGTTATAATTACATCATGCGCCAAAGCGGCAACCGAACCAAGTGCAAATTTCCATTCGAAACGCAAAGATACATATATCAAAATACCTATTAACGCTACTAATATGGCCAAACCACCCTGCTCAGTAAGTTCTTCACCAACGCTAGCACTAACAAAGTCAATTTTTCTCATCTCAACTTTAGTGGAGCTGACTTCTCTTAATTTAGCTAAAACTTCACTACCAATTTCAGAGGCCTTCTTGCCGTCGATTGGCGCGAGGCGAATCATGATATCCTTTGCAGTACCGAAATTCTGAACCATGATTTTTTCGTAGCCGGCATCGGTTAGTGTTTGACGAATGTTATTAGGATCAGCATCCTCCTGATACTGAACTTGCACTAAAGTACCGCCGGTGAAATCAAGACCAAAGTTTAATCCCTTGGTCACCAATGATCCGATAGCGCCAATAATTAATATTGCCGAAAATACAACAGCTATATTTTTAAACCTAAGAAAATCAAGATTAAGATCAGATTTTAAAATTCTCATTTGCGTTACCTTCCCTTAAATTGAAATTTTCTTAATTTGTTTACCACCGTAAATTAGATTCACGATTGCGCGACTTCCAATAATGGCGGTAAACATCGAAGTTAAGATTCCGATAAACAGGGTAACTGCGAAACCAGCTACCGGCCCAGAACCAATTGCGAACAGAACAAGCGCAGCAATTAGAGTTGTAACATTCGCATCGGCGATAGTTGAGAATGCTTTATCGTAACCATTGTGAATTGCTTGCGCAGGATTGGTACCTTCTCTAAGTTCTTCTCTAATACGCTCAAATATCAGCACGTTGGCGTCAACCGCCATACCAACGGTCAATACGATACCAGCGATACCGGGCAACGTCAGGGTTGCGCCTGGTATTAATGACATTACTGCAATGATGAAAACCAGATTACTCATCAGCGCAATATTTGCCACAATTCCAAATACTCTGTAATAGACCAGCATGAATATAAGGACAGCGATAAAACCAACCAGAATGGAGGTTTTACCTAATTCGATATTTTGTTTTCCTAGGCTTGGCCCTACTGTTCTTTCTTCAACAAAATAAGCTGGTGCAATTAAGGAGCCGGAGCGCAGAATCAAAGCCAACTCATGTGCTTCTTGAGGTGAAAACTGACCGGTAATTCGAAAGCTACTTCCCAAAGCACTACCAATATTAGGCGCACTTACCACTGACTTAATAACTTTACTGCCGGTACGTACTTGCTCACCATCAACAGTTTCATAAACACCTTTGGTTTCAGTCATAACGATAGCCATCGGCTTATTGATATTTTTAGAAGTCATCACGAGCATTTTACTACCGCCTTCACCGTCTAATTTGACGTTAATTTGCGGCATACTTCTTTCATCAAATCCAACGGTTGCATCAGTTAAGTGAGTACCTTCGATGACATTGGACTTCTTGATCGCCCAAAAGCCTCGGTCTTTCTCTTCAATCAATTCTGAACCCGCAGGAGCACGTCTTGGATTCAACCCAGCAGACTCGTTAACCAACCTAAATTCAATAGTCGCAGTTGCACCTAAAATACGTTTAGCCTGGGCAGAATCTTGAACACCCGGAAGCTGAATTAAAATTCTTTCGGCACCCTGTTGCTGGATTAAGGGTTCGGCTACACCTAATTCATTAATACGGTTCCTTAATGTCGCAATGTTTTGCTTAACCGCATAGTCCTTGATTTCCTTAATTTTAACGTCGGGAATGGTGATTACAATTTCATACAAGTCGCCAGTTTCACGGCTTCGCGTATCTAATTCTCCATAAGTAGTTCGAATAGCTCCCTCAGCGCTGTCGCGCACCTCTTCAGTTCGAAATCGAGCTATCATCGAGGCATCAGGGCCTTTAATAACGGATGCATAACGCAACTTTTTTTCACGCAATGTTGTTTTGAAATCGGCAATATACTGCTCCACTTTTTTACCGATCGCAGTGTCCATATCCACTTCCATTAAAAAGTGAACACCACCCCGTAAGTCAAGACCTAACTTCAATGGATCGCCACCCAGACCTTTCAACCACTCAGGGGTAGCCGGAGCTAAATTCAGAGCAACCCCGTAATCACCTTTATCCTCTAAAAATGAAGTTACCAAGTCTTTAGCCTTAAACTGGGATTCCGGATCGTTAAAACGAAACAGGACTCTGCCCTCTTCAAAGGTCGCCTCTTTCAGAGCAATTTGGTTAGCTTCAATTGCCTCTTTAATCTGCTCATAGACAGATTCTTGTACCGGCCCGCCTTTTTCTCCACTCACTTGTAAAGCTGGATCTTCACCATAGGTATTCGGCAAAGCGTATAAAATCCCTAACGCTAGAACTAAAGCTAACAAAACATATGCCCACCCGGGATAGGTATTAATTGGTCGCATATGAGGTTGGTTAGATAACATCATTTTTCGCTCGATTTTGTTATTCGACTTGGATACTTTTCTAGATACTCTGGCTTAGCTATTCAATAGCACAAATAAAAAACCCATTTAGCATATTGCAAATGGGCCCTATAAATCACTATTCGTTAACAGCTTTAATCGTACCTTTAGGTAAAGTTGCTGTGACAGCGTGTTTTTGGAATTTCATTTCTACGCCAGAAGCAACGGTCAACACGATGAAATTATCCGTGATCTTAGTTACTTTACCTAAGATGCCGCCGCTGGTTACTACTTCATCACCTTTTTGGATAGCTTCAAGCATATTCTTATGCTCTTTTTGACGCTTGCTTTGTGGACGAATCAATAAAAAGTAAAATACTACCGCAAATAGAGCCATCATAATTAATGAGCTCATACCACTTCCAGTCGATGCTCCACCGCCAGCAGCCATTGCATTACCGATAAACATAAGTTTCCCCTATTCTATTTCTAAAGCACTATTGCAAGTGCTTGATTTTTAATCACTAATTAGTTTGCATCTAGAGGTGGGACATCCAAACCTCTATCTGCATAAAATTTTTCGACAAAGTCGCACAATGTACCTGTTTCTATGGCTCCGCGCAAACCCTTCATCAGGCTTTGGTAATAATGGAGATTGTGAATAGTAGCCAATTCAGCGCCAAACATCTCTCCGCATTTATCTAAATGATGCAAATATGCACGACTATAATTTTGGCAGGTGTAACAGTCGCAATTCTCATCAACAGGGCCAGAATCTCTTTTATTGGGACTATTTCTTAATCTCACAACGCCTGTAGAGGTAAAAAGATGTCCATTACGAGCATTTCGGGTCGGCATAACACAGTCGAACATATCTACCCCCCGACGCACAGCTTCTACAATATCTTCTGGTTTGCCAACCCCCATTAAATATCGCGGCTTATTCTGCGGCATTTCTGGGGTAAGGTTATCAAGTACCATTTTCATTTCTTGCTTTGTCTCACCGACGGACAATCCACCTATCGCATATCCATCAAAACCGATTTCGACTAGTCCATCCAAAGATACTTTTCTCAATTCGGGATACATGCCGCCTTGTACAATTCCAAATAAAGCTGAAGGATTGTCACAATGTGCATCTTTCGAGCGTTTGGCCCAACGCAAACTCAGTTCCATAGAGTTCTGTGCTTGCTCTTTGGTGGCAGGGTAAGGAGTACATTCGTCGAAAATCATTACAATATCCGAGCCGAGCTCTCGTTGAACTTGCATTGACTCTTCCGGTCCTAAAAATACTTTGTCGCCATTAACCGGGCTACGAAAAGTTACTCCTTGCTCACTAATTTTTCTTAATTCACCTAACGAAAAAACTTGAAAGCCACCCGAGTCAGTTAAAATAGGCCCTTGCCAATTCATAAAATCATGCAAGTCCCCATGCAACCCGACGATGTCTGTACCCGGTCTAAGCATCAGATGAAACGTATTCCCAAGGATAATTTCCGCGCCAGTGTCTTTGACTCTTTCCGGAGACATTCCTTTTACCGAGCCATAAGTTCCGACAGGCATAAATGCGGGCGTATTAATTTTGCCGCGTTCAAATTCGATGACCCCGCGTCGTGCTTGACCATCGGTATTTTTTAAAGTGAACTTCATGAACTTACTCGTAAAACTTTATTTTGACTGAAAATTAATTAGACTGAAAACAATTCTGGATAAACATTGAATCGCCATAACTGAAAAATCGATATTCGGAATCAATGGCTTGTTTATAGGCCTGCATGACAAAGTCTTTACCTGCAAATGCGCTAACTAGCATGATTAAGGTCGATTCTGACAAATGAAAATTGGTAATTAACGCGTCTACAGATTTGAATTGATAGCCAGGATAAATGAAAATATTGGTTTCGCCGCTCGTAGCCATTAATTCACCAGAAACCGAAGCAGACTCGAGGCATCTAACTGAAGTAGTACCAACAGCCACGACACGACCGCCACTAGCTCTGGTTTTTGCCACTAAATCCACCACCGATTGAGGAACTTGAAACCATTCGGAGTGCATTTGATGTTCCGCTATTTCATCGACTCTAACAGGAGAAAATGTGCCTGCGCCAACGTGTAGCGTAACAAAGTCGATTGCCACGCCTTTGTTTTTCAGTTCAGTCATTAGCTTTTCATCAAAGTGCAAACCCGCTGTTGGTGCAGCAACCGCCCCTTGCTCTTTTGCGTAAACCGTTTGATATCGCTTTTTATCCTGCTCCTCAACATCTCTTTGAATATAAGGAGGCAACGGCATTTCACCATGCTGTTCAATCAATTCCAGAAGCGGTTCTTGAGATCCACTATCGAGCTTGAAAAATGCCCCTTCCCTTCCAATTACGGTAAGTGAAAACGAATCTGAGATCATTATTTTTGCGCCAGGTTTGGGTGTATTACTGGCGCGAAGCTGCGCTATACATTTGTCCTTACCTTCTTCTTGGATTATTCGTTCGAGCAGTATTTCTACTTTGCCGCCAGATTCTCTTTTACCAAATAGCCTAGCCGGTATTACTTTGGTGTTATTAAATATTAAACAATCGTTAGGGTTCAAAGACTCTAGTATTTGATTAAATTTGCTGTTTTTTATTGATTGTTGTGAGGGATCCAACAGCATCAGCCTACTCCCTGTACGCTCATTGCAGGGCTGATTGGCGATTAGGTGCTCAGGTAATTCAAAACTGAAATCTTGCTTTTTCATTGGTTAGGCGCTCGTTAATTGCAGAGCAGTTAGTAAAAAACCGGTGGATTCTATCAGAAATCAGACCAAATCACTCGGTTTTTTAAACACTAAAAATGAGACACTTTTGGTTTTGTTTCGCATCGGTTAACGAGTATTATAAAAAACATACATTTAAAGATTGGAAACTTAAGAATATGCGCATCCTATTGACGATAAGTGTCGGAATAATAGCCATTTTTTCATTTGAATCTTACGCACTTAATAAGCAGACCTGTACGTCTGATTTATTTAAGAATTTTGAGTTGGTAGAAAATTCTGGGCATAGTCGCGTTCTAGCGCGCCCAAAAGGAAACCTTAAGCAGTTCGCTGATCGTTATGAGATTTCTTGTCCTTGGCAATTAGAGGCAGATTTTAACGGTGATAAAACCAAGGATTGGGTTGGAATTGCACAAATCGAAGGTAGATATGAATTGGTTGCCTATATTTCAGGTCCTAAAAAACACTACCATCGAGTAATAAAACAGTATGACGAGTTTCCTAGCAGTACTTATCTTAGGGTCATGGTGTACAAGTTTTTGTTTAAAAAGATGGAGGGCAAAATTGACTCAATTTTTCCAGCGTCTTTAACCGTACTTGAAAATGATATGAATGGAAATAGTAGCGCCTATGGGTGGAGTGACACCAAGAAAGAATTAGTGAAAATCGCGACCTTTAATGATCGCCGTAATATCAACCGCTTTAAACAATACCTTGAAGATCTCAATAAAAAGTTAGAAGAAGAACGCCGCGA
>JAPHTP010000049.1 GCA_026196875.1 Kangiellaceae bacterium
TTGCGGCGAGATTTGGGTGAACCAAAATTCCGCAGAGTTGCTAGACCTTAAAACAGGTGTTCGACCTTCCGTCGTGGTGGTATGCGAGAGTCAAAATCCCCGTAGATATCCTAAAGTTGGTAGCTATCAATTTAGCGCAATTGGCGAACAAGAAATTGAGTCAACCCATGAAAAAATAACGTGCAATAATCTCGCAGCCAAAGCTAGCAGGTAAAATACAAGAATTGAATGCTTGGTTGGTCGGAGTTGAGGCCAAGCTAAAATCGAGAGTGTATACTATCCTTTTGACCCGCTTTTCACCATGAGTGGTGTATATGTAAAGTTTGCGGGAGCAAAACTTGGTCGGGGAACATAGAAGATAAAAACAAACAAAAGGGGCAAAACAAATGGAATGTATGGTTAAACAAATTGTTGAAGAATCGCATAGCATGTTAAAGCATGCACTTAGCCAAGGGCTAAAAGTCCCGGCTGGTATCGCTGAGAATCTATACAATTTAAGGAATAAATTTCTCAAGGCAGAAGAGGCCGAGTTTGCTTTGGAGACAGATGAGATTAGAGAACTCGCAGCCATTCACCAATCTCTCGCGCGAACGATTGAACCAGCCACCCCCAATACGATTAATTTGCTCTATTCTGATGCGGTGAATAACAAATTATTTCGTTTTTTAGGTCCGGTTCCATTAGTCAGGCAACTGTCCTTTGTTTCAATATTTCTACTAATAGTATTGTTACTCTTAGCTTCGTCTCAAAAAGTGAACAGCGCCAGTATCATTAGGGGATTTTTTGAAAGTAGTGGTTCCGAACTTCTTATTACCCAGGCATTTCTGCTTTGCTGTGCCGGTTTAGGGGCTGCATTTGCCGGTTTGTTTACTGCCAACAGATTTATCGCGCAGGGTACTTATGACCCAAAGTACGATTCATCTTACTGGTCTTCATTAATTCTTGGATTTATGGCGGGGACTATTATTGTCGAGTTGTTACCCGCTGAACTGTTTAAAGCAGAAGGTTCCGAACTTGCTAGTTTTGGAAAACCAACTTTTGCACTATTAGGCGGTTTTGCTGCAAACATGCTGTATCGATTATTGAAACGCTTGGTTGACACTTTTGAGCACTTTATTCGCGGCGAACGAGGTGCGATAGAAGAAGCAAACGCCAGAGCCGAGCAAGCGCTACGCGCAGAAAAAGAAATCCAAATGCAAAGTAATCAGGCGATGGATTTAGTTAAACTACAGGGAGAGATTAAAACCGAAACGGACTTGGAAGCAGTGAAAGAAAAAATTAATGGCCTTGTAGAAAAGGCTATGGTTAGGGCCTAGAACGAAAGCTAAACCAAAACTAAAGTCGGGAGAGTGCTAAATCTTGCTCCAAAAGCGGTAACAGTTGGTTATCCTGGAAGTAAGTACAAAGTCTCCCGACAAGCCTTTCGATAAAGGTTTCAGAGAAAGCCCTGACTATCCAACCTCAAATAATCTTGAGCAAAAAATTAATCGGTAAATCTATTTTAATCGAGCTATCTTTATAAAGTACGCTGCTGTATTTACTTTCAATAAAATCAAATAGTTAGGTTTGCTGATAGGTTTAACGTTCGGGCTTTGAAATGCTTTTAAGCAATTTTTTTCGTCAAAACATCGTTTTCTTCGCTCTCGTATTATGTGGGGGGCTGATTAATGCTTTTTTCACAATTTCCCTCTATGCCAACCTAATGCTTCATCTTGGCGGTGTGACGTCGGTGCTAGCAATCTACTTGATTGGTCCGAGACTTACCTTAGTTCATACGCTCCTGATCGGAATTCCACTTGCCTATTCGATGGAAAACAACTTTATTCCAATACTGGTATTTGTCGAAATCTGTTTTCTAACAATACTCACTCGGTATCGATGGTCGGTAGTCTATGCAGACATAGTGTTTTGGCTGCTTATTGGAATGCCTTTGACCTATTTTGTATTCACTGTGTCAAATCCACTAAATTCAGATTTTGCTTTTACCACTGTGACCAAGCAAGCGATAAATGGTTTATTGTACGTCTCTATTGCCTCCGTCATGTTACCTCTGATCCCTGGTATGGCGAGCAACCAAATTAATTGGCATGGACTACCTAAGCTTAAACAATTGATCCAAACAAAATTAGAAACAATTATTATCGGGATCAGCATCTTAGTTGGGTTGATTGCTGCACAAAACTCGGTGCGTATACACGAAGAAACACTGAATAAAGCCTTACAGTGGCAATCAGAAGAGGCTGCATTGTATACCGAAAATACGCTTGACTCTCACAAAAATATCATCAAGGAATTATCGCTTGTAGTCAGTGAATTAGGTTTATCCTATGCACAACAAAAACAAGTCATTCAAATTTCCCAGCGCAACAATGATAACTTTATTTCAATGCTCATAGCAGATTTCAATGGTCATGTAAAAATGGCTGCTCCGGAAAATTTTCATCAAACACTGCTTGGTGGCAGCGAGGAAATGAGTGTGTCTGATAGAGATTATTTTATTCAGGCTTTCGTCAATCAGAAACTCTTTGTATCAGATGTTTTTCTTGGAAGGGGATTTGGCAACGATATCATTATCGCTATTAGCGCACCGATATACTCGCGCGGTCATTCGGCTTCTAACCAACCATTAAAAAGCCCTGTTGGCATAGTTGAAGGTTCGCTTAATTTGAAACAACTTGGTTTGATGGAGAAGAAGATTGCGTTATCCGAAAGAGTAAAAGTTGTCTTAGTTGATGCAAAAGATCGAGTCATACATTCAAGTGCTAGTTTAGGTTTGAAATCACTTGAAGAGTTTGCTTTAAGGGAGCCAGAGGATTTTTATCACACGAAAATTCCCGTGGGAGACATTGTTTCTTTTTCCGAGCAAGGGGAAGAGTTAAAAGCGCTGACATTTTATCAAAGTCATAAACTAGCCAATGGATGGACCGCATATATACTTCAGTCACCAGGCGTTCTTCTAAAGGAGTTTGAACAATATTATATTTTGATTCTGGCTATTGCCATTGCCTTGTCACTTGTTTCTTTCTTCATTTCTCGACACATTGGGAAGGTTATTGCCAAGCCTCTGGAGTTGATTACCTCGCATTTCAAAAAGGACATAACTGAGCAAACTTTGGCAGTCGAAGAGTTGGGGGTAAACACTCAAGAATATCAAGACTTGGTTTCTTCTCTTGAAGAGACACAAAGGTTGCAGTATCAATTTCAAACGGAACTTGTCGAACAGGTAGGTGATAAAACAAAGCAACTCAGAGAAGCAAACATTGAATTGAAAAAAGCAAGATATGCAGCCGAAGAAGCAAGTCGACTAAAAAGCCAGTTTCTTGCAAATATGAGCCACGAAATTCGGACGCCGATGAACGGTGTATTGGGGATCCTTGAGTTACTTTCTCGCTCTGAAATTAACTCTGAGCAAGCACA
Source organism: Kangiellaceae bacterium (assembly GCA_026196875.1). GTDB lineage: Bacteria > Pseudomonadota > Gammaproteobacteria > Enterobacterales > Kangiellaceae > Aliikangiella. The sequence goes on from JAPHTP010000049.1 coordinate 3,418, forward strand.
TCGTTTAGAGCTGGCTATATCAAGTGCGAATTCCCTCCTACTGTTAATTAATGACATCCTTGATTTGTCAAAAATTGAATCTGGAAGGCTTGAAATTGAAAGCTACGCTTTTGATGTGGTCGAACTGTTAGAAGATATTGCTAGGTCATCAAAGATAGATGCTGATAAAAGAGGCAACCAAATAACCTTAAGGATCTCCTCTGTTAAACAGAGGTTCCTGAAGGGCGATCCTCTAAGACTTAGGCAAGTCATTGTTAACTTAATGAGCAACGCGATAAAATTTACGCATAATGGAGAAATTTGTCTCGCTGCTAAAACTAAAGTTGAAGGCGAAAATGTCATATTCGAATGCTCCGTAAAAGATAATGGAATAGGCATTCATAAGGACAAAATAGACAATCTATTTAACGCATTCAGCCAAGCTGATGCATCTACAACAAGAAAATATGGTGGCACGGGACTAGGCTTAACGATATCAAAACAAATTTGCCAATTAATGATGGGCGATTTAACCGCAGATAGCGAAGTCGACAAAGGTAGTACTTTCTCGTTTTATTCAAGCTTTGAGGTAGCAGAAGATGCAAATGTAACGGAATTTAGGTTAAAAGGGCAAGGGAGCAAACTAGATACTTTGATATACGGGTTATCTAAAGTAGATGGTTCCGTGTTAGTCGTTGAAGACAATCAAGTTAATCAAGAGGTTGTTGCCGGGCTACTTGAGGAATTTAAATTAGATTATCGGATAGTCCAAAATGGTAAGGAAGCAATTGATGTAATCAAAAAATTCGGCATGATAGAAAAATATTCAATCGTGTTGATGGATTGCCAAATGCCAGTGATGGATGGTTTTGAATCCACTGAAAAAATTAGAGATGGTGACGCGGGAGAGTTATTTCGTTCAGTCCCTATTGTGGCCATGACTGCGAATGCGATGAGCGGAGATAGGGAAAAATGTTTGGCAAGCGGCATGTCTGATTATTTATCAAAACCCATTGATTCCATTTTGTTTGGAGAAAAACTAGCCTATTGGTTAGGCTCAGTAAAATTAGATGCGAAGGAACAAATAACTCCAGACAGTAACACCAAGACAGAATCAAATTCCAGCTTTGATCATAATGCTGAACCCGAGTTGACAAATGAAAGAAAACTACACATTTTTAATAAACAGGCTGCTTTAAGCAGAATGTTAAATAAGGAGAAAATATTAAAAGGCGCAGTATCCAGCTTTCTTAGCGAATCGCAGGTGAATAGAAATAATCTATTAAACGCAACCGGTAACCAAGAGCTATCTGAAATTAAGCATGTTGCTCATACTATTAAAGGATCGGCCGGAAATATTGGTGGAGAATTGTTGAGTAAGCTAGCCGCGGATCTGGAATTGAAGATTAGGCAAGGAGAGTTTAACTTTATTGATGATAGTGAAGTGTTGAATTCCAAAGTTGAAGAAATTAATCAGCAGATCGATGCTCTTTCACGGCGACTTAAGAATTATTTGGATACGGCGTAATGTGGATTTATGTAGTACGATCGCTAAGATGGCAAAACCAAAAGGCTAAATGGTTGGGGTTAAAGGATAGCTAAAATCTAAACTATGAAGCAAAGATCTATGATCTAACAACGCATTGCAGAGACAATCAAAAACAGTGTCTTTTCTAACTCCTTGAGTCGCCAGAGCTGAACAGTAATACTTATACCGTACAAGGTTTTATCAGGTAAAAGAATTGGTTTACCGCCAAGTATTTTTCGCTTAAAGGACAACTTAGCTCTTTCTTCGTTTTCTCGAGCGGGCCATAAAGATCCTTCTTGAACCTGCAATATAAATTCACCTTGGAAGTATTTGGCCCAGTTAAAATTTGAGTAGGGAGTTGCAACTATTTCACCAGTTTTTACATTTACTTCCTCGCTTTATTTAGCTAAGCCCATAGACCTTACGGATTAATTTTTAATCATAATTATTCTATGGGGCCGAGACTCTATCGCATAAGTGTATTAAGTTTCTGGTTCTAATTCAGACTCGGACCGTAATTCAGAAACTCGAGGTTGAAACTTCCGCCTGAGAGTTTTTGCTGCAGTTATCATGTTGCTTAAAGCTGGTTGCACTTCACTCCATTGACGAGTTTTTAATCCACAATCAGGATTAATCCACAAATTCTCAAATGGAATTATTTCAGCGGCTTTTTTCATTAATGCAACGATTTGACTTTCTGTAGGGATGTTAGGCGAGTGAATATCATATACCCCTGGTCCAATTTCGTTAGGATATTGGAAGCGATCAAATGCGTTTAATAATTCCATGTGCGAACGAGATGTTTCTATGGTTATAACATCGGCATCCATGGCGGCGATTGCGTCTATTATGTCGTTAAATTCAGAGTAACACATATGGGTGTGAATCTGAGTCTCATCTCTCACTCCGCTAGCCGCAATTCTAAAGGCACGGATAGCCCAATCTAAATATTCTTGCCATTCCGATTTTCGTAATGGAAGACCTTCTCTTAGAGCAGCTTCATCGATCTGAATGATCTTAATCCCTGCTCTTTCTAAATCAAGTACCTCTTCCCGAATCGCTAATGCTATTTGCAAGCAAGTGTCCTTTCTAGGCTGATCGTCACGTACAAACGACCAATTTAGTATTGTTACAGGGCCTGTCAGCATACCTTTTACTGGTTTGCTCGTAAGAGACTGAGCATATTCAATCCATTTACGAGTAATTGCTTTTTCTCTACTGACATCACCAAATAAGATAGGTGGCTTTACGCATCTTGAACCGTAGGATTGCACCCAGCCGAATTGGGTAAAAACAAAGCCCTCAAGATGCTCGCCAAAATACTCGACCATGTCATTTCTTTCCGCTTCGCCATGTACAAAAACATCTAAGCCGAGAGCGATTTGACTATCGACTGTTCGCTTAATTTCTTTTTTAATGAGTAATTCATAATCAGCCTCAGGTAGTTCCTTCCGGCGAAACTTACTGCGAATATTCCGAATATCATTGGTTTGAGGGAATGAACCTATTGTGGTTGTTGGAAAATATGGTAGATTTAACTGCTTTTTCTGCAATTTTTTTCGAGACGGAAAGTCACTTCTTCGCTTTTCGCTAGAAGGAGTAAGTCGATCCAATTTAACCCGAACTTCTGAGTTATTTGTTTTGTACGACAGCTGGCGCTCTTTTATCGCACTTTGGTTTTCGTGAAGTTCCTTACTCACGCTTTGTCTGCCACTATTAAGTGCCGTTTTTAATGTTTCCAACTCTTGCAGTTTTTGTTTTGCAAAAGCTAACCACGGTTTAATTTTTGAAGAGATTCGATCTTCATTCTCCAAGTCCAGAGGAACGTGCAGCAATGAGCAAGAAGGCGCTATCCATAAGCGTTCTTTTAATTCTCGAGCTATGGGCTCTAAAAAATCAAGAATCTGGTTCAAATCTGATTTCCAGATATTTCTTCCGCTAATAACACCTAAAGACAATACATTTTCTGGTGCAAGTCGTTCAATTACTTCCGGGATTTCGTGCTTTGCTACAGTGGCGTCGATGTGTATGCCGCCGACCGGCAATTCGCAAGCCAAGGAAAGATTTTCTTTTAACGAACCAAAGTAAGTAGCAAGCAAAATTCGTATTGGAGGGGGGCTCATGCCTTTGGTCAAGCCAGCTAGCTTTGATATTGTATCGTTTAATCTCCGGTAACTTAGTTGCATCGCTTTTTGCAATTCCTCAGACAATTCCGAAACGAGCACAGGCTCATCAAACTGAATCCATTCAACACCTTTTGCCGAAAGCCGATACAAGAGCTGTTGATAGACTGGAATTATTCGATTTAGCAAACTTAGCGGGTTAGTGCCATCCAGACTTTTACCTAACCATAGATAGCTTACCGGGCCGATAATTGTAGGTTTTACTTTCTTGTTGTTGGCAATTGCTTCATCTAACTGAGATAACAGTTGCTCAGGATTAAAGCTAAACTCGGTGAGACGGTCAAACTCCGGCACGATATAGTGATAATTAGTATCAAACCATTTGGTCATCTCTCCCGCCCGTACATTAGTACAGTTTGAAGCGTGAAATGCTTGCCCTCGAGCTGCAACGAAATACTGTTCAAACTTGTCGGTAGTTTGGTCGACAACCCTACGAGGAATATTACCAAGCAAAAAGCTCGTATCGAGAACCTGATCATAAAGTGAAAAATCTCCTACCGGTATGTAGTCGCAGGCTTCTTGAGCATTCCAGTTATCTTGGCGGATCTCACGTGCGACCGAGAGCAGCTCTTCTCGTTCACTTTTTCCTCGCCAGAAGTTTTCTAGCGCATATTTTAATTCTCTATTAGCGCCAATTCGCGGAAATCCGAAGTTGTGAGTAGTTACCATTTTTAAATTCCTTGTTAGAACCATATCTTATGGCGTTTGAGTGTAATCAATTACCGTTTTAGGGAATAATGGTATTAATTCATCTTTTAATTAGATTTATTCATGAGTTAATTATGATCGAAAGGAGTCATCTAAAAATTCTTAGAGCGGTGGATGCACATGGCACCCTTACGTCAGCTGCAGATGCGTTGTGTTTAACTCAATCAGCTTTAAGTCATACTATAAAAAAATTGGAAGGCCACTTTGATATTTCGTTGTGGCAAAAAAGTGGCCGTCATATTGAATTGACAGCTGAAGGCCGTTTTCTTCTAAGCGAGGCAAAGCGATTACTGCCTCAGTTGGAGCGTATCGATGAAACCTTAATGCAATATGCGAAAGGAGAGAAAGGGACTCTAAGAATAGGGATCGAATGCCATCCTTGTTACCAGTGGTTAACTAAGGTTGTGAAACAGTTTCTTTTGGATTGGCCTGATGTTGAAGTTGATGTAGTTCAAAGGTTTCAGTTTGGAGGAATGAGTGCTTTATTTAACCGAAATATTGATTTCTTAGTAACCCCTGATCCATTGGTAAAGACCGGAGTCGATTTTTCTCCAGTGTTTGATTTTGAACAAGTACTAATTGTTAGCCAAGAGAATACTCTAGCAAAGAAAAAAGTTATTGAAGCTGTAGATTTGGTAGAAGAAACACTTTATTCATACCCTATTGAAATTGATCGACTTGATATTTATAAAGATTTCTTATTATCTTCCAATTGCCGCCCCAAAAAGCATAAGACCATAGAAAGCAGTGAAATGATGATGCAGTTGGTTGCAGCCAACCGTGGAGTCACAACTCTGCCTGGATGGTTAGCATCTGAGCTTGAGAAGAACTTAGCGGTTAAAGCCAAACGCCTTGGCAAAATAGGAATACATAAAAAAATCTATTTAGGTATGCGAACTGATCAATCTTTGAGCAAGTTTGAACAAGGTTTTATTAAACTTGCCACTAATCTTGAAGGTATAAAGTAGGTTAATTCGGTAGAAATGAAAGGCGATTCAATTCAGTTTATCAATTGTTAGATTGACTATTTTAATAAGCGGCCTTGAACTCGAAATCGAGGCCGCTTGTTTCGAGGTTAAAGTATTTTAACTTTGAAGCGCGGGCCTCAGTGTTTTCTTTATCGGGAGTTTTTTGATTGTCGCGAGTATGAATACTATTCCTGTCACCGCCAAA
>JAPHTP010000070.1 GCA_026196875.1 Kangiellaceae bacterium
ACACTCGACCCGATTCAATGAGAATTTCGTAGCCCACTTTGATAATTTCGTTGGTTACTTGATCCTTTATGATCATCGCCCCTTCAGCGTTTTTAAATCGATAAAATTCCTTAGCCATTAACAGCGGCTGATAAACGCAGAGCAAAATAAGAGTTGTTACTGTAAGTTTTTTAATCATAAGAGCATTAATTACAAGAATACTTAATAGGATACTTGATATTTATATTCCATATTGATCTCGATAGGCTTGAATTGGTGAAACGAACTCAGCAAGTTCTGGTTTAGTTTCCATATAGCCCTGAAGATCGCCTAATGAAATAATAGCATATACAGGTAAGCCATATTCCTTTTCGACTTCCTGAATGGCTGACAGTTCACATTTTCCTTTTTCTTGCCGGTCAAGGGCGATTAAAACACCGGCTGGTGTGGCGCCCGCGGCATTGATTATCTCAATCGATTCTCTTATGGCTGTCCCAGCGGTAATCACATCATCAACAATCATTACCGAGCCCTCTAAATCTGCGCCTACAAGGCTTCCACCTTCACCATGAGACTTAGCTTCCTTACGGTTAAAACAATAAGGAACGTTTTGTCGAAACTCCTGAGCTAAGGCTATCGCGGTTGCTGCTGCTAGAGGGATTCCTTTATATGCGGGTCCAAATAGCATATCAAACTGTGCGTTGTTATCGACTAATGTTTCAGCATAACAACTTCCCAAAGTCGCAAGATCAGCGCCCTGATTAAATAAACCGGCATTAAAAAAATAAGGGCTTATTCGTCCTGATTTTAAAGTAAATTGACCGAATTTGAGGGCATCTCGACTAATAGCAAGATCAATGAAGGTGGTTTTGTTATCTGACATGGAGACTACAATTCTGTTTAAATTGAGAATAATATTTCAGTCATTTTAACTGAGTTACCAGATAACAACAATCTTAGCGGAGGTCGTTTTGCGTTGAGCTTAACTGAGGCGTTTTTAATATCTTAGCTCGTACCAAACGAGTCCTAACAGCTCATGCAAGGCAATAGTTGAGCGATAAAATGCTTTGGTCGAAGGTAAAATAGAAATGGAATGGGCTTCACTTTGCGCTGTTAGGTATCCCATGGGCGCAGGAACAACTTTTAGTTGTTGTTTTTCAAACTCTTTTTGTGCCCTTGGCATATGCCAAGCATGAGTGACCAATATAATCTCCGATATTTTCGCTTTTGCCAAAATCGCAGCAGAAAAAGTAGCATTTTCGGCAGTATTTCTGCTATTAGATTCAATCCACTTTGGCGCTGTTCCAAAACCGGACATCATCACTTGATTCATTAATACTGCTTCTGATGTTGCCTCATTATTGACGCTCCCACCACTAAGCAATACAGGTAATTGAAGACGCTTTTGTAACCAAGCGGCATAGCGTATTCTTTCAAGTGATGCCGAATTCACCGCGTCAATTTCTCCATACTCCGGAGCCTTGGTAATTCGACCTCCGGCGAGCACGACGATTGCTCTATTTCCGGCTAAACCATCAGTTTGAATTGCTTTTATCTGTTGGGTATTTAAAGCTGGAGTGGCTTCTAATTTAGCTAAAAGATAGTTTGAAAATGCAGGAATACATACTAGATAGAAACTAACTACAGAAATGGAGAACAGGCCTTTAGCAACCCGTGGCCACTTTTTAAGTACAAAGATACCTACTAAGAGAAGTAGGAAATTAATTCCGGGTGGTAGCAAAAACAGGCTTAATATTTTTCCGAACAGTATGCTATCACCCATAGTGGTTGTTTTATTTTACTCGGCGAACTTTGGCTTTGGCATTCAATCCCTCAACTTTCATGCTGAAAGAGCCAAACACACCACGGTTGATTTCTACCTTTGGATTATTGAGGTTTACATAGCCGGCAGATTTGCTGGTTACTTTCCATTTCTGGCCATTATTCAAAGTCACTACGAGCCCTTTGCGCCAACCTTTAAATTCTCCTACTATGCTAGCGCTCAAAGAATCCAATTGATTGATTTCAGCCTCTGTTTTGCCAAAAGTATCTTCTGCGGTAGATATTTTCTTTTGCTGATTTCGTATTTTTACATCAGCTTGTTTAGCTGCCGGTGGTGTTGAAATTTTGTTCGATTTAGCTTGATAATATGCTGAAACGGTATCGTAACAGTCTAGTCGTTCACTATCGCTCTCTATTGCTGAACACCGAGTTAGGTCTTTATTGACATCCGCCTGTCCTACCATGGGGATGCAAGCAATAAGTAATACCAGTAACTTCTTCATTTGATTGAAACCTTTATTCACTGAGTTCTTTGGATTGTTGTTCGTCTCTAGTAGGACTCATATTTGCAAAAATAATTCCAAGTTCAAATAAAAACCACATGGGAATAGCCAGTAAAACTTGAGAAATAACGTCTGGAGGGGTAAGCAACATCCCCACTACAAATACACCTACAATTACATAGGGGCGTTTTTCTCTCAGACTTTCCACCGTTGTGAGCCCGGACCACACCATTAATACGGTGGCAACTGGTATTTCAAAGGCGATCCCGAATGCGAAAAACATTTTCAGGACAATACTCAAGTAACTACTAATGTCAGGAAGTACTTGCACGCCTTCAGGTCCTGCAGCGGTTAAAAATGCCCATGCCAGGGGAAATACCACAAAGTACGCAAACGCGAGCCCAGCATAAAATAAGACTATGCTAGAGAACAATAATGGATAAGCAAAACGTTTTTCATGTCGGTATAAACCTGGAGAAATAAATGCCCAAATTTGGTGTAGAATGTACGGCATAGCTATGAATACCGATAAAAATGCAGTCATTTTAAAAGGCGTTAAAAAAGGAGCAATGATATCGGTTGCTATCATTGCAGATCCCTCTGGAAGTATTTCTTTTAGCGGGGCTGCTAACAAAAGATAAATGTCATTAGCCCAATAAAACAAACCAAGAAATACGACAAAAATAGAAATGACTGCTTTAAGTAAGCGATCTCTTAACTCAAGTAAATGAGATAGGAGGGGCATTTCGGATTCGGTATTGTCTGTCTGGTTGCTATTCTGCTGGCTTGTCATTGCTGGTACTCGCCGACTTATTAGTATTTTTATCTGTCGCTGAATTACTTGTAGTTAAAGATTGGTTGGCGTCATCCATCAACTGGTTCATGTCTTGCTGAGCCTGATTTAGTGATTCGAGCCCCATCTGATTTTCGAGATTCTGTTTTTGAGCAGCAATTTGTTCTTGAAGCTCTTTAACTTTTAGCTCTCGATCGATTTCGGTTTTTATAGAGTTAAAGCCCTGTTTAGCTTTTCCTACCCATAGGCCCACGGTTCTTGCCGCCTTGGGTAACCTTTCGGGACCCAGGACTATTAAGGCTATTACACCGACAACAAAAACTTCCCAGAAGCTCATTAACTAAATCCTATATAACGAAATCGCAATCAAGAGAACTAAGACTTTTCCTTTTCATTATCCTTGACGACTTCGCCTTCAATAACAGACTCATTATCTTGGTTTTCAATACTCTCCTTTTTTGTATCTTTCTCGCCATCGTTAACGGCTTTTTTAAATCCTTTTAAAGCACCACCAAGATCAGAGCCTATGTTCTTTAGCCTCTTTGTACCAAACAACAAAACTACGATTACTAGTACTATTAATAATTGCCAAATACTTGGTCCCATTCTAACTCTCTCTATTCAAATGGTTGAATTTTATACCTATGCGAAAGGAAGCGGTCCACCGCCTAGTAGATGAAAGTGGATATGAAATATTTCTTGTCCACCACCTTTATCGGTATTGATTATGGTTCTAAAACCTGAATGCAGTCCTTGATCCTTCGCAAGCTTGGGTAACAATAACATGATTTTTCCCATAAGTTGCTGATCTTCTGGTAACAAATCGTTTAGGGTCGCAATGTGTTTTCGCGGAATAACCAGTAAATGGGTGTCTGCTTTGGGAGCAATGTCACGTATGACAATTACGTCCTCATCTTCATAGACACGTTCAGATGGGATTTCATTACGTTCAATTTTACAAAACAAACAATCTTCCATTCTGCTTTCCTCTAAGTTACCCACTTGATTACCGCTATCCCAATTTAGTGCCTGAAAGATAACACAAACATGAACAATGACAAGCCGATAAGTCCCGCTTGTAGCAAGTTGTATTGTGCAAACTCTGCTGGCAGTAGCAGACCAACAAGCGCAGCAGATGTACCAGCAAGCGCTAGACTAATTTTAGTCGACGAACGTCTCTGCGACTGGTTTAACTTGATTAGCTCATCAACAAGTTCACTATGGGCTTTGCTTCTGTTATCGGATTGCTCCAGAAATTGACTGATCTTATCAGGCATTTCCGGCAACTGTTCTAGCCAAACTGGGGCCTTATCCTTTAGTTTTTGCAAAATGGCCTGCGGACCATAGGTTTGTTTTAACCAGTCATTGAGGAAAGGTTGGGCGGTTTGCCACAGGTCTAATTTGGGGTAAAGCTGCCTGCCTAGCCCTTCAATGTAAAGCAGTGTTTTCTGGAGCAGAACTAATTGGGGTTGAACTTCCATTTCAAAGCGACGCGCAGTTTGAAACAGCTGCACTAAGAAATGTCCAAACGAGATTTCATCTAGTGGTTTTCCAAATATGGGTTCACAAGCCGTGCGGATAGCTGATTCGAATTCTTCTGCTGAAACATTTGCCGGTACCCAACCGCACTCTAGATGTAACTCAGCAATGCGTCGGTAATCGCGATTGAAGAAGGCAACAAAATTTTGGGCTAGATAACGCTTATCTGATTCATTTAAAGTTCCCATGATTCCACAATCGATACCGATATATTTGGGATCGGATGGGTCGGTAGCATCGACAAAAATATTACCCGGGTGCATATCGGCGTGAAAATAGCTGTGTTTAAATACCTGGGTAAAAAATATTTCTACACCGCGATGTGCCAGTAATTGCATGTCCACGCCAGCGCTTTTCAGTTTTTCGATATCACCGATAGCGATGCCGTGAATTTTTTCCTGGACCATCACGCGCTTTTTACACATATCCCAATAAACTTGGGGCACATACAAAACCGAATTACCTTCAAAATTGCGCCTCAGTTGGCTGGTGTTAGCCGCTTCGATGCGCAGGTCCAGTTCGTTGAAAAGCGTGTTTTGATAGTCTTGGATGATAGTTTTAGCGTGCAGTCGACGGCCTGTAGCGGAGTATTTCTCAAACCAATGAGCTAATAATTTGAGTAATTTAAGGTCGGCAACTATCTTCTTTTTTATTCCCGGGCGGATCACTTTGACCACAACTTCTTCACCGCTACGTAATGTCGCACTATGCACTTGGGCTACGGAAGCTGATGCTAACGGCGTGTGATCAAACGAGTCAAAAATCTGTTCTACTTTCTGCCCTAATTGTTGCTCTACTATTTTCAGAGCAATCGCAGAATCAAATGGTTCAACCTTATCCTGCAATTTAGTAAGGTGGTCGGCGATGTCATCTGGCAGTAGATCGCGCCTAGTAGACAACATTTGACCAAGCTTTATAAAAATTGGTCCCAGCTCAGTTAGGGCGCGATTTAGTCTCTCGCCTCGGTCCAACTGTTTACTTCGGTTATTGGTTAAAGCGAAAAGCTTCATCAAACCAGTAAGTCGTGATAATGGTGTAGGCGTTAAAAATTCCTCTAAACCGTGGCGGATCAGAGTTCGATTAATAATAAAAGCTCGCCTCAGGGTTAAGATGCTAGTCATGCCGTAGCCTTTCTATACGTGCAGCCAACCGGTCTACTTGACTTCTAATTGTGTCTACAGAACTGGCGAATGAGTCTAGTTCAAAACTACTTGGAGATAGTTTTGCTTCGTGTTGAATATACTCAGGTATATCTTGTCTGGTTTGAAGGACTAAATTTTTGAAAAAGCCGGTAATGCTAGATACGCCATTGGAAATTAGAGTCGTCGCTTCATCACCCACCATTTTTGCAATTGGTTCTTGCCAGTCGATTTGGAGTGATTCAATAAAACGTTGAAATTTTTGCGCGGTGTTTATTTCACCGGAAAAATGTAACTCGCCTCTGAATATTGAATCTCCCGAATGGTCTGCTGTCGCCGCTGATAAAAATGCAAAGCTAGTTCCTTTGATACTTGCTGATGCAGGACGAGAGCTTTGATTTTGAACGACTAAATTTCTCGATGGAAAATGGAGGTAATAATGCTGAGCCCAATCAGTTATTTCTATATGAATAACTTTCTCCTTGAAACTATCCAGCTGTCTGCTCGCTAGTGGGTCGAGCAATATAAGGCGATTACCTATCTGCTCAATTGCAGCAGCGCTAACTTTATTTAGCTCAGGTAGTAGATTGGGAACAGGCAAGATCACGGAAGATTCCTTTGATAATGTTTAGTACTTGAATCCACGATGAAGCGCAACGATTCCGCCAGTGAGATTATGATACTCGCAATCATCAAAGCCGGCATTCTCAAACATTTGCTTAAGTTCTTCCTGACCAGGATGCATGCGAATTGATTCTGCTAAATATTGATAACTATCTGCATCACCCGTTATCCATTTGCCAATTTGAGGGATTACTCGAAAAGAATATTCGTCATAAAGCTTACTCAGAAGAGGGAATACAGGTTTGGAAAATTCCAACACAAGTAAACGTCCTCCAGGTTTCAGAACTCGAAACATGGAGCGTAGCGCTTTGTCCTTGTCTGTCACATTTCTAAGTCCAAATGCAATAGTGATGCAGTCAAAAGTATTTGATTCAAATGGTAGGCATTCTGCATTAACTTGAGCGTAATCGATATTATTGATTAAGCCTTTCTCTATCATTCTATCGCGGCCAACCTTAAGCATCGAACTATTGATGTCTGCTAAAGTAATATTGCCTGAATCGCCAACTCGCTTAGCAAATAGAGCCGCAAGGTCTCCTGTGCCGCCGGCTAAATCCAGGATTTTATGGCCCTCTCTCGCGCCACTCATTTCAATAGTGAATCGTTTCCACAAACGGTGCACGCCGGCGGACATGAGGTCGTTCATCAGATCATATCTGTTAGCGACGGAATGAAAAACCTCAGCAACTTTTTGCTGTTTTTCTGACCAGTCAACTTGTTGGTAGCCAAAATGCGTTGTATCTGCCGATTCGTTTGAATTTGAGGACTGTGAAGAAGAAGTGCTCATAGATTAATTATATAAGTTTAGTAATGCCCTAAGTATATCAAGTCTTTAGGCGCCAAACAGTAGTAATTCTACGTCTGTAGTTGATTTAAGTCGGCTTAAGGTCGTAAAAATTGATTTAAAGTATCAATGACTACTTTAATCTACTGATTTTTGCAATAATACCGAAATATAAGCTAACCAATACCTACTATCAGATTGAATAACAATAATTTTGTTACTTTGGCTCAGCAGCCGTTAATAATGGGGGTTTTAAATGTTACTCCTGACTCTTTTTCGGATGGCTCTCAGTATAATCAGCAGGATAAGGCATTGGCTCGCGCCCAGCAAATGATCGCCGAAGGCGCTGATATTATCGATATTGGCGGTGAATCCACCCGCCCAGGTGCAAAAGATGTTTCGGTAGAAGAAGAGTTGGAGCGTGTCGTCCCGCTGGTCGAATCAATTCGCTCGCTAGATTGCAAAATTTCGGTAGATACTAGCAAGCCAGAGGTGATGAAGGCTGCGCTAAAAGCCGGTGCACACATGATTAACGATGTCAGGGCGTTATCTGAGCCGGGAGCGATGGAAGTCGTGGGCGAGTTTCAGGTCCCGGTTTGTTTGATGCATATGCAAGGTCAGCCAAGAACAATGCAAGCCGACCCTAAGTATCAAGATGTAATAAATGATGTTAAGACATTTCTAAGTCAGCGCATCATTGCCTGTGAGAAGTTTGGGATTACAAAAGATCTTATTTGTATTGACCCCGGATTTGGATTTGGCAAGACTTTGCAGCATAATCTGCTGTTATTAACAGAATTGGATGAATTCAATTCGTTAGACGTACCCGTGTTAGCTGGTCTGTCCAGAAAGTCCATGTTAGGACAAATTACGGGTAGAGATGTAGATGAACGGCTTGCCGCTAGTTTAGCGGTAGCATTAATTGCACTGCAGAAAGGCGCTAAGATAATCCGCGTGCACGACGTTAAAGAAACCGCGGATACTAAGAAAGTTTTTCTGGCGACACAACAAAATTAAAGATTAAATTTAAGAAGCATTAGGAGACATAGATGTCGACGCGTAAGTACTTTGGTACCGATGGTATCCGCGGCAAAGTAGGTGAATATCCAATTACCCCTGAATTTGTGATGAAGCTCGGATGGGCAGTTGGAAATGTACTCGGAAGTAGCAATAGAGATCGAATTGTAATTGGTAAAGATACCCGAATTTCTGGCTATATGTTTGAGTCCGCACTTGAGTCAGGGATTATTGCAGCGGGAATGAACGTTCAAATTCTGGGGCCAATGCC
>JAPHTP010000138.1 GCA_026196875.1 Kangiellaceae bacterium
GAGGCAGTGAATATCAAATTACTCCTGCGATGGTTTTTTTTAGCGGCGTTTTTATTTATTACCTTGCACTTTACTGGCGACTGGCAATAGGGTTATTTTTGTTTATTGTGCCGGTGGTTTATACCGCTAATCTGGTTGCTAGCCATGAATATGCCTTGTATATCGCTATTGTTGTCTTTGCCGTTGCCTGGGTCGTCCAGTTTATTGGACATCATTATGAGAAAGCCAAACCTGCCTTTATTGATGATTTAAACCAGCTCTTAATTGGTCCATTTTTCCTGATGGCGGAGCTCTATTTTATGTTGGGTCTAGAAAAAAAGCTGGAAAAAGACATTACCCCGATGGCTATCGAAAAGCGCCGCTTGCATGAGACGGCTAAAAGAGGCGCTTAGCCTCGGCGGACTCAACACATAGTTCATATTTATTACTCGATTTATTATTTGAATCGAGTGCATCCTTTGTTTAGCTAGATTGCGCCCGGATTTCAAACCCGATACCATGGCTGGAAACGCCGAGAACTAACTCATATTTCCTTTAGTTCCCCTCTCCCTCCGGAAGAGGGTTAGGGAGAGGGCAAACTAGCTTAAAGCCCAGGAAAATTTTGACATTTTTCCGGTCCCATCTAAAAGTTAGGAGATTAAGATGCTTAGTAACTCGTAAAGTCCAAATGATTGAAATCAGGAAGTACTAAATTGGCAGACATAACCGAACTTTACTCTCTACATATTAATGACTTACTGGCTCGCCACCGTCAGTTAATGCAGCAATTCGATTTTGAATATCTGGTCATCCCGTCAGGCGCACCTATTCGCATTTATATGGACGATATGGATTACCCATTTAAATCCAGCTTTCATTTTAGGACTTACGTGCCTTTGACAGAGTTGCCCCACAGCTATTTAGTAATAGGGCAACAAGGAAAACCGACCCTGGTGTACTACCAGCCAGAAGACTATTGGCACGCAAAACCTTCCGATCCACAAGGAGTTTGGCCTGCCCATTTTGATGTGCAAGTGATTTCGGATCAGCAGCAAGCGAGTGAGTTTATGCCGCAAGATTCGTCTAACGTAGCCGTATTAGGCGAGCACACAGCTATTACATCTAAGTTAACCCTGGCAGCGGATAATCCAAGCAGTCTAATTAACGCTATTCAATGGCAGCGCGCATACAAAAGTGAATATGAAATAGCTTGTATGTTTGAAGCAAACCGCATGGCCGCTAAGGCACATCGAGTTGCCGAGCAAGCATTTCGTGCCGGCAAGAGCGAGCAACAAATTCATTTGGCTTATGTAGAAGCAACCAGTTGTCTTGAACATCAAATGCCCTACAGCAATATTGTGGCGTTAAATCAGAATGGTGCCGTATTACATTACACCGAATGCCAAGCTCAAGCGCCCCAACAAAGTGTCTCATTTTTGATCGATGCTGGGGCCAGCTTTAATGGCTACCATTCGGATATCACCAGAACTTACGCTACTGAACAAAACGAATTTGCCGAACTAATCACTGCGATGGATGAAATGCAACGAAATTGTATTGCTTCCATTCAGACCAATCAGGCCTATCTAGATTTGCATGTGGATGCACATCTAGCAATCGCTGCCATTATTCAGCGATTCGGAATCGTTGATATGACTCCGGAATCAATGGTTGAAAGTGGTGTAAGCGCGACCTTCTTCCCGCATGGATTAGGTCATCTGATCGGTTTACAAGTGCATGATGTCGGCGGGCAATTTGCAGATCAAAATGGTATGCCTAATCCTCCTCCTGAAAGTCATCCGTTCTTGCGTACTACCCGGAGCATGGAACCTGGTATGGCGTTTACGATTGAGCCTGGTTTGTACTTTATTGACTCTTTGTTAGCCACTCAAAAACAGGGCGAATTCGCGAGCGCATTCAATTGGTCTAAAATCGAAGCGCTAATGCCTTTTGGCGGGATCAGGATCGAGGATGATATTGTCGTTCGCCAAGATAGCGTACTGAATATGTCGCGGGATGCTTTTGCTGAACTAGACTAATTTTTCTGTTATCACAAGAGGCGGATAATTCTGTCCGCCTACGATAGATAGTTACCAGTCTGCATGCTAGAATCGGCTCATCTTATCATCTGTTTTCATCACCATGCCTACCTATTTAGTCCCAGCAGAGCCGGTTGACGTTGAAGAAATCATCAAAAATAGTCAATTTATTACTCGGCTTAGAAATGTAGCTAGCGTAGAAGCGGCAAAAGGGTTTATTAAAGAACTCAATCAACGTTATCCAGATGCTACCCATCACTGCTGGGCTTATATTGTCGGCGATCCTAAGGCGACAACTTTGCTAGGTTGTAGCGATGACGGTGAACCTTCGGGTACGGCGGGAAAACCTATGCTAAACGTCTTGCAGCATTCGCATATTGGTGATGTTGTTGCAGTATGCACCCGTTATTACGGAGGAACCAAACTTGGAACCGGCGGGCTGACCAGGGCTTATGGTGGCGGTGTGAAGCTTGCGATGGAGTCGATTGTAACAAAACAAAAAATCGAATTTAAAGCGCTCAGCTTTAATCTGGATTATTCGCAGCTAAAGGATTGTGAGCATTTACTTAAAGACTTTCAGTCAGAAAATTATTCGGTGGATTATCAAACACAAATTATTGTAAAAATTGATATTGCACATGAGCAGGTTGATACGTTTAAACAAGCATTGGAAAATAAATTTAAAGGGCAAATTGAGTGGAATACTATCTAGTTGTTAAAAAAGTACATATGGCGTGCGCGGTAATTTCTTTACTTGGGTTTTTAATCCGAGGATATTGGATGCTTACCGGCGGTAAGTTATTACACGCAAAGTTAACCAAAATATTGCCGCATATTGTCGATACTTTATTATTAGCCAGTGCAATTTATCTTGTTGCCGCTTCGCAAATGTATCCTTTCGTGGTGAACTGGGTAACGGCCAAAGTGGTATTACTGGTGGCTTACATTGTATTAGGAACAATCGCGCTTAAAGGAGGCAAATCCAAAAAGACTCGCGTGGCGGCGTTTATGCTGTCCGTCGCGACTATGATCGGTATATTTGGAATCGCATCCACTAAACCTGCGTTGGCTTTTTTCTAGTTTAAGGTTTTCTCAACTCTAATAAAGCAAGTATTTGGATTAGGTTATGCTTAAATTTCTCACCTGGAAGGCCGATATAGGGTTTATCTTTGTCCTTTGGGTGGGATTTAGTTTTATTGATCATCAAATAGAAAAGCTAGCGGACTTTCCTTTTTACTATGACTTTCTTACGACAGCAAAATGGTTATTGATTGCCGGTTTTGCATTGCATGCGGCGATTGATTTTTTTATTTCTCGCCGTCCATTTCGTTGAGCTTCTTGTCCTTTTCTCGCCACAGCTGGTTGATCCATTGCTGTACCACTTTGCGGTTTTCCGCGTCTTTAATATAGTTTCCTCTTATTTCTGATGGGATAGGTATTAATTCCGCGTGAAGCTGAATCGTGTTTACTCTGCCGCACAAGAAATCCCAAAAACTAAATTCTTTATTATCTGGGTAGTTTATCGTCACGTCTAACACATGCTCAATTTCGTCCATCAGAGTTAACACATATCCAATGCCACCGGATTTAGGTTTAAGTAAATTTTGGTAAGGCGAACTCTGCTTTGCGTGTTTAGTTGGTGTAAGTCTGGTGCCTTCAGCGAAGTTCATTATTGAAATGGGTATCGACTTAAATTTCTCGCAGGCCTTTCGTGTAGTCTCAAAATCTTTACCTTTTTTATGGGGATTTTTCTTGATATAAGATTTGGTATATCGCTTCATAAATGGAAAGTCTAGTGCCCACCAAGCGATCCCCAGGACCGGTACCCAAATCAACTGTTGTTTAAGAAAGAACTTAAGAAATGGAATCTTTTGATTAAAAATTTGCTGTAGCGCTAAAATATCAACCCAACTTTGATGATTGGCGATCACCAGGTACCACTGCTTGGTCGATAAATCTTGGGGTATCGAAATTTGCCAGTCAATCTTTTTGGTGAGGGAATTAATTAACGAATTACAATAGATCCAGCTTGATGCAAAAAAATTCAGTAAATGATTAATAACTTGAGTTATTTGGGCAACAGGCAGCAGTAGTTTGACAACCGCGAATACAATGATCGGCGCGAACCAGAAGAAAGTATTGATGGTATGTAAAAACAGTGATAATGCACCCAGCAATGGTGCTGGAATTATTTTAGCTAACATAGAAAAATACTATTCCCCTTAAATCAGGGCTGATTATACTGAATTTCTGGTATATACCCAATTGTATTCACAGATTTAAACTAATGACGCGTTACCAAGATTTTTGGGGTAAAATATTCCAATATTTTGCAATCGAACGAGAATAATGATGATTGACGCGAAGAAAATCGACGAATTGGCAAGCAAGTTAAACGATGCTATTCCCCCTGGGGCCAAAGCATTCCAACAGGATATGCACGCTCAGTTTAAGCAAATCTTGCAAAGCATGCTGGCCAAGATGGATTTGGTCACCAGAGAAGAGTTTGATGTACAAATGAAGGTTCTGGCAAGAACTCGAGAAAAAGTCGAGCAACTCGAAGAAATTGTGGCCCGTTTGGAGTCTGCAAAACAAGACTGATCGCCGAATCTTCAGTTACCAGTCCCTTTCTTTTTTCCTAAATGGCCGGTATTTGGCTGGCCGTTCTAGCCCTCCATTAATGAACCGCAAAATCCAATATTTCTTCTATACTTAGAAGGGCCTGTAACTAAAACAAGTTGACCAACCCCCGGCCTTGGAGAACCTTAACTTGAGTATGCTATTTTGCGGCTGGAACCGGAGTGCAGCTGTGAGTCTCTTATTGTTACTTATTGCTTGTACAGAACCAGTACCAACTCAAAAGATAGGTATATTGTATAAAGCTGGCTATCCTCCCGGTGAATCTCTCGTTAGAGCTGCCAAATTGGTAGAGAGGCAACTTAAGTCAGAGAGGGTAAAAACAAAAAACGCCGCGTACCGGATTCAATTCGTTTTTCAGGACGTGGGACTTACTCAGGAAACAGCGCTTGCCGCACTGTACTCTTTGGTTAAAAAACACCAAATTAAGGCATTAGTAGGTCCAACTTCGAGCCAGTTAGCGATACCAATTGCAGAAGTCGCGAACAACATGCGGATCCCGATGATATCGCCAACTTCAACTCATCCGGCAACAACTTTAAATAAACCTTATATTTTTAGAGGTGCTTTTTTGGATGAGGCACAAGCTATTGCGCTTTCAAAATTTGTCGGAATCGAAATCAAACCGAATAGAATTGCAGCTTTATTTGACGTCACAAACTCTTATAGCAAAGGGCTGGTCGAGGATTTTAAGCGACATTATGAAGCGAACTATCAAAAAACGGTTAAATTGATGACCTATCTTCCAGGAGAGACAAGTTTTAAGTCCCATTTTGCAGAGCTAGAAGCCCAAAAGGTCGAACTTTTGCTCTTGCCTAACTTTACAAGTGACGCCGAGCTTCAGATCAACCAACTTATTGAAGCGAATTGGAGTGTTACTTTGTTAGGAAGTGACAGCTGGTGGCCGGCAAAACTAAAGTTGAAGCGGCTCGAAAATAAAATGTATTACAGCCATCATTGGGATAATATTTTTTTTGAAAATAACCAAGCGAGTAAAACTTTCAGCGCAGAATATTTTGATCTATTTAGGCAGCAACCCTCGATCGTGGCTGCACTAAGTTTTGATGCCATTAACTTGTTAATCCATGCCATGGCTTTGTCTAATCAAAATCAAGAAAATGATATTCGTAGTTCGCTAGTATCAATTAAAAACTATAATGGAGTAACTGGCGGATTCAGCTTCAATCAATCTGGAGATCCTGAAAAAGCTATTTATATTTTCGAAATAAAGAATCAAAAAATTATCTTGAAAAGTGAGATTATTAATGTGCGTCAGTAACTATTTCAAGATGTTCAGAGTTTTTACACTGCTTGTCGGTATTTCTATATTAGTTGGGTGCGGGGAATCACAGGATAAAAAAATTGACTCTTTTAAGGTGGGATTGTTGATTAACTCTACCACTCCTGGAGGATTTTATACTCGTAGCGCCGCAAAAGTATTTATGCAGGAAACCACGAGGAAAATAGAGACCGGCCATTTAGCTGACTTGTCGATTGAAATTATTGAAAAAGAAATTGATTTAAGCCCTGAGTCGGCAATTCAAGCTACGAGAGACCTAATATTTCGTGAAAGAGTTAATATCATTGTCGGCCCTAACGTCAGTATTTCGGCACTTGCCGCGGCGTCAATTTGCGAACTAGCAAAGATTCCCATGATATCACCGGGCGCGACAAACTCAGCCATTTCCGCCGGCAAAGAATATATTTTTCAAGTCGCGTTTACCGATATTGAACAAGGTATCGCACTCAGTGATTTGATGATTGAGCAGCTTTTAGCTGGCAGCGTATCTGTAATCTATCAAATCAGTAATC
The DNA here is from genome assembly GCA_026196875.1 of Kangiellaceae bacterium. Taxonomy (GTDB): domain Bacteria; phylum Pseudomonadota; class Gammaproteobacteria; order Enterobacterales; family Kangiellaceae; genus Aliikangiella. Next base: position 6,468 of record JAPHTP010000138.1, read on the forward strand.
CAGCCAGTCGAGAAGTTGCAGAAAGCTTTATTAAGGAGTTCTCTAATAATGGAGGATTAATTAACCATAAACTTAGCTACTCCATTTATGATAAAGAAGCAGTTGATCAGATTACGAAACTAGATCTTGGTAATGAGAAGTGGATTTTGCTTCCAAATTTGCACCAAGATTCTATGCGACAAGTTAAACTATTACGTAAACTTGGTTTTACAGGGCGTTTTATTGGTAGCGATGCGTGGGCACCGGCTGAAAGCGCAAAAAACGTCGAAGCGGATGGTTCAATTTTGTTGCAACATTGGGCTCCGAAGGCAGTAACTTTTGATTATCGGAGTAAAGAGTTTACCAGAAAATTCTATCAAGAATTTAATAGCCTACCAACCAGTAGTGCGGCACTAACTTATGACACTCTGAACCTACTCGTTTATCAACTCAATAAAGCAACATCTAATCTAGATCTGGTACAACAACTGAGGGAAGTTCGTTATGCTGGCATTACAGGAGAAATATTGCTTAGCCCTCAGAGAACACGCCAACCTATTTTCCTTGTTGTTAAAGATAGCGACCTATCTTTATTTGGCCCCGAAAGGATTTCGCCACATAACTTGGAGAACAATTTATGATGGTCGAGCCATATTTATATTTTAGATACCGCTTATTCTTCTGCAAATTTATTGGTCTGTTATCATTATTCTTGGCGGCAATTTCTCTGACAGGCTGTGAAAGAAACATACCCCAAAAAATCGACGTAGGACTTATTGTTGATGTTAAAACGCCCGGTGGTATCCCAGCTAAAAATGCGGCAATAATGTTTCAGCAGCAAATCAATAAGAGTGGCGGCATCAAGATTAATCAAAAAAAAATACCATTGGCATTACATATTGAAGAGATTGGTATTAATTCCGAAGAAGCAAGTCGGGCGGCGAGAAGGCTGATTTATCAGAAAAACGTAGTCGCAATTATTGGCCCGAATTTGAGTTCAGCCGCCTTAGCTGCGGCTACAATAGCTGAAGTCTCTAAGGTACCGTTGATCTCTCCTGGCTCGACTAGCTCGGAGGTTAGCGATAATAAACGTTTTGTGATCCAACTGGCGTTTAGTGACGAGCGCCAGGGGATCCAAATTAGCCGTTATCTGACTGCTGAAATGAATCAGAAACATGCAGCGGTAATTTATGAAATTAGTAACCCTTCGAGTAGACGCGTAGCGGAAGCATTTATTAAGCAGTTCAACCAGGACGGAGGCAAGTTGTTACTAAAACATACTTATACCAGGGACAATCCTGCTATCGATAACATTCTTGAAGAGGTAGTCAAATTAGAAGTCCCGGTATTGGTATTGCCCAATCGCCACATCCATATTCAGGAACATGCGAATTATTTGCGTAAAAAACAGTATCAAGGCGTACTATTCGGAAGTGATACTTGGAGTCCAACCGAGCTGAAGGATAATTCAGATTTCAACGGATCTTTAATGACACACCACTGGTATCATTCGATGTCTCAATCTCATGAACTATCAAATCAATTTGTCGAACAATATAAGAAAATATATAGCGATAGCCCTACATCAATGTCAGCATTAACTTATGATGCTCTCAGTCTTTTGGCTAAAGCAGTTAGCAAGCAACAATCGAGAAAAAGCAGTCTAATCGATGAAATTAAATCAACCAAGCAGATTAATGGAGTAACTGGGGTTATTGGTCCAAGCGTTGAGGCAAATCAGGCCAGAATTCCGATCATTATTAAGTTAGTAGATAGGCAGGGCATTGTTGTTCAATAGGTCAATTAAAAGTAAAAGATAATGAATTTTAGTGAGATAAAAAACTGGAGAAGAAGTATCAAAGGCAAAATGATTGCCTCAAATATCTTACTTTTTTTGATCACGATTGTTTCAATTTCTGTATTTGTCTGGTTGTTGACTCGGCAGACGTTGCAAGATTCGACGGTGAATAAAATTGAACTGGCCATTTCTTTGAAGAAAGATTCCGTCAGACTTTGGGTTCATGAATTGGAAAGAGATTTAGTTTGGCTCACCAAAATGGAATCGATTAAACAACAAGCTAAACAGTTGGTTCTGCAAACGAAAAAGCAAGAAAGAAACAAAGATCAGGTTAAGCGGCTTCGTCAATATATAAACTCAATTAGAAATTTAAAAAGGGACTGGCAAGAAGTCTTTTTGTTGAGTAATGATGGCGAAATACTGATGTCTACTAATGCCGCTCGAGAAGGTGATTATCGAACTTTGGACACCTATTTTGTCGAAGGCAGAAAGGCTCCTTATATTCAAAAGATTTATCCTTCTCCAATTACTTTTGGTCCTACCATGACTTTGTCTGCACCGCTTACGGATTTGACTGGTGAGCTCATTGGTGTGCTAGCATTGCACGTCAATCTGGATCGTATTGACGAAATTATATTTGAAGTGGGGCTCACAGAAAGCTCCGGTGACGCGTACCTTGTTGATCGCTATAGTGCACTTGTATCGGGGAAGCAATTTGGTAAGGGCGAATTTTTACGTGGCGTTAGCTCTGTTGCAATAAACTCTGCAATTGCTGGAAAGACAGGAACCGAGTTTTACCGCAACTACCAAGGATTATTAGTCATCGGTAGTTATACTTGGGTTGATGAAATAGATGCCGCCTTAATCGTGGAGATCTCTCAATATGATGCATTTAAACCGATAGGCCCATTGGTATTAACAATTCTGATTTTTGGCGTACTTGTGATGTTAGTCTTGGCGGGCCTGATCTACATTTTTGCAGGTCAAATTTCCAGGCCGATCCTGTCTTTAACCCGTATGGCAAAAAAAATTGCTCAAGGTAATCTTGAAGTCAAAGTAAAAACGTCAAGCACCGATGAAACTGGGATTCTCGCTTCGGCATTTAATAGCATGAGTAAAAATCTGTCTTTAGCTTATCAAGAGCTTTCTAAGGAAAAGGACAGAGCAGAATCGGCTACCGTAGCTAAAAGTAATTTTCTTGCCAACATGTCTCACGAGATTCGAACCCCGATGAACTCAATTCTAGGCTATTCCCAACTATTGGCTAGAATGCCTAACCTGGATAAGCAAAGTCTAGATTATATTAATCGAATAAAGGTTTCTGGAAAGCACTTGATGGAGTTACTCAACACCATCTTAGATCTGAGTAAGATCGAGTCAGGCGAATCTGACTTAGCGACTGATGTGTTTGAGCTGAATGAAATTTGTAATGAGCTAACCAGCATGTTTGAAATTCGTTGTAAAGAAAAAGGGATATCCTGGAGTATAGAAAAGAACTTTAGTTCCCAAGTGGTTAAAGGAGACAAACTAAGATTAAAGCAAGTACTAATTAATTTTGTAAATAACGCAATTAAGTTTACCGATAAAGGAACCATTCAATTCAAAGTATTTAGAATGCAAAATAACAAGTACTACTTTGAAGTAGTAGATACTGGAAGAGGAATTAGCTCGGAAGCACAATCAAAAATTTTTGAACCCTTTCAGCAACAAAACGAAGAAGATCAATCGATCGGTACGGGACTGGGGCTGTCTATTGCGAGTAACATTGTCAGAGATCTCGGTGGTCAAATTAGAGTCGATTCCCAAGAAGCTCAGGGAAGTCGTTTTTGGTTCGAAATTGAATTGCAGCCATCCGAGTTTAAAGCTGGAAAGCCAGTCGCCAAGCAAGTAGACAAGAAGGTAAAAGGTAAAGCTCTCGTGGTTGATGATATTCCTGACAATAGAATTGTACTTAGAAGTTTCTTAGAAGAGTTAGGTATTGAGACTATTGAAGCATCGGATGGTAAGGAAGCGCTGGATATCTTAAAGCATTATTCGCAATACGATGAGCCTATCGAAATTGCGTTTTTTGACATTATGATGCCAATAATGGATGGCATTACGGCCTTTGAAAAAATGGAGCAAGATCCAGAGATCAAAAAGCCTATTGCTGTAGCAGTGAGTGCTTCTACCCTCACTCATGAGATAGAGCGAATATTAAATATAGGATTTAACGGATTCATTTCAAAGCCTGTGAGTTTTAACGATGTATCAAAGTTCATAAAACATGATGAAGTTCAGCCAGAACCAGAACTATCAGCCTTAGATGAAGATTCAATCCGCACTCTTGCAAGAGAAGTCAAACTACCGGCAGAGAAAATAAAAGAAGGAATCGACGCGTGCAAACTTTACCATATTTCAAAATTAAATGAGTTATTGGATCAACTTGAGGCATCAGGAGAGAGCGGAAGTAAATTGTCGATTCTTTTACGCGACTATCTAAAAGATCTGAATATGCAGGCGATCGCAAATATTTTAGAGCAGTTTGAAAATGAATAGTTATCGACTAAAACGAAAACTCTGTTCGCTGCTTTTAATTTTGGCTTTACTTGCTGGGTGCGGTAGCGAGAAAAACGCTCATACTGATCGTTCAAAAGAGGTGTTTAAGGTCGGAGTTCTGGCTGGCTTAGATAGAGCTTGGGAGCACGCTGTAATTGAAGGCCTAAACGAGTTCCTGGCCATTGATAAGACACCATTTGAATGTAAGTATAAAAAAAATATCCAACTATTCATTGAAGATACTTACTCGACTCCAGAGGGAGCTAGCCAGGCGACCAATCATTTAATATTTAATACAAAAGTAGATTTTCTTTTGGGACCTAATCTAAGCAGTGCGGCGTTGCCTGCAGCAAATATTGCTCAGCGAGCCGGAGTGCCGATGCTTTCAATATTATCTAGTCATCACGAGCTAACCACTAATCGGCCGTTGATATTTCAGATGATATCAAGTAACAAAATTCAGGCGAGAGTGTTGACCAAATATATTAAGGATAAATTGAATTTTTCTTCTGGAGCCATCGTCTATGGTGTGACGGATATTTATAGTAGAAGTTTCGCGGAGGAATTTCGTAGTGAATTCCTCAATAATGGCGTTTCCATTAAGGATGACCTTAAGTATACTGACCTAGCTCGCGATACGTCAGATATTATTGACGGGTTAACTAGCTTAAAAATCGATTTCGTTTTTCTTCCTAACAAAACTGAGGATGTGATCTTTTTTGCAAATAAGCTGAAGGAACATCAACTCGACGTGCAAATTATTGGAACAGACTATTGGCAGGTTTTAGATGCCGAAGAAATACCATCATTGCAAGGCGCGTTGATCTTTGACCATTGGCATCATAGCTTATCGACCGGAGCCGTACTCAATTTTCAATTCGAGAACTACTATCAGAAGCAAAACGGCCAAGACATTTCTGCCGCGTCGGCAATGGCTTTTGACGCTATGGGAATGCTAGTTAAAACCCTGTGTAATCTGGAAAATCCGTCCAAGGATGCTGTCGTAAAAGAGCTAACCAAATTGGAGTTCGCGGGGATTTCTGGAAAACTTGAAGGGTTTACTCAGAATCGAGCTAACAGACCGATGGTGTTGATAAAAATCGAAGATTCCAAAACTCGAGTAATCGATACCATATCAATGAAGTAATAGCGAAATATGTACAGAATTTTTATTATTATTTTTCTTTTGTTCAACTTATTCGCCTGCGCAGAGCGCCCCGAAGAACTTAAGATAGGATTAATCATCGATTCAGAAGCGACTAATGCCGAGGAAAGCATTAACGCGGCTGAACTGGCCGTTGGGCAACTTAATCAACAAAACTTAGCACTCAAAAATGAACGACTACTAAGGTTCAAATTATTGATTAAAGATTCGGGTAAGCAGGCAAAAAATGCAATGCAGGTGGCACAGCAGCTTATCTACGAAGATAGCATTCACGCAATAATTGGTCCAAATTCCAGTCGAGCGGCAATACCTGTTTCTCTGATTGCGGAGCGCACCAGAGTTCCAATGATATCGATCGGAGCAAGCCATCATGACGTAACATTAAATAAGAGCTTCGTATTTAGAGTTACTCCAACTGATGAACAGCAAATCAAGTTACTGGCGGAATTCGTAGGACAAAAGCGGAGTCAAATGTTCGAACATGATACAGATAATTCTCCGGGTAATGTTGCGGTCTTATTTGACAAAAAGAATATTTACTCTCGAAATATGTCTGTGTTGTTTGAAAAGGAATTGTTAGCAAGAAATATCAATTTAATGCAGTATCAATACCTCACTGGAGAAACTGATTTTTCCAGACAGATTAGCTCGATAATATCTGCCCAGATCGATTTTATTTTGCTCCCCAACTTTTCCGATGACCTGCGGCATCAAGTAAAACAACTGGCTGATGCAAATGTTAAAATCAATATCCTCGGTACCGATTCATGGGATTTTCACACGCCTCCAAGTCAATTTTCAGAATTGGATATGTTTGCCTTTTCTGCTTCCCATCCATACAAATTTAATGATAATCAAAAAAGCCAGATTTTTATTCAACAATATCAACGAAAATACAAGAGTGATGTTTTCTTAGGCGGTGCTTTTACCAGCGATGCGGTGTATGTACTGGCAGCGGCTGTGGTGAAAGCTGGTAGCCTCGATAGCGAAAAAATCCACGAACAATTAATACTTACCGACTACAATGGTATTACCGGCAAAATTAAATTTGATTTGCAAGGTAACGCGGTTCGACACAATCAAGTGTTTTCCATATCTCCAAACGGAATCGAGCCAGTTGATTTTTAATCGGTTGACATTTATAAATAAAAAATGGAACGGTTACTTTTTAAAATTCTGATTGTTGATGACACGCCACAGAATATTGATGTTTTGCATCAAATGCTGACTCATCGAAATTATTCGGTGGCAGGGGTACCATCTGGAAAAGTTGCGCTCGAAATAGCATCCGAGTTTAAACCTGACCTTATTTTGTTGGACGTTATGATGCCGGAGATGGACGGTTTCGAAACTTGTCGGAAACTAAAGTCAGACCCGGAAACGGCAGATATTCCTGTGATCTTTGTTACCGCTAAGGATGATCCCCAGGACATTGCAGAGGGATTTCGTTGTGGCGGTGTTGACTATATCATTAAGCCTGCTAAGGAAGAAGAGGTTTGGGCGAGGGTTGGACACCAAATTAAACTAAGGCAACTAATTGAAAATAAAAATTTGTTGATTTCAATGCTCAAGCATATGGAGCAACGCAATCGGGAGATAATTACCCGCGCTTCGGATCCTATGTTGATTGTAAACAATCAAGGTCAAATAGAGTCAACCAATCCCGCTGCGACACATTTGCTCGGCTATGCCGAGAGTGAACTGGTCGACAAACCATTTGATGTTATTCTGAAACCTGAAGATATAGGGCTTTATCGGAGTTGTTTTCATTCGAAGACGGTGTCAGAGGCTAATGATCAACCGTTAACTCGCATCGGCGCAAAAGAACTATATGTTGTACGCAATGATGGTGTCAGTGTACCGGTTGATCTGTCGATCAGCCAAGTGGGATACGAAGCTCCTCTATTTTTATGTTTGATCCATGACCTGACATTACATAAGAATTTGATATCCGAGTTAAAACAACTATCGTTGATCGATAAGTTAACCAATCTGGCTAACCGTCGGCGCTTCGACGAATACATTCAACTGGAATGGGGGCGTTGTATTCGTGCTCAACATTCGATTTGCGCGCTTTTTATTGATATCGATTTTTTTAAGTTATATAACGATACCTATGGTCATCCTAAAGGTGATAGCTGTCTGCAAGCCGTTGCCAAGGTCTTGACCGATTTTATTTCTCGCCCTAGCGATCTCATTGCACGCTATGGAGGAGAGGAGTTTATCGCAATTTTGCCAGAAACCTCTTTTCAAGGTGCGGTCGATTTAGCAGAAAAGATCCGGCACAAGGTAGAGTCTTTGCTAATAGAACATAAAGCATCACGGGTAAATAAGAGTGTTACCGTAAGCATTGGCGTCGGATGTTGTACGCCTCAAGCAAATGATTCGTATCAAGTGCTAGTCAGGAAAACTGACGAGTTGCTTTATAAAGCCAAAGAAAATGGGCGCAATCGAACTGAAGCGGCAGAGATAAAAATCTAATTCGTTTTTAAAAGCGTAGCAGGTTTGATTCTAGATTAGACTTGGGCGACTTTGCCACTAATATTGTGTAAAATAAATTGTTCAAAACTTGTGATTGGCATTGGTTTAGCGAAGTAGTACCCCTGAATATAATCACAACCTATCGTTTTTAAATGCGA
>JAPHTP010000140.1 GCA_026196875.1 Kangiellaceae bacterium
CTCCCGATCCGGAGTTAGCAACTTTACCCCTCACTTTGATGATCCTGGGTACCGCGTCTGCAGTAATTCCCGCTTCGATGACGATGAAAAAATTTGGCCGGAGAATTGGAACTATTATCGGCCTTAGTATTGCAGTTTTGGGTAGCTTGTTATGTATGTACAGTGCGATAGTTGTCGTTTTTGAGCTTCTGGTTTTAGGGGCGGTATTACTCGGCGCAAGCATGGCGTTCGTCGCGCAAATGCGATTTGCAGCCATAGAAAGTTTAGACTCGATAAAGGATTCTCCGAAGGCAATTTCAGTTCTAATGGTTGGAGGGATGTTTGCGGCAATACTGGGACCGGAAGCTGCGGTTGTAGCAAAAGACTGGATTGATTCGCCGTATGGTTTTGCTGGGTCTTTTTTGGCGTTGGCCATCTTGATCATTGCATCGATTGTTTTTATTGCGTTTTTAAAACCAATTGGCGTAAAAGAATCTCACACAGACGGTGAGGCAAGATCATTAACCGAGATAATGAAGCAACCCATATTTATAATTGCAGTGTGCGCCGGAGCGATTGCCTATTCTGTTATGAGCTACATTATGACTGCAACGCCTTTGAGTATGCACGAAGTTGATGGGCATAGTTTGCACGATACTAAATGGGTTATTCAAAGCCATATTGTGGCAATGTATTTACCTTCGTTGTTTTCTGCTTTGTTGATCCGTTTTATTGGTATTGCCAAACTCATGATTACTGGCAGTTTGATCTATGTCGCGGTAATTATCGTGGGTATGAGTGGAAGCCATGTTATGCACTACTGGTGGACTATGGTATTACTCGGCGTTGGATGGAATTTCTTATTTACCAGCGGAACTTTACTTTTACCAGAGTCTTATCAGCCTCAGGAAAGATTTAAAACTCAGGCATTAAATGACTTTTCTATCTTTTTTGTGCAAGCACTGGCTTCTTTATCGGCGGGTATGATTCTATTTAGTCAAGGCTGGAATATTTTGTTGTCGATTTCGGTTCCGGTCATCCTAATAATGTTTGTCGTTAGCACTTGGAATTTTATACTGCGGAAAAAAACGCCTGTGCAGAGTAAAGTATAGTTAAATGTCTAAGCCATAAAGGTCTAGAAGTCTCGCAAAGCAATCGTTAGCAATACTGAAAGAAGTTTAGATTTTTTTGCTAAAGTGCTCAAAGCTATTGTTCTTTTGATAGCCTAATTTCTGGTAAAGCTTTTGTGCCTGATGATTGTCTACCGCAGTGGCTAATTTGATCGAAAATATATGGCAATTTCGCGCGCGCGATTCAACTTCTTCAATTAACTGTTGGGCAACGCCTTGTTGACGAAATGATAGGTTGACAAATAGGTCATTTAAAATCCAGAGAGGCTTCATTGCTACAGAAGAAAATGATGGATAAATTTGGCAGAATCCTGCTGCTTGGAAGTTGTCAAATGCGATTAAAATTATTGAGTCATTTTGGGTCAGTCGCCGTTTAAGAAATTTTTTACTCGTTTCTGGCGCGGGAGGCATTTGATAGAATTCCCGATACTGCTCGAACAATTGATGCAATTGATCGAGATGCATAGCCGTTGCTTTTTTTATCTGGAATTTTATTTCAGATTTAGGCATTTTCGAGAATTGAGTTGACAATTGCTATCAGAGTAAAAACAAAAATAACTACCATAACTATGCCAACAAAAATGTAGCTACCTGCGTGGCCATTTTCAAAATCTTGTTGGCGTTTTTCTTCGCTTTGTACGCCAAACATGGCAGCAAGTACACTTTGGATGATTGATAATATTCCTGGAGACTTCTGCTTGTCTTGGGACTGCGATTGTTGATTCGAATTTTCTGTCATTTGCTCTATTCTATTTTAAAATTAGGATTGTTTAACTTTTGGGATCCTATATTCGAACTTCGATCACCTTCCAATAGCTGATTGACTTTAACAATTCGCATCGCCATTTCCAAGGATTGATCGGCATTTAATCTTGGATCAACTAAACTCTTATAAGCGCGGTGTAAATCAATTTCAGTCAATCCTCTGGCCCCGCCTACGCATTCGGTAACGTGCTCTCCAGTTAATTCAAAATGTACGCCACCGAGATGGCTATTCATTTTCTTATGTATGCTAAACGCGGCAGTCAACTCATCAATAATCGCATCAAAACGGCGGGTTTTGATGCCTTGCTGGGTAACAGAAGTGTTTCCATGCATGGGATCTGAACACCAGAGTGGTGTTCTTGACTGAGACTGAATCGCTTCTATCAGAGGAGGCAGCGTTTGTTCTATTGAATGGGCTCCCATTCTGGTAATAAGCACCAGCCGTCCCGGCTCATTTTCTGGGTCCAAAATATCGCAAACTCTTAGCAATTGATCGGCTGAAGTGTTGGCGCTTACTTTCAGCCCAACAGGGTTTTTGATTCCCCGCATATATTCCATATGAGCTGAGTTTACCTGGGCAGTGCGCATACCAATCCAAGGTAGGTGGGTTGACAGATTGTACCATTCGCCATTATCGCTTTGTCTGGTCAGCGCCTGTTCATATTGCAAATGAAGCGCTTCATGGCAGGTATAGATCTTATCCCTTATCGATGAATTTGAATGATGATTAGTCAGATTGTCTAGCAGTTTAATCGAGTGCTGAATTTGCGACATAATCTCATGGTATTCATCGGCCAAAGGCGAGTGAGAGACGAAGTCGAGGTCCCAATTTTTAGTATCAGAAAAATCAGTAAAGTTATTCTCAACCAAAGTTCGAATGAAATTCAGCGTCAGGGAGGCAAACGAATAGCCTTTAAGTAATCGTTTCGGATCCGCCGTGCGGGACTTTTCATTAAATTCTGGACTATTGATGAGGTCTCCCCTGTAGCAGGGTAAGCTTATGCCGTTAATGCTCTCTGTTTCAGCCGAGCGTGGTTTAGCGTATTGGCCAGCCATACGACCGATTTTGACCACAGGTTTATCCAAACCATGAATTAAAACCAAAGACATTTGCAGCAGGATTTTTAGCTTAGTTGATATAACTTCTGCGTTACAGTCAGAAAAGAGTTCAGCGCAATCGCCGCCTTGCAAAACAAAAGCTTCTCCTTTTGCGGCGGCTGCGATCTTTTGTTTTAAGTCATCAATTTCGATCGGGCTGACTAGTGGAGGTAATAGGCTTAACTCCGCCAAAACATCGGTGAGTAGTTTTTGATCAGTGTATCGTGCCTGCTGAGCAATTTTGAAATTTTGCCAGGAATCTGGAGACCAGTCTTGCATTGTCCATCCATCTTAGCGACAGTTCCGCCAATTTTAGACTTGTTGTCGTCTAATAGTCAGAAAGCGGGCTAGCGCAAATCAATCATAGTGGTATATTAGCAAATCTAGTCAACAGAAGGAAAACAACTCGACCATGTCAAAAGTAAAAACTCAGTATGTATGCACAGAATGTGGCGCGGTTTCCCCAAAGTGGGCCGGTCAGTGTATAGAGTGTAATCAATGGAACTGCATGGTTGAGCAGATAGAAGCCAAAAAGCCGGCACAAAATGCCAGATTCGCCGGTTATGCCGGTTCTGAAAAGCAGCTGCAAAAGCTCAGTGAAGTTGAACACCAAGAAACTGCTCGAATCGCTACTCAATTGTCAGAGTTAGACCGGGTGCTTGGCGGCGGTTTGGTGGCTGGCTCTGTGGTCTTGATTGGTGGTGATCCTGGAATAGGTAAATCTACCATTTTGCTCCAGTGTATGTGCCACTTAAGTGAGTCTCAGAATGCGGTGTATGTAACCGGTGAAGAATCGGCACAGCAAATTTCAATGCGTGCTAAAAGGCTAGGATTAAATGGGGACAAGCTTAATTTACTTACCGAAACACAGGTCGAAACAATCATAGCAACGGCGCAGAATGTGCAACCTCAGGTTATGGTCATAGATTCTATCCAGACAATTTATACCGAGCTGCTGCAATCGGCTCCCGGGGGAGTTGCTCAAGTAAGAGAGAGTACCGCGCAATTAGTCAGATTTGCCAAACAAAAAGGGATCGCATTATTTGTCGTTGGCCATGTCACTAAAGACGGAGCACTTGCCGGCCCTCGAGTACTCGAGCATATGGTTGATGCGGTTCTCTACTTTGAAGGTGAAAGGGATGGCCGCTATCGAATTTTGCGCGCAGTTAAAAACCGATTTGGAGCGGTGAACGAGCTAGGTGTATTTGCGATGACGGAAGAAGGTTTAAAAGAAGTGCAAAATCCTTCTGCCATTTTTCTTTCTCGTTATCAACAAGCAGCTGCCGGTAGCGTTGTCACCGTTACCTGGGAAGGGTCCAGACCATTGTTAGTTGAAGTTCAAGCGTTAGTTGACGAGTCGCATGTGGGACAGCCGAGACGTGTTGCCGTCGGGCTTGATCAAAATCGATTAGCTATGCTGCTAGCTGTTTTATCAAGACATGGAGGTGTATTTTGTCACGATCAGGACGTGTTTTTAAACGTTGTGGGCGGTGTCAGAGTGATGGAGACCAGTGCTGACTTAGCATTGCTGCTTGCGGCTGTTTCGAGTTTAAGAAATCAGGTTTTACCGCAAAATTTAATCGTCTTTGGAGAAGTAGGGCTTGCTGGTGAAATTCGGCCAGTGCCAAACGGGCAAGAGCGGATTAAGGAAGCGAAAAAGCACGGCTTCGAGGTTGCGATTGTTCCTAAGGCAAATGCGCCTAAAAAAGGAGTGGATGGAATTAGAGTGTTACCCGTGGGACAGTTAAGTGAAGCGCTAAACTCACTTAACGAAATTTAATTCAGTTACGATGATGAAGGGCCCGCGAGCTTTGAAATCTTGACATGCTATCTTAACTTCCGGACAATCATTAACACATATAAAACTATAAATATAAGGGAAGAACATTGATTTTTTTTAGGGGAATTAGGCTGGGGATTTTGCTTTCCTGTCTATCACTGTTTTCATGTAGCTCTAAAGTTAATACTCTAAGTACGGATAAAGATATCCAGTTAGATAGTGATACAGGATACTTGTTTCTTACCATTAATAGTGACTTTAATTATTCTAGATTCTCTATTAATGGTCCTCAATATATTCATCTAGAGGGTGGTGATTTTTACAAAGGTAAAAACTACTATCTAGTTCCGGTGGAATCAGGGAAGTACCTGGTACATTCCTTTGTTGATTTATGGGGAGGGACGTTCCGCATAGCCCACGATGATAATGAAGAGTTATGGACGTTTGAAGTCAAACCTGGCCGTATTAGTTATATTGGAGAATTTAAAGCGAGAAGACTTTATGGTAAATACTCTCGGTTCGAACTAATCAATAATTCATCCTTTGCACTAGAATATCTTGAAGAAAAATATCCAAATATTTTAAGCAAAAGAGAGCTTAGATATCTCGGGCCTGGTGAAGATTTTTTCTTTGATTTAGTTAGGAAGTAGGTGACTGATAATGAATAAAATACTAGTTACCCTGATTATTGTATTATGTTTAAATCCAATATCAGTGATAAACGCAACTCCCATTCCAGCTGAAAAGTTGTTTAAAAACTCACAATTATATTCTTTTCGATTGAGTCCTGATGGGCAATTTTTTATTAAACACTATTTCCGAAAAACAGGCTACGATGTTTTGGAGCTTCATAGCATTAATACCGGGAGGTATAGAGATGCTTTTAGATTAAAAGTAAAGTCAACGGGATATATCGAAAACTATTTTTGGGTTGATGAGAATACGCTTTTCGCTAGGTATCGTTTGGGAAAAGACAAGTACAAAGAATCTTTCATAAATATTGACTTGAATAAATTGCTTACTACTGAAGATGAAATCGCCAGTATTCACAAAATAAATCATAACAGTACGATTATTGATCCTTTGCTGAATAAGGATGACAGGGTTCTTGTTCAGTATAAATATCGTGATGAAGTTAAAGTCGCAGAGGTGTCTCATTCAGAGTTGATTTCTGGAAAACTAAAATCTAAGCAAGACTTTGATAATTATCTTGATGACAGTGTCCTTTATATAACCGGTGGTACTGGAAAAGTGAAGTTTAGCTTTACAGTTGAGGATGAGGAAGCAAAGTTTTGGTATCTAAAGGATTACTCATCATCTTGGGTAGAGCTATTTCAGTTAGATGATATATTGCTTGACTTTACACCTATTGATTTACTTTCTGACTCCGAAATTGCAGTGATTTCTAATAAAGAAACAGATAAAAAAGCACTTGTCGTATACGATTTTAGAAGTAAAACGTTTGGTGATATTCTATATCAACATGATAAGTACGATCTAGTCAGCGCTGAAATATCTAATGAAATCGATCCTGATTCTAAACGAAGGAAAGTTGCTTCGGTTTCTTATGCAGAATTTGGACGTTTGGTGACAGAGTTTTACTCATCTGATAATCGCGCTATTTCTAGATTAGTCAAAAAAACAAAACCGAAACAGCAGTTCGCTGTTGTTTCAGAAGTTAAAGAAAGTCAAAACAAAATACTGTTCTTGTTTTCAGGAGATAACCCTGGAGAATTTTATTTATATAATTCCAAAGTAGAACGAATTTCTAAATTAGGTGAACGTTTTCCGGAAACATCAAAGTTAAACCTTACTCCTTCTGAGGTTTTCTCGATGGAAAATGAAGATGGACAAGAAATTGAAGGAATTTTAACAAGGCCTAAAAACGGCAATGGTGTGTTAATAGTCTCTCCTCATGGCGGCCCCATTGGCGCGAGAGACTCAGATATTTTTAATCCATTCAATCAATATTTTGCGAGTAGAGGTTACTCTATTCTGAATGTGAATTTCCGTGGTTCCGAAGGTTTTGGTAAAAAATTTCTACAAAAGGGAGTAGGCCAGTTCGGGAAAGATATTGAAGCTGATATTTCTCTCGCTGTTGAAAGCGTCAAAAAGAAATATCAATTCGATAAGTTTTGCGCTATAGGAACAAGTTATGGTGCCTATTCTGCGTTAATGTTAAACCTTCTTAAACCAACACAATATGATTGCGCCGTTGGAGGGTATGGTGTTTATGATCTTCCATTGTTGTTTAATCCGACTAATTATTACCAAAGTGAAGTATTAAAGAAGTCGGTGGAAAATACAGTTGGAAAGTACGATCAGTCTTTAAAGGAGTTTTCTCCAGTATACCTTGTAGAAAAATTGCAAACCCCCGTTTTGTTGATCGCAGGCTACCAAGACCAAGTCGCCCATATTGAGCAAAGCAATAGAATGAAATATCGGCTAAGCCAACTTGGCAAAGACTTCGAATACCTGTTTTATCAGAACGTTGGCCACGGCCACAGCAAATGGAAATGGGAGTGGCATGAAGTTGCAATTATAGATGATTTTTTACGAAGAAAGCTGAATTTGCCTTATGATGATAAAACTTCAAATTTAGCATTCTATCGCGAAGAATTGATGAGAATTGCGGATGCCTACAATTTCGAAGATATAGTTGATAATAATTATGACAAAGCATTTAATTATTATTCAAAGGCTGCAGCACTTGGAGAGCCTCGAGGAACAAACAATACTGGTGCTTATTATCGCCACGGTATTAGTGTAGATAAAAATATTAATAAAGCTGTTGAATTCTATGAAGAAGCTGCGGCATTAGGCTATACAGATTCATTTTTTAATTTGGCTAAGATTTACGAAAAAGGAGAAGTCGGAGAAAAGGATCTAGGCCTCGCGATAGAACATTACTTTAAGGCATCTAAACACGGCCATAATGAATCCCGAGAAAGATTAATTGACTTAACTTGCTATACTGAACAAAGCACATTGGATGTAAAAATGTGTTTAGAGGTTTTAGATAGTTATGGAAATGACGATAAAAAGGTTGTCTATAGGGAGTTGTATAAACTCATCTTCTCCAAAAATCTAGATGATGAAATTAATCAGTGGGGACGGAGTTTTTACCAACAGAATGGGTATGAGTTACATATTGAACAAAAGAACATTAAAATCGAGGAAGAAGGGCTATATCGACGACAGTCAAGGGGAATTCAATACTTGCATGATAACTCAGGTTCTGAGTTAGAAGTCGACTCAAAAAGTGCAATAGGAGTAAAAATTAGATTGGTTGGTGATGTAAAGCAGTCAGATAAGTATTTACTTAAGGCTAGTTTGATACCTCCTGTATCGATTAGTGCACAAGATAAGGCAATATTAGAGCAAGAAGATAAGTTCAAATTTGTTCAATTTGAGGGAGCAGATACAAGTCAGGTTTTATTTAAGTTTAGATCATTCAAAATGAAACATGATGGTAAATGGCGATTGAAGATTGAAAATGTTCGTGGTGATCTCCTTTATGATAGAGAGTATGACATTAGTGTAGATTGGTAAGTTTTTCCGAAATTTCCCAATTGGGTATAGATTTGCGCATTTGGGGAATTTGCTTTTAAAAAACCTATGCTTGAACGCTAGTTTCGGGCATGAAAATTGCTCCTCTGAATTTTATGTTTTTCCACTCAAAATAGTTATATCTTTCAATTAAGGAATTTTCAGTTTGAAAAAAATCACTTCTGTTTTATTACTTTTTCTAAGTTTCGGAATTTATGCAGAGAAGCAGGGCAACCTGGCCATTGAGTTTAAGTCCAATAGAGTTCTGGGGTTGTACGAATTTGTCATGGGAATTAGTGGCAAAGGATATACTTCACAAACGTTGGTTGAAATATTTCAGGACAGCGAGTTTAACGATGCTGAAGCAAGAAAACGCTTACAACTTTTGTCCGAGTTAAATTTAGGCTATTCATATGAACTAAAATCCAAAGCAAAATATCGGCACAATTCTATACAAATTCGTGACATTTTCGTTATGGCTGGAGCGAGATCGAAGGACTTAAACGATTTTTCCGAGAGAACCTTTGGCCTATTACCCAACAATGATCACAAAGAACTCATCGATGCGTTAAGATATTTCGAAGCCGCATATCTGGAATTAATTTGGGAACCTTCACAAAAATTCTTAAACAAAAATCTTAGTGACATAACAAAAAAAGCCACACAACTTGATATGGCGACCAAGTTTAAACAAGTGTCCGATTTATATGCTGCTGAGTGGAACTTCGATATTTCTTTTGAAGTATATATTTCACCAATTCCCAGAAGCTCTGGTCATTCTATGGCAACACCTCAAGGCAATGTACTCTCAATGCTGGTTCTTGATGGACAAGATTTAGAAAGCCAGTTGTCGATCGTATTTCATGAGTTAGTCCATATTTTATTTATCAATCAAAATCCGGACTTGCAGCAGTCAATCGAAAAATGGTTTTTGCAGTCAGCGTCAAGTTATAAAGCCAAAGCCTATCAAATATTTGATGAAGCCATGGCGACTGCAATCGGTAATGGTTGGTTTTATAAGTACGTTTTTGGAAAGTTAGACGAGCAAGATTGGTATTACACCCCTTATGTTAACAGGCAAGCGAAATCGATATATAAGTTAGTAGAAAATAAGTTACAAACTAAGGGGCAGTTAGACGCTAAGTTTATCGAGCAGTTTATCGGTAAGTATCAACACAACTTCCCCGGAAGCCACCTCGAGGTAGAAAATTTTCTAGCAAATACTACTTTCCTGTGTGAGCAAAATAGTTGTCCTCAAGAGCAAATTGCCAATGTGTTTTTTAAGCATCTAAAGTTTTTGCGCAGCTTTAATACTATCGAGCCGATTTCCAGTGAAGAGAAGCAGAAGGAGATGAGTGATTCGATTAATACGCAAATCGCTGTCGTCAATAATCGTGACCAATTAAAAGCGCTTAGCGATTTATTCCCTTGGATTGCAGAGCTGAATACCGACGGTAAGCAAGAGTTTTTGTTGAGCAACTTAAGTAATGACGGCGTTGTTCAGCTGGTCTTTTATATCAGAGATATGCAAAGCTTTGAGGCCGCAACACTTAAGTTGCTATCATTGGTCAAGATCTCCAGTAAACCTGGAGTAGTTGATATTTAAATTACTTTTTATCCGACACAAGCGCCGCGAAATCTCTTTCTAATAGCTCTGGCTGACCGAGGATGAGTTCTACCAGGCGGCGCGCAATGTAATACTGCCCAAGTCAATATGCGAACATATTAGAATTGACCTAATCTCCTAGCTGTTTCTCGGGTTGTTTCTTTTTTTGCAACGATACCAATCAAATATTCGTCGTGTCTCGAAACGAGATAAAAGTGCTTTCCTTGAGCACACCTCCGTATCGTTATCGCTTAGCATTAAGGTGGAGCAATTGTATAGAGACATTGTATAGAGAAATGGGGAAGTTAAAGGATATCGCAGATAAATAAATTTCCTGCTGTTTATTATTCACGTATTAAATTGGGCAATACTGTTAGTATCATCGCTTCAAATAGTTTAAGATTTTCCGACAGTGCTTATTAAGGATAAAAAGTTTGATAACATGGAAGAAAATGCAACTCAGCAAATAAGCGAAATCTCAGATCAAAATAAACGAATAATCGCGGAAAAACTAGAAACGCTTGGCCCTTATCGATTAATTTCGATTATTGGTCAAGGTGGAATGGGGACTGTCTATTTAGCGGAACAATCTCAACCGATTCAACGTCAGGTCGCAATTAAAGTCACCAACCTTAACCTCAGTTTAAAAAATAATACCGCCAGATTTGTCGCCGAGCGACAAATACTCGCTAGTCTTAATCATCCAAATATTGCCCAGGTTTTTGATGCTGGTGATACACCTGATGGGAATAGTTATATGGTCATGGAATATATCCAAGGCCAGCCTTTTCTCGCTTATTGTGATCAACAAAAGCTCGACGTTAAACAACGTATGGAGTTGTTTAACCAGGTTTGTGATGCCATTCAATATGCGCACCAACAGGGAGTTATTCATCGCGATATTAAGTCTGACAATATTCTGGTGAGCCAAGAAAGTGGCAAAAACTTGATAAAAGTCATTGATTTTGGTATCTCAAAATCCGTTGAAATGAATGATGGCGAAAATACAAAGACTGGTCATTTTATTGGTACTCCTTTCGCTATGAGCCCGGAGCAATTGCTGAACCCTGGCAAAATTGATACGCGGAGTGATATTTATTCGCTCGGTATTTTGCTCTACCAATTGTTAGCGGGTGTACTTCCATCTGATTTAAAACCGCGCTCCGCACTTCATTTAGCTGAATTATTAAATCAATCAATACCATTAATGAGTAAACGATTCAGCCTGCTTAAGGAAAAACAACTGAAAGCGGCCAAATGCAGGCAAGTTTCTGTAAGCAGATTACAAAAATTACTCAAAGGCGAACTTGACTGGATTGTTCACAAAGCTACCGAAAAAGAACCCCAGCGACGTTATCAATCGGTTGTCGAAATGTCTGGAGATATCCAGCGATACCTGAATTATCAAATAGTCACAGCAAGGCCTCCCAGTAAATGGTATGAGTTTAAAAAGTTGATACAACGTCAGAAACTAGCGGCGTCCTTACTTACCTTGTTAATTGTTGGACTCAGTTCAACTACGATAATTAGTGTTAATGCCACACAAAGAGCTGAGCTTGCGAAACAGGCTACCGAAAGGGCACTCAATCGAGTAGAAATAGAATCATCTAAGGTTACTTCGGTTAACCAATTCCTAACTGATATATTAAGTAGCCCCAGCCGCTTGAAAAGAGGTAAAGACGTTAAGGTTATTGAAGTTTTTGAAGCTGCAAAAAACAAGTTGGAAAAGCTTGACAATCAACCGGAAGTTAAAGCAACTATTTTGGAGTTGATGGGAAGAGTTTATTCGAGTGTTGCCGAATACGAGCAAGGAGAATCTCTCGCTTATGAGGCTCTAGTTATAACGAGACAGCTTTATGGTATAGACTCTGAGCGCGCATTAGCTTCAGAAAAAAAACTATTAAGGATGAAAAGTGAGCGCATTGGGGGCATGGATGAATCGCCTTTACCAAATACACAGAAACTACTGGATAGAGCCGTTAGCGCTTTAGGTAATCAAAACCCTGTAACTTTGGAAATCAAAAGAGATCTAGCTATACATCTTTATAAAAAGGCGGAAAGGCTGAATGATGATAGTCTCAGGAAGAAATCTATCAAAATGATAGAAGAAATAATTGAGAATTACCTTCAACTTTATGGACCTCTTGATAAGAAAGTCATCACCAATCAAGTTAACTTAGCGACAATGATGCTTAGAATACAAGATATTGGTGTGGAGAAGCCCATTAACCTTACCCGAACTGCTTTAACGGCGGCTATTGAATCTTTGGGTGAGGAAAATTACTACACTAATGTAATAAAAGGAAATTTAGGCTTATTGTTTAAGCGTATTGAAAACTATCAAGAAGCTGAGGTTTTATTGGAAGAAGCTGTCGAGGCTATACAAAAATTGGTGGGAAGTGGGAACCCAGGCACATGGCAGTATCGCTATCACCAAATTGCGTCTTTAGTTAAATTAAAAAACTATAAGAAGGCAAAGTATCTCCTGTCCAGCTTGTTGGCTGATTTTGAAAAGTTTCCGAGTGAACATCAACACCACAAGGTAACCATAAGTGGGGTAAAACAATTAGAAAAAGAAATTAATAGTGCCTCCGCACCAAAGTTTTAAAGCCGATATTTTACACTCAAATAATTTGTCCAATGGAACCAATAGCGTGTTAACAATTGAGCAAACAACTAAATTACTAAAAGAGCGTCAACAGCTTACATTGCTAGAAAAAACACGCCTGATGTTTCTTAAAGAAAATCAACTCAGTCAGGTTTTTATCATCGAACAACCTGAAGTGATTATAGGTCGCACCGATTCTGCAGATATATTTATTGAAGATAATTCAATTTCTCGCCAACATGCAAAAATCAAACTCAATCGCGAAGGCTATTTTATTGAGGACTTAGGATCAACTAATGGCACCTATGTGCAAGATCAACCCATTCAAGATAAGTTTCCACTACTAGATGGAAGCAGTATATTGGTTGGCAATATACTGCTGCAGTTTTTTGTGGCAAGAAGTTGTGCTTTGAGCTTATGGCCAACTTTAAATCAGTGGCGTCAACAAGATCAAGCTTTCATGGAAAATTTGCTCGATATGCTTGAGAAGCATATTCACAAGCCTAATTTTTCCATAGAACAGGTTGCAAGCGATCTATATATGAGCTCTCGGCAACTGCAGAGGCGAGTGAAAGAAATTTGCGGCGATACCCCCAATTCTTTGGTAACAAGAGTCAAAATGAACCGGGCAAAAATAATGCTCGAATGTGGTGCTCATATCGAAAAGATTGCAGAAGACTGTGGATTTTCCTGTAGTAAGAGTTTGAGTCGTGCGTTTAAGAAAAATTTTGATTGTACACCGGGAAAATATTTAGAGAGTTCTAACTTGTTACGTTGAGTCCTTAAAGTTATGGCTGAGGGCAGCAAGCTAATCAAATGGAAAGGCTATACAATAAACGTTAATCGAAGATGTGGAACAAAGGTACGCAGGAAGCAAAACCAATAACTCAGCCTCTCTTTTACGATACTCTTCGCAGCTCTATGGTTCAATGTTGAGATATCTATTAAATATTGCTTTCAATTCTTCTTCATTTATCAACTGCTTAATACCTAATGTCGCTTGGGGTTACTATCTTGTCGTTTTCGGTAGGTGCCTTTTTATGTAAGAAAAGTAAAATCCTCTTCGAAATTTTAATTATTTCTCGAACGCGATTTACAAGTTTCTAACTTATAAGGATATTTTTATGAAAGTGAATTCAAAATTAGGCGCAGCAATTGCGTTAGTGTTGGCGACCGGAGCAGCTCCGGCCAGTGCCAATATTTTTGAAGATTTTTGGAATGAAATTGAAAGTGGATTTGGGGAGGCTGTCAATTATGTAGGTAGTGTTACTGCAGATATTCCAGGGGAAATATCTGATTCAGTAAATGGCGCTGTGGATGGTGTTAAAAACGGCATGGCAGACAGCGCTAACTGGACAAGTGATACAGCGCAAGAAGCCGCTGCATGGTCAAAGGATGCCGGTGCTTGGGTGGAGGATAGTGCGAACTCTTTAGGCAATGAATTAAGTAGTAATGGGCAATATGTCATTAAATTCAGTGAACAAACAACGAAAGTGGCAACAGATGCCGTTGAGACAGGAGTGGATATAGCCGCCGCGGAATTAGAAAAAATTGCTACTGCGATATTCAATGCGTTTCTTATTGAATTGGCAAGAACAGCAGAAAAGAAAGTTAAGGACCCGCTAGAAAATGCGGTTGATGCATGGAAAACAGCGTATTCACAAGAGCCTGAAAATTTCAGCGGGCTGCGACAAGCTATTGCTGAACGTGATGGACCGATGATTAATTACTATCTAGGTCGCGTTCTTGCCGACATGGGTTCAAGGAGAGTAAGTGCCATTGTCCAAAACTTTAAGGATAATAACATGGGGTCCATGCTTGTTATGTTTTCCGGTTCTGCCGGTTTCCTCGCGTTGGGAGGGGAGGCGACTGCGGGTGTAGCTATCGATATTAGCTTTTTGGTCCATGTGGTTACAGCACTTGAAGAACTTGAAAATTCTAACGGTGGGCCCGATTTGGAAAATTACTTCAATCGACTAAATAGTTTTGAAGGTCCAATAGTGTCAGTATTTGCCGCCGCCGGTATTCAAGGCGGGACCAATATGGGAGTAGACGGTGATGTCACAATTGGTTATCACGTGGCTAAACCTGATGGCGTGGATGGCCCTGCTATTGATGTTACATTCTCAGGTGTAGGCAAAACCGGTGGTGGTATCAGCTTTGGAATTGATTTAGCAAACCCTAAACTTCCTGTTGTAACTGGTGCTATCAGTTTTTCTGCAGGTGTAAAAATTGAGACATCCATTGGGCCTAGTTTTGCGGTCGTGCTGGGTCAGGTCTGCGGTAGTGGTATTTTCAAAACAGGTTACTCTTCCTGTCCGACGAATGTATCGGATGTCGCATATCAACCTGCCAATGACAAAATTGAAAATTTAGATTCAGTATTCAATGCTAGCCTGGCATCTCTTCAATTCTGGGGCGTAAATGCTGATGGTGCTGCAGTAGCCCGAGAAGCGGGTGAAGCTTGGCAGACAATAGATACGGATTATTGGAAGCCGAAGCGCTTGTCCGTGCGTCAAGATGGCTTTGTCTGGGCTTTGGATGAGGGCGGGACCGTTTGGGCGCGGCCAAAAGTTGACTATGTTAATTGGTGGCGAATTATTGGCGTACCGGCATTGAAAGATATTGCAGGATGCCCTGATGGCACGACACTCGGCTTGGATTATGACGGTAATGTCTATAAGCGCGCAAAAGATGTTGATTGGAATACGGCTTGGGATCACATTCAAGGATTGCAGTTATCTGAAATTCATTGTGGCAAAGATTCGGGTATTTGGGGGATTGGCGCAGGGGGAAAAGTTTATCAAAAAGCGACCAACGATAATTCTACCTGGTGGTATTATCAGGGACCTCAATCCACCAGCCTGGCGGTGTGTACCAATGACGGAAGGATGTGGACCACAACACCAAGCGGTGAAGTGTTAACACGACCAATTGGTCCTTGGGATCTTCAATGGACATCAGCTGGCGGAAATTTCAAGAAGGTAACCTGTGGTAGTGATGGCATTGTCTGGGCTGAGAGTAGTGAAGGTGAAACCTACTACCGAGAGTTAAACGATACCACTTGGACTTTCTTTGATGGCGAAGTAACACAGGTAGGTTCTCACGTTAATGCGGTGTTGAGTAATAAGGATTTGTGGGCAGTTGATTCAAATGGTGGTGCAGTCGCTCGAAAAGCGGGTGAAGCTTGGAAGTCGATAGATACGGATTATTGGAAGCCGAAGCGCCTGGATGTGCGTCAAGATGGCCTTGTTTGGGCCTTGGATGAGGGCGGGACCGTTTGGGCGCGGCCAAAAGTTGACTACGTCAATTGGTGGCGAATTATGGGCGTTGGAGTGCTGAAAGATATTGCTGGTTGCCCTGACGGTACGACGCTTGGTTTAGACTATAGTGGTAATGTTTATAAGCGTGCAAAGGATGCCGATTGGAATACGGCCTGGAATCATATTCCCGGTTTACAGTTATCTGAAATTGAGTGTGGTAAAAACTCCGGTATTTGGGGAGTTGACATCAGCGGAAGAATTCATCAAAAAGCGACTCACGATAATTTTACCTGGTGGTATTACCAGGGACCTCAATCCACCAGCCTGGCGGTGTGTACCAATGACGGACGGATGTGGACCACTACTTCTAACGGCGACATTTTTACTCGACCTATTGGCCCATGGGACCTTCAATGGACTAAGGTTGACGGGACGCTCAAAACGGTTTCTTGTGGCAGCAACGGAGTTGTATGGGGTGAGAATGAGCAAGGTGGTACTTACTATCGGGCACCGGGTGATGATGCTTGGACTTTCTTCGATGATAAATTCAGGCAAGTTAGATCTCAGTAAACCTTTCTTGGTCGATATCTATAGAAATGGACAAAGCCTCACTTCTTTTTCAAGGAGTGGGGCTTTTTCAAAACCTAAAACTGTCCCCCTTTATCTTCTCTTATTTTTATTTAACAAATGAAATGAGTCATTCGATTAATACTCAAATTGCAACCGTTAGAAATTGTGATCAATTAAAGTCGCTTCGCCAATTATTTCTGTGGTCGATTGAGTTGAATGCTGTCGGCAAATAAACTTTTTACTGAGTATTTTATGTAGTGATGGTGTTGTTCAATTAGTTTTCATATTACGGCTATGAATACCTTTGAAGTCGATATGATCAAACTTCTATCTTTAGAAAATATTTCCGACAGACCTGAGGTTATTGATATTTAGATTATTCGTTATCCGACACTAGCGACGCGAAATCTCTTTCTAATAGTTCAGGCTGACCGAGGTTGAGTTCTACCAGGCGGCGCAGTAAGGTAATGCTATCCAAGTCAATGTGAGAGCATTTGAGGCCAAGTCGATCATCTCTTTGGTTGACCAGTTCAACTTGCATTGAAATCACGTTTTCGTCACCATCAAGCGGCATATCTAAGGTGTAGCTAGTGCCTAATTCAACTTCTGTCGGTTGCTTTAGTTTTAGTAGAGTTCCAGCCAAAGAAATATCAATAATTTCGCAATTAACCGGCTGAGAATCTACAAAAATGGTTGCATCTGATTTAAATTCAACACGATTAAAACGTCTTCTTTCGTCGGTCATTAGGTCTCTCTGTTAAAACTGGATAAGAAATTCTGTATCTAAATGTAGCATAGCGGGCTTCATTTTGGGGAATTCTGGAGCTTGTCGACTAGCTCTTTTTAAAGTTTTTCTTAATATCGGCTATAGATCCCTATAAAATATGGCAATGTATCTGAATTGAAGCACTCCAATGGCAATCCAATGGTATCCGGGTCATATGCACAAGGCCCAAAAAGAAATTAAGCAAGCATTACCCAAAGTTGACTTGATAATCGAGGTGCTTGACGCTCGCATTCCTTTTAGTAGTGCTAATCCGGTTATCGCTGACTTATCTGATTTCAAAGGTTTGTCAAAACCAGTAATAAAACTATTAAACAAAACAGATTTAGCTGATCCTAATTTAACCGATATCTGGCGTTCTCACTTTGAAAAACAACAGGACGTTCAAGCCTTACCAATTATGGGGCAGGACGTAGCAAGCCTGAAGCAGATCATAGAACTCGCGAAAAAACTAGCGCCTGGCAGAGTTGCCAAAGAAGCGCCGGTGAGAGCAATGATTATGGGGATCCCAAACGTTGGCAAGTCAACAATTATTAACGGCTTAACCGGCCGAAAAATTGCCAAGGTTGGTAATGAGCCTGCCGTTACCAAGGCACAACAGAGAATTGATTTAGATGGCGGTGTTACTCTATTTGATACGCCAGGTATCTTATGGCCAAAAATTGAGAACGAACATAGTAGTTATAGATTAGCAATAAGCGGTGCCATTAAAGACACAGTGCTT
Organism: Kangiellaceae bacterium; assembly: GCA_026196875.1. Taxonomy (GTDB): domain Bacteria; phylum Pseudomonadota; class Gammaproteobacteria; order Enterobacterales; family Kangiellaceae; genus Aliikangiella. The sequence continues at coordinate 17,857 of JAPHTP010000140.1, forward strand.
GATTATGACGAAATTGCTTTCTATTTAGTTGATTATCTGGAAATGCAATATCCTGAGTTGTTAAGAAATCACTACGGTTTAGACGAAGAAGAACACTTTTCACAAACGGTCGACTTAATAGAAGCTATTGGCAGAAAGCGCGGCTGCCTAGTATCTGGTGGCCGAGTGGATTTGGACAAAGTTTGTAAAATTATGGTTAATGACTTTCGTTCAGCGACTCTGGGACAGTTAACTTTAGAAACTCCAGAAATGGTTGCTCGCGAATTGGTCGAGGTGGAGCGTATTATGCGCGAAAAAGAAGAGAAAAAAGCCGGGCGCAAAGAAAAAAAGAAAGGCAAACGCAGGTAGTTAAGAGGTTACTTTTATTTATGTTCGAACCGGAAAATTTGCCAAAGTTAGCAAATATGAGAATGCCTTTTGGAAAATACCAGGGAACTCGACTGATAGAGCTACCAGAGCCCTATCTGGTCTGGTTTTCTAATAAAGGGTTTCCTAAAGGGGAACTAGGATTGCTATTGCAATTAGCGCTTGAGATTAAAATTAACGGCTTGGAAAAACTCGTATACCCCTTAAAACGAGACTAGCGCTTCGATTTAAATACCCTGTTTGATCCAGATTAATTGTTGCACAATTAACTTGGTATAGTATCTTAAAAGAAAATACTACTTGAGGGGATTGTATGGGGCGCGATATAACTGATAGAGAATATTCCGCTGCTGATTACGAAAAGTTTAATCGGCGCATTCACGATCAAGTCGACATTTTAAAGCGGGTGATCACAAGGCCTGATTTTGGTACAGCGGAAAGGTGCATTGGTGCAGAGTTGGAAATGTACCTGATGGATCAAGTGGGAGATGTTAGTCCCGTCAATGTTCAATTGATCGAGATGCTTAAGGACGATCAATACCAAACTGAATTAAATAAGTTTAACCTTGAACTCAATCTTTCGCCGGTTAAGGCTGCCGGCACCCCATTCTCAAATTTGACCAAGGAGATGCTCGATAAATTTAACCATCTTTGGACAGTTGCCGAACAAATTAATACCCGCCCACTAGCTGTTGGAATTTTACCGACGCTGCAAGAAAAACACTTAACCAATGAATATATGACCGATATCGATCGTTACAGGGTATTGGCCAGAGAGCTACTCAAACAGCGGGGGGAACCATTTCATATTAAAATTGACGGTGAGGAGCCAGTCGATTTTTACACTTCTGAAGTTTGTGTTGAAGGCGCTAATACTTCTTTTCAAGTCCATTTAATGACGGAAAAAGATCGTTTTGCCGACACTTTTAATGCGGCCCAGTTGACTTTGCCGATGGCGTTGGCGGTATCGGCAAACTCAGGCGTATTGCTCGGTAACTGTTGTTGGGACGAAACCCGTGTGGTTTTATTTAAACAATCGATAGATAATCGCATGCCCGATGCGTCAGGTTGGCGTCAGCCTGCTCGAGTCACTTTTGGCCACGGCTGGATAAGAAAAAGCGCCTGGGAGATATTTTCTGAAACAGTCAATTTATACCAGCCAATTTTTCCTGAGTTATATCCGGAAGATGAAAGTGAAGTTCCTGAGTTGGCAGAACTCAACTTGCACATGGGAACAACCTGGCCGTGGAATAGGGCGGTATATTCAAACAACGGGACTGGCCACCTGCGTATTGAGTTTAGAGCCTTACCGGCTGGGCCGACTGCACTTGATATGGCTGCCAATGCCGCTTTTTCTATTGGAATGGCGGTAGGCTTGGAAGAAAAAATTGACGAATATATGTCGCGCATTCCATTCCGGTTTGCCGAGTATAATTTCTATCGGGCTGCCAAGGCCGGTCTAAATGCGACCGTATTGTGGCCACAGAATTACCAAAATAAACCGGTTGAAGTTCCGATAAGAAACGTCATTGATGATATGTTGCAAGTGGCAAGTGACGGGTTATCTAAGCTAAATGTCGACCGTGTAGAGCGAGACAAGTTTTTGCAGATCATTCAAAGACGCCTGGCGGTTGGGGTCAATGGCGCGAGTTGGACTAAAAGGACGTTAAGGCACTTGCGTAAATCAATGCCCAACGATAAAGCCTGTGCCAAACTACTTGATTTGTATTTTGAAAACCAGATGGGAGGAAGACCTGTTAGCGAATGGGAGCGATGTTGGAAATGAGTTTGTTAAATAGTGAAACTACCTATTTAAATGACGACTTTCGAAGTCAGATTGAACCAACCGCACTTGGTTTTTTGCGCCAGTTAAATGGACTGACCATTTTTGATATTAAAGGCGAGGATCAAAGTCGCACCCGCGTGGTAACAACCTTAATCCATGGTAATGAACCGTCGGGATTTATTGCGTGTCACTTGTGGCTACGAAGTCAAACCGTTCCGGCAACTAACCTTAGAATTATCATCTGCAATCCTGAAGCTGCGAGGGCAAAACCGATTTTTACCAATCGTTACGTCGCCAATGATCAAGATCTCAATCGCTTCTTTAAAGCGAGTGAGGAAGACCAAAGTGAAGTCGCTAACCGGGCGAGAGCTATCGCAAAGGCTGTGGCCGAAGTTTCTCCTGAAGCCGTTTTAGATCTGCACAATACTTCCGGCGCTAGTCCTGCATTTGGCGTTGCCGTGGCGGAAGATGATAATACGCTCGATCTAGTCTCTTTGTTTACCGACAAACTGATTCTTACCGGTCTTCATGTTGGTGCGATTATGGAGATGGACTTTAACTGCCCAATCGCTACGGTTGAATGCGGCGGTGCGAGTGAAATATATTCTCACCAGGTAGCGACGGATGGTTTACATGAGTTTTTTACCCGCAAAAATATTTTTGACAGGCATGCCAACCGAGTTCAGGTACACCGGCATCCAATTCGAGTGGAGTTAGTTGGTGATGCAAGTGTCGGTTTTTCACACCATCGACTGCCAACCAATGACATTACTTTACGGGCAGATGTAGAGCAGTTAAACCGCCAACTTACTCCTAGTGAGGAGTTCTTAGGATGGTTTGATCAATCTTCCCCTTTACCCTTAAAAGCGATCGATGAAAAAGGTGAGGAGCAGATACACAACTTGATTGAAGCCAAAAATGGCTGCTTATTTGCCAAGCAACAATTGCAATTATTTATGGTGACAACGATAACCGAAATTGCCACCAATGATTGTTTGTTTTATGCGACTTTGGAGTGATGTTTAATCGGGGTGTCTGAAATTACTATGCTCGAAAGATTGAGCTACGTGCCTGAGAGATGGGGAAAAGAGAACTATTGTGGTCTCAAACAAAGTAGGCTTTTCACACAGAAGTACCCTAATAAGGATTAGAAATGGATTCGGCGGAAAAAATGCCTCACAATTTAAATAGGCTTTTTGGTAATAAATGACATGAATGAGAACCAGCGTCGCATAAATGCTGCAATCGAGAACTATGGTGGTGCTCAAATGAGCAATGCTAAATGGAAGAAAGTACTCGATGCTGCGGGAGAACTGAAAATACCTATTCAATTTGCATTCGTTCGCGAAGAAAAATTCATGTCTGAAAATGTGTTTCCTGTGGGTGGGTATGTAGAAGATAGGACTACGGACTGTACCAATCATGGTCCCATTAAATTTAGAGAAATCTATGCGATTAGATTTCCGCGCTATCAAAATTTAATGAAAACTAAAACTGGGGAAAAATATCGAGATGAAAGCAGATTTAACCGTTTCCTCGAAAAACTAAATTCAATTGGAAATTTTGAGTTAAGTATTGGAGAAGACTTTGGAGTCCTGTATGCATACTCGAAATAGCGATAACCAGAAATTGTAAATATTCAGGTTAAACTACAACCTGAATTTTTGAACTAAGCGTTATGGGAACGGCTTGTGAGTAAAGTCTGGAGAGAAGAAGCAGATCCTAAAAAGCATGCAGATTTTATGAGTAACTGCATGGAAGGTGGTATGCCGATCTCAAAAAGTAGAGACAATTTAATTCCCAAATGGGTTTATTTGGCGGATGTCTGTAATTTCACATTTCAGTTCGCGAGTTTGAAGCAAGTAAAAGAGTGCATCGAGTACTTTGAGAAAAAAGTACATCCCGGCACAATTGGTGAACATCCTCCGTACGAACATTATTGGCAACAGTGGTATTGCAAACTACCGAAAGGAATTAACAGAGGGAATAAGCGCGAGAAAGTACTAAAAGCGCTTAATCAAATTTTAGATAAATGGGATACATCCCATAACAAGTCAAAGCATTAGATGGACTACTGTTTGAAGTGTTGTATTTATTAAGAGTTCAACCCTGATATTTATCTTCTTTGGCACAGTAATTATTTCGTTTTTTTCAGTGCAATTGAGCGCAGAGGAGAGCTGTAGTACTAAGTATGACCGTGATTGAAATAAAACATCCTAAAGAAATTTCGCGTTTACGTCGTCTTGCATTGGCTGCACAAGGTTTGTTGCACGTTCAGCCCTATGGATCTGGTCTGGCGGGAGCAATTAAAGCGGTTAGTCACTTAGGTTATGTACAGATTGACACCATATCAGTGGTGGAGCGAGCACACAATCACGTTTTTTACTCTAGAGTGCCTAAATTTAAGCCGGCAATGACAAATCAAATGTTGCTTAGTCGAGATATTTTTGAGTACTGGGCGCACGCGGCCGCTTTTCTTCCTATTACAGATTTTCGCTTCTCCCTACCGTACAAACAGGCCATTAAGAACGGCCAAATCCATTGGTATAAGAAACGTGATAAGAAGCTCATGCGGGAACTGTTGGCACGCATACGTTCAGATGGCCCGATACGATCTCGTGATCTAGAAACTAACAGTAAAAAACGTGCAGGTTGGTGGGACTGGAAACCAGCCAAAAAGGCACTGGAACAGTTGTATATGGAAGGCGATCTAATGGTTAGCGACCGCGAAGGATTTCAAAAAACATATGATCTAACTGAGCGGGTACTGCCATCCAACATAGATTTAAAAACTCCCAGCATGGAAGAATTTGCAGTGCATATTGTCGATCAACAATTGCGCTGCCATGGGGTTGTTTCACTCAAAGGACTGACCTATCAACGCCGCAACGCCGAACTACGTAAAGCTGTAAAAACTTTGGTAAATGAAAGACTCGCGCAGGGCTCTTTAGAACAAGTAAAAGTAGGCAGTGGCGAAATTTTTATATTGGAAACCGGTGCGCTAGAAAAACGTTTACCGAGATTGAACAATCGGGTGTCGATTCTTTCACCATTTGACAACAGTGTCATTCAGCGTGAACGACTCAAAGCGCTGTTTCAATACGACTATCAAATAGAGTGCTATGTACCCGCAGCTAAACGTCGCTACGGCTACTTTTGCCTGCCATTACTTTTCCGTGATGAGTTTATTGGCCGGATGGATTGTAAAGCCCACCGAAAAATCCGTCATTTAGAAATCAAATCGCTATATCTGGAACAAGATAACTTTGATGAGGATTTAGTCCTTGCCGAATTTGTAGATGCTGTCACCCAATTCTGTCACTTTCAGAACTGTGATTCCGTGTCTATGACTAAGGTCCATCCAAAGCATCTAAAACAACCTTTGTATAAAGCGCTTCAGTCAACCGGTATGACATTAAAGTAAACGCTAAGCTAAGCATGAGTAGTCATGACTTCTTTGGTTCAATAGTTTTGGTTCAATAGTTAAAGACACAGATATTATTTGTACCACCAATTTCTAGTATAAAAACATGACTTTAATGAGGGGGGCGTGTTTATTTAACAATAAGTTGCCGCTTTATCTGCTAAGAAAAATAACGGGACAATACGCATGTTCCGTAATCAGAAAGGCTTACCCAATCTTTGAATGAAGTTATTCTCAACGCAACAACGAATGTTGATTCCATCTTGTGACTTAATGCAATAGTGCCCCTCTTTTCTATCTACGGTTCGAATATTGTCGACTCTAAAGATTCTTATTTTGTAATGTATCAATGTTGGAGAGAATGTTCGCTGTATAAAGAAATTGATTCAAAAAAAATAACCAAATCTCTTTACGGTATAACCATTTGCAAAAAAACAAAAGATATCTGATGATTCAGAGGCGCTACTGTTGTTAATCGACTAGTGTCAAAAAAATCTATGTCGATAAACAGCCCGCGTCCATAGCCAATAATTAAAAATGCAAAGGGAAAGCAAAGTGCATATCAAATCAAAAGCAACACTTAAGCAATTGGTCATCCTGTTAACCATCGTTACCTTGTCGGCTTGTCAATCACTCAGTAAAGATAAAAATTCACCTCCAGTCATTGCTGCTTACTCTATGTATGCCCCAGCGAATGATGGCAGCACTTTGCTTTATGCCAGAGCGATAGTTAATTCAATTGATGCTAACTGTCCAATTTTAAGCGGTAGCGATCGCTCAAGGGTTAAAATGACACCGCGTGGTCTACACCCAGGTGCAACTAACTTTCCGGTGAAAGTTTGCGAAGCGAGTATTTCAGCCGGTGTTTCATACAAAGTATCTTCCAGCAAATTTGAGTTGGCTGCAGCAACCAATTCTCCATCTAAAGTATTAGTTTTTGGTGATAGTGGTTGCGAGCCAAAAGATTGTAAACCTGGAGAAGCAGCGCAGCCATTTTCCAATTTAGCAGAGGAGGGGGCAAAGGTTGGCGCAGAATTGATTCTGCACATGGGAGATTATAACTATCGCGGCACATCAGGTAGTCTCCAGGATAAACCCAAAACGATTTATGCCTACGATGCCGGGGATGGTGGATATGGCGGGCCAAGTTGCGGTTATGTGGATAATGATTACTACAGTCAGAACGCCAGTGATAGCACCAGACCGGATAAATGGCAGTACTGGTACGAAGACTTTTTTCTTCCTGCAAAGCATTTACTTGTAACCGCACCTTGGGTTTTCAGTCGTGGCAACCATGAGCTTTGCAGTCGTGCCGGACTGGGCTGGTTTTATTTCTTTGGACCGGGTTCGTCTTTGACCGCTGGTATCCCTCAGTTAGCTTGTCCTAATCAGGGGTCTATTGCTCATCCGTTTAATAATGCCGTTAATTCAATCAGCATGGTTCAACCTTATGTCGTATCACTTGAGCCACTCGATTTATGGGTGGTGGATAGTGCCAATGCTTGTGATGCCAGCGCTGATAATCCGCTCACGGCACAATACAGTTTACAGATTGACAGTCTACAGCTTGAACAGCTAAAAAAGACTCAATCCGCCGCCTCCAAGCCGGTATGGATGATGACGCACCGACCAACCTGGGGAGCGACTGTTGATACACAAGATGGTGCGGATCCTGTCATCAGCAGTATGAGCGTGATGTTGCAAACTGCCGTTAAGGAAACCGAGTCTGGCGTATATCCTGAGTCGGTTAAGCTACTCCTGTCCGGGCACATGCACCTGTATCAAGATGTAAGCTTTTTAGGAACTAAAAGGCCGCCACAGGTAGTTGTCGGCAATAGCGGCGTGAAATTGAATAAGTCCGCGACGGGCAATTACCAGGCGACAATTGATGACGACGCTGCAACAATCAACCAGTTCGATGGATTTGGTTTTATGCTAATGACACTTGGCGAAGATGGAAACTGGACTGGGTCGGTACTAAATGGAAAGGATCAAGTGGAGGTGAGCTGCGATAGTGCCAATATTGATGCTGGAAAGGCGCTGTGTTCGATACAGAACTAAATATAGACTTGGATTAAAGATATTAGAGCAAGATGGGTGATCTTATTGATATTCGGTGCTCAGTGTTAACTGAGTCTGATTTATTTCCGTATACATCTGAGGGAAATCGATTAATCTGCCCCTTTTTATAGCTAATTGAAGGCGTTCATATATGTCTGAAATTTTTAGAATATTGAAAAACGTGCCTGCCCCCTCATTCTCCTTTTGTATTTACTACGCTGTAAATTTGTAAGTTATTGATTTAAAAGGATGTTAAAAAGTGAGTCAGGATTTAAATGCAGTAAAGTCACTTTAATCCTGTATTGACTTAGAAGCCAATGTCAGCAAGTATCAGATATATTTAAATATTTCAGTAAAATCTAAACCAGTGTTTGAATTAAAATGTGATTTACTGAATACAATCAGCGGTTAGCTATAGGAAAGGAGAGAACATTGAAAAAAATTTTAGTAGTCTTAGTTTTATCAATTGCTTCATTTGGTGCAAATGCCGGTGAACAGACGGGGAAAATAAAGTACTTTGATGTTCGAGTGACTGATAATCTTCACTATCTAGAACTAGAAGGAGAACGAGGAGATAAGCCGGCATGTGCAAGAGGAAATTATTGGATGATAAAAGATGAAAACTCTGCTGCAGGAAAGTCCCAGGTTAGTATTGTTCTTGCTGCTCTGATGGCTGGAAAGAGTATTACGATATATGGAAATGGTACATGTGAAAGGTGGGGAGATGGAGAAGACATTAGAATGATAAGAATTAAGTAAGCTAACCAGTCAAGGCAGCATATGCAAAATACGCAATTCTGCTTGAGACGTTATATTTTCAAGGGAACCATATGAATCACAATTATGATTCGTCACAAATTAAAGTGATTGATTTAAGTCAAATGTCATTGCCGGAAATAATTCGGGAAATTGAGGCTCGCCCACTTATGTGGCTTCCTGAAAAACATATTATGTATTTTTGGACTTTTTTGCAGGGATATTTACTTACCAACCAAGATCGAATAGATCATACTTTGATGATTGAATTTGAAAAGCATTTCAGCAATAAGTATCAAATAAAGACGACACATGGTTGGGCTCGAAACATGAACCACATGTGTTCAAACCCTCATGATGCACTAGATAGGTTTTTTGAGGAGTTCAATGAGTTCATGGAAGTATATGAGCAATAAAAAATATAACCAGTCAAGGCAGCATATGCAAAATACGCAATTCTGCTTGAGGCGTTA
>JAPHTP010000082.1 GCA_026196875.1 Kangiellaceae bacterium
CTATCGAAGCAGGTGAAATTAAGTTATTTAATCAATGGTACATCCAGTGGCTAACACAAAATAATAACGATCCGTTTCAACTGGCACTTGCTTATGGTGAGCTGGGTGAAACAGAAAAGGCCATTGACTCACTTTCAGTGGCAATCAAGCAAAGACATGTAATGGTGCCAACAGTTTGGGCATTTGCCGAATTAAATAATGTAAGGCTAGATCCAAGATTTGACCAGTTAATGATTGAGGTAAAGAGATTTTAGCTACTTAACCGTTTTTTTAAACGATAAATCGCTTTTAGTATTTTGCCCGTGATTTGGTTGTCGAAGAAAAGACTAGTACAAACCACTTTTTGGTCTGGCCATAGACGGTTAATTAAATAATTGCTCGAAGTAGTACATGAGTCAACGTAAGCAAAATCCATTGCTTGTAGATTCTCCAACTCCAAAATCACTCCGGGATAGAGCTGCCTGAAGTCTTCGGCAAAAGTGGTTTTAAGCTCAAATGCAATATTGCGAGAAACAATACGAAAGGAAATGGCAAAAATTTTATGCTCTTCGACTAAGCCTTGAAACTCGACTCTCTCCAACTCAACGCCTTGCTCCACTAGTTCCTTATAATAATTATAAGTGTTGATATCAGAAAGAATTGACCCTTTCTTGATCCTCTTCCAACCCGAGTGCTCTAGCTGGCAATAGTTTAGTAACCACTCTTTTTCTGGATCTTGCTTAGAAGTAACATAGGTGGCGTCGGTAGACTGATAGAAACGTTTAACAATTCTTTTATTCTCTTTTCTTACCTTACCTGCCTGGTATTGCCATTTAGGTTCGATTGTTTCCGGGTTAAACACCGCGCCGCGTGAAGACTCAAACACAAAGCTATTTTGAGTTATTAATCGACCATAGGCAGAACGTGAGTGCAAATCAATTTTAAGAGTAGAAACTTTTAATCTACGCATCACTTTAATCAGAATATCTTCGATGGCTACATCTGAAAGATATAATGCATCCGATAAAAAGCAATGGTCATGACACCAAATTTTGATAAATCTTATACCAATTTTATGGCTCTCAATTTGAATTGGAAATAAAGCTACTAACGTGTCTTTCTGGTAAGCAGTTACCAAGAAAACATCTTCATTAGGAGTAAACCACTTCAAAGCCGGCAATAACGACCAATGTTCGAAAAAGGGATTAACGTTAATACTGTTTTGTGCCAATGTTTGCCACTGAGCGAGATCTACATCTTTGGCAGATTCAGGACTAAGTAACTCAATTCGCATGATTTTTCTCTTTTTTGAGACGAATCATTTTCTTGGCCAAGTTTTTTAACTTTGACTTTACTTTGTAGGATCGACTTAAGATCAGATAATAAAAAAATATACCGTTTATCTTAAAAATAGCTATTTTTTGGGTAGGGTAAATATGACTAGCAAAATGATGGGTATAATCGGCAAAACCTGCGAGAAAATCCCCTTCGCGATATTTTTCACATAAATATTGTATAGACAGTGAAGTGCTTACAGTGCCAGGAGATAGCTTGGCGTAGTCTGGATGATACGTGCCATGGGCAAAATAGACTGTCCCATTATAAATGTAAGAGAGTTCTACCGAAATGGGCCTGTCACCATCGTATAGTGTCCCAACCAAAATCTGCTTATTAGTTGCAAACCGTGGCAGCAATTCAGAATAGAATTCTATCGCCTCTGCATCAGAGACACCCGTGTAAGCTTTCCAACCGGCTGACTCAACAGCAACATACTCTTGGAGACACCTCTCCATATCTTGGAGTGAATGGTAAACTTTATAGCGAAAGTTTTCGCCAAGTTTATTTTGAATCCTCTTGATTTTCTTTCGCATATTTTTATGCGGCTTGCTAAATTCTGCCCAACTTTCCGATAAATCAATAATAGACGACAGGGGACCATCAGAATGCCTATGAATATATTGAGGAAATGGAAACAATTTTCGACTTAATTTCTGCAATAACGATTCAGATATTAATTCGTCATACTCTAACCAGTCCCAATTGGATAACTCGGTCTTTATATATTTTGCAAATAGTCGCCATGCTATAGATTCAGATCCAGCATCAATTATTGGATAGGGCTTATCCACATCCGAAGTATGCGTTGTTATTAGATGTTCCATCACTCGGACGGTCTTTTTATAGCATTGCCGATGCCACAGACTCATCGGAAATATCGCCACAAGTTTTTGCTCGAGATTATCTTCTATTACGATCAAAAACTTTTCTACCGCTTCGCAATTAAAGTACTTCACTGAGAGTTTTATGTAGTCATAGGTTGCGTAGATTGACGGGCGAGTGCTCCGCGAGACCAACTCATTCCATTGCTCAGCTCCAATGTTTAAATTATCGTCGAACTCAAGTTTTGTGATTTGATATCGACTATTACTCACTATTCATTCCCAGATACTTTTCTAGATCTAATAGGTGATCTGCGAATTGCCAGACAGAAGGCCGATGGCTGACAAAAATGACTGTCAGCTGAGAGTCCGATTTGAGGTTAACTAGTAATTTTTCTTCTGATGCCAAATCCAACGCGTCCGAACCTTCATCTACCAATAATAATTGGGGCGAAGAGTAAAGCGCTCTGGCGATTCCCAGCTTTTGAGTTTGCCCATTACTCAGACTTATTCCTTCAGCTCCAATTCTGGTATTTGCTCCGGCTTCAAGTGCAGTTAAGTCGATATCTAAAGTGCTTTGCTTAATTACAGACTTCAATTTACCTTGGTCAATTTGATCTGCCTTAATCCCAAGAGCAATATTTTCTGCTATCGTTGCATCAATCAAATTAATTTGGGTGGGAATATACGCGATTTGCTGATACCAGTTTGCGTTATGGTAGAGTGAGACATTCGTATCCCCAACCAATATCTTGCCTCCCTGTGGTTGGTATATGCCAGCTAGAATATTGAGCAGGGTGGACTTGCCGCAACCTGTCTTACCCAAAATACAGTTAAATTGGTTAAGTTTAAAATGGATGCTTAACCGATCGAATATTTTTTCTTTTCTAGTTGCAAAAGCGAAATCAATGGAGTCGAGTTTGAGTTCACTTTCAAGTTTAATTTCATCGCAACTACCCTCATCTTCCGGTTCTTGTCTTAATTCAGCGATTAGTCGCTTTAATATTGCTGAACCAAATTGAATCTGTTCGAAGCTGTCAAAAATATCACTCACTGCTGGCATCAGTCGGTAGGCCGCAAAAGCATAAACGCCGATCAGTGTTATTGCCGAAGCATTTTCGCCGTAGTTGATTGTAAACACGGTAGCAATCACTAAAATACTGCCATACGCGACTACTTCAATAATCCGCTGCGGTACCAGGCTGATGAACTCATAGCTAAGACGGTTATTCATCACTCTGTTAAAGGACTGTCCAAAACTAGCCAAAAAAGAACTTTGAAGATTATCTAGTTTGATTTCTTTTCTAAGCTTCAACGATTGCAGAACTTCGGAATACAAATCAGTTTCTAGCTCGGCAAACTCTAACCCCAGCCGGTCTAACTTTTTGGAAGCAAAGAAATAGACCAGCCAATAAACCGAGACGATTGCGGCGGAAATAAAAAGCGCGGCATATAAATTGACCAGAACCAAAAGTGCAAAGATAAAAATCGCTAATAAGATCCCCGAAAGCATTTCTAACATAGAAAACAGTGTATCGAGAATAACCCTGTCGATATCAGATATAATTGTCTTGGTTCGTTCTGATACCTTCTTTTTACTGAATTCAAGCTCATCCGCACGAAAGTAATTGGCGAGTAATTTTTGCGATAATTGTCTTTCCTTTTGAAACCCAAATTTGGTCGCTATCCAAACGTCCAAAGCATTGACCAGATTGCCCAAGATAATCAAGAGAAAAGACAAGCTTCCCAATACGATGATTAAGCTGGAGTAAGATTCTATTCCGGTGAATGATTTAAACTGAAGAATGTACTCGTTACTCGTTGCC
>JAPHTP010000022.1 GCA_026196875.1 Kangiellaceae bacterium
GCTCGTTAAATAATTCCACTAAGGTCTTCGGCTCACCGAAGTCTCGCTTGGTGTCATTAAAAGCTAACAGTTGTTGCTGCTCTGCCTCACTTAAATAATCCAGTCGACCAATTTCTGTTTCCGGCTCCGCGACGATGGCTTCGCATAAAGCGATAAAATGACTCGCCATTCGATCAATAGTATTAGACCGATAAAGCTCAGAGTTGTATTCAATTTGTCCTCTCAAGCCTTTAGCTTCTTCTCTCAATTCTAAAGTAACATCGAGGTTACTGACTTCACTTTCGAGCGGATACTGCTGAATGTTTTCACCCATTTCTACCGAAGCATTGTGAAGCACCATCATTATCTGATACAACGGGTGAACAGTCTTATTTCGGTGGGGCTGGATCAGATCTGCAACTTGTCTAAATGGGGTATCTCGGTTTTCATATGCTTCAAAACAGGTTTCCTGTACCTTTTTCAAAACATCAACAAAAGCATCATTACTCTGGACACTACTTCTCAGTGCTAACCGATTGAAAAACGCTTTGGTTAGACTTTGAGCTTCACCGCAACTATGATTGGCAACAATTGCACCGACACAAACATCCTCTTGTCCCGTATAGCGCTTTAACAATATTTTTAATACGGCTAAACAAACCATATAAAGTGAACACTCATTCATTTCAGCTAAAGACTTTAATTGTTGAGCTAGCTCACTTTCAATGAGGAAACTATACGTTTCCGATGTCATTAACCGCCCTGCGGGCCGTGGAAAGTCTGTGGGCATATCCAGTGTCTCTGATAAGCCATCTAACTTGTTTTGCCAATAATCTAATCGTTTTCCTATCCTTGTGATTTCTTCCTTATTCGCATTTGTGTCGCCTAAACTTTCTTCTTTTGAGCCCTGACTAAGCACTAAATTACTTGTCAAGTCTTCAGCTAGCTGAGAAGCATTTTCAGTCAACCACTTGAGAAGTTCTTGCGGCAGTTCAGATTCGAGATCGCTCTCTCTAATGACACCGTTTTCTAATAGGAACTCAGTTTTTTCCAGACAAACTTTATGTAGCAATGATGAAGCAATCATAGTGAACCTTCTTCAAATTCACCCAAGTCAGCATCTTCAAACTCAGTGGTTAGTTCTTGCTTGTAAAGGTATGCATTAATAACCTCTGCAGTGTCGGCAACAGTATTTACGTCAAAGAACACTTTAAGAGGAAAGTTAGTATCAAGCTCCTTGCGTAAGATAGAGACAACTTGCATAGCTAATATTGAGTCTCCCCCTAACTCGATAAATCCATCATTTATGCTTATATTCTCAGCCTTTACATCCAATACTTCTGCCCAAGACCTGATCAATACCTTTTCGACGTCATTTCTCGGTGCGACATATTCTTTGCTTTTTTCAATAATTTTTGTTGTTGCTAACTTACTCTCTGGATTACTACTCTCCTTACTAGGTTCAGCATGAATTTCTTTTGTATTAACAGTTTTTAGATCTAGCCAATATTCTTTATCAGAAAAAGGATAGCCTGGAAGGGAAACTTTGTTAGCTCGTTTTTCCATCCATATTTTTTCCCACGGAACCTGAGCACCACATATCCACTGCTCGGCGATCTCGGCCCACTGAGATGAAAGGAGGCTCTTCTCTAAACCGGAATCATCTTCGTTTGATACACTGACTCTATTAGAATCTTGGTCTAAGATTGACAGGTCACCATAGTAAATTCGTTGTTTCTGTAACGACTTAGAGGCAAGTGTTTTTGCACCGCTTAACGTTTTAAGTTTCTCCAGTAATTCTTCAACGGATTCGACAACAATTGCTAAGCGATATGCTAACTCTTCTCTCCCTGTTTGCAGTGTATAAATTAAGTCAATAAACGATAAATTTGATTCCGTAGCGAGGAATTCAATATAGGACTTTACATAAGCTTTCAGTTGAGTGATATTCTTGGCCGATAGAACAAAGAGATGTTTTTCGTTAATAGTATCAGATTCATCTCGGATTCTACTCATCAAATCATCTTGGTATTCCTCAAGCAAGATATGAAGATTCACACCACTATCAGCAAATGAATTAACGCCTGCTCTTATTCTAGTTGAGGCATCACTACGGATATTTTCAAATAAAATTGTTTCATCAGCGAAGTAAAGAGGATGTGTCAAATCCCCAATATCTATAAACTCGTTTACTTTATTTTTAGTTATTGTCGCAGGGAAGCGCTTATTGTAGAGAGAAAGCGCTACTTTGATTACGCTGGCAATTCCACTCGCAGGCTCTAGGTGTCCAATGTTACCTTTCAAGCTCCCCAGACCGCAATGCTTTCTACTTTGAGTAGACTTATCAAAAACGCCTTTAATACCTTCGAATTCAAATGAATCTGCCCACTTGGAAGCATATCCGTCGAGTTCGATATAACTGATATCTTCTGGTTTTATGTCTGCCTTTTCATAGCATCCGGTAATCACGTTAGTTAAAGATTCATATTTTACATCTGATAACGAGTTAGACTTTCCTCTGTTATTTTGATGGCAAGACTTGACCACGCTATAAATTCTATCTTGATCATGAATTGCGTCCTCTAATCGCTTTAATACCACTACGGCAACGCCTTCTCCTCTCGTAAATCCATCGGCAGCGTCATCGAATACAGCACATTTTCCCGTTGGTGAAAGCAGTCCATATTGGGATTCACTCACATAGTCATCAGCAAATAGGTTTAAGGAAACACCGCAAGCCACCGCCAAATCACTCTCTTTATTTAACAGAGAATAATAAGCACTGCTGATCGCGATTGCTGAAGAAGCACAGTTAATATTAATTGCTTCACTTGGGCCACAAAAGTCGTAAAGAAATGATATTCTATTTGCAAAGTAGTAAGTTTGACTGGCAGAACCAAAGTGAAGGGAGCGCGAAACCGCTTCCTGGTTTTTTCTTAGAAAATGTTCGTACTCAGCGTACTCGTAACCGACGAAGACGCCGGTGTTAGAACCTGCAAATTTTGAAACATCTAGTCCGGCATCCTGAAATGCATTGTAGACTTCCTGATAAAGGAGTCGTTCTTGTGGATCGATCAAATTTACATCATCAGAGGGTATACCAAAAAAATCGGGATCAAAGGATTTGACGTTTTCAATGAGCGCCCCCCATTTAGATATCGTCTTATTAGCGGCACCATCCTTATCATAAAATAACTCTGTATCCCATCGTGATTTTGGGATCTCTCGAATACTATTTTTCTTATCAATTAGATTATTCCAAAACTCTCGATGATTGCCAGCTTCCGGAAACTTACATGCTATCCCAACAATGGCGACCTCACTTTGCTTACTTCTAGCACTAGCCTCGTTTTCTTTTAAGCTAGACAAATTATAATGAGCAGCCAACTCATCAGAATAACCTTTAACTAAATGCTCAACTAAATCTTCTTTGGAAGAAAAACTCTTCCTTTGTATATCTATCGAGTAGGTTTTGCTAAGAAAGCTTGAAACTTTGTCCAGATCAAAGCTGGCTTTGTTTTCCTGAACAGAAATTTCTTCGCTAGCCTTCGTATTAAATTTGCTATTAGTATCGGGGAATGCTTCCATATCGAAGTAGTTTTCTTCAATATGCTCGACCAATTCCCTAATTGAACTTAAGTTCATAAATTGCGCCGGCGTAACTGAAATATTCAGTTTTTTAGATACTTTGCTGATTAGGTTCATTGCCGCAATAGAGTCGACTCCGAAGCTTGAAAACTCAGCATCAATATCCAGCTTTTCAGGAGGAATTTTAAGTATTTCTTCAATAATTTGAGTAATACTTTCAAGTACACTAATTCTGGAAACATTTTGCATGCTATTCTGCCTCTTCCAAAAATCGAGTTAAATCAGTACTAAGGAGAGCTCTTAATTCCTGCAAACGGTCTTTGCTTTGATTTGAATTAGAATTTACCGGCGCATTGTTTCGCTGAATATTATTGCTCGAAATATTTGTTTGTGAGCTATCAAACCAGTATCTATCTCTTAGAAATGGATAAGTTGGAATACTAATCCTGCGCGGCTTTAACTCGCCATAAAGCTTGTCCCAATCAATGTCGAGCCCCTTGACCCACATATCAGAAAGGCTTGAAAGCTTATTGCTTTTCATCAGTTTCTCAACCAATGCTTGTTTAATATCTTCGTCTTTACTTATTAAACTAATGCTTTCTTTGTCATCCTTTATTGAGCCTTGACATATACCTTCACCGCTTTTTTGTTCACTAATAAACCGTTCTATTCGTTGAATTAGCTGTTCTGTTGAGTTTGCAAGAAAACTCACTCGGTATTCCATCGGTTCTCTTCCAACTTGCAATGTATAGGCTAATGAATCCAGTTCTATCGAATTCGACACACCAAGTTTTTCGACAAGGTAACTGCGTAGCTCTATTGCTTTTTGACGAAGTTGCTCAACTGATTTAGCTGAAAGCGGGAATATGAACTCCGAAGCTTTTTCGTTGGTAATTAAAGAACGCTCCTGGTTTAAAGACGGTTGGAACTCTTCCAATATAAGGTGGGCATTAGCTCCTCCGAAACTAAATGAGCTAACACCAGCTCTTCTAGGCAACTCTCGTTCGTCGTCTCCTACTAATGGTTCCCACTTCTGGGTCTTACCGTGGATATAGAAAGGACTATTATCGAGTCTTATATGCGGATTAAGTTCTTCAAAATGAATATTGCCTGGGATTGTTTTATGCTTCATCGCTAACAGCACTTTGATAACACCGGCAATCCCAGCTGCCGTTTCTAAATGACCAATATTAGTTTTGACCGAACCTATTCCGCAGAATGATTCTTTTAGTTCTCCCTGGCTATCTCGCTTTTTGATCTCTATAAAAGCTTTCTTGAGTGCATTAATCTCCACAGGATCACCCAGAGGCGTACCAGTTCCATGAGCCTCGATATAGCTTACGGTGTTAGGGTCGACTTTAGCTTTACTGTAAACGTCAATAAGCAACTCTGCTTGTGCATTAGGATTCGGCGCTGTCAGTGAAGTCGCATGACCGCCATGATTGACCCCGGTACCTCTTACAATACCGTAAATATGGTTACCATCTTTGAGTGCTTGTTGCTGTGTCTTGAGAAATATAGCCCCGGCCCCTTCTCCTCGAACATAACCGTTAGCGCGCTTATCAAAAGTTTTACATCGACCGTCTGTCGCGAGCATACCTGCATTTCCAAAAGCAAGGTATAGTCCGGGACTAAGCAACACGTTTACTCCTCCGGCAATCGCCATATCACAGCTACCACTTTGTATCGCTTCCACCGCCCTATGTACTGCGACTAAAGAGCTTGAGCAAGCAGTTTCAATTGGCTCACTAGGTCCATGTAGATCAAGAAAGAATGAAATTCGGTTAGTTAATATTGAGTGAGTATTTCCCGTTGACGCGTAAGCCACAGCGTCAACATTACTTTCGCGCATTAGATCTAGATAATCTCGGCCGCCGACTCCGACAAACAAGCCAGTTTTAGTACCGGCCAAATCAGACGCTTTATGACCAGAATCTTCAATCGTGTGCCAAACTGTTTCAAGGAATATCCTTTGCTGCGGATCCATTAACTCTGCTTCCATCGGAGAAATCCCAAAGAAGAATGGGTCAAATTTATCTACGTCTTGCATAAATCCGCCCCATTTAGAATTGGTCTTGTTTTTCTCCTCTAATGGATCCCCGTCATAGGCTTTCCAATCCCACCTGTCAGGTGGAATTTCCGAGATTAGATCTTTCTCTGCTTTTAGATTTAACCAAAACTCTTCAGCATTTTCGGATTGTGGCATAACACAACTGAGACCAACGATTGCAATGGGAAAACTTGCTGATAAATCGTTTGAGCTTCTGAAATCTAATATCGATAAATCTGCTTCCCTAGTTGCGCCAATGTTGTTTACAAACTGGTCACCAGGTTTATGCTCTTCTAAATAATTCGGTTCCGTGTGTTCATCCAAACCAGAAACTGTTGATGAAGCGACATTCTCAACCAGGTCGTCAGAGAAGTACCCTGCTAATTGCTCTTGGTAGTTTTCCCCCAGATATTCGCTGAGTGAATTCAAAGTTGGATATTCAAAGAAGATAGCTGGTGTTAAATCAAGTTCATAACGCCCGTTCATTTCTCCAAACAACTTGCCCAAGCTAATTGAATCAAGTCCGTATTCACTCATATCAATATCTGGTGAAAGTTGCTCTTCATCGAGCATCAAAGTGTCGGCGATCATTCTCAGTAAGTCTTGCTTAACGAGTTTTCCGATTTGCTGAGAACTTGTTTGCATGCTCGCTCGTTCCTTAGGAAGTGACTCGCTTGTCTTATCTAAGTTTTGAGGTAATTTTTCAATCATTACTGATTCACTAACCACTTTAGGTGGTTGAGGTAAGTCCACTTCAGCTACTCCGAGCATTCTTCTGATCTTATTCAGCTCCCCTTGCATTACCATAAATTGACTTTTTCCACTAACCACCCCGTTAACAAACGATTCCAGCCCAATCTCAGTTTCAAGCGTATGAATTCCCATCATATCTTTGAGGAACGCTTCCATTTGTTGCGTAATACCCATACCGCCATCTTTCCACAGCGGCCAATTAATAGAGATTGCATTTCCTTGACGTTCTTGTTGAGCTTTAAGCTGATTGCGTCTAACAGCAAAATTGTCCATAAAGCTATTCGCATACGCGTAGTCAGTCTGACCGGCATTACCAGTAATTGAAGTCATTGATGAAAATAGACAAAAGAAATCTAGCTCTTCCGACTTTGTTGCTTGATCGATATTTACGGTTCCAAAAACCTTAGAACCAAATACAGAATCGAGTTCTTCGAGTGTTTTATTTGCTATCAACGAATCCTGCAATATTCCAGCGCTATGAATAATTCCGTTGATAGATGTGAATTTCTTCTTTGCTGTGGCCACGAGTTGGTTAACATCATTGAGCTTCGATACGTCCGCTCTTACATACAATATTTCTGCTCCGTTAGATTCAATTTCCTTAATGCGCTTTTTATGACTATCAGACAATATTGAACGTCCCGACAGCACAAGCTTAACTCGAGCTTGCTTAGCTAGATATCGAGCGAAGATTAATCCTAACCCTCCTAACCCTCCGGTTATTATGTAACAACCATTTTCTTTAAGTGGAAGATTGGAAACAGTAGGTATTTCAATTTCGTTTACCTCTCGGATATAACGCTTATCACCAATGTAGCGTACTTCAAAATCGTCTCTTGTTCCTTCCTGTAATTCCGAAATAGCGCTTTCAATAATTTCTGTTGGATTAATGACACTTGAGAAATCATTATCGAAAAGTTCAATAGACTTGAAGTTGTATCTTGAGTTCTCCAAAGTCAAACACTTACCAAAACTCGCCATTGCAGAGTGCTGAGGTTGTAGGTTCTCATTATCATTGGCAAAAACATAAAGTATTTTTATCTTTTTTAACGCAGTAACTTCTGGTTCCAGCAACTTATTTAAGTCATCGAGCTTTTTCTGAGATTCCATTAATGCTCTACTAAGATACAGCAAAGATACCACTCCGTTTCTCAGACCTTTTTTCAACCTGTTTTTGTTACTATCAAAGTCGATTTCAGACCAGAGATGAAGAATATTCTGAATTGGGATCTTTCTTTCAATTAAGGATTCTATTAACTTAATATAATCTTTAGGTTCCCCTGGATTAATTTGATATACATCTTCAGACAGTTGCTGATACTTAGCCGCCATGCCAACTAAAATAACATTTGAGGATTTCGAACCATTCCGGCTCAAATATTCTTTTAGTGAAGAGCTTACCAACTCTGTTTGATCGAAGACAATAAAGCCTTCTTTATTACTAGGAGAGTCTTCGGTAGATTGGGTTGACGACTCCTTCCAAACACTCTCGAAGTATGCTTGCTTGCGGTTAGTTTTGAAAATTCCTGTAGATAAGCTTTGATTACTCGCTTGGGTTGCAGATTGAAAAAATGGGCGAGACACAAAATCCTTCATTATGACTAGAACTTTTCCATTTTTATCCAAAAGATGGAAGTTAGCTTTCAAAAGATTAACGTCTTCTTTTAATTCCTCTACCCCCCAAGTTGCGTAGCCATAATGTAGATCTTTAAGTGGATTGAGTATTACAACCTCACCTACAGAAACAGGCAAACTCAATGGAAGTTCCATTCCAACTTTTTTCAATAGCCCCATTGCTGTATGCAGGGAGCCATCCATTAGCGCAGGATGAAGCCAAAACTCCTCAGCACCAGCGTTCAAATTATCAGGCAGTTTAAGAATTGATAGCGCTTCTTGTTTCGTCGCACAGATCTTTTGTACGATTTGAAAGCTCCTACCCAGTTTCAGTCCCTGTGAGTTTAAGTATGGATAAAGCTCTTCGGAACTAATCACCGTTTCGGAACATCTATGCTTGATACCCTCTATATCTAACTTATACGGAACTTGTTGTTGATAAGAAAAACTAAGCTCTCCGGTACAATGTGTTATTGGCTTATCATTAGTCGGCGTTTTGACTTCAAACATCACACCTTGATGGTTCGCCTTTACAGAAGTCTCAATTTTTCGCATATCTTTGGTAAAGACAATTGGTCTCTCCCACTTCAAGTTTCTTATCACTCTAACAGGGGTCTCAGCAGCAAGTTCGCCAGCCACTCTAGCCATCTCCATATAGGCAACACCAGGTAAGATCTTTTGCGTTTGAACAATGTGGTCTGCGAAGTAAAATTCTTCACCGGAAAACTGGGTAACAAACTTTTGTTCTTTTAAGGTAGAGGCATTTTCGTGAACGAGATGATGAATTGGCGAAATATCTGAATCTCCCACCTTATTGGATTGTGGTTGGCCTTGTTCAACACCGGGCTTAGAAATCCAGTATCGATCTCTAGCGAACGGATAAGTGGGTAAAGATATTCGTCTTACTTTTTTGTCAGTGTAAAGTTCCCCCCAATTGACTATACTTCCGTTAACCCATTCCTCTGCGAGCTGTTCAAGTTGTTCTTCCAGAGCTGCGCCAACCAACTTTAAACTGCTCTGCTTTTCTTTACCTTTTGTTTTTAAGGTATTTCCTCGATACAAATTATCGATATTTATTTCATTATCTAGATATCGGGTTAACTTGTGCTTTAAGTCATCAATGCTTGCCACAACAATTGCAAGCCTATCTCGCATTTCATCTCGCCCTACCTGAAGAGTATAGGCAATGTCTGCTAATGCTTCTTCTCTTGCATTTAAATGCGATAGTAATACAACTGCATAGTCTTTTAATCTCTCTTCATTCTTAGCGGATAAAACGATCAACGCTGCAGTCTCGTCCAGGCTTTCTTTCTCGGATATTGTTGGCAGATATTCTTCAAAAACGATATGAGCATTGGCTCCACCAAAGCCAAATGAACTTACTCCAGATCGTCTCGGTAAACTCTCTCCCTTTTCGTTTGTAACCGAATTCCATGGTACAGTCTTGTCAACAATGTAAAACGGACTACCCTCAAGCTTGATGTATGGGTTGAGTTCTTCAAAATTGATCGATGCCGGTATTTTTTTATGTTTTATAGCAAGCAAGACCTTGAATATACCTGCAATTCCTGCGGCTGTTTCTAAATGCCCGATGTTGGTCTTTACTGATCCCAAACCACAATGGGGCTCTTCAGCAGGCGTCCTATTGTATTTTTTGTACATTTCGGAAAACGCTTTTTGTAGTGCCTGAATTTCTATGGGATCACCTAAGGCGGTTCCTGTTCCATGGCATTCAATATAACCGATTGAAGATGGATCTATATCCGCTTTCTCGTAAGCATCTAATAAGAGATTAGTTTGTGCATTCGGATTAGGCGCAGTTAATGTAGTAACCTTTCCACCGTGATTCTCAGACGTAGCTTTAATCAACGCATAGATGTGATTTCCGTCCTCTTCGGCTTTTGCCAAAGGTTTTATAAAAATCGCTCCTGATCCCTCGCCTCTGACGTATCCATTTGCTTGCTTGTCAAATGTCTTACATTTTCCATCGTTACTAAGCATTCCCGCAATGCCGAATGAAATGTAAACCGATGGAGAAACCATGACCTGAACTCCACCTGCAATCGCCATCTCACTACTTCCAGTATGAATTGACTCAACAGCACGGTGAAGGGCTACAAGTGAACTAGAACATGCAGTGTCGAAGGGCGCACTTGGTCCGGTAATATCGAGTAAGAAAGAAATCCTGTTGACTAATACTGAATGTGTATTACCGGTAGAAGTGTACGCGTCGATCCCAATATTTTGTCGAGTAATCAAATCAGAGTAATCATTGGTAGCTACCCCTACAAACAACCCGGTTTTGGTGCCAGCCAGATCAGAAACTTTTTGCCCCGAGTCCTCAACTGCCTTCCAAACAGTTTCTAGAAATATTCGTTGTTGTGGGTCCATCATTATTGCTTCGCGAGGCGATATTCCGAAAAACAGCGGATCAAATTTATCCACCTCTTTCATAAAACCACCCCATTTCGAGTTGGTTTTATTCTCTTCTTTCAGCGGGTCGCCATGATAATCTTCCCAAGCCCACCTATCTTCAGGAATAACACGAATCATGTTTTCTGCATTTTCTAAATTATTCCAAAATTCATTTAAATCATCGGATTCAGGCATCACCCCATGCATGCCAACAACAGCAATTGGCTGTTCTTTAAAGCGATTCTCCGGTGAGAACTTAACACTGTGAGGCCCGCCAGTGTGTTGCTCCTTTGAGTTCGCAGATGACTTCCAGCCTTTATCCAGGACCAGTTTACTTTCTGAGGGAGCACTCTGTTTTTGAGCAACAGATTCATTGGCCGGCAAATCATTTTGTCCCCCTGCTGCCTCGCCAAAGTGAAACCTATTTGTTAGTTGCTGGTGCTCTACTGCCAGGTGTTTTGCGATCTCTTTTATAGACGGATACTCAAAAAACAAGACAGGCGTAACATCTAAGCCGTATTTTTCGTTAATTAAATTTGCATAAGTGGTCAATCCTATTGAGTCGAAACCCAGGTCGAGCAGTATCTTGTCTAAATCCATATCCTCAGGATCTAACTTTAAGAAATCCATAACCATTTGTGCGAGTTCGTCCTGAACCATTAGTGCGAGATCGCTACTTGCACCATCCTGACTTTCAACTTGAGCATTCGCTTGTTGAGTCGTAACCGCTACTTCATTTGATTCGCCAAGTCCCCATGCCTTCTCTATTTTCTGTTTGTCACCCTCCACGATAATGAACTGAGTCTTTGCACCGTTGAGACCTGTTTCGAATGCCTTCACACCGGTTTCTGTTCTCAGAGGATGAATTCCTAAGTTCTTTTTAAAGAACAGCTCTGTCTGCTCGTCTAACTTCATTCCGCCGTCAGCCCATAGTGACCAATTTATGCTTAACGACTTACCGTGTCTTTTGCCAGCTATCTGTAGTCTCTCACGCTGTTTGACGAAGGAATCCATATAGTGATTAGCAAAACTATAGTCACATTGACCAGCATTTCCTCCAACAGCGGCCATTGAAGAAAATGTTACAAAGAAATCCAGTTTTAAGTGTTTCGTCGCCTCATCCAAGAAGTGGGTTCCATAAACTTTCGGACCGAAAACAGCCTCCATTTCAGGTTTTGTTTTATTCTTAATATATGAATCTCTTAGAACACCGGCGCTATGTAATATTCCGTTTAACCCACCAAACTTGGATTGACTCTGTTCAATTAGACGCTTGACTTCAGAAGGGTTTGAAATATCGCATTCAAGATAGATTGCATCTCCTCCTAGTTGCTTAATCCGCGTTAACTTGTCTTCAGTATTTTTTGACACAGCGGAACGACCAACTAAGATGAGTTTAGACTGATGCTCTTTCGCTAAATGTTCAGCAAATATAAATCCTAGTCCTCCGGCACCGCCGGTAATTAAATAAGTACCCTGCTGCTTTATACCAGCATTTGCTGTACGAAGCGTTTCTGACTCAGCAATATCAATTTCTTCAATATCTCTTACATACCTTTTCTTATCCTTATAGCGAACTACCGTCGATGGGACAGAATTAATATTTGACTCTAGAATCAAGATTTGCGCTAACCTATCAAAATCCCTCTTCTCTGACTCGAATTCAATAACTTTGCTCAACACTTTGGAGTTTTCTATCTCTAGTGTTTTGGTAAAGCCGGCGATAGCTTCTTGATGTGGCAGTAAATTATTTTTTCGGTGTGAGAAGAAGTAATTTAGAGAAATTTTGTTAACTAGCTTTTGTTCAGCCAATGATTTAGACAATGAAAGTAATGCATAAACACCAGTTTCCAGGCCATCGGAAAGTTTTTCCTCAAGATTATCGTCAGTCGTCTCCTCTATATCTAAAGTGCCATCAAAACATAAGTTCTCTAGATCCCAGCCCCTAGAACTTAAAGAAGTGAAGAGTAAATTGTAGTCTTCTACCCTTTGCGGATTAATTAAAAAACGACTTTCATCTAGCTGCTTAAACTCCTTACCAAAATTCGCGAAAACTAACCGCCCGTTTGGCTTCCCAAGACTTTCCAACAGCTGTTGGCATGCTTGATACAATGCCTCGTTATCAGTAAAAACCAGTATATTTTTTCCAGCTTCAATACTTTCAATAGCCGGTATTGAAGTCTCCTCCCAACTAAAGGAATAGTACAGTTCTGAAAACTCAATATCGCTAGCTTTTTCTGAAGGCTTTTCGTGTACGTCAGTTAAGGGAACGCCGATAGACTCCTTAATCTTAACAAGCACTTTACCTTCACGATTTAAGACAAATACATTAGCCTTCGATACTTTTGAGTTAGGGTCTTCAATTTCCTTCACATAGGTATAACACTCATGCTCTAGAGGAGCCAAGATTTCTACTTCACCAATAGAATAGGGAACGAACATTTCTTCTTGTTCTTGACCTATCTTCGCAGCCATTGCCGCCTGCAACGAGCCGTCAATTAGTGATGGATGCAAAACAAAATCATCAATCTTACTATCAGCTATATCAGGTAGTTTTAATTCTCCAAGGACTTCATGTTCATTGTTATAAACATCCTGTAAAACTTGAAAGCTAGGGCCAAGATTTAGGCCTAAAGACTTAAATAATGGATACGCTTCTTTGCCATCAATAACTTTTTCGACCCGGCTTTTAATATTCTCTATATCGACAAATTCAGGCTCGGCTTGTAAATCTTCATCATCGGCATAAACGATTCTTCCTTGTGAATAAAGTTGTTTCTTACCTTCTTTACCTTCACTAAAAACCTCAAAGTTAACTGTATCGCCGTTGGGTTTAAGATCAATGAGAGTTTCCGTTGTTCTATTTGACTCAACAGTTAAAGGGCTAACCCATACTATATTTTGAATTTTTTGCACTTTTTGACCAATTGCTAGCTCACCTGACTTACGTGCAAGGTCTAAATATGCGACTCCCGGTAAAGTTTGAATATCAGATACTAGATGATCATAAATAAAAAATTCTTTTTCATTAAAGTTCTTTTTAAAGACCTGTCTTTCAAAAGTTGACTGATTTGTATCAATTAGTGGGTGAAGCGATCTTGTTGATTGGTTAGCAATTTTGCCTGAGTCAAATTGCTTTACTACCCAATGCCGCTTATCTGCAAATGGATAGGTAGGAAGCGATATCTTTGAAGCTTTCTGGTGCTTAAATCCACTCCAGTCATTAAGCAGACCTTCAACCCATAGCTGCGCCAACTTTCTTGTATCACGACTATGTGAAAGCATTTCTACAAACTCTTGCTTTTCCTTTTTGTTTAGTAGCTTAGTTAATCCCTCAGAGTTTTTAACATGACCGGCAATAATATTTTCATCTGAGGCTTTGTCTACAAAGCTTTCTAATCGAGTCACGAGCTCTTCAATTGATGAGGCAACCACTGCAACACGATGTTCAAATGACTTTCGACCTACTTGCAACGTATAGGCCATATCGCTGAAATTGCTCTGACAGCCTTTACGAATATCTCTATCTTTCAGATAAGCAATTAAACGGCGAGCATATTCTAATAATTGAACTTCTGTTTTTGCAGATAGCGGAAATACAGTTTCTCGAGCCTGAAATGAATCAACCTCATCAGATATATCTTGGTTTAGTTTATCTGCGTTTACGTATTCCTCTACAATTAGATGGGCGTTAGCTCCACCCGCGCCGAAAGAGCTTACCCCTGCTCTCAGTGGGAAAGTCTCGTCATCAATTGATTTTGGTTCCCATTCGATCAGTTCTTGTTGTACATAAAACGGAGAGTTTTCGAAATCGATATGTTCATTAAGTTTTGTTGAATGTAACGAAGGTACCAATTGCCGATTCTTCATTTGGAGAAGAACTTTAAATAATCCAACTATTCCAGCCGCAGCTTCCAGGTGGCCAATATTGCTCTTTATAGAACCAATAGCGCATGTTTGATTGGGAATATCATATTTGCTAAACGCTTTCGACAAGCCCGAAACTTCGATCGGATCGCCTAACTCTGTACCAGTTCCATGTGTTTCAATATAACCAATTGTACGAGCGTCGACCTTTGCCTGTTTTAGGGCATCGTTGATTAAATCTGCTTGTGCGTTAGGGTTAGGGACAGTATATCCGCTATTTCTGCCGCCATGATTAATTGTAGCTCCCTTAATTACACCATGGATGTTATCACCTGCTTTAATGGCTTCTTGAAGCGGCTTTAACAAGACTGCAGCAATTCCTTCGCCAGCAACATATCCGTCCGCGCCTGTTCCAAAACTTTTACACAAACCATCTTTAGATAATGCGCCCAAAGACTCATTTATGTCGTGCTTAGATTGGTGTATATCTAGATTAACCCCGCCGGCAATTGCGCTAGAACATTCCCCTTTTATGATTGCATCACATGCCAAATAAATTGCTGTTAGACTTGAGGAACATGCCGTATCAATTGTTAAACTAGGGCCTGAGAAATTAAAGAAATAAGAAATCCTATTCGCAATACTCCATAAAAATGAGTTAGGGTTTGCATCCTCTCCGACGATTTTACTTTCAGCGCCGATCATTTGGTACATTGCCCAGACAGCACCAACATAGACTCCTATGTTTCGAGACGATTTCTCATCAACAATTGTCTCAGGCGTATATCCTGCGTCTTCAATAGTTTCCCAAGCAACTTCTAGAAAGAGTCTCTCCTGAGGGTCAAGCATTTCCGCTTCCCGAGGCGAAATATTGAAGAAGAGAGAATCAAACTTGTCCAGTCCTTCTATAAACCCACCTCGATACCGCTTACTCGCTAATTTTGCAAATCGCTTTTCAAGTCGTTCACTAGAAATATCTTCAATACAATCCATTCCATCAGCTAGGTTCTTCCAAAGTTGATTAATGTTTTCTGCTCTCGGAAGCCGACCAGCCATTCCTACAACGGCTATGTCTTTCGGAGTCTCTAGTCTAGCTAAAGTTGAAGAAACCTTTGCTTCTCTCGTCCGACTTAGACTTGCGCTAAATTTATTATCGTTTTTGGTGGGATTCTCCTCACTAGTTTCTTCAACCTTGGACTCTATACCACTTACTGACTGGCCACTCCCAACAGATGTCAATTTCGAACTCTCTAAGCCCTCGCTATAACTTGGAGTGTTACCGGCCAAGCTCTTAGAAATATTGTGATACTTCTTTAACTTAAACTTCGCATTGATATTTGCAAGGGCACTATTTGAGCCACCATAATTAGTTAACTCTGGAATGTTGACTCTATTGTTAAATAGTGAAATCAATTTGGAGAGAACAGTTTCAGCGTCTGATTCTTGCATTCCGACAGGTACAGCTAAGCGTACTAGCCCGTTGATTGTGCTATTTTTTTGCATTCCGACACTGTGAGCTCCTAAACGAATTCCAGTCTCTTGGAAAACCCATGCGATAAAAGAGTCAACCGGCAATTCAAAACCTCTAAACTCAGCTAGTTGTTTAACGTCTATCAAAACACAATGGCCACCTGAAGGCGTAACAATCGGAACGTTATTTTTAGCTAATCCAGCCGAAATACTGCGCACTAAATTCATTCGTCGAATCACACGTTTTTCAATTTGACCCGGATTATTAAATGCCAATGCCACCAACTTTTTATCAATTACATCGAGGGCGACTCCCTCCTGACTGATAAGAGTCTGTATTTTGCTATGGAGAGCGAAATCGTTGGTTGCAATTAGGCCTCCTTTATTCACTGCAAAGTCCTTCGCTAAGCTTGCAATCACAACATCCGCATATGAGCAGAATTCATGACATACTTGCCATATAGTCTTATCTGAGTAGTCAGCGTCATGCTTAATAACAAACCTAGCATTCTCTAGTATTCTAGTTGCATCAAGAACTAAGGAAATTGAGTACTCCGCAAGAAGCGATCTCAGCTGTTTAACCTGTTTAATTGAAGTAGGTAATCCACCCGCAGCATTATCACTTAATTCGACGTATACAAATGCAATATTTTGCGCATTCCGTTCGACCTGGCTTGCCAGTGAATCCCAATCTATCCCGCCTTTAAAAATCTCAGAGGACGAAATTTCAAAGATTGCTCGACTAGGTATCTCTACTGGTTTAAAGCTATTGTCGATTAAGCTAAAAATGGCTGTAGGAAAGAGTATGTTTTGTAACACTTCTCCTTTTGATTCCCATGCTTTACAGAATACTTTTTCCGAAGTTCTTCCTGATTCTGTTAAAGAAAGGTACTCGAATGGAAATACGCTACGTAGGCTTTCTTGTGTATTGACTAACTGTTGAAGCTGACCATGATATTGACGCATTTGCTCATCAATAAGAGGAAATTTGAGTTGCGCCCATGAATCTGTTTTTAGGTCAAACGATACTTTCTCGTGCGCCAACCTCATAGGATTAAAATAACAATCCGCCAGTGAAGATGCCTGTATTCCATTCGCAAATTCTACTTCCGCTCGATTGCTTGTTTCATTGAGCACTTGAGGAGTCGAAATAGTTTCTAGAACAACACTATCTTTAATCGACGTATCCTCATATTCAATCGATGCATCTTTCTCATTCTCGGCTTGCTTAACTTCCGAGTAAAACTCACTCAAATTGTGATTGTCAGCATCAGATGTCTGCTGTTTAGATGGATCAGCAATCATCATTACTAAATCCAGTACATTCTCCGGATCACTGTCTTCCTTCGACCGGCAAAGATAAATGGTTTGAGTTAGAGGACGGAATTTGTTTTTAAACTGTAAATTGCCTTCGTCGTTAAAGATACCTTGGGCGCGCAGGCCATCCAGGATTTTATCAACCCTGGGATCTACATTCTCTGATTCCTCTAGCTTCGGCCCTAGTGTTACCCCTAGACTAAGCATATCCTGGTCTTCAGCAACTAGAGTTTTAATAATGTTTACAATGGCATACTCTAATCCTCCCAATGGCATATCTGCAGGGTAGAATTCCAGATCCATCAGATACCCATTGAGTTCTTTTGACATTGGAGAAATGATAACTACATTTTGAAGCGCGTCAGCGACGTATGTAAGAAAAATTCGATGTTCACTACTAAAAGTCCCAGCTAGTATTTCGTCCTTCGCAATAAATACCAATGGATTAACCATTGTCCTAGCATCGCACCACTGATCAATTGTCTCTATTATTTGCGCTGTTATATCTTCGCAGGAGCCGCATTTGAATTCTTCAGTTCTACAATCACCGGCTTTCTCAAATTTTGAAACCTGATAACGAAGCCGCCTCATCTTCCCACCTTTTAGGCTGAAGCTTTTCAAATCTTGTACCCTCTGATTAACACTAAAGGGTGTTGATGAATACGGTTTCCCTGCAATTTCTTCTAATTCAAAATTAGTCAGAACATTAAGTTCTAGATTGTTATCCAAACAATAACTCGATAACTCTTGTGATAATTCATCAAAGTAATCTTCCGGCCCTGTATACGCATAAGCAAGGATAATATTATTGCTCCGGCTATAATTAAAATACCCTTCTTGAGAGCTCCCTATAAATATATTTGGAGCGATGTTCTTGGTCCCTCTTGATACCGAAGATTCATTTTTATATTTTTCAAAGATATCTTTTACGATAGGGCCCAGTGTTGGATGTTGCTCTATATCAGAATGTAAGGCGCGTATTGCTTTCCGAGTTTGTTTATAAACTAAGCTGTCATTGTCTGCTCTTGTCGCATGGCTACTCGCTAAATCTATTACACTCTCAATTTGCTCGCTTGATTCGTTACGGATCGGTTTAGCGATATTAGGGCTAGCGCTATTATTGTCTTTGTCGATATCGAACATTCTTGTTAAGACCGCGCTATGCCCATTTACAAAGTACTTAGCTAAGTCATTAATGTTAAAATTCTCAAAAAGTAATGTTTTTGGTAACGAACCGAAGTCATCTTCCAACTTTTTAACTATCTTAAGTACGAAAAACGAATCTATGCCAAGCTCTGCAAACGGTGCAAAAGTATCAAAATCATGCTCACTTGAATCAGAGACTTCTCCAATTAAAGACTTTAGATAAGACTCTGTTAAATCTAATAAAAGATCGTTATCAAACATTTAGTATCTCGTGTCGTTTTAACTAGGCTCTCGCGGTTCATTTATCGCGACCTTCGGAAGACTTCAGGTTTGAACCCAAGGTGCGCTTTACACCAAGTCTTTGCCCAGTTTTTATATGTGGATTTTTTGTTGTAAATATCGGTTGAACTTGCCTAAAAACGATCGTTAGCAAATTCGATGTTTAAAAGAATTTTGATGAGTTTGAGCTTGTACTAATTAAAAGCTCCAAAATAAATAATCGAGTGATTAAAATCTAAATACCTAACACTAACGTTACGACGACTTATTTTGAATATGGCGGCCACATTGTCGCAGCTAGCTTGGAGACTAATTTAGATTGCCTAAAGATAGATCTACAATTGCTAAACTGTTTAAATCCCTCAAAGCCATGATAGCGTCCGAAGCCGCTCTCGCCTACTCCTCCAAAAGGTAAGTCATCTTGAGCAGCATGTAGCAGGACATCGTTAACCGTTACGCCTCCGGAGAATGTCCTATCTAATACATTTCTTTCTTCCTGGCGGTCATGTCCAAAATAGTATAACGCGAGAGGTCTTGGCCGCCCGTTAATATAATCGATGGGTTCCTCTAGTGAGGAGAAACTCTTTATCAATAAAATTGGTCCGAAAATTTCGTTATTCATAACACTCATGTTCTCTGTAGGATCGATAACTAGCGTTAGAGGAATTTTAAAGTGCGGTTGTCCATTGAAATCTTCATCGGAAGGATTAAGTGTTTTTACTTTTGCTCCTTTGAGTTCTGCGTCATCTATATATTGCATTAACCTGTCAAAATGGTGTTCATTTATTATTGAGGTGTAGTCGGGGTTATCCTTGATACTTGGATACATCATTTTAAAAGCGCTTTCCAGAGAAGCAACAAATTCTTTCAATATATCGTCATGTACAAACACATAGTCAGGGGCTAAACACACTTGTCCCGCGTTCATTGTTTTACCCATGATAATCTTAGCCGCGGATGACTCTACATCTGCACTCTTGCCAATAATTACCGGTGATTTACCACCAAGCTCTAAAGTAACTGGAACAAGGCTATTTGAGGCTTCCCTCATTATATCTTTCGCTACTCTGCTACCGCCCGTATAGACCAGATGATCAAAGTTAAGCTGGCTAAAGCTACGACCTGTCTCTACGTCCCCGGTAATTACAGCGAGCTCTTCTAAATCAAAACTTTCGGCGATGGCCTTTTTGAACAAATCCGAAGTTGCAGGCGTTAATTCGGATGGCTTTATCATAGCTCTATTTCCCGCAGAAAGCATTCCAGCCAACGGGCCGAATGCCAACTGCAAGGGAAAATTCCATGGTGATATACAACCTATTACGCCCAGCGGCTGATACTCTACTTTGGAACTTGCTCCCAAATATCCAATGGGAAACATCGACTTTCTTCTTTGCGGACGTATCCACTTTTTTAGTCTTTTACTTGCATCTTGCAATGACGCAATTGAGCCTCCGATATCAGTCAGTACCGATTGATGTACAGAACGATGACCAAAGTCCTCAGACATCGCTGAACAAAACTCCTTCTTATAGTTCTGTAATACCGAAACAGCACGTCCTAATCTGTCGACTCTAGTAGCTATGTCAACAGTCCCCTCCTTATAAAAAGCTTTTCTTTGATTATCGAGGATACTCTTCATCAGTAATTGAGTAACAGAAATATCTTCAGATGAAACTTTTTCATGATTAACTACTTCAACCATAGTATGACCCTTGTGGAGAAAAAAGTAATTGCCGCGTTTTACTAATTTAAACTTGTTTAAAAAGAGATTAAGAACTGTTTATAACAAAATGATAAATGTATCGTTTGTTAGCTTTGATAATGTTCTAAGATTAATTCTGCGCCTTTAGAAGCTATAGCCATTGTGGGCGCATTAGTATTCCCACTCGTAATTGTTGGCATAATAGAAGCGTCAATAACTCTCAGGTTGTTTACTCCGTGCACCCTGAGTTGATCATCTACAACTGCCATATCGTCAGAGCCCATTTTACATGTGCCAACAGGATGGTAAATATGACAAACCCGCTCTCTCAACATCTGCTCGATTTCTTCATCTGTTTGTATATGTTCGCCAGGGAAAAGCTCCTTCCCTCTATGCCTTTGATAAGCGTCCTGGCGTAAAATATTCCGACCTAGTTTAAATCCATTGGTTAAATCTTTAACATCATCCTGATGATCGAGAAGGTTTAAATGAATTAATGGCTCCTCACTATAACAACCTGATCGCAACTTAACTGTTCCTCGGCTTTTAGGCCTTAGCAAAGTTATATGTAATGAATATCCATGTTCCCTTATTACTTTATGATCGAGACCATGGTCATTGAAGAGTGAGCAAGTTGATTGCAACTGAATATCTGGAATTTCCTTGTCAGGATTCGAAAAAATAAATCCACCCGACTCTACGATTGGCTTTGAAAACAGCCCTGCTTGTTTTGTCACATGTCGATAAAATTCATAGGCCATTTTGAACACGCCTGAAAAGTTAAGCGCCACTGTATCTGAAACTTTACTCTTAGTCGAAATAACAACATCCGCGTGTTCTTGTAAATTTTCACCAACACCGGGCAAATCCTCTACGACCTCAATCTCGTGTTTCTCGAGCTCTTCTTTAGGGCCTATTCCTGATAGCATCAAAAGCTTGGGGGTATTAAAAGTGCCCGCCGACACAATGACTTCTTTTCGCGCCGTGGCAACTTTAAGTTTCTTACCAACCCGATAAGTTATACCTACCGCTTTTTTATCTTTGAAGTCGATTTTAATTGTCTGGGCTTTTACGACTACACTAAGATTGGACCTATGCATTACCGGATGTAAAAAAGCATTAGCCGCGCTCTCTCGTCGTTTTCCTCTCATAGTAACCTGATACATCCCAACTCCAGCTTGAGTTTTCCCATTGAAATCTGAATTGTAGGGGTAGCCAGCTTGTAATGCTGCCAAAAGCAATCTTTCAGCGTGAGGGTGTGGGTTCTCAATATTTCGTACAGCCAAGCCGCCACTTTTTCCGTGGTACTCATTTTCGAAATTTAGATTCGATTCGCAACGTTTAAAGTGCTCAAGTAAATCGCTATAACCCCAACCTCTGTTGCCGAGTGCTTCCCAGTGATCATAGTCTCGAGCATTTCCTCTGGAATAAACAAGGGCATTGATCGAACTCCCTCCACCTAGCGTTTTACCTTGAGGACAAAAAATATTTCGGCTATTGAGGTTTTCCTCTTTTTGGGTCCAGAATCGCCAATTATATTTTTCGCTCATGTAGAGCAAAACCGTACCTAAAGGAGTTTTTATCTTAGCGCTATCATCTTTGTCACCCGCTTCCACAAGCAAGACTTTGTGCGCAGGATTCTGAGAGAGTCTGTTAGCTAATAAACAGCCTGCTGACCCTCCGCCAACAATGATAAAGTCATAACTTGAATCAGATGAAGCCATTCCAAAACTACTTCAAAATTACGAGTATTTTACTAACATATGTTTATAAGCATCTGAATATGCTCTTAACAAGATGACTGTCAAGACCGCAACAACAGTGAAAGCGTAATACCACTGTAATTCAAAGAAATAAACCAAACACAAGCATGCAGAGATAGGCGCGAGTAATGCCACTCCAAGCGCTGGCTTATAGTTCGTGAGCAAACTAATTGCACCAATTAGTTGAATAGACTTCATAAATGCCCAGAAGTAAGTCGTGTTTTTCAATGTATAAAGAAAAGCTTCTGACGGCGTAGGATCCGGAGTAATGTGGATATCAAACAGAAGATAAAGCGCTCCGTCTACCGCGCCAAACAGGAAAATTATACCCAAAAGGTAACGGGCAATTGTTTCGTAAATCTTTAGTTTCATTTTATTGATAGCTCCAAATTGTTAAATAGCTTTCACTAACCGATTAGGGATTCGTTTAATAGATGTAACCATACTGCACATCGATAAAGTAAATGCAACACCACTTGAATTTTAACAAGTTAAGATAGTTAACAAACTTAAAGAAACTTAGCCAAAACAGGCCAAGTTTGTGGTGCAAAATATGTTTATAAAATTTGATTTTCGCTATGCGAGTCAAGCCATAGCGCTTTCAGGGGTTTGTTTAGGTTGACTTTCCATTCTGGCTGGCTTTGATGTCGCTGTTAGCTTATCAGAAACTATTTTTCCATCCAGAAGTTCTACAATTCTGCCAGCTTTGGAAGCCGATCGAGGGTCATGGGTTACCATACATATGGTGGCTCCTTCTGCGTGAAGCTTATCAAACAGCTCCATTACCGCGTCTGCATTTTTTGAGTCCAGATTTCCTGTTGGCTCGTCCGCAAGTAGTATTGAAGGATTACCAGCTATAGCTCTTGCCACCGCGACCCTTTGTTGTTGTCCTCCTGACAGCTGGGAGGGGAAATGTTTGGCTCTATGACCCATGTTAACCTTTTCCAACGCTTCTTTAGCCATCTGCCGATATTGGCTCTTCGAAAGATCTGTTCGATAGGTTAATGGTAGCTCAACGTTTTCTTCAACACTAAGGTCACTGATAAGATTAAAAGACTGAAATATAAAACCTATCTCTTTATTCCTAATACGAGCTCGCTCGCCTTTAGAAATATTTGACACTTTATGACTTGCTAATGAGTATTCTCCATTACTTGTAGTGTCCAATAAACCAAGTAAAGATAATAGGGTTGATTTTCCGCAACCTGAAGGTCCAGAAATTGAAAGGTACTCACCCTTGTCGATTGTTAATGTAATGTCACTCAGTGCATGTGTTTCAACTTCGTCAGTGCGAAACACTTTGCAAATTTTATCTAGTTTGATCAAAGCCTCAGTCATAATTATTGCCTCTTAATAGTTATTTAAAGTATCAATTTAGTCTGAAAGACTCATAGGTTTCGAAACGAGTTGGATCAGAAGTTACTATTTTGTCTCCAACCTTCAGTCCTTCGATAATCTGGATCTGGTTAACAGAACCAAACCCAACTTGAACTTGAACTCGTTTTGCAAACATTCCATCTTCCGTAATCTTATAAAAATTAGTTTGACTCCTACTTTGCGCAAACAACGGACGACTTACATATAGTGCATCTTCTATTTCCGCGATCTTAATTTCTCCATTCACACTCAAATCTGGACGAGCGTCATCAGGAAGCTTACTTGTAAAGCTCACATCTACCTGAACATTACCGTTAATAACAGCAGGGTCTATCCTAGAAATTTCTCCCTCAATTTTATTGTTCCGCGTATCAATAATAACCTTTTGACCGACAGCGACTTCCCGTATCTGTATTTCTGGAACTTGAAGTTCGGCGATTAGCGAATCTTGCTGTGCAAGCTTCGCGATATTGGCTCCCATCATAACTCTCTGACCTGCTTGTAATGGAACTTCAAGAACTATGCTATCCATGGAGGCTTTAACTTCTAAGTCATCAACCTGTTGTTGAATACTCTCCAATATTTTCTTGCTCTTACTAAGCCTCGCCGATCTGGCACTGTTTTGTGCTATTAAATTCTCTTCCATCTTTTTCAGTTGATCCTGACTCGACTTCCATCGTTGTTTTAACTGCACCTTCGCTAACCGAGCTCGATTATATTCAAGCTTTGAAGTGGCGCCAGTCTCTATCAACTCGCTTCGAGCATTAAATTCATCTACGCCAATTTCGTAGTCTATCTTTGCGTTTAAAGCGTTTGATACCTGCTGTTGCAGTGCTGACTCTTGCGCGACCCTCTCAGCCTTAACTTCTGCCTCCATTGCCTCAAGCTCCCATTTAGCTTCCGCTAGTTGGCGCTCAAGTTGTGGGTTGCTCAGTAGAACAATCAAATCCCCTTCTTTTACAACGTTACCGGCTTTGACTATAACTTTTTCCACTTTTGCTTCGAAAGTTGCTGACAACCACTGAATATTGTCCGGAACTAGTAAACCTGCTCCGCGGACGGAGACGGTATATTTCCCTCTTTTTACTACATCAAGAACGATACTGTTTCGGTCTATGCTGAAATCAGACTGACCAAGGTATATTAGATATTTGGCGGCAAAAAAAACTGGTACTGCTAGCAGTGCCAGCAATAAGTAGCGTTTAATACCGGGCGATTTCTTTTCTTCTATGGCAATATCCATCAAGACTCCAGATCCACTTTAATCATCACTTGGTAAACACGGCTGAAATAATGTGACTAATCCTAAAAGTCTAGATTCAGTGTTACCCAAAAACTAAAATCACTATAAGAAATCACCAAAACCAACACTAGCCCCAAATTAGGATTTCTTTGTTTTTATATTAATTATGTTATTTCTACTTTATAGCCCGGTTGATTGAGAGCTTTCTTTGTTCAACGAAACAGAGGCACAAATACTAAATTTAGAAATCAGAAAATTTTAAAAAACTGGTCTATATTATGATAAAGGTATAAATAATTGCTTGTGTAGGAAGCCAGATGCTTAGAAACTTAATTTTTTATTTGGCAACTCTTTCCGAACTGAACGATTTAGTTCTCGTCATATGGGTATAGATATAGCTCCGCCCTGCAATTCTCTTTGCATGTTTCGTTAAAAAAAACCAGAGTACTAGCAAATAATCGAGAGTCTGTCCCACAGATAAAAAATCAGAACTTCGGACTTTCTAAACGGACTCTTAATAACTGACGCAAACCTAATGTCGTTATAGCTAATTAACAATTAGCGTCTAAATTAGCTTTCTTATAAAATCTTTCATTCAACCTGGCTAAACAAGCCAGATATCAATATCTACATCTAGTAGATCGACGTTTTACTAACATATGAAGATGGTACTGTCATAGTAGACATTCCACCCAACATATTTAGTAGTACTACTACCCTGTTTTCGCTATGCATCTCACAAAACGTGGCTTTAATATCAGTAAAGCCTTTACCATTTATAAAGACATTGTCACCTTTTTCGAAGGGGTGAATTTTGGCTCCGCCGTTTTGATGCTCATATTCGCAAGCTTTTATACTATTGATAACAGAGTCACTAATCGTGGAGTACCTATCTCCGAACTTAACAAAGCCGGTAACGCCCGGTGAGTATTTAACTGAAGTGAGAGACTTTATTTCGGGGTCAACGTTTAGAAAAATATAGCGAGGAAACAACGACTCCTTCATGCTACGAGTAATAATTCCGGCGCGTTTACTTTTAGTTATAGCTCTGTTTATTAAAGGCCTATATACCTCGAACCCTTGCCTTAGCAAACTACCTTCAGCTACATCATCCTTTTGCGGTTTGCAATACACGACGAACCAGACTTTCATTTCTCACACCACCTACTAAAAAAACTCAACATACTTCTTAAAATAATTCTATAAACTATTGAGTAATACTTATTCTTAATTAAACGATGCTGAACTGCTCAATTATCCTACTCTTGGTAGCCAACTAAAAAATCTTCAGCAATACAACTTAAAATTTGAAAGCAAAGGTAAAACCAACAATTCGACTCTTCTATTTTATAAATTGTTTAAACCCTTCGTAGACTCATTTTAAGGTTAATATTTTTATACTTATTTAAAATTTACTTCTTAACCACATTGAGCACTCGATAAACTCAACATGCTTTCTGAATTATTCGAAATCGAACCCTTATAGATAAGCTCTACCATCTCACCAATAGTACTAGCTACAAGGATTTCTTCTACAGGAGTATTGACCGACAAGGTATTTAGCGTGTCTGCAACTATAACCGCGCGGTCACAAGAGCTCGCACCTAGTTCGCAGAAATATGTATCGTCCGTAATAATGGGAGCTTCCTCAAAAAGCTCGAATACTATTTTTTCTACATGCTTGACTAATACTTTAAAAATATCTTCTTTTTCCATGAAACGCTCCCTGACAATATGATTGTCGATTTCTATTACTACATTTTTCAGTCTCAACAAAACCAAAAAATTAGACTTTGACATCCTAAATACAAGCAAAGTTTATTCTCAAGTTTCAACTTTAGCGTATTAGTTTTTATTCTGCTCAAGGTCGCAACAGTCTCTTTTTGAGATAGCCAAAATAGTATTTATGGAACGACTTGACAATGTGCAAATTGAGATATTTGTTCATTTAATTCCAAATTCAACATTTTAATCCCCAGCAGAGATTTAATTATTTGTTCACTTTGCGAAATGTAATTATTTATTTCCAATTGTGATATTTTAATGACAGTAAGCCCTTATAAAATTTCACCAAAGCAATCTCGAGTTGGAATTATTGGCTCTTCAAGAAAGTTGATAACTAAAATTTTTCATCGCAAAAAATTAGTACAAGTTGGCTATTAACTCATATCTAAAAACGCGATGACCGTTTCATCTGTTTTACAAAAACACTTAGAACTTAATGTTTGTTTGAAGAGCAATAGTTGAAAACCATCATATTCAATAGCTCGCATGTTGACTCTATATTCGGCTGCATTATTCAGCCATTTTTTTCTTAATCTATGTTGCGACCATATCGACCTAATTGTCTCTCGTAATACGATTAATCTCAAATAAGATAAAGTTAAGGAACAGTAGAGAAAGTAGAAATAGCCCATGTGGGGATGGCGGAATATTTACTGTTTTTAGAGCGTAGCTAAGAAATTGTAAATCGACGTTTTTTCTAATCTAACTGACCCTTAACTCAAACCAAATTTGTAATTTGAGACTAAAAGATAGCCCAGTGAAAATATTGATGAGATGATCAACCTATTAGATAGTGGATTGACCAGTACAAATATACTTCGAGTTCGCCCTCCAATAAGTTGCAATACATTTAGAATTTCGCTAGGGACTTATGTCCTTTTTATTTTTTGCTGCTAGTTTATGACTTTTAGTAAAGAGATTCAGACCGGCTTTGGTTTGAGCTTTGCAGGATAGAGGATAGATCCAGCAATCCTGATCCAACACCTCTATTAGAATAGTAAGCGCATCAAACGGCAGAATAATTAGCAAAGCACTTCTCAGCAACCTAGTCGAGTTAAAGCGATGGTTTCGAACCCTGCAACCAATTTTATCTGAAGCCAGGCATCTGTCATTTTTCTAAACCCAATTTAAGTAGAAAGTTGAGAAGTCCTGTGACTCAATAGAAACACTACGTCCCCAAATCCGACACCGATATCGAAAATTAACACTCATTTTGGCAGGTTCGAGGTTAAATCGAGATTAACTGCACTCTCATAACACGCTGTAAAACAGAAAATAGCTTGGAATTCTGTTATTTGATTAATAAGGAGAAAGAGCTAATATTGAGGGTGTAGGACTAAAAAGATAATTATACTTCCCAATAACGAACTTGATGAACATCGCCCAAAGACTCTTACTTGCTATTACAATAGCTGCCGCTAGTGAGACATTGAATGCTGAAGAGAGCAAACCGTCTGAAAGTCTCCTAGACATTAGCCTTGAAGAACTTATGAATATCAAAGTTCGCACTGCTACGAAGCAAATTCAGCAGCTATCTAAGACTCCAGCGATTGTTTCCGTTGTTACTAAATTGGATATTGAAACCTGGGGTTATCAGTCTGTTGGTGAAGCGCTAAAACAAGTACCGGGACTATATGCGATTCATGATTATGTGGGCTACAACTATGGTGTGCGTGGCATAAATGGCGGGCAACGAGGATATAGCAAGATTGTCAAACTGATGATAAATGGTGTTGCTATACCATTTAGAGCCGATTCTACAAACTTCCTGGGGCCTGAGCTGATACCAATTGAGGCTGTGGAGAGGATCGAAGTAGTCAGAGGACCAGGTTCAGCGCTATATGGGGAAAACGCATTTTTAGGTGTTATTAATGTCATCACTAAGAGTAGCGAGAGTGATTATTCTCAATTGCAATTGAATGTCGGTAGCAACCAATATACTTCGCTGTCTGGCATTTTGAGTAAAAGAAAAGATCGCTGGGGCTTTACTCTAAGCGCCGATATCTCCAGGTACAACTACGATGATTTATCTCTGCCCTCTTCCTCGCCGTCTTATGAGCTGTTTGATCAACTCGAGTCAAACAATGCAGATGTTCGACCAACAAGTCTTTTTATTGAGCTTGGGTATGATATGGTTAATGCTAGTCAAAAGTTAATGCTCAGCTATTCTCGTAAAGATGCGGTAGCCGAATTTATAGACTTTGGGACTTTGTCTCATGAAAACCGTATTTCACTCGATCAAAGCTTGCTCAACTACAATATTGATTGGCATCTCAACGAAAAACTAGATTTAAAGTCTTCACTATCTTATTCAAACGGTAAACCAAGTTCAAAAGAGAGGTTGAGTCTTGGTGACCCATCAGTTTTCCCACACAGAGAATTCGAATTTAATGCCTATGAGTTGAATACCGAATTACACTTCAATCAAAATACGACAAATTCTATAATTTTCGGCATCGACTATATATACGACGAAGAGTCTCTAATACAAGTGTTTAGTGTCGACGCTAGCACCGGAAACCAGACGGCTCTTGCTCAACCTAGAGATGATGTTGTATTAAAAAATATAGGCGCTTTTGTTCAATGGCAAAAGAACATTAAAGACAATCAGGCCTTTACCTTTAACATAAGAAATGATGATCACAACATATACGGCTCAAACCTAAACTACAGATTAGGTTATGTTGCAAACTTCACCGAGAAAATTTCGTCCAAGTTTTTACTAGGCTCGTCCTACAAGGCACCTGCAGCAATGCAGCTTTATGCTCAACCAATTTATCCCGGTGAAGTTATCGGCAATGCTAACTTACTTCCTGAAGAAGCAATTACTTTGGAGTCTGAACTCTTATGGAAAGTTTCTAGCGAGTTAGCAATTAACTTTAACTTCTGGATAACGGAGATTAAAAATAAGGTAGAGCTTCTCCCTTTCGGTCCCAACGTACAACCACAAAACTCGGGGAAGCAAGAAGGCTCAGGCATAGAAACTGAGGTCAAATGGATAAGAAATCAAGATTCGCTTATCGTAAATTTAGCATATCAAGACATGCTAAATGAAACAGATATTTTATTTCAGGCGCCGCAAGTTGCACCAACTTCAATGTATCCCAAATTAACGAGTTTTATTAGATACCGTTATCTGTTAGATGAAACTAGCAGCTGGGGTGTTACTTATCAGTACTCGTCAGAAAGAAGAGCAACCAACTCAAACATTCGGGAGAATTTATTGCAACCTTATCAGTTGCCAGAATATTCTTTGGTAGGTTTAAGCTATTCAAAACGCTGGGGCAACACTCGCTTTCAATTAAAGGTTGATAATTTATTTGATCAGGACTTTGTCGAGCCAGGATTCCTAGGTATAGATATTCCAGGCTTAAAGCAACAAATCAGTTTAGGTATTACCTATGAAGTTAACTAGGTTATTTAAAAGATGCATAGAGTTTAAGCTAGCAATTACGTTAACATTTTTGTTAGCGTGCAATACTTCCGTCGATGATGAGGTCGTAGAAGTTACACCAGAACAAATTCGAATAGGCATACTAGCTCCCATTACCGGACCACTAGCCGGTTTTGGACTTGATATGGTCAGTACTGCGAGGCTTGCAGCCTACGAAATAAATCAAGCCGGTGGCGTTAATGGTAGAGAAATTGGATTTCTTGTACGCGATACGAGGTTAGGCCGAACGGGTTCAACAGAAGCCAGTATGCAGATGACCGAAGAGCTTATCACTGAAGGTGTTGTTGGCATCATTGGTCCCGCAGGGAGTGGCACGACCCTTAGTATTTCACCAATTGTTGTAAGTAGTGATACGCCAGTCATTTCTCCTTCTGCTACCTCTCCGGCTCTCTCTTCTTTGGAGGATAACGATCTTATTTGGCGGACTGTTGCCTCTGATGCATTTCAAGGTGTGTTTCTGGCAGAAAAGCTAATTGCAGACGGTAATCAATCCATTAGTATTATTTATCGCGACGATGCTTATGGTTCAGGGTTACAAAATTCAGTTTCGCAACGGTTCGAAGAATTAGGTGGACAAGTATTAACCATTGTGAGTTATCCTGAGTCCAAAACAGATGAATTTGGCGGAGCTGTAAGCGATGTTTTTGCAAATGGTACGCCGGATGCAATCATTGTAATTAGTTTTATTATCGATGGTGCTAATATAATGGTCTCGCTTGCTAACAGCGGTATACCTTCTCTCCCAAAACTTTATGGTGTTGATGGCAATAAGCGACAGGAATTGTTAGATAACTCTCCCCGTCAAGTATTGCTAGGAATGCGCGGTAGTTCACCAACTGCTCCATCGAGTTCCCCAAATTATGTTTCCTTTCGCGAAGCTTATCTAGAAAGTTTTGATAAAGAACCACCGGTCTTTACTGAATCAACTTATGACGCAGTTTATCTGGTGGCATTGTCGATGAGTGTTGCTGGAAATAATTCAT
The DNA here is from genome assembly GCA_026196875.1 of Kangiellaceae bacterium. Classification (GTDB taxonomy): domain Bacteria; phylum Pseudomonadota; class Gammaproteobacteria; order Enterobacterales; family Kangiellaceae; genus Aliikangiella. The sequence goes on from JAPHTP010000022.1 coordinate 30,786, forward strand.
CATCGGGAATTAAAAATAATCTAAGAGAACTTTCAAAAGCTTCTTCTGACGCTGCAATAACAATTAATGTCGGCCCTCAGGGGTATTCACTCGCCTTAGCAAACTTGTCACAAGATTTAGATTTTGAGGGTGCCGCGGGCAGTGTTGGATTCGACCAAAATGGTGATGTCACCTCCGGAAATTACATTTTTTGGGAAATAGTCGAAAAAGATGGCGAACTGATATTTGAAACATTGAGTGAACAGTCTTTTCCATAAGATCTAGTTGGTTTGTTAGAGAAAACTCTCTCAAAACTGAGCTCACTCTGACTGCATTATTTTTTAACGCAAAAAAACAACGAACGCCCAACCACATCCATTTTAAGGTCTTCTTTTGCACGTAGCGATTGAACCAGACTAAATCCCGTTTGAGTTAGAGCAGCCTTTATTTCTTCGGAAGAATAGTAACGTTCATCAACTTTGAGATCGTACCTTTGCCAATTGTCTTGTCGACGAAAAATGGCGCAATGGCTATGGCCGATTCTATTTTTTTGATCATAAGAAGACTTGGGGACAAATACCAAATCTTCTTCGATAATATTGGGAAGTTCTTCGTGATCTTCTCCGCCCCAATAATAGCGAAATCCTTCTTCCATGCGTAGGTCAAAAAAGAATGGCGCGCCAGGCTTTAACGCACAATTGACATTACTAAAGACTTTGATCAGGCTATCTAAACTCATAATATGGTTTAAACTATCAAGTAGAGATACAGCGCCGTCATGTTGTTCAGTAACCGAAAAGTCGCGAATATCACTGACAATAAATTCGGCTTCTGCTGCCCTATTCTTAGCCAAACTTATCATTTCTGCAGATCCATCGATGCCTGTTACCGAATATCCTTTGTGCAATAGGCTAGCGGCCATTTGTCCAGTTCCACAACATAGATCCAAAATTTTTCCTTGCTCCGAAACCTTGCTCAATACAAACATTTCTATAGCAGGCAACATCGCAAGGCAACGTTCTCCCCAAAAACGATCGTATATATCAGCAAAGACGTCGTAGGTGTTAAATCTCTCACTTTTCTCACTCATTATTTCCTTCCTGGCTCACGCGTATTTAACAGATGAAGTATTACCTATCGCTTTTGGTGTTAAACGTAAATGTTTTCGACTATAACCCGCCTTAAAAAATTATTTAAACTAGCTGGCACTCGGCGGTTAGTTTACTGCGCATTTTCGCACAAATATCCCGATAATAATCATGTATAAAAAAGTGTCCTCCATGATATCGGTGCAAAGAGAAGTGTCCATATGTATATTCCTGCCATTCGTAAGCATTGCTTAAGCTGACCATACTGTCGTTGTCGCTATAAAAGAAACTTAAGTTTGCATGAGTGACATGTTGAGGCATTTGTATTCTATATTGCTCCACCAATTTGTAATCGTTGCGCAGAATAGGCAAAAATGTATTTCGAAGTTCCTTAATCTCAAAAAAGTCTTGTGGTGTCCCACCTATCTTTCGGATCTCTTCCAAGAATTCATTGTCCGGCAAAGCATGCAAGCAGCTTTTATATTCACGGTGAGGCGGATTTCGCCCGGACAAGAACACACTTTTCGCAGAGGGAAACCCTCGTTTAGCAATCGCCTTTAACAGTTCATATATAACCACACATGCCATACTATGTCCGTAAATGGCGTAAGGTCTCTCACGAGCCACAGGAATAATATGCAGTAACATCTCAGCCACTGTCTGATCGATTGTGTCATGGCGTTTTTCGGCCATGCGAATTCCATGACCAGCGTATTCCAGAGGAACTAATTCTATGTCTTCACCTAGCTCTCTTTGCCACTTAGTGTAAATTGCATCGGCTGAACCTCCTGCGTAGGGTATGGCAAATAAAGTAATTGCTGTCACTTAATTAGTCTCCTGGTTAATTAACTATTAGAACTTGATCTCGCTAAATCGGAAAAATGTTTACTTCTTTGTAAGGCAGGTAACAGTATTACGAGACAACAGATTGCCAAGAAAGCCTCGGTAAAAATTGAGAACATTAGCGGGCCAGTTGCCCCTTGGACCTCCCAGAAAAATCCCCCAATCAAAGGACCGGAGATCGCCCCCGAGTTACTAATAAAACCTTGTAGTCCAAATGCGCTTCCCTTGTTTTCTCCCGCTACTTCACTAATCAACTTAGACAGGACGAGTCCGGCTGAAGTAATTACGGTAGCATCGATAACAAAGAGCGCACTAATATGCCAGATACTCGTCACTTGCAACATAATCCAGGTGGTTGTCGCACCAATGATACTCGCGCAGCCCAAGAATAATGCAGGATTAATTTTGTCCGCGAAACGGCCTAATTTTGGTGCAACGATCATCGAGATAATACCGCCAGGAATATAAGCAATCGACAGCTCTTCTATACTGGTAATATTAAGATGATCTAAAAGATAAACTTCTAAAAACGGTGCCACTAAAGAACCAGACAGTTGGCCAATAAAAATCATGCCAAACAAAAATATAGAAATAGTCGTAATTTTTAATGGTATCGATATTTCTTGTTCAACAGCAGTATCTTGTTTTGACATTGCTGCTACGGCTTTGTAACTCAAAACTGCCGCAATTGTAGAACTTATCGAAAACAGCAAAATAACCATATAACTGATCCAATCGGGTTGACTATAATCTTCTGCCAGTGATATCAGGGTGAAAGCTACAATTGAGCCGAACATAACACCTAATCCCATTTGCCTTGAAGCTTCACCAAATATTTCTGCCCGGTTTTTAAACTCGCTCATCTGAGCGAAGCAAGTCTGCCAGACGAGCCAAAATATACCAGTACCAAAGCCCAGGCAAAAAGTAGCAGCCACCATCATTTCATATTGAGTGTTTATGATAGCCAAATAAAGCAAGATATAAGCAACCGCTTTGATGACTGATCCAAATAGAATCAACAAAGAACGATTGTTCCATCGATTAACACGTCTGGAAAACAACAGAGCGCTACATCCCGTTCCTATCGCTTGTAAAGAAAATAACAAACCCATCTGCCAACCATTTGCGTCAAAATTTTTATGAGCAACGATCGGAATCAAGAAGTTTATGAAAAACAAACCAAGCGAATCTAGCTTAATTGGAAGAAGCATTGGCCTTAGTTTTTCCGGTAAATTTTTATTCATTGTTAATTCTCATTAAGATAAATTATTCGCTGTCAATAAAAGGCGTCGACCTAAACACCTCTTAGACTTCCCAAAATATAAAAAACATATAGAACACTATTGTCTATTTACTTGCTACTTTAACTCCTTTCGATTAAAAGAAACTATATCGGTACTACCGAATTAACATAGCTAGGTTTGAACTTTGCTTTGCCTGATAAATATGTTTATTTCCTGCGCTAACAGGTCTAAGTTCACAATGTCTAGCAGTTGTCCATGATGTCCTTTTAAATGGATGGCTTGGCAGTTTGGAAAAATGGGTGCTAGCCCAAAAGATACAAGTGGTAAACTTTCCCGCTTATCGAAAAACTGATAGTACTCGTCGATTAGACCTTCCACTTCCGACCAGTCACCTGATTTTTGCATGTCACCTTCGCTCTGAAATATTAGGCCCGAGCCCGTATATGCTCCAAGCTTTCGGGTGTAGTCAAACAAGTGCAACGAGTGGTTAAGAATTTCTTCCTTTTCAATTGAAAACCGCGTGACTCGAGAGTCCTTGCCAATACGCACCATGTCTTCTTTTTTCATCGTATAGCCAATCGGATCGATAAAAAACACGCCGGCGACAGGAATTGACTTAGCAATCAGTCTGGCAGCGACGTCATGCGCTAAAATTGCACCACGAGAGGCCCCTGCTAAATAAACAGGGGAAGTCGGCTGTTGATTGATAACTAACTGCGCATAGTATTCCGCCAAACTCGGAAGCGAATAGAGCGAATTTGTATACAACTCGATATTCTCACAAATGGAGACCGGTGTTTCGGTATCTATTTTTTGCACCAGCTTAAAGAAAGCTTCAGCGCCCGCCCCCGCCGGAGGGATACAATAAATGACTTCGTTTTTTCCTTCCTGATTAAATCTTACAAGGGGCTCAAACAGATGTTTCGACGCTCCGTCACTCATTGCTAAATCGAAAACACTTCGAGGCAAATTTTTGACGTAGAAAGGGCTAGATTTCAATTCACAATGCCGAACAACTTCTTGTAGAGCCTCAATTAACATGTCTACAAAATTTTGAATTGTCTTGGTGCGAAATTCTTGTTTATTGAAATCCAGGTTTACACTTAGTTTATTGTTGATTACCAGTGCATTTATGCTTAGTTTATGGCTCCGTTGTAAATTTCGGCTGACGTCACTACCAGTACTCTCATCCAAAACAGAAAAGACTAGTTCATCTTTCTCGCTGGGTTTATTCTTATCATCGAATTGGCCAAGATAATTAAATAGAATATCTGTCAAGCTTCGAGACTCCGAAGCGACTATGCGTTCATCTTTAACTAAATAACGTAATATGCCGTAGCCGATACCATTAGCAGGGACAGCTCTAACTTGCGCTTTGACGTCAGCGATTAACTTCGCCAAAGAAAGACCTTGTTTATCTTGCTGATGCGCTAGAGTTACCGGAAATAAACTTGTAAACCAGCCAACAGTTTCGCTCAAATCTATTTCATCAAATATATCTTCTCTACCATGGCCTTCCATCATAACTCGGAGTGAACTATTTCCCTGCCATCGATAAAATGCAAGAAAAAGAGCCGAAAGTAATAGCTCATTAATTTGAGTTTGATAGGTTGAGTTGCATTTCCCTAAAAGCAATTGGGTATACTCTTCGTCCAGCTCGGCAGCAATACTTTTTGACATTGACCAGCGATTATCACGCGCGTCCTTATCTACCTTAAGCGGTTCTACAGGCTGATTTAGGCGGTTCACCCAATAGTCTCCTTCAGCTTTGAGCGCTTCACTCCCGGAGTAATCAACCAAGTTACTCGCCCACAATTGATAACTAGACGTCTTACTTGCCAACTGTACTGGCTCACCTGAAATGAACTGGCTGTAAGCTTGAATTAAGTCGTTTAGCAATATACGCCAACTAACACCATCAACAACTAAGTGATGAATAATCCAGAGTAAGCGGCTTTGCTCTGGCTTGGCGCCAACTAGGTAAACAATTTTTAACAAGGGACCATTTTGAATATCAAATTCGGTCTTTTCAGTTTCCGCTATGCGCTTGATTTCAGATAAATAACCAGATTCTTCACTAGACTGCAGATGGTAAATCCGTATACTCTTTTCCATTTCTTGTTCGGTAAGAGTTACAAATTCTGCACGCCAGTTTTGGTCATTGTCTCTGGAAAACCTTAAGCGAAAAGCATCATGGCGTCGATATAATGCCGTCACTAACTGACTCAAAAAAACGGGTTCAAACTTCGCGGGAACACTTGTTAACAGAGATTGATGAAAGTGGCCTAATGATTTTATGTCGCCTCCTTCTCTTTCTGAGCAACTGCCGTCAGGCTTAAACATTGTTAAGAACTTACTGAAGAAACCTGACTTATTGGTATCTTGTAGAGCCTTTTCTTCTATGGTAAAAAAATCTTGTTGGATTGGCAATAACGGCAATCCACCTTCGCAATCTTCCTGTGAAATTGAACGGCGGATAGAAGAAGCTTGAGTTGCCAGCTTTTCAATGGTATTAAACTCAAAAATCATACGTGTTGAAAGGTTGATTTCTACGGCATTCGCGCGGCTAACAACCTGCAAAGACAGAATAGAATCTCCACCAATATGAAAGAAATTATCAGTTACTCCGACCTTTTCCAAACCGAGGACATCCTTCCATATCTCACATAAAGCAATCTCAATAGGTGTGCTAGGCGCAATATAATCTTCCCTATCACGCCATAATGGTTCGGGTAAGTCTTTGCGGTTTGATTTCCCGTTAACTGTCAAAGGAATTTTATCAAGCATGCTAAAAGTGCTTGGTATCATGTATTCCGGTAAAGTCTCCGACAACAGTTCGCGTAGAGAGTCTTCAACTAAATTTTGTCCAAGATTTGATACAACATAAGCTGCTAAATACTTTCTGCCATCCTTTTCCCGGTCGATTACTATGGCTTGTTTTACGCCGTTCAATTGTGCTAATGCATGCTCTATTTCACCGAGCTCAATACGATAACCTCTTATCTTAACCTGGAAATCGTTTCGTCCCAGGAACTCGAGATTGCCGTCAGGCAGCCAACGAACTAGGTCGCCTGTTTTATATAATCGATCATATCCTTTGGCCAAATCTTCAGGCGTGGCAAAAGGATTATTAATGAAACGGGTTTCCGTTAACTCGGGCCGATTCAGATAACCTTTTGCCAGGCCGGCACCTCCGATATAAAGTTCACCTGGTGTGCCTGCAGGCTGACACTGTAAGCCTTCACCCAAAACATAAACTCGCACATTAGCAAGTGGCCGACCGATAATTGAGAGTCCCGATGGCTTAAGAGACTCCGGCTCAATTGAAAAACACGAAGTATCAACTGTACACTCAGTTACTCCATAAGCATTGTATAATTGAGTACTCGGCTCTAAGCACTGCTGCGTGTTAAAATGGTCTTGCATATTCCATACATCCGAGCCAACTATGAGATGCTTAATTGACGGCATTTTTCGCTTATACAGATTTAAGTACTCGACTAAACTGCGTATTGTGGCAGGGACAAAATCAGCAAGGCCTACGTCATTTTCTTCAATTAGCTCAATCAGACCAGGGGCATCTAGAAGTTTCTCCTTTGGGCAAACTAGCAGTCGTCCACCGGAACAAAGAGCTCGAATCCAATCAGCTGTCGCTACATCAAATCCGTAATCCGCCATATTTAATACACAACCAACAGCCTCATTTAGATAGAGTCGTTTCCAACCGAAAAAGCGGCTTACGATTGCGGCGTGCTCTATCATTACGCCTTTTGGTTTTCCGGTAGTACCGGAGGTATAAATCATATATGCCAAATCATTTACGGTACTATCGACTTCGGGCACAGCATCATCATAATTTGATTCCCGCTCGGCAATTATTTCCTCCGCAGCAACGACACAACTCTGTTGTCCCAAATTCTCAATCAACTCCTCAAGGTCAGCAACGTATTTCCGTTGTGAGACGACTAGCGGTGTCCGGGTATCGGCCAGAATAAACTCGACCCGGTCACGCGGGTGCTCTGGTGAAATTGGCACATAGGCCCCACCAGCTTTCAATACAGCTAATATACTAATAAAAGTTTCCGGACTACGGTCTAAATAAAGTGCAATAAAAGTCCCTGCAGGTAAGCGGGAGCCATCAACTTTCTTATACTCTCGAAGAATTTTATTTGCCAGACGGTTGGATAGCTCATCCAATTCCAGGTAGGTCAAACTTCTATCCTCAAAAGTTAGTCCGACCTGTTGCGAATTTTTCTTAACCTGCTGCTCAAACAAATCATGCAACATGATATCCCGCGGGTAATCCGCATCAGTTTGATTGAATTGGTAAAGTATTTGATGGCGTTCCGTTTCAGATAGTAACTCGATATCTATAACTTTCTGCCGAGTGCTATTAGCCATCGTTTCAAGAATAACCTGATACATATCGACTAATCGAACAATACTACTCCGACAGTAAAGATTAACTGCATAATTCATGGTACCGGTAATTTTCTTACCTTGGTCACTTAGACTCAGATCAAGGTCGAATTTGGCAGGAGTATATATGTCAGTTTCTTCATCTAACGGAACCGCGGAAAAAGGCAAACCTGCCTGAAACTCAACCATATTGTTTTCAACCGCCATGCTAAACATCACTTGGAAAAGCGGATGACGTGAAGTATCTCGTTCCACTTTTAATACTTCAAGAAGGCGCTCAAAGGGTAGCTCTTCATGAATTTTTGCCTGGGTTACAACATCATGAACTTGCTTAATTAGCGATGACAAAGTCATAAGTGGTTCTACTTCGGTACGCAAAGCCAATGAATTAACAAGTAGGCCTATTAGACCTTGAGTCTGTGGGTGATGCCGATTATCGGAAGGCGTTCCGACTATGATATTCTGTTGTCCTGAGATTCTTGCCAAGAGAATATAAAAAGCACTTAGCATTACCGTATACAAAGACGTGTTCTGTTCTCTCGATATTTCTTTAAGTCGCGACGAAAGCTTCTCGTTCAACTCAAACGAAAAGTTATCCCCTTCAAAACTAACATTGCTAGAACGCGGGTAATCCGTTGGTAAAAGTAAGGTTTCAAATTCTGAGAGTTGTTCTTGCCAATAGTTTTTCAAGCGCTCGAAAAAAATACCTTGCAACCGTTCTCTCTGCCAAGCGGCGTAATCAACATAACGAATCTCAGGTTTTGGCCATTCTACTTTCTGCTCCTGTTTTACGAGCTGGTAAGCTTGGCCAAGCTCACGCATAAAAATGGAAGTCGACCAGCCATCAAATGCTATATGATGCCATACGATTAATAAATATTTTTGCACATTTTGGTGATAGACCGCTGTACGAATACTTGCTTCTTTGGTTAAGTCAAATGGTCGATGAATTTCTTCGAAAACTCTTGACTTAAATTCTCCTGCATCCTTTACGATAATAGTCGTTAGATCAGATTTATAATCCAGTAACTGTTGATAATCACGACCCAACTCATCTTGAAGATAGAGCGTCTTTAGTACTGGGTGCCGCGCGACAATAATGTCAAAAGCTGCTTCCATATAACTTGGCTCAAAATCATCGGTTAATTTGACAAAGTATGGGATATGATAGGCGCTACTGCCCTGGTCGAAACGCTCGAAAAACAGCATTCTCTCCTGAGCAAAAGATAATGGGTAAGGAGAGAGCTTTGTTTTAGGGATAAGGTCAACATCCTGATATTTATCAGCGACCCCTTTTACGGTTTTCTGTTCAAGTAAAATAGCGAGTGGAATGTCAACATTCAAGTTATTGCGGATTGCCGCGGTCAACTGTATCGCTAAAATTGAGTTTCCACCAATGCGAAAAAAATTGTCACTAATGCCGACTTTTTCAACACCCAGGATTTGTTGCCAAACCAGGCATAGCTTTTCCTCAAAATCAGTTCGGGGTGCCTCATATGGGAGCCGTGATCCAAACTCCGGCTCCGGAAGTTTTTTCCTATCTAGCTTGCCATTAATGGTTATAGGTAATGCGTCCAATTGCATAAAGCTATCGGGTACCATGTAATCAGGTAGCACTACGGCAAGATCATTAATAAGTTCGTCAGGCTCAAAACGTTCTTCAGAAACAGGAACAATATAAGCCACCAAGTATTGATTTCCTTCTCTTTCTTTATTTATCACTACCGTTTGTTTGACATTTTCCAAGCGCCCTATCGCGTGTTCAATTTCGCCTAGTTCTATGCGGTGGCCGCGAATCTTGACCTGAAAGTCACTGCGTCCTAGATACTCAAGTTCGCCATTGGATAACCAACGGACTATATCACCGGTTCGATATAGCCGGTTTGTACCTTGAATCTTATCCTGTTCTTCGAAAAAAGGATTTTCGATAAACCGCTCAGTCGTCAATTCCGGTCGATTGAGATAACCTCGAGTTACCCCTAAGCCACCAATATATAGCTCGCCGCGACAACCTATCGGTAGTACTTGTTGCTCCTTATCCAGTACATAAACCTGAGTATTTGCAATTGGCTCCCCCAGGTTAACGCGCTCTACATCATTGAGGGATTTGGCACTTGACCAAACGGTTGTCTCCGTTGGGCCATAAACATTAAATAATCTCAGATTAGATACGGCTTGCAGCTGCGGTAAATACTGTTGCGGAAAAGCTTCACCACCAACTAATAGTAAATCAACATCGGCAAAAACTTGTTCCGCGCGAGCCTCAGATAATAATAGCTGTAAGCGGCTTGGCGTTAGCTGAACCAACGTCGCCCGACTTGTCTGGATCAAGGAAACCAGTTTTGACGGACTTTGGCGCTGCTCTTCTGAGGCGAGAACCAGCGTCCCACCTTTCATCAAAGTCAAATATAGCTCGAGTACAAAAATATCAAAAACAATTGAAGTAACGCCTAAAGTGATCAGTTGTTCGGGTGGAACTAGCTTGTTATCCATTCCAGCTAAAAAATTGATTACATTCCTATGTTCAACCATTACACCTTTAGGCTTACCAGTCGTGCCCGATGTGTAAATCACATAAGCTAACTGTTCACTATTAACAGCAATAGACAGATTATTATCTGATTCATTTTTTAAGAGCGTCTTAATTTCTTCATTGTCCGCAGATAACAATTGTGGAGAATAGTCACTATCAACTAATAACTCCTTAAGTGTCGGTAAAAGCGCTTGTTGAGTAATTACTAAATTAGCTCTGGTATCTTCTAGAATAAAACTACTACGTTGCGCAGGAAAATCGGGAGATATGGGGACATAAGCAGCACCTGATTTAAGCACGGCTAACATACTAATAATCATTTCGAGACCCGGCTGTAAGTACAGCCCGATAAGGATATTTTCTACCTGCGTGGACTTTTGCTCAGAAGTAGATTGCTTATCTTCGAACGATTGAACTCCGAGTTTTTTTCGGATCAAATGCGCCAACCGGTTAGCTTGGCTATTTATTTCTCGATAGGAGAACTCTCTTCCTTCAAATCTTAATGCAATAGCTTCGGGAGTATCTTCTGCCTGATTTTCAAGGAGCTGGTGGACACAGGTATCACTTGCCACGGAAAGTTGAGTTTGATTCCATAACTTTGTCTGCTTGTAGTACTCTTCTTCATCCAAAGGAGATATCTTTCGATGAAGTTGTTGTGGATTTTTTGTTGCTGTATCAATTATTTTCGCAACTTGGTTTAGCAACTTCTCAGCTTTATTTGAGCTTAGCCATTCTTCTCCATACTCGAGCTTCATCAGCAAGCTATCATTTTGATCATACACTGTTAATGAGAGTGGATAATCTACCTTGCCAACTGATTGGCGAAAACTAACTAAGTTTTGGTCGCTCTGAGTTGCATTTGAGCCAATAGTTTCTTCAGCCATAGGAAAGTTCTCGAACACGAACAAACTATGAAACAATCTTTCCCCATCCTGCTGCAAACTAGCTAGTGGAACATTAGAGTAACTATTTAGATCGGCGCTTAACCGATGAATTTGTAGTAGCACCTGCTCAACGGTCTCACACTGCCCCCAATCGATCACGAGTGGCAATGTATTAATATACAAACCGACGCTTGCTTCAATTCCATCAACAGGAATATCTCGTCCTGACACAGTAGTTCCTACCGTGGTTTTTTCGTCTTGTGTGTAAAGATTAATTAACTTGTGCCAAGCAAACTGAATCGCAACACTTACGGTCACTCCAAGTTTGCGGCATGTTTCTTTCAGTCTCAGGTATGATTGACCCTGAATTGATTTAACTGTCTCTGTAGCTCTTTCAAGAGTTCTAACCTGATTCAGTTCACAATGGTTACTAAGAAGAGGATTAAGATCATTGGGATCATCAAATCGTTTTTGTGCTTCGCTCCAGTAAGTATTTATCTTATCTGCTTGTTTAGCATAATATGCTTGGGCTTTTAAGTAAGCAGTTTCTACGTTGAGTTTTGGCTGGTTACCATCCACAAGGTCGGCGTAGTATTGGTGCACTCTTTGCAACAATATTGCACTACTCCAACCGTCACTAATAATATGGTGCTCCGTCTTGAGCACAGTGTAGAGTGCAGTATCAAGTTTAATAATGATAAACCTGAGCATACCTGGTTGCGATAAATCGAACCCCTGCAAACGATCTCGTTGTAAGATCTGCTGTAACTTTTGCTGCTGTTGGACCTCATCTAAGCCGCTGAGGTCTTGATAGCTAAATTTACTTTCATCAATCGAAGGTGCACTACTGATAACTTGCAAAATATCTCCTTCACCATCCCAATCAAAGGCAGTCCTTAAAATAGGAAAGCTTTGCGACGCCATGCGCCAGGCTTTTTGGTAAAGTTTGATATTAAGTTCATGGTGGTAGTCGAGTAGCAATTGTACACGATAAGCATCATCCTGAGGTTGACTCAAATAGTGATAAACAAAGCCTTGTTGTAAACTGGTTGCAGGGAAAATCGCTTCGACGCTATTGGTACCTTGTTCCTGCATAATCGAATTATTTTTGAACTCCTCAAATCCACTTGCAGCAGACTCTGTAGTTAAGAATTGCTCAAAGGCTTCTTCACTAAAAATCTGTTTTTCATTTAAATAATCTAGTAACGCCGATTTTTTCTGCCTCAGCGAATCGATAAACAATTCGTCCGGCGCATCTTCTCCGTAAGATAACTCAATATCATCACCTTCTACCCACAGGGAAATATCGCTATCCTGTGCTCTTTGTAGTAAGCCCAACATATATATTCCTTAGTTAAATTTTCATCTTATGTTTGTTAGAACGTTTTCGATTTGCAGCTTTTTGCGTACCATTTGTTGACAGTTTATTTTGAATTTTTTGCAACCTTGAAATAGAAAGTGAATCTACGTCAAAGTCACTAGGCGTCGCTTCGCCTCCTATATTTGCTGTTTGCTTGCCGTGTTCGATAACTCTTTGTAGATTTCTTTCAAATGACTTGTATATCTGTTGCGATATGCCTTGAGAAAGATATGAATGAATGGTCAGTTTTAATAAACCATCGACCAATAAACAATCGATTGCTAAGCCAATGTTCTCTCTCGCCCCGGATCTCGCTGCGGCATCATCAGCAAAACAGCTTGTTTTTTGGAGATACAGTACGTTAGGATTAAAGTCGTTTTTCTCTAAATAGTTAACCTGGATCACAGGCATATCAGAATTAAAAAACTGAGACGATTGAGAACTCGCCTCAAATCCAACTCCTCGAGCAGGAATTCCCCGCAGCATCTCCTTAGTTTGAATAATTGTATCTGTGATGTTTTGGCGAGCGTTCAAAACTACCGGGAATTTGCGATTAAAACAGCCTACTGTACGCGTGAAATTCAAAGAGTCGAATATCGCTTCTCTGTCCTGCTCCCGCAGTAACACTGAATTAAGCTTTTCCCCACATACTTCTTTCAGGGTTATCGCTAAAGCACTCAGCACCAATTCTTTACTTGTTGTACGATATCCCTGATTTGCCATATTGATTGAATCGGAGGAATAGTTTTGTTCAAATGAAAGCGGCTTCTCCTCAACAATTTCAAGTTTGGGTTTTGGTTGAGAACAAACCTGTCTCCAATATGCTTCGTGTGTTTGGCTTTCTTTGGTAAATTTATTTAATGCTTGTTCCCATTGACGGTAGCTGCTAGTTTTTGCTTCTAGTGGCTCACCGCAAAGAAGCCTTTGTAGATCCGACGCGATAGTTTGCGTTGATATTTCGTCACAAATTAAATTTGGAACAACAAAGCAAAGCTTCGACTTGCGATCGACATAGCCGGTAAGATGACCTATTTGCCACAAAGGCGCTTCGCGCAAATCGCAACTGGATACCCAATCACTAATCTGATTTTGGAATTCAACACTTAATAATTCTTCTTCAGCCACCGACAAATCGTAGTTGGATACATCTACTTTTCTAATTCTCGGTATCTTATCAATATTGTCGCAGAAACTCTGGACACCTCCATCAATGTCAAAATAGCAACGTAACATGTCATGCTGTTGCACTAAGGCTATTACGGCTGTTCTTATTACGTCTTCTTCAATATTGCTCTCTATGGGAATTATAAAAGCTTGGCAATCTGTTAGTTCTAGACTTGAACTGTCAGTACCTGATGACATAGAGAGCCGGGAAATATTATTTTGTTGACTTGGCGCCAAGGAAAAAGAACCTTCCAAAACGCCCTGCTCAGCTTCATAGTCGACTTCCGCTTTATGCTCTTTTAGCCAGCAGGCCAGTTGAGAAACTGTTGGGGCAGCGAAAACATCCTTTACTTGCAAGCTAAAACCAGCCTGACGTAATCGCGAGACTAATTGAATTCCTGATATTGAGTCTCCGCCAATTCGGAAAAAATTATCTTCAACACCAACCTTTTCAATCCCGAGTAATTCTTGCCATACATCGCATAAGTCAGCTTCCAGTTGATTACCAGGTGCAATGTACGCTTCCAGACTATCTAATACAGGCGCAGGTAACCGCCTGCGATCAACTTTGCCGTTTGCATTAAGAGGTATATCTTCAATGAATGAAAAACTATCCGGGATCATATATTCGGGCAAAGATTCAGCGAGCTTCTGCCGCAATGACTTCTGAGAAATTTTTTGGCCTGTTCGAGCAACAACATAGGCAGCCAGATATTTTCTGTTGTCTTGCTTGAAATCAACAACAATAGCGCGTGACAGTTGAGGTATGGAGGCTAATACGTTTTCGATCTCTCCTAATTCAATTCGAAACCCTCTAATCTTGACCTGGCTATCAATTCTACCAACATAAAGCACACTACCATCGTTAAGTCTGCGTACTAAATCCCCAGTCCGATAAATCTTTTCTCCCGAATTAAAAGGGTTATCAATAAAGCGCTCCGCTGTTAGTTCTTCCCTATTAAGATACCCCAAAGCTAAACCTTCACCACCAATGTACAACTCTCCCGTACATCCATATGGGACTGGTTTATATTGTTCATCAAGGATGTATAGCGAAGTTTGATTAATCGGATAACCGATAGGAACACTTTTAATCTTTGGGGTTAACTTGTCGATTACCAACGCGGTAGCAAATACCGTAGTTTCGGTTGGGCCGTAGACATGGATAAGTCGTCCTTTACCTAAAACATTAAATGCTTCTTCAACATGGTTGTAAGATACCGCCTCACCGCCAAACATCAAATTCTTGATACTTGCTAAATGCTCCAACTGCTGCTCTACTAGCAGATTAAATAGTGCTGTTGTTACAAACATTGATGTCACTTGATGCTGCGTAATTAGCTTAGCAATTTTATCTGAATCCAAGACATCATTTTTGTTTGTCAAAACTACCCGACCACCGTTCAGTAAGGCTCCATACAGGTCGGGGACACAACCGTCAAAGGCATAGTTCGAAAGCAATAAGCAAACATCGTCATCATCTAAATGCAGATAATTGGTATTTTTGATAACACGAATCACACTCTTGTGGCGAATTAAAGCACCTTTTGGCTTACCTGTAGTCCCAGAGGTATACATGATGTATGCCAAATCGTCACCGCCGACAACCTGTTTCAGATCACTTGACGACTCCATACTTAAATCAAGTTGATCGGTTTCTATAACATTTAAACTCGATGTTAACGACAAAGTATCAGCAGAATTGGTTAGGAGTATTTTCGCGTCACAGTCATCCAAAATTCCAGTAGTACGTTCAATTGGATTGGCAAAATCGAGCGGTACATAAGCTGCGCCTGATTTCAACACGGCAAATATCGCTATAAGCATGTCGAATCCAGATTCAAACCGCAAGGCAATGACATCTCCCTGCTCAACTCCCTGCGAAACAATATAATGAGCAAGCTGGTTGGAACGGTTGTGCAACTCGGTATAACTTAAAGTACTTTCGCCATAGACCGCTGCGATTGCATTTGGTTTACGAGCGGCCTGGCTCGCAAATAGCTCTCCAATGCTCAGCTCCAATACAGGATTAAATGAACTGGCTGTATCATCATCTAACAATTGCTCTCGATCTAAATCGTTAAAAAAGTCAATGTCTGCAATTTTATCCTCGGGTGCAATCGCAACTTTCTTGAGTAGTTGCTTAAAGTGCCTTGCTAACCTTTCAATCCTTTCGCTGCTGAATAATGCCGTTGCATACTCCCAGTTGACTTCAAGCTCTTCACCGTTAACTCGACAAAATACAGTCAAGTCAAATTTCGCAATTCCAGCCTCAAATGAAACATCCTGTAACGCTCCATCGGTCGATAATCCCATATCTTGATTTTGTAAAACCAGGCAGATATCAAACAAAGGATTTCTATCGGGAACATGAGTTTGATCTAAAGCCTCGATCAGATCTTCATATGCATAATCCTGATTATCGAAATCTTGTAACGTACGTGATTTAACACGCGCCAACAGTTCAGTAAAACGCTCACTATTTTCAACAGTATCTCTTAATGCCAGCGTGTTAACGAACATTCCGATGAGTCCGTGTGTTTGGTGTTGATAGCGACCGCTGACGGGTGTACCAATAGTTAAATCATTACCAGCACCGTATTTTGCTAACAAAACTCTAAAAGCAGACATCAATACCACAAACAAGGAGCAGCCTTGAGCTACTGCCAGCCGCTGCAACATTTGAAGCTCATTTCTATCAAGCCTGGTATGCAAAGTCGCGCCGCTAAAATCTCGAGCCGGCGGTCTGGGGTAATCCGTATCCAATTGCGCTACGGGTAAATCTCCGTCGAAACGTTCAAGCCAGTGTTTAACCTGTCGTTGATATTTTTCCGTTTTAACCTGGGCGATATCTGCAACTGCGAAGTCTTTATAGCTAATAGGCAAATCGGCTAGCAAACCGCCTCTTTTTAGCGCCATATATTCCTGAATAAAAATACCAACCGAAGCTCCGTCAGTAATGATATGGTGCATATCTATCAACATAAAATAGCGCAAACGCACCTTAATGAAGATCACCCTTAATAGCGGCGCGACTAAAAGGTCAAAAGGCTTGACGTACTCTTCAACGACGCTTTGCAATACTTGCTGAATTTCTCCACTTCGTTCCGAAACATCAAGATAAACAGGTGTAAATTTTATTCCTTTTGATATCTTCTGTATGGGAGAACCATCTATCACTTCAAAGCGGGTGCGCAAGCTTTCGTGGCGTTCTACCAACCATTGTAGTATCGCTTGTTCCTTTTCCATGACAGGCGCTTGCGCTAGCTCAATTATTGCTGTCGCATTGTAAGTAGTAGCATTTGGATCAAGTTCGGACTGCATATACATTCTACGCTGAGCACGGGAAAGTGAGTAATATTCTGCCTCTTCAATGATAGGTATCTGTGTCGATGAGATGGAATTTGGCGCTTGACTAACCGAGGAACTCAGAGAAGTAGCTTCACCCTCTTCAAGTTGTTCAACCGCCTTGTTGAGCCCCCTATGTTTACATAAAGAGTCGATGAAATCTTTGAGACTTTCAGTGGCCAAAATGTCTGAGAGTTCGGCATTTAATCCAAGCATTTCATTCAGGATATAAATGATCCGGGTGCCCGATATCGAGTCTCCACCCAACGCATAGTAATTATCGGTCAATCGAATAGCATCATAGCCCAAAGTATCGCACACAACGTAGGCAATAACTTGTGCACCGATAGTACTAAACTCGTCGCTATTTTTCGTACTGTTAAAGTCCTTTATAGATTCACCAACTCTAGCTACTCGATACATTTCTTTGGGGTCAGAGTTATTGGCCTCGTCGGTTAAACCTCTGACAGTTAATTTGTTCGCAGTTTGTTTGGATCGCCTAGTATCCTCAAACCAAAACCGTTGCTTAATAAATGGTTGGGATGGAAGGTGAATGCGTCTAAACTTTTCATCTTTAAATAAAAGAGTCCATTTTACTTGAGCGCCGGCAACATAAAGCTGAGCCAATAGCTCAAGCTTTTCTGCCGTAGGCCAGACTTCGGAATCTAACAATCCGTTAGCTTGTCGTCCTAACTCACTCGGCTTCATTTTGGATTGAGAGGCCTGCTTCTGATTACCTGACTGACTGTTTGATAAACGAAATATACCTTCAATCGTTCCAGAGCTAACTCGACTACGCAGTGATATGATCAATTGTTGTAGTCGCTCGACAAGCAGCGAAATAGAATCTGCCAAAACGATTACTCGTTCAGAATACTGAGGACGACCTACCGAGGCCGTATAGCAAAGATCTGCCAGATTGGTTTGCGGTTCTCGGGCCAGAAAATCCAGATAGCGTTGCACAGTTTCAGTTAATAGCTCCGGATTGCGCGCAGAAATAGGAAGAGCGAAACACTTATTGATCTTCTCTATATCAGAATGCTCAGCTAAAGTTTCATCGTCTGCTTCATATTCTTGCAATAACAAATGACAGTTGGTCCCACTTAAACCGAAAGAACTCACACCTGCAATACGTGGTGAGGGCGCATCCCACGACCGTAGCACGTCATTGTAAAAGATGGGGCTATTGCAAAAGTCAACAAACTGGTTGGGAATTTGAAAGTTGAGACTAGGGGCTAATTGCTGATGCTTAAAACTCAGCAACACTTTGATCATAGACGCCAGGCCTGAAACGCCGACAGTATGCCCAATATTAGTTTTAACCGAACCTAAACCACAAAATTGTTTTTTATCGGTGTTTTTCGAAAAAGCTCCGCTTAGTCCCTTTAGCTCTATTGGATCTCCGAGATGAGTCCCAGTTCCATGCGCTTCAATATAGGATATTTGTTCCGGATTAACCTTTGCGCGTTGCCATGATTTGAGTAAAACTTCCTGCTGCGCACGAGAACTTGGTGCAGTAATTCCATTGGAAGCTCCATCACTATTAACTGCCACTCCTTTAACTAAACCATATACTGTATCCCCGTCGCGCTTTGCTTTCGACAATGGCTTTATCATTATCGAAGCAACTCCTTCTCCCCACACAGTTCCGCTTGCTCGTTGGTCAAATGCACACACTTGAGCGTCTTGATTTTCAACTTCGCCAACAACATTTTTAATTGGTAAAAACATCAAATTAATTGCGCCAACTAATGCGCTATCGCAATCGCTTTGAGCAAGCGCTTTTACCGCAGCATCCAAAGCTACTAAGCCAGATGAACATGAAGTATCAACAACCTGAGCAGGACCGCGCAAATTCAAAGAATACGATAATCGCCCTGCTAACAAAGCTGACCAAGAACCGGTCATAGAATTAAAATCACGCTTTGGCATATCGATAAAGTCAAGATAGTTGTTTACCATCCTGTGAGCGTGGTCATTTCCAATAAACACACCTACCTGCTTTCCATAAAGTTCACTATGTTGATAGCCAGCATCTTCAATTGATTCGACTAGTACTTCGAGCATTAATCGATGGTAAGGATCCATATGATGCGCAACTTGTGGAGCAATCCCAAAGAACTCCGCGTCAAATTCGTCAACCCTATCTAAGAATCCACCGCGAAACAAAGGTAGTTCTTCATCAGTCACAGCAGTTAACTCCTTGAGCCTGGCATCTGGAAATTCTCTAATACTATTTCGCCCTTCCCTCAAGTTTTCCCAAAAAGCGTCTTTATTATCTGCATCAGGAAAACGGCAGGCAATCCCAACAATTGCAATGGGCTCGCCTACTACGTCGACATCTTTTTGATCCAGTAGCTTAAGATAGTTAACCGCTTCACTTTTAGGCAATTTATTCTCTTTTACCTGTTGCAATATATAGCGAAGTAAATCCTTTCGAGCCGCTTCTCTCGTTAAATCATTATCCTGAGCTGTCATAGCAAACTATTCCTTAAAGCTCTTCTAAAACCGAATCAACGGACTGATTGTCTTTGGTCAATCTGTCCATGATATTTTCCCAATCATCGTCCGTCCTCGCAGGCTCGGTTTGAAGATTGTCTTCTTCCTTAGATACCCCACGTTTGTCGTCAACATATTCAGCCATGACGTCAACAGACGGGTAAGAGAAAATATCCGACATATCAACAATTCCGGGATATTGCGATTCGATTATCTTAAGTAGATGGGTCGCCATGATTGAGTTACCTCCCATATCCTGGAAGTTGGTGAATATGTCAATTTCTGCGATTCCCAGAACGCTTGCATAAATGGTCGCAAGAGTCACCTCTGTTTCGCTTAGTTCATCTTCGCTCTTACCCAGTATTTGGAGATCTTCAATTATTTCTTCGCTTTGTTCATTGCCTGGAGATGCGACAGTTGTTTGAAATTTCAATTCAAGCTCCGGAGACAGGCAGAACACTAGTTGGTCGCGAACATGGGTGAACACCGCAGGGTTAATATCTGCCGGCAATATACGCGTAACGTTGTTAGCTAATATCTGACCAAATTTGTTGAATGCATTATCTGTTGTCAATGAAGTAAAAGGCGTCATTTCAGTATCAAGCTCAAAATCGACCGACATTCCAACCTCACTCCAACTCGGCCAGTTAATCGAGTTGATCGCTATATTTTTATCTAATGCAACCTGCACCAAAGCATCCATAAATGCATTCGCCGCCGCATAGTCGCTTTGACCCTCACCGCCAACTAGCGCAGTAATTGAAGAGTACAAACTAATAAAGTCTACTGATTCGGCCGCTAGCGCAGAAAGCAGATTGACTGTACCTTCTAGTTTCGGCTTTAAAACCGAATCAAAAGTGTTAAATGATTTACGTAAAACAAAACCGTCGCCGGCTATCCCGGCAGCATGAAACACTCCGTTTACTCGACCGAAACGCTCTTTCAAAGAACTAATTAAACTGGCTACTTGTTTGCTATCTGTAACATCTACCGACATATAACTAACTGACTTTAACTGTGATTGCAGCGTCAGTAGCGTTGCGCAAATAGAAGACTGTTTTTCGTCAGTCATATTCGCTGCAATCGACTCCCATTTGTCTGATGCAGGAAAACTGGAACGCCCGAGTAGCACAACATTGGCCTTAGCATTACTAGAAATGTGTCCAGCTGCAGCAAGGCCAAGACCGCCAAGACCACCAGTGATGATATAAACGCCTTCCTCACGATAATCAGCTGGCTGTTCCTCTGGTAAAGTTTTAGGGAACAGTTCTTGCTGATAACACCTTTGTTGACGCAATGAAACAACTCTACCAGTAGGTATACTGAACAGTTGAGAGACTACATCGGTTGGATCAGAGTCAACCGCAACATCAAGCACACGACAATCGAGTCCGGAAGTTTCCATGGCAAAAGTGAGTCCAAATATTGCGTTAGAAGCCGCCAATGGATTTAATTGCTTATCAGAGTCATCTACTGCGTAAGCTCCACTGCTAACGATTGCCAATCCCCAAGGTAACTTTAGCTTTTCATCCAAAATTGCCTTGCTCAAATAAAACAATGTATCGGTGCTCAATTTGCGTCGTTTTGCAAAAGTTTCACTGTCAAATAGATAATCACATTCATCCTCGGATACGGCATAATCAGTCGCCATCAAAATTCCGGAAATTCCTTGCGCTAATTCGCTCTTCAGTAATTGAGAACACCCCTCTGCGCTTGCGATGAAAGAACCTTTAAGCACCTCTTCTTCAGCAGTTCTAAGGATTACATGGCGGAAGTCTATTCCCCGATTCTGCATAGCTTGGAGTAAAAATTCTGTGCGGTTTTGAGTACTCGAAATAACAAGCAATGGCCCTTCGACCTGTGTTGAATTAGATGAATAATCCGTTAGAGGGATCCATCTTGTTGCAAGATATTCGTTTTCATGTATATCGCCATTGTTAAAATCGAAATTATGGACCTTCTTAGTAACGTAGCCTTCGGCTTTTGCGATTACTTCTCCTTTTAGATCGACCATCACAACATCATAGCTATGAGTTTCTTCTTCCCCCGTGACTGGAGTTTTAGCAGTCACCAGGCTGTAGAACGATTCAGTGAACGGCTTGCAAAGTTGAAAAGACTTGTACATAAAAGGCAGATAGGTTTCACTCGTACTTTGGCTTGTCAAATTCATGGCGTTATCAAGCATGGCTGGATGAATAATCAAATCACTCAGCTCCTCTTTAAACTCTTCTGGCAAAGCTAGCGTCGCGAGTGCTTGCGAACCTTTCATCCATGCCTTGCTAATTGAGTTCCAGTGTGGTCCGAATTGAAATACACCAGTATCTTGTTCACTAAGATATTCTTCAATGAACTCTTCGGCATTTTCCTGAATATTCAAAAAGCTGGTATCTTTTTCGAAAACTTGATGCTGCTCTTTTATTTTACCTTCGACATGTTGCTGCCAATGAGCCTGCTCCTCTTTTTCGCTAGCACTGACGATGCTGAAACGATACCCGTCCTCAACCTTTGTTAAGCTGACTCTTACATTTCTGACATCGTTTGCCTCTACTATCATTGGTTGCAAGAAAAACAAATCAGCTAATTCCATAACATCCAGACCAAGCGCATCTTTAGCAACAAATCGTGCCATCTCCAAGTAAGTTGTACCCGGAACTACTCCTGTTTGATTAATTTTATGATCTGCCAGTACCCAATGAGTTTCGTTACTAAAACTAGATTCATATAACCACTCGTTTTCCGTTTGTGATAGGCGTCTTTCAACTAATGGGTGCAACACAGACTTGTACCCTTTCACTTCACTGATTTTAGGATCAGCCCAAAGTCGAACTCGCTCGAAAGGATAAGTCGGCTGCGAAAGTCTGCGGCACTTCTCCCCATCGAAGCACTTTGCCCAATCCACTTCAGCTCCCTGGCAATAGTTTTTAGCCAGTGACAGCAGATCGCTTTGAGCAAAACTCTGAGTATATTGAAGCAATGCTTGATCCGCCTGCTCAGTAAAAACCCTTCTTTCTCGTTCAGTAATTTCTCCTGGCCCACGTTGTGTTTTCTTTTCACTCACAACCGAAAAGCCACCATAAAAAACATTTTCAACTTGTTGGCCATCCAGTGCAGCCAAACTCTGCTTTAATGCTTGGCGGAGTTCTTGTTTGCTAGTAGCGATAAGACAAATACGATGATTGTAATGACCTCTACCAATCGCAGCGGTATAACAAAGATCAGCCAGCGACCACTCATCTCCGCTGCAAAAATTCTGATAACGAGTAACATAGTCTCGCAACAATTCCTGTTTTTTAGCTGATACTACCAAGCAATAGTTTTTTTGTTCACTTGGCCGCTCAGATATTTGTGGAGCTTCTTCGATTACCATATGGCAGTTGGTTTTGTTAAAACCAAATGAACTAACCGCAGCTCTTCTAGGTTTGTTATTTGAAGGCCAAGATTGACGTTTATCCGAGACATAAAGAGGACTTGCCGCAAAATTTATATAAGGATTTGGCTGATTAAAGTTGATAGTCGGAGCCATCTCTTTATTCTGAAGTGACTTAATAACTTTAAACAATGAAGCAATTCCCGAAGATGCGACCAAATGTCCCATATTAGTTTTCAAGGAACCAATTGCGCAAAACTGTTTACGCTGAGTAAACTGGCGAAAAGCGTTAGTTAGCCCTTTAAATTCAATCGGGTCACCGAGCACCGTTCCAGTACCGTGAGCTTCAATGTAGGAAAGGGATTCCGGATCAATATCAGCATCTTTCCATGCCCTTAAAATAACTTCTTCTTGGGCTTCAGCGTTAGGCGCCGTCAGCGCATTTGATGCGCCGTCGTTATTGATCGCACTGCCCTTAATCACGGCGTGAATATTATCACCGTCTCGCAACGCTCTTTGCATAGATTTGAGCATCACCATTGCAACCCCTTCACCCCATACGGTACCGTTGGCATCGGCATCAAAAGTACGAATCATGCTATCTTCAGATTCAACCGAACTCATACTCATGCCACCTTGCAAGTTAGGTTTTAATTCTCCATGTACAATGTTCACTCCACCAGCTAACGCTGCACTACACTCGCCACTAAGAATTGCTTTAGCTGCCATGTGTACTGAAACCAAACTCCCTGAGCAAGCCGTATCTACCAACATACAGGGGCCACGAAAATTAAATAGATAGGATATTCGGCTCGCGATAATACTTTCCCATGCGCCGGTCAGTTGCATGGGATCTTTCTTAGCACTATAACGATACTGAGAAATATTAGTCCCTTCTCGGCCTATATAAACGCCTGTATCACTACCAAATAATTTTTCGCCGCCGTAACCAGCGTCTTCCATTGCTTCCCAAGTTACTTCCAATGTGAGACGCTGGTTAGGGTCCATATAGGTTGCTTCTTTTGGCGGAATGCCGAAAAAGTTCGCATCAAATTTGTCAATTTCTCGCATATAACCAGCTGGCGCATATGCATCGTCTAAGTCCTTTGGATCGGCAACAATACCGGTGACGTATTCCATATAGTATGGGTTACGTAAAACGTGCTCGGCATCCTTTACTCTTATTTGCGGATACTCATCGATGCAGTTGATTCCGTCTCGCAATAACTCCCAAAACTCTTCTACACTTTCTGCTTTAGGAAATCGTCCTGCCATGCCAACCACAGCGATGTCATTATCTGATTTTTTGGAAATTTCGTTCGCGTTAGCCTGTGTTATTTCGAGCAAGAACCGCTTTGCATCTTCTTGGCTCAGCTTTTTTTCTGCAACTTGATTGAGTATGTAACTTTTTATCGTATTCATGAGTAAAATCCTTTAACTACCACAACACTTAACCCCCTAAAAAGGTTAAACAAAATTCATCGGTAAATAACTTCGGTTTAAATAAGTCCCTGAACATCCTCAACGGAAATTTCTCCCGCAGCCAACTTACTGAGTTGTTCTTCCAATTGTTGTTCAATTATGGCTTCATCGGTCGCTACTTTATTAGGCCCCTGCTCTGGCGTGATTACGGGTTCCAATACCTTTCTAAAAACAGATGCTTGCTCTCTTAAAGTGGTATAGGTAAACAAGTCTGCCATGTCTATTACACCAGAATGTAACTCCTCGAATGCTTGGTATTTTTGGGTCGTTAAAATTGAGTTTCCGCCCAAGTCATTGAATGAATCATCAATATGCAATTCTGATTTATCGAGTACTTGTCCCCAAACCTTCGCAACCATTAAGTCGTATTTATCAGGCTTCGAAATTCCGATTAAATCCGTATGCTTTGTATTTACATTAGACTTCCCCAAATTTGAATTCATTCCGCGACTTTCATTCGCGTCACTTTTCAACATCGCTGCTACTTCTTCACTACAAGCAAGATTTAATGATTCAAAATCCTGCACCGTCGCTTGGGGATTAACACTAGATATCACTACCGATGGCGGTAATTCAGAACCAGCGGATATAGCAATCAATAGAGCTTGCAGAGCTTCCTTAGTGTTGATAGGCAGAAATATTTCATCTTCATTAACTGCGCCATACTCCACAGCGATTCCCGTTTCTCGCCACGCTGGCCACGCAATTGACAATCCAGGAAGCCCTTCTCTGCGGCGCTCTGTTGCAAGTGCATCCAGAAAACGATTCGCTGCGGTATAATCACTTTGACCTGCTTCATGGCATACACCTGCGATGGATGAATACATCACAAAAAAGTCAAGCGGATCTGTTTTGGTTAGTTGATGTAAATTCAAAGCACCTTGAATTTTTGGAGAGACAACTCGCTGCAAATCTTCACTAGACTTATTGATTAAAAAACCGTCCCCGGCTCTACCAGCAGCATGGACAACACCACTTATTGGGCCACTTTTTTCACGCAACGCTTGCAATAACAGCTGCGTCTGATTATTGTCGGTAATATCAAGAACAACACAGTCAAGATCGACACCCAGTTTGGATATTGCCAGTAGCTTTTCTAACTTGAGCCCCAACTTTTGTGGTGATTCCTCAGAATCGATTAGCGTTGGCCATTCCTTTGATTCAGGTAATTCAGTAGTCGTTGTTAGAACTAACTTAATCTTCAACCCTTGAGATTTTGCTTGAGCAGCCATCTCTAGAGCCAGTTCAAGCCCTAGAGCTCCACAGCCACCAGAAATAAAATAAACACCCTCATCTTTCAAACGCAGAGGTTTTAAAGTCTGAGGTATTTCGACTAACTCCAGAGATTCGTATAGGTTATGACCCTCACGAATAATTTTTGCATGGCCTTGTGAATTTGTTTTTGGTTCCTGTAGCTGAAAACAGATTTCATCAAACTCTAAGGTTTGGATATCGAGACAAAGCAAAGACATCTGGGGATTTTCGAGAGAAGCGATGCGCGAAAAAGAAGCTATTGCAGCTTGCATAGGATTTACTTCTTCACCAAATGCGTGCTGTGTGAGTACTAAAAAATTGCCTGAATAACTCAACTTTTGCTGTACGATACTGTTAACGGTTGTCATCAATTGGAGCAGAGAACAATTGCTTTCATCACGACTCAAACACTGCCAACCTGCTGCGTAAATAATCCCGCTTAGTTCAAGTGATAATTCGTTCAACTTAGCCAGACAAGTAATATAGTCTTTCCGATCTTGCCTTAGCTCAATTACTTCGGCATTTCTATTACGCAGAAATTCAACTAAAGCAAGCTGTTCCTTTTCACCATTATGAACAACCAGAAACGCCTGAGCTTTCATATCGATTTGAAATTTTTCCTCTGTCTCGACCGCTCGCTCATTAGCTATTAAATTTAGGCAAAACGTATTAACCGAAGAGTTTGGCCTGTTGAGCATTTCAAATTGCGTAGCCTTTTTAATTCCGTAACGCTCAACCGTGGCGCAGACTTTTCCTAAACTATCCATCAACTTTGCCTGGAAAGTTACGACTTCCCCTTCTGGTTCACTAGTTCTTATCAAGTGGACAAAGAAGTTCCCCGGTAGGTTTGTATAAATCCGTAACCCTCGGTAGAAAAATGGTAGATAGAGATCTCCACTCCCCCCAATATGATTAGCAGCATTAATAGCGGTATCAAGTAGCGCTGGGTGGTATTGATAATCCTGTATTTCATCAACGTAAGTTTTAGATAGTGATAGTTCGACTAGGTATTCCGTTTGTTCAGCATTACACCAACTTTGCTTTAAGCTGTTATACCAACGTCCTCCTATCTCCAGACCTCTGTCAAGATCATCTTGACTAGTCAGTTCAAGCGACACTGGTAAAGAACTTAGCAGTTCGCCCATATTTTCTGATTCAGGAATTTCATCCTGGTTTATCGAAGCCTCATCTAGACTTAACTTCGCCAAAGCATGCTCTTGCCAGCCGCCATCATTTCCCTGACTACAAATTTTTATTTCGTAGTTTTCGGCTCCACCAATTAACTGCAAATGGAGTTCCTTATGTTGGTAATCCTCTACGATAAAAGGGCTTAAGAACTGAATACTTCCAAAGTTTATGCTTGATTTATCTCCTTTGTTTAACCTGTCTGCAACGGCTAACATCATCTCTACATAACAGGTTCCAGGTAAGACGTATGAACCCTGAACTTTATGATCAGACAATTCCCAATGACTAGTAGCGCTTAAAGTCACTCGGTAAAGGGAAAAATCCTTTGATTCCAAAACCTGAGATAGCAAGGGGTGATTCAGTGCCACCCCTCCATTTCGATTAGCGGCTAATGCTTCACCGGCTCCTGTTGTTTCGACCCAGCAACGTTGATCAGCGAAAGGATATACCGGAATAGAAATTCGAGCTGCATTAGTACCTTCAAACCACTGTTCCCAATTTGGTTCAGCTCCACCGCAATAGTATCTCGCTACAATCGTAAGATTTGATTTTCTTTCAGTTTTTTTGGTGCCGTCCGCGAGACAATGTTTAAGCAATTGATTTGCCTTTTCTGTTAGTTCTTGCTTCTTGAATTCGTCTTGCTCCTGGCTACCTGTTGATGAATGTACACCTGTATTTATATCTTTATCTTTGAAATCTATTTGTTTTTCGAAATGTCTGTTAACTTTTCTATCTCGTAACTGGTTACTATCTCCTTCAATAAAGTGAGACAGCTGTGTAACAAGTTCATTAACTGATGAATAAACTAAAGCAACACGGCGCTTGTGGTGTAACCTTCCGGTTGAAGCTGTAAAACTTAAGTCTTTAGGTTTAATCTTACTATTAGATTCAAGAAAAGTAAGATAGTCTCGAGCTAGCTGTTTAAGTGCGATATCTGTCTTAGCGGACAATGGAAGAAGATAGCTTTGGGTATCATCATTTTCTGGTTTTTCTTTCTTAGAATTATTCGCAGACTGCAAAACTACATGACAATTAGTACCGCTTAATCCATATGAACTCACACCAGCAATAAGCTTCTGTTGACTAGCGCCGCTTTTATCTCTGCTTTTTGCATTTGACGGAAGCCACTCATTCAAACGATCATTAACATAGACTGGTGATTGTTCGAACAGTATTTGCCGGTTGGGTTGACGGAAGTTTAAACTAGCCGGTAGCTTGCCATATTTCATCGAAAGTACGACTTTAGCCAAGCCCGCAAGACCCGCCGCATTATCTAAGTGACCGATGTTGCTTTTAACGCTACCGACGCCACAAAATTGCTTGCGCGTAGTCGCCTGTTTAAATGCTTGTTGGATACCACTGATCTCAACCGGGTCGCCCAGTTTGGTACCTGTTCCATGAGCTTCAATATAAGACACTTCTCGCGCAGTTACACCGGCATCCCGCCACGCAGACTGTATGAGTTCGGCTTGAGCGTTGCTATTCGGCGCTGTGAGCCCAACTGATTGCCCATCTTGATTAATTGCGCTACCGCGAACAACCGCGTGAACCTGGTCTCCATCTTCCAACGCTTTTTCCAACGGCTTCAATGCAAACACCAAAACACCCTCGCCGATAGACATTCCATCACTCAATTCATCAAAAGTTTTGGTGTGACTATCTGCAGCAAAATTGTCCTGAATGTCCTTAACTCCTACCCCGGTTGTCGATTCTAACAACAAAGGGACTAGGCTGATATTGACGGTCCCGACCAACGCCATATCGCACTCACCACTTCTCAATGATCGACATGCAAGATGAAGTGCAACTAAACTGGAAGAGCATGCCGTGTCGACTAACATGGTCGGTCCCTTCAAATCGAGAAGGTAAGCCAGGCGGCAAGCGATAACAGAATTAATATTGCCTACAACAGAAATCTCCGGTGCGTCTGGTGCAACTGTATCGATTAAGTGCCGATAGCTTTCTCCAAAGTCATTACTAATACCTGCGAACACGCCGGTGTTGCTACCTTTTATCGAATTTCCGCCATAACCCGCGTCTTCAAGTGCATGCCAGGCAGTTTCTAAAAACAGGCGTTGTTCTGGAGCCATCATGTTTGCTTCTTGCTTCGAGAGACCAAAAAATTCGTGGTCGAACCTATCAATATTTGATAAAAAAGCCGCGCGCAAGTAGTTCTGTTCTGAAACTTTGGTAAGCACTCCTGATAATCGTAGAAATTCTTCAACGTCTTTTTGGCGAGAAACAGGAAAGTCATCTATTCCCGAACATCCCTCTAGCAACAACTGCCAAAAGCTATCAAGATTAGTCGTTGAACCAACTTTCCCCGCCATACCGATAATCGCAATATCGTTTTGACGCTTTCGCTGTTTCGTTTTTTTGACTAACTCATCTTCACTTTGAGCGGCGGCTGCTAGTATATTATCAAGCGCTAAGTTTTTTATATCCATTGTCTAAATCCGTATAATCAATCATTGCCTTTCGCGTGTGACTTAACTCAAGTATTCCTCCATCAACTGAGTTTGTCCTGTTACGCTTGCAATTTCCCGGAACCTTTGTTGCAGCTCTATTTGTTCTGCGCCTTTGCTAGTCAAAATTTGTGAAAGCAAATGCAAGCCTAACTTCATTTCCTTGTCATCAGCTTTTCTTTCTTCTGTGGTACAAAGCTCATGCATTTCTTTAAGCTTTTGATACGGTTCGATAACGTTTTCCTGGTAACTTGTATTGTCAAAATTATTGTTACGAGTACTTACTGCAACTGCCATGCATTTACCCAGAAATGCCGGCTGATATTGTAGAGTGCGCATATCTATTTCGAGTTGTTGCTTCAACGGCTTTTCATCATCTTCGTGATCTAGCGAATAAGATTTCGCGTCAGCGAATAAAACAGAAGTAAGTTTCTTCAAGACTACGCCGGGGCCGCTTTCAATAAACAAATCGATTCTGTCACTGGCCAATTTTATTGCCTCAAATTCGCCTGAAACCAATCGCTGCATGCTTTCCTGCCACAACACCGGCTGACTGATCTGCTTAGTCAGAAGCGTTGCGATTTGATTTACCTTATCGTAAGGCTTTGCATTTACGTTTGCGACAACAGGGATCTTCGGCGAGTCTAATTTGATACCTTGAACCAAATCAAAAAATTGATCTGAGGCAGGTGCCATTAACGGGCTGTGAAACGCTCCACTGACCCGCAATGGAATATAAGTAGCATCGGTTTCTTTCAGTGCCGCCTTAACTTTCTCGAGTGCATCAAGTCTCCCAGAAAGAACTAACTGAGCAGCTGAGTTATAATTTGCGATAACGAAATCTTTTTGATAACCCGGAATCGTATTGCAAACTTCTTCGACGTAGCTCCTATCGAGTTTTAAGACCGCGGCCATACCTGTATCACCAGTTTGACTGCAATTGGCCATTGCCTGCCCCCTGCCACGTGCGAGTCTTAATCCATCTTCGAAACCAATTGCCTCTGCACAAATTAAAGCGCTAATTTCACCGATGCTATGTCCTGCCATGACAACAGGTTGTAATCCTGTCTCTTGTTGAAATACACGATAAGCCGCTACACTACACAAAACCAATGCAGGTTGCGTATTTTCGGTGCTATTCAAAACATCAGCGGGAGCTTCGAAACACAGATCTTCCATATTTGTCTCGAGCACATCTGAAGCGGCATTAAACATTTCTTTAACTAATTCGTAACGAGAAAACAGTTGTTTCCCCATCCCTGAATATTGGGCACCTTGGCCCGGAAATAACATTGCTATATTTTTCATATCGTTACCTATTTACTTTCATGCTTCGGTGACAGCAGCTTTGACCAAATTGATGTAACCACTGGCTAAGCTAGTCATTTTTTGTTCACATAAACGTGTATTATCAAAATCTAGACGTTCCGCAGTTCCTTTTTCATTAATCTTGAACACCATGTCGAATCCAGGATATTCACTAGCTATTCCTTGTCTGTCGACAAAGAGTGTCAATACACCGTTATCGTGTTGGCGATCTAAAGACGGAAAATTGGTTTGTGTTTTAGTATGAGTTCGCAGTTTAAAAACATGCTGAACCATTTCACTAGTATTGTTGAGTTGAGAGAAATCCAGCGGGATAATTCGATACCCATCGGAATCTGCAGAATATAAAGTGATCACATCCTGTTGTAGCATTTTGTGGAGCAACAGTCCGTGCATAGCCAATACCACGTCATAAGTGGTGACGTTATTTTTGGACGCGTAGGTACC
>JAPHTP010000122.1 GCA_026196875.1 Kangiellaceae bacterium
TAATTTTCTGTAAATAATTTCTTAAGTCTTCATAAGCATCTTCGTCAATCCAGAAAACTTGACCTGCTATTTCTATACTGACAACTTTATTCACTTTTATTCCCTCGCAGAATATTTTCGACCGAACCCGTTATGTCCTGCCAAGCTTTGTTTAACTCACCCAAATACCCCTCTCCGTTTTCCGTTAAAGAGTAATACTTACGCGGAGGCCCGGAATCAGATTCCTCCCAGCGGTATTGAAGTAATTTGGCTTTTTGCAACCGATTCAGAAGTGGATAAAGCGTACCGTCGGTTACGATTAGATCTGCGGATTTTAGGCTGTCAATTAACTCTGCAGTGTAGATTTCCTGTTTAGCCAGCAAACTAACAATACAGAATTCGAGAATGCCTCTTCGCATTTGTGAGATAGTGTTTTTAGCTTCCATGCTCAAAACTATATAACAATGTACCTTGTTATGCAAGGTAGCTTGCCATGATTTTTTTTAGCCACTGGTAACTTAGGCTTTAACTTTTAATTATCAATGAGTTATCGAAGATGAGTAGTTTTACCAGGACCAGTCTCTTTGGTATTTCTGCGTATTTTGAACCGTCTTGATTGCTTGATTGAATCTTTTGACAACTTCAGGGCTGACTGATTTTTTGCTAAAGATAAGTGAAATAGGAGAGGAGGATACTACTATTGGACAAGATTGAAGCGCTTTACCGGTACCGTCTAAAGCCGATCGATAGGACACTACAACCGGATCATCAACTACCCCATCAAGATTGTTTTCCTCCACGAGTTCCACATGCTGCACATTGTTATTTGTATAAATAATTTTGCTATTGAGTTCGGGGTCCTTTTGGATCTTAGTTAACTCTGGACCATAAACAAGATGATATTGTAACCCCAGCTTAAATCCTTTCCTGATTAACTCTTCCAGGCTAGCTGTCTGACATATTTCTGCATATTTAGGGGTCGAGTAAAGCAGCAAAAACTCTTTACGATAAGGAATTGAAAAATAACTATATTTTTCTCTTTCAAAGGAATGTGAAGCGTTCATTTGCATATCTGTCTTGCCTGCTTTCATTTCAGCAAGACCATCAACGAACTTCACCCGTTTAAAGTTAAGTTTACAACCTGCTACTTTTGCAATCTGCTTGACAAGTTTAACTTGCTTTCCAGCGGCCACTCCTGAATCGGATATACTTTGGTACGGCAACCAGTTTGAAACCCCAATCGAAAGTTCACAGGAAGATAAACCGGTATCGTCATATCCTTTTGCATTTGCAAGTATTTCTATATTAAAAAAGGCTAAAACCCCTAATAGAAATAATGACACGAATCTTTTAGATCGATTGCCACAACGCATCAGTAATTTGGATTTAGTTATTAAAATAGTTGATTTACCAGTGTACTTCTAAATTGAGATAAATTCGATAACTCAATTTTCGATCCAGCGGAGATTTTGTGAACTAGTGCACATTTCAGACTCTCCCTAAGCCTGCTTTCAATTCGCATCTTATGCCATATCTTTCAAAAGAAAACATAACCAATGACTTATTTCGGAAGAGCTTAGTCTTTGTTAACCATGGTTTTAGTTTTAAAAACCATGGTTACTACGTCAGGCAACAAAGTATCGTGTACCCAATCTCCTTTTTGCCTCTTCCATTTGGCCGTGACATCAAATAGATTCTTGCCATCATATTTTCCTGACCAGCTCAGTTGATCACCATTTTTACCGAACATCAGTGCGCTAAAAATTATCTTATTGCCTGCCAGTTTCGTTGTGTATGTAGTGGGAAGGTAGTCCTTGTCGGCTTCACCTGCTCTCCAAATTAGTTTTCCCTGTTCGAATTCAAGCGTACCTTTACCACTAAAAACTCCCCAAATTCCTTTTGCTCGCATACGCCCAACGAACAACTTTCCATCAAGTACCGGCCTTTCTTGAAAGAATACCTCTTGAAAGAATACCTCTTGAAAGAATACCTCTTGAAAGGATGTTTCTTGAAGAGAGATTTCTTGAGGAGAATCTTCTTGACTAGAACTCCCCTTAGATAAGACTGGTGGTGACTCCAGTGAAACCGAAAGAATCGCAAGAAGAATAAAACTCCGCATCACCGGAATCACCATAATATGTCGAAAAAGTGATTCCAGGGTAGATCAGTTTTAGCAAACAGCGCCATCTAATTGGCTATAGTTGAGTAAATTTCAACTCAAAGTAGAATATATTTTTACTTTTAATCACCAATAAATTTTGGCATGGCTTCTGCTGAAGATTCTTATTTATCTACGCGTTACTACTAGTTAGAATGGTTCAGTTCACTCATACGACTCTCTAAAATGCTAATCAACGGCTGGCTATTATTTTTTTGACTTAGTATAAATACTTTCACACCATGAGCGGGAACTATCGAACTTAGCCTATTATTTACTACTGTAAAGCTCTCTCCAGATACTTGTTCTTTCCAATCTCCGTTACTTAACCATCTATCAATCTGAAATTTCTGAGGACGATCGCTTTTATTGAGTTGGACTAGTGCTGTTTGATATTCTCCATTATGCTCATACACCCTATAAAATGCAGCAGTATCTTTACTGAATGTTAAGTTAACTTGTAGACCTCTTTGCAGTGCTACAGAATCTCTGCGTATATTAGCTATACGTTTGAGGTTTGTATGAATTTTGTGTTTCTTAGCTTTACTAATATTTTCTTGACCAAAATAATTTCGGTTTCCTTCATGCTCTTTTGTTCCAGCCATAAAGCCAATTTCAGAGCCATAGTAAACAACGGGTATCCCTCTGCTAGTAAATAGCCAGTTGTGAACATCGATAAAACCATTAGTATCTGCGTTAATTCGAGACATATCATGATTATCGTAAAAAGTCATCAGTTCGTAGATATTCTTATAAGGCCCTTTTTCTAAATAAAGATATTCATCTAGCTCTTTATAACTTGCACTTTTATTTTCGAACACATTAAGCATTGACTCTCGGCCGGGAAAATCCAGAACAGTAATCCCCCCATTTTTATCGAGAGTATGTTGCGCGATAAAATCGGCATCAAAAGAGTAACTCTCTGCGAACATAAAAAACTCGGGATGTTTTTTACGAATTTCATCAGCAAACCTCTTCCAAAATGAATGGGGCATATGCTTTATAGTGTCGATACGAAAAGCATTGGCTCCTTGCTCAATCCATTGCGAATAAGCATCAACAAAATATTTAAGGACTGCAGGGTTATCTTGATTCATGTCCGACAACTGCATAATGTCTTTTTTTCGATTATAAAACTCATGCAATGGATTAGACGGTTCTAGTTGCTCGGGTTCCAGATTCTGATGGTTTGCTAGTAGAGTTCCTTCCTTACTAAATATCTTTCCAAACTTGTCTCTTTGCTCCTGCATAGTAAATGCTGGAGAACCATGATTAGCAACTACATCTAATACAGTTTTCAATTGATGCTTATCGCGCAGCTGTTGAGTTAGCTGTTTGAACGATAAATCTGACGAGGGTAGATGTTCGTCCAGTTCGAAAAAATTGCTCCCCCAATAGCCATGATAACCAGTCTTTCCGCCATCTTTAAAAGCACCACCGAATTCAATTGGTTCGCCACCGGAAAAGGCCTCATCAGGTTGATCGACTATTGGCGTTAACCAAATCGCACCAAATCCCATATCAGAAATATAGTCCGCATTGTTTAAGATCCCTTTAAAGTCACCTCCCATATATCCTACAAAGGCACTTTTACCGTTTGGTCCTTTTATTTCATTACGGTAAGTTGGGTATTTGCCGCCTTGTTCAGGAAAGTCATTGCTTTTGTCTCCATTCACAAATCGATCAGTCATCAAGAAATAAACAGCATGGCTTGCCATAGGTTCTAGAGTTCCATAAATAGATCCACTTTCCGAACCTGTATTTGACCACGTATTTAATTGGGAACCCGTTCCAACGCAAGAAGTTAAAAGTGCGGATATGGCAATGAGTGAGACGTTCTTTACGGGCATTTATCCTCTCCCTAGTTCTTTGCACGTCCTCTCTTTTAGGTACTCCCAAAGAGAGGACAGTTTTAATTTTTATTGCTTAAATTAATGAAGTGGCAATTTGGATAAATGAGCTATTAATGATTCACACCAACCAGATCTTCAGAGCTAACTTCAGTTAACTCTGACTCATCATTCACAAAGTAAACCGCAATAGATCCAAGCACCATAGATACGCCAGCTAATACGATGATATATATTGCATGGTTATCAAAAACATTAGCTAAGATTTGACCAGCCAGTAATGCCGACACGATTTGGGGAGCGGCAATTGTAAAATTAAAAATTCCCATATACACGCCAGTCTTTGTCGCCGGTAATGACTCAGACAAAATAGCATACGGCATAGCTAAAATCGCAGCCCATGCTATTCCAATTCCAACCATTGGTAGCATTAGACCAAGGGCACCTTTAGGTACATAGACTTCAGTAATCAATAAATTAACGTGAGTAATTTCAGAGTTTTGGAAAGCTAGAAAACTAATGTATCCCAACCCGCCTAAGAACAGAGAAATAGAGTAAGTTAATTTGCGACCAAAGACATCTGCTATTTTACTAAGCACGATGGAAAATAGTGCCGCGAACAGGGAATACCCAGCAAAAATAATACCTACCCAATCTCCTGCTGCCCCTTTAGCAGCAGCAATGTGCTCTGGAATTTGACCAACGCTTTGTAAATAGTCATGGTCAAACCATTTGGGATCAACCTCCCAAATGTACTGGGTAATTGCAGGAGTCGTATATACCCACATTATAAAAAGAGCGAACCAAGAAAAAAACTGAACAACAGCTAATTGCTTCATAGCCGTTGGCATTGACTTCAATAATCCGAAGAACCCTTTTAACCTTTCAAAAAACGGCTTTTTTTCGGCTAATTCCTGTTCTAATTTTTCAACATCGACTCCCTTATACTGACTGTATTGTTCTGGAGAATATTCTTTAGTTCTAAACACCGTCCATAAAACCGAACCAAGTAAGGCCGTAGCACCTAAATAAAACGCCCAAATAACAGATGGCGCAACTTCACCGGCTTTTGCAGTGTTATCCAAGCCAATAACATTGGTCAGCAGAAATGGTAAGATTGAACCCAATACCGCGCCGATATTAATCAATAAAGACTGAACCGAGTATCCCAGGTTTCTTTGCTCTGATGGGACCATATCGGAAACCAGTGCTCTAAACGGCTGCA
This sequence comes from Kangiellaceae bacterium, assembly GCA_026196875.1. GTDB lineage: Bacteria > Pseudomonadota > Gammaproteobacteria > Enterobacterales > Kangiellaceae > Aliikangiella. The sequence continues at coordinate 5,213 of JAPHTP010000122.1, forward strand.
TAGTGACATTAAAAGCGCCGTCCATTAGGGCTAACATAATCCCACCAAATATCATAGGTGCCATTATTGCAACTGCAATGGAAGCGTTGGGCATAAATGCCATACCAATTGCAGCTGCAATTGCGCCAAAAAGAATATAAGGATTACGTCGACCGAATCGATTCCATGTCCGATCAGAAGCTGAACCTACTATGGGTTGAACAATCAGTCCCATTAAAGGCGCTACAATCCAAAATAGCGAAAGAGAGTGTAAATCGGCACCGAGGTCAGACAGAATTCTACTTGCATTAGCATTTTGCAGCGCAAACCCAAATTGAACCCCCAAAAAGCCAAAGCTGACATTCCATACCTGCCAATAAGATAACTGTGGTTGCTTTATTATTTTTGTCATAATTTCTTGGTCCTACCCCTCGGTCCTAACTATCTGCTTTGCCTAACCTGAAAACCCACTGGTGAATTAAGTATAGTGTTTTCATTATATATGCCCTTTTTATCCTATAACGACTGTTAAAATCGAGTGAAATTACAAGTTTTTTCTATGCATACGTATGCAGGTATTTGAATCATCATTTGCGTTTCAAGTATGCTGACCTCAGACACATAGAGATACCTTTGCAATCTTGAAAACTGCAGGTATACGGGTCTATCAGCGAGCATTCCGACTACCCAAATCGTTCGATATCTGATGGACAAAATGTATGAGCTAGAGCTTCTAATTCACTCAAGAAAGCCCCGGCTCAATAAAAACAAAGATAGGTTTTAAATGACTCAAGATTTATGGTGGCAAGGCGCTGTCATTTACCAAGTCTATCCAAGAAGTTTAATGGATAGTAATGGCGATGGTATCGGCGACCTGCAAGGAATAATCCAACGCTTAGACTATATTGCTAGCCTCGGTGTGGACGCGATTTGGGTATCGCCATTTTTTAAATCCCCAATGAAAGATTTTGGTTATGACATCAGTGATTATCGAGATGTCGACCCCTTATTTGGTAGCTTAGAAGACTTCGACCAATTGATCGAAGAAGCTCATAAAAGAAATTTAAAGGTTATCATCGACCAGGTACTTAGCCATACTTCCGATCAGCATGCCTGGTTCCAAGAAAGCCGCGAAAGCAAAGCCAATCCCAAAGCCGACTGGTATGTTTGGGCTGATGCCAACCAAGATGGATCGGCCCCAAACAATTGGCTATCTATCTTTGGCGGGTGTGCTTGGCAATGGGAGCCTCGTAGACAACAATACTACTTGCATAACTTTTTAACTAGTCAACCAGATTTGAACTTCCATCATCCAGAAGTACGTAAGGCGGCTCTTGACAACGTTGAGTTCTGGCTTAAACGAGGCGTGGACGGTTTCCGCTTAGACGCAATAAACTTTTGCTTTCATGATCAACAATTAAGAGACAACCCTGCAAAACCTGTCGCTGAAAGACAAGGTCGTGGATTTAGTGAGGATAATCCGTACGCTTTTCAATATCATTACTTTAACAATACTCAACCTGAAAATATTGAGTTTATTGAAGAGCTAAGGAGACTGCTGAATAAATATCCTGGCTCTACCACCTTAGGTGAAATTTCATCTGAAGATTCACTAGCTACTATGGCGGAATATACGGCAGGAGGCAATCGCTTGCATATGGGTTACAGTTTCGAACTGTTAACCGAAAATTTCTCCGCTAGTTATATTCGCCATACCGTTGAGTCACTAGAAAAGCAGATGACAGAAGGTTGGCCTTGCTGGGCAATCAGTAACCATGACGTTAAGCGTGTTGTTTCTCGCTGGAGTGACAAATATTCAGACGCTCAGGATTATCCGAATAAAGCGAAATTATTCAGCGCATTGTTGTGCTCATTGAAAGGCAGTGTGTGCAGTTATCAAGGTGAAGAACTCGGCCTTACAGAAGTGGATCTGGAATTTGACCAACTACAAGATCCGTACGGCATTACTTTCTGGCCTACTTTCAAAGGCAGAGACGGTTGTCGAACGCCAATGCCATGGCACAACGATCTTCCGAATGCGGGATTTACTCAAGGAACTCCTTGGTTACCCGTTGCATCTGTTCATCGAGAAGTAGCAGTCAATCTACAAGAAGATAATCCTGCCTCAGTGCTTAATACATTTAGAGCTTTTTTGAAATGGCGAAAACAATATTCAGCTCTGGTCAAAGGTGATATCGAGTTTTTAAACACCGATGAACCGGTCCTGGCATTTTACCGTCAATATAAAGACGAAAAGCTTTTAGTCGTGCTAAACCTTTCTTCAACTCAACAGATTATTTCTACTCCTGGAAATAGCGCTTTGTCTGCCCTTGAAGGTCATGGTTTATCCTCAGGCGTGATAAGCGGAAATAAGATAGATCTTCCCGCTTATGGTTGCCTATTCGCGAGTTGCTCCTAATTGTTTAGCAAATAGAGTGATTAGCGAATAGGTAACGCCTTTTTTTTAACTTACCATTTATTCCTTTTTATTTGTCCCTGGGAGCAACCTGAAGTTTTAGTTGCTCCGCTTTTTTACCCTTTGATCATTTATTAATTTTAAATCCGGTTTCACTTATTTTCTGGCGGCTTCTCATCCCTCTCTATTTGATTTAATTTTCTTAAGGTCGATACCATACAAAAGAGTCCAATGGCTATGGAAAAGATAACAGACCAAAACAGCAGGGAAGCTCCAATTGTTTTTATTCCAAACATGCTATTTGTAATCCAATCCAAATAAGTAAATTTATCAAAGCCCTCTAAGTTTGTTTCATATAGCTTTATAACCAGATTCCAGCAAACGAAGAGTACTGCGGGGACAATAAGAGAAAATAATTTGGCAGTTGCCAGGACTTGCTTGTAAACCGATTTCAATTGTATGGAAAGAAACTCTTTTTCTAACAAAGGGTCTCTTAAATCCCGAACGAAGGCACTTATAAGCTCTGCTTCTTCCACAATGCGCTCGCCAATTCTGGACAAACTCAATAGGGAAAGCAGCGATACAACGGTGCTTTTGTTTCGAAATTTTTTCCAATCGAACACCAATAGTCTTGCACGCTCCTTTATACTTGAAACATCCTGTTGCTTCGATTCTTGGTTGCTTGTTGGGGCACTCTTTTTCTCCGCAGGCTCTTCCATTTCAGACGTTTCAACAGAGTAATATTTTGAATCAACAGACTTTCTAGCATTAAAACTATCTACTTCTTCTTGAATGTTCTTTTCCCTGTCCTCTTCAACTACTCCGGTAATGCCAATATACACTCGCATTTCATCTTTTGAGCTAAACTCACTAACGCTCGCTTTTTGATGGGCGAATCGCCAAAGCTGCAAAAACTCACCAAGAACAAGTTCGGCGTTTTCCCTTCCATATGCAGCGGCTAAGAAGTTAAGTAACCTCTCTCTCGGTCTGACTTCTTCTCGAGTAGTCGAGCCAAACTCTTCGGCCTTCTTATCGGTCAGGTTATTCGCGTTATGATTGGCTAAGTCATCCTGACCTAGCTCGTGAAGCGGAAATGGATTTTCAACCAACCACGAATAAGCGATCGGATAACGAACTTGCAAAGTTAATAATAATGCGAGCTTGGCTTCATCAGGCTCACCAGATAATTCCGGACTCGCATTTCTACTAAGCAGTTCGACGGCTACTTCCCTGACAAGCTGCAAACAGTTACTAATTCGTTTTACCCTTCTAGGATTGGACTCTGAAGCGATTTGAATCAATTGATTTATTGACTCACTAAAATCAAGCCTCTCTGTCGTGTGTTGAATAAAGTTTTCAAAGGTAGCCTTTGAGACGGGGGGCAAACTGAATGGAAGCTGGATCATTTTATCCAAATAATCCTGTCCTTTTATGTTAATACTTCGTTTATATTTATGCTCAATTCCCTTTTGGACAACTTCTCGATCAATACCTAGGACAAACACGCACTCTTCAAGGTCAAAGAACAACTTGATTGACTCTAGTACCATCATACAATTTTCGGGTGTACACCTATCTAGATCATCAACAAAGATAAATAGTCTTCCTTGGCTGTTCCCCTGAGCATTAAGAATTTCATCCTTGATATTCTTGAACTCTTCCCTAAATGTATTTATAAATTGAGAGTTATCGCGGGATGTTCTCGCGTAGGCTTCGAATATTTCATCTGTACTGACTAAATTGCTAGAAATACTTTTAACCGCTTTATCCAGTGCTAACTTTCCTACCCCCACAATCAATTCAGACAAAGTTTGTTTAACTCGGGAGTACTCCTGCTCTATTTGACTTCTACCGCGTTCAAGTTCTACTTCCAAATAGCGTAGTGTACTTAATAACAGCGCTTTCCAAACTTCTTCCTTTTCTTCAAACTGCCAAGGTTGAAAAAACAGAGTATTGAAATTTCCACCGGCACTTTTGTCAAGTTGTTGATTCAGTAATGCCATAAACGTGCTCTTTCCGGTTCCCCATTGGCCGAAAATTCCAATGCAAAATGGCGTCTCTAGCTGCTCGCCGGCCAAAACTCCCGCCATAGCATCCACGTAGGGTTGATATCCTAATAGGTCTACGGTTTGTGGTCCGTCCCCTAAAAGCACTAACGGCGTTCCAGCTCTCATAGTTATCTTCCTAAGCTAGTCGATACAATTTTAATCTACCAATTCGTTCCCACTATGTAAATTTGCACCGCCGCAATCATCTCAAACAGAAATAAAATAAGTGTAGGCACAACTATAGAATAGAAAAACTTGGTTCAGTTGTTTGATCGAATCATTGTTTTGATATCCCCCTTGAAAGCGGGGGATCGAGATAGAATTGAAACTAGAATTAAAACTTAGGAAACAGCGTTCTAGAAAACTAACACTTTTGACTCGAACCCATCTAGAGAGATATTAATTGTTATCCCTCCGTCACTATCGAGAACCAGTTTATGCTTTTTATCATCAAAAATATTTTTGGCGAGCCTATCACCTTTTAGTTTCCACTGGCTTGCCACTGCAACGGGAACCTTAAATGGCATTGTTCCTTTGTTTGTTTCTGAGAAGTTACTGATTACGAGCACTCTTTGGCTTGGCGACCAACGAACGAACGAGTAGATTTTTTCATCGTAGCTATCAATGCTTTCTAAGTTAAACTGATGCAAGTCGGCATACTCACCATCAAGCGCTTTTGACTTTGACGTGAAGCTCAATAGCTTTTGATAAAAAACCTGTAAAGCCCTTTCATCAGGCAATAATTGCGAACCATTATAGGAGCCATCGCTATCCCAACGTTTTAGTTTAGCGAGCCCCCAATAATCAAATATTGTTGTTCTTGTAGGATCTCCAAAGCCAGCATCACCTTCTCCAGCCTCACCTAAAGCTTGGGCAAAATACAATAGTGTCGCTCCCTTTCCTATCAAAGATGACACCACCATTGCAGGCATCCCTTTGCGTGGGTCTCCAGCAAAATCCGGACTAGCAATTCTCTGTTCATCATGGTTTTCCAAAAAATGAAGCATACCATCATCAATATCCGCATAAGTATTGACTATAGGCGTTAGCTTAGAAGTAGGCGCTTTACCTTGCATAACAAGCTTTAGCGTATCGTAAAAATCGACTTTGTCGTACAAAGAATCCATTAGCCCAAGCTGTAGGTAATCTCGATATATTTTCGGATTGTAAACCTCAGCCAATAAAAACGAATTCGCATTTTTCATTTTTATCGAAGAGTTTAAATAACTCCAAAACTCAACCGGTACCATCTCCGCCATATCATAACGAAATCCATCCACGCCAAACTCGGTCCAGTAAAGTACGATGTCTCTAAACTTACTCCAAGATCTGGGAACATCTTTATCGGTCCAAAATTTATAATGCTGTTGATAACCTTTTAAGCGAAACGATTCTGGTAGTTTATCAAAATCATAACTACCGTCAGGTTTAACACCGTAATTTACTTTGACAGTTTCATACCAGTCGTGAAAATGAGGCTGAGCTTTGCGAGCCCCATTTCCTGTCCACTTGGCAGGAAATTCATCAAACTTTCCATCAATGAGTTTGTGAGCTTCTCCGCCGACAGGTTGATAATTATCCAGAGCCTTGGGAACTTTAAACTCTTCCCCTACAACATAATAAAAATCGTTGTTTTTTTTATATTCCACACTAGTATCATCATTTTGACCAAAATCTTCAGCGCCCTCTGGTTTCGAAATCGACTGATAGTTTCTAGCTACGTGGTTAGGGACAATATCAATAATCACCTTCATTCCAGCTTGATGAGTTCGTTTGATGAGTGCTTTAAATTCTTCTAGTCGATTAGCAGGTTTATCTGCTAAGTCCGGATTCACATTATAATAATCTTTGACTGCGTATGGAGAACCAGCACGACCTTTAATTACATCAGGATCATCAAGGCTAATTCCGAACTCTCGATAATCTGCAACTAAAGCATGATGCGGAACCCCCGTGTACCAAATATGGGTGGTGCCGTATTGCTTAATTGCATTAAGCGCTTCAGGGGTAAAGTCGCTGAACTTTCCTACACCGTTTTCTTCTTTCGTGCCCCACTGCTTATTAGTTAAGTTTCTATTGCCGAATAAGCGAGTGAACACTTGGTAGATAACCTTTTTGTTATTTTTTTGTTCTTCGGTAGACGAAGCATTGCCAGAGTCAGAGCTAACAACACTTTTAGTGTCAACTATACGCTCTTGTTCACTTGACTGCTTATTCAACTCATTGTCGGTACATCCCGATATAGATGCGATAAGGAGGGTAAAGAGTCCTGGTAAGATATTTTTATTCTTCATATTCAGTAATTTGATTATTTTTTGAGGCTCAGTTTAACTAGAGTATTTGTGTGTTGCCAGTTGATTGGAATAACAATTATTTGTTTTTCTGTTTTTAACTGGAACTTGCTTGAAGTTCCATTTATTGAAACTGTGGCGGGTTGAAATTCAATGCCATGAATAATTAACTCAACAGTTCTAGAGTCGGGAGCATTATTGTACGCCCCCCCTTTTCTAGATAGACTTACCGTAAGTGCGCCCTCGCTTTGCTCGGCTTCAAATTTGAGCAGTTCAAACTGATTCGACTGGATTGAATGAAAACTCTCACCGTCATCTTCATACATGTATCCTGATGCTTTTGTGACAGAGTTGTCCGCATAATAATGAAGCTGAAGGTTTTCACTCGAGTAATCTTTCGTTGACTGGACAGAATCTACCATAGGGACAAAGGACCCCGCCTTAACTAGTACGGGAATTGTTTCTAAAGAAAGTTCAAAGTCTATATCCCTGTTACCAAGGTACTTTTTATCATTCCAAAAGTTGAACCAAACACCTTGAGGCAAATTCACTTTTTTACTAGATAGGTTGGGCTCAGTTACCGGAGAAACTAAAAACGCATCGCCCCAAAGGTAACTCAATTTATTATCAAAATATTCGACACTAGAAGCATCAAGAAAACTCAAGGGACGCATCAATGGTGTTCCTGATGTTGAGTTTTCGTAAGCCAGAGTGTAGATATAGGGTAATAGCCGGTATCGAAGTTTAATATAATCTCTTATGATATCTTTGGTTTGTTGATCATGAAACACAGGTTCCGGCGCGATATTATCTTGCGCATGAGGCCGATAAACCGGTTGAAAAACTCCGTATTGTAACCAGCGAATATAAAGTTCCTGGTCAAACTTTTCTCCACCGGCAAAGCCACCTAAATCAGAATGGTTATAAGCCATGCCAAACATGCTCATTTGCAAGCTTAACTCCACCTGTGGCTTTAACCCTCCCCAAGAGCGAGAGACATCGCCGGTCCAAGGGATCATTCCGTAACGGTGTGAACCGGCGAAACCGGATCGCATCATAATAAATGGGCGCTTTTCGGGCTGGAGTTTTCTTTGCTTTTCAAACACCATCTTCGCCCATTGATGACCATAGGCGTTGTGGATTTCATCTCCGCTGACTCGGCGGTTAATATCGGTGAAGTGATGTTGAATATCGCCAGGGTGTACTTCAGGTTCACCCAAGTCCCCCCAGGTACCAGCGACACCTTTGTTAAACAATTTCTCATATGACCGCCAAAACCAATCTTGCGACTTTGAGTTAAAAACGTCAATTAACCCTGTATTGCCAAAATAGAAGTCATAACGGTATGCTTGTCCTTGAATATTCTTAGCAATGGCTTCATTTGCAACAGCCTCATCCCATTTTTTTGACGTAGACAGAACGAAAGGCTCAGTAATCGGAATAGTTTTAACACCTTTGCCTTGTAACTCAGCAATCATTTCTTGAGGCTGAGGAAAGCTATTCAAATCCCACTCCAAATTTCCCATGTGCCCTTTTACGTCTGGACCGAACCAGTAAAGATCGAGAATAATAGTATCTAGAGGAATATCTTCTTCGATAAACTTAGCAACAGTTTCTTCTACTTGTTTCTGTGATTTGTAACCAAAACGAGAAGCATAGTTTCCAAATGCCCATCTCGGGGGTAACGGCTGACTGCCTAAGACTTGATTTTGATTTTTGACTAGGGTCTGGTAGTCATTTCCGCCGGTAATGATATAAGCCGAACGGCCTCCGACGGCTTCAAAGCTTAGTGTGTCGAGTTCAGTTTTTCCTATATCAAGAAAACCTGATGCCGAATTGTCAAATATGATCGAATACAACTTGTTAGACATTACCGCCGGCATACTAAAGTACATCTGATTTGATTCAGTTTCGTAACCGTAATGTGCGCGGTTGTATAAAGGCATTCGATGGCCACGACGATCCATTCCCAAAACTCTCTGACCTCCGCCAAGTAGTTTTTCGTCAGCTGCTAGCTTAAAATCAAGCTTAACAGACTGGTTGCTTCTGGAAAAAGGAAGCTGGGTTGTGAGTAGTTCTCCATTATTGTAAAACTCAATGCTTAAATCATGCTTGTCCACTTCCGCTTGTAAGCTTCTGAAAGAAAAATATATTCTTTCGCTATCTTCTCGGAAGTTTGCCGCAGAGCTTTTAACATCATCTTGAATTGCGAATGAAGGTAAATTTACGAACTCTTCATTATTGGACAAGTAGACGACCTCAATCGAACCATCTCCCATTGCCGTTAAGTCGACCCTATTCTCATTCGAATATATACTCAAACGATTCCCATCAAATTCGTGTGAAAGGTATCGAGGGCCAAGGCTTGCACAACCAGATAAAAATACGAACCATAACAAAAGCAGCGTAAGCTGGATTTTTTTCACACTAGCTATAGTTACAAACATATTAACAGTATCTTTTATCATTCTATTTCAAATATGGATACACTTCTTGAAGATACTTCAATTGACTTAGTTAACTCAAAGACCTCAGAAGTAAAAATATTCTTGGCTTTTACCTTTGCTTTAATCTCTTTACCCAGCATTGAAGGGTAACTCTTAGGAACTATCGAAACTATTTCTTTGTTTTTATTAACCACAATCATCACCTTTTGGTTTTCGTTGTCGCCATCATCAGCGTCAAAAACTCTAAAGTAAACGTACACGCCTTCTTTAGGGGCATAATGTTTCAGTGTGCCTTGAGTAATTGCTTTCGACTTTTTTCGCCAGTTTAATAGTCGCTTTAAATACGACTGAATTTCCAACTTTTTCTCGTCTATTCCTTCGCCAGTAAAAGCACTATCAGGATGTTCGCTCCAACCTCCCGGAAACTCAGTTCTGATAACACCATGAGAATCAGTTCCATTATTATGCATCGCTACTTCCGTACCATAGAAAATCTGTGGTACGCCTCTAGTTGTTAATAAAATTGCCAAAGCCATTTTTATTAGCTCGGGATCATTATTAAGCTGAGTCGCAACTCGACTCATATCATGGTTGTCAACAAAGGTCATTAGTTCTTCAGGTTTCGCATAAATGAAATCACTCGCCAATGTCGCATATAATTTTTGTAGCCCATCGGACCAAGATTCTTTTTCAGTCAAAGATCTCACAATTGAGTCCTGTAATGGAAAATCCATTAGCGATCTAAGATCCGACTTGTAATTATTCTTTCTCAATGCCCCTTTTTGCCA
>JAPHTP010000158.1 GCA_026196875.1 Kangiellaceae bacterium
CGATAATCATGGTTTTGTTTCCTTTAAATTTAAAATGTCTTAATTAGTAAAAATCTTGATTCAAAATGTCTTCTATAAAATTCAGGCCAAAAAAAAGCCCGCTATAGTAAGCGGGCTTGTTCTTTATTTACATCCAGACAATAGCTACCCGCTCAAACTGATTGAGTGCCACCACCAAGCTACTACACTTGTTTTCGCTAGTTGTTTTAGGTTTATCTGGCTTAAGTTCATTGTGTTAGTTAATTTAATCTTTGCTAGTTGTGAAATTTAATGTATTAAAAAAGCCCGCTGGATTTCTCTAGCGGGCTCTCTGTAAATTCGTATCTTGGGTCTGTGAAGACTCAAATTCTAATTACGAGAAAACCCTCTCTGTTGGCCATCGCCACCAAAGAGTATTCAATAAAGCTGTGTTGAAAAGTTTTTTCGCGTTCATGGCGACACTCTATATTGAATAGACAAAGGCTGTCAAGCGCTGACTTTATGGTATAGCCAACGGTTATTAGTGCCTCTTCGACCTTAAATGACTTAATAGAACAGCCAATTTTGCTTAAAAGATTCTTTTATAAAAAAGCGCAACTTCTTGAAAATTGACTATATTTATTAAAGGTGTAGCGAGCACTAGCTTTATCGTGCATGCAAAAAAATAAGCCTGAATTTCAATTATTTAAGTTTTGGTATAGATATTGCCTGATATGAATAAGATTCGTATTCACTTTGGCAATCCGACAAAATTTTGACGAATAGGATTTTAAGTCGTGACTACAGAAGAAAATTTCATCGGTAAACAAGAATCAGAAGATGACGCGGTATTACAGTGGGTTACTTTCCGTTTAGCGAATGAAACCTATGGGATAAATGTGATGCAGGTGCAGGAAGTGTTGCGCTATAGCGATATCGCGCCTGTGCCCGGTGCTCCACCGTATGTGCTCGGGATCATCAATTTGCGTGGTAATGTAGTAACCGTTATCGATACCTGTCAAAGATTTGGCTTGTCACCTATCGAGATTACTGACAATACGCGAATAGTCATTATAGAGACTAATCAGCAGGTTATCGGTATTTTAGTCGATTCCGTAGCCGAAGTTGTTTACTTAAAGGCATCCGAAATTGAGACCACTCCTAATGTTGGTAATGAAGAATCTGCCAAATTTATTCAAGGGGTGACTCATAAGGAAGGTGAATTATTAATTTTAGTTGATCTCAACAAATTGTTGGGAGAAGAAGAGTGGGAAGAATTGGATTTCCTTGATTATTAACCTCATCACTTATCGATAACCCATCAAAGTCGGCCAGTGACATGTTAACAATCAGATTTAACCTACTAAATCTATGAGATTGAAAATGATATGAGTGACTGGTTCAATTTACTTACAACATCTGTTCCTTGGTTTGGCATTGCTGTCCTATTTACCGCAGTGACTTTACTCTTGTTTATCCGAACTTTGCGCTCGAAAATAGCCTCGCAGCAAAAGCATATCGAACGATTGCAAAATGAATTCAGAGCCATGAATAGCGGCCATTTAGGAATGGGGCGGGAAATTAAAAAGGTCATTAAGGAAATTGCCAATGCTGAAACTACTCGTCAGAACCAGGCAGTTACGGCTACTGATGAGAAAACATACGACCAGGCAGGACTTCTGTTATCACGAGGCGCAACTATTGAAGAAGTCGTTGAGTCTTGCTCAATTACTCCTGCTGAGGCTGAACTAATCGCAATTATGCGCCATTCTGCGCCCGCTCATAAAGCAAAAGCGACCCATTAACAGGCTATTAAAAATGTACTAACGATACATTAAAGGCTATTTATTTCAATTAGTTATACTTGGTCCCGCTAATTTTCGTTTCAACTGTAAGAAAATATCAATTCAACGCCATTTTACTTGACCCAGAATCTTTATCACAGCAAACTTATGCCAAATTCTTATGGAATCTTCTTGTGCGGTTTAGCACTTACCAATTATTGTGCTAATCAGTTTTATTCCTAATGTGAGCCTTTATGCAATTTGATCAAAAAATCGACTCTCAATCTCTTGAGAAATTCATCCCGATTCTGAACCAAATTAAACGTGGGATTGAAAAAGAAAGTCTTCGCATTCAACCTGACGGTTATATTTCGCAAAAACGACACCCCGTTCAACTTGGTTCGACTTTGACTAATCCTCACATCACTACGGACTACTCCGAAGCGTTGCCAGAATTTATTACAGGTGCAAGTAGTGATCGATTTAGGCCACTTGAAGAACTCACCGAAATTCACCAGTTCGTTTATCAAAACCTAGATGAAGAACTTTTGTGGGTAATGAGCATGCCTTGTGTAATGGGAGAGGAAGAAGATATTCCTATTGCTCGATATGGTAAATCAAACAGCGGACGAATGAAGGAAGTTTATCGATTGGGATTGGGTTATCGCTATGGTCGCTTTATGCAAACTATAGCTGGGGTTCACTATAATTTCTCCCTGCCCGAAGAATTTTGGTTGAAAATGCAACAACAAAAAGGTGATTCAAAACCTCTGCAAACTTTTATCGATGAGTCTTATATGGGACTTATCCGTAATTACCTGCGTTTTTCTTGGCTTATTCCACTATTCTTTGGCGCCTCGCCAGCACTTTGTGAGAGTTTTATTCGGGATAAAAATATCGACCTGGAAGAACTCGTTCCCGGAACCCGTTATGGGCCGTTTGCAACTAGTTTAAGGATGAGTGACCTAGGGTACCAAAATAATGCTCAAAGCGGATTATCTGTTAGCTATAACAACCTTGATGCCTATATCAAAGGATTAGAAGCTGCCATCTTAACACCTGATCCTTATTACCAAGAGATTGGAGTAAATCCCGACGGTGAATATAAGCAACTTAATGCTAATGTTCTGCAGATCGAAAATGAGTTTTATAGCAGTATCCGCCCTAAGCGGGTTGCCCAATCTGGAGAGCGGCCAACCAAAGCGTTACGTAACCGTGGAATTGAATATATCGAAGTGAGAGCGCTTGATCTTAATCCGTTCTCTCCAATCGGAATTGACCAGCAGCAAATTGCTTTTTTAGACACTTTATTACTAGGGTGTGTTTTTTCAGAATCAGCGCCAATTAATCCAAGAGAAAAAGGCGAGTACCAAAACAATTTTAAAACGGTGGTATATAAAGGGCGTCACCCAGACTGTCGATTGACTGTTAACAACCAGTGCGTTTCAATGCGCCAACAAGCGGCAGAACTATTACGAAAGCTCGGCCCATTTGCTGATCTACTTGACCAAGTATACTCAACTACCGATCATCGAGATGTTTTACAAAAGCTCGAAGGTCAGTTGGCTAATTTGGACCAGACTTTATCTGGGCAAATAGTTAAATCAATTGAACAGCGGCAAGATGGTTTTTTCCCATACGCCATGGAACTGGCGCTTCGCCATAAAGCACATTTTGAAGGTATCAAAATGAATGGCGGAAAGTTGGCAGAGTATCAAGCTGAAGCAGAGTTGTCATTTAAACAAAAGGCAGAGATGGAAGCCTCTGATTCAATTTCATTTGAAGAATTTTTGAACAATTACTATAAGTAGCTGGGCGTTGGCGCTAAATACTTGTAAGAGAACATAATATAGAAAAGCCCTCGATTGAACTCGTGAATAAGCTAAAGGGCTGGAAATCAATTCTAGAAATATAACAATAAAATTGAGGGGGAAACCCGATGGAAAATATTGCAACTCTAGTTACCTTTATTTTGTATTTGGTAATGATGCTCGGCATAGGCGTCTATGCGTATAAGCAAACTAATGACTTATCTGATTACATACTCGGGGGGCGACGGTTAGGCCGTTGGGTAACGGCGCTCAGTGCCGGTGCTTCAGATATGAGCGGCTGGTTATTGATGGGGTTGCCTGGTGCTCTCTACGCTGGTGGCTTTAGCGAAGCCTGGATTGCATTAGGATTAATATTGGGCGCTTATTGGAATTGGAAAATTACTGCTCCAAGACTGCGCGTTTATACTCAACATGTTGGCAATGCGCTAACTCTGCCCGATTATTTTACCAATCGATTTCGTGATGAATCCAAAATTCTAAGACTAGTTTCAGCGACCATTATCTTAGTATTCTTTACCATTTATGTTGCTTCTGGATTAACTGCCGGCGCTAAGTTGTTTGAAGCGTCATTTGGAATGGACTATTACATCGCTTTATTTGTTGGCGGAGCAGTTATTATTAGTTATACCTTCATTGGAGGATTTTTAGCAGTTTCATGGACTGATATGGTACAGGGCTTGTTGATGGCAGCAGCACTGGTCGTTGCTCCTATTGTAATGATTATTGAGTTGGGTAGCATTGGCCAGGTAATGGATGTCGTGCAACAAATTGACCAGGTCAGCGGAAGTGTCAAATCAGATTTATTTGCCGGCAAAAGTGCTATTGACTATTTGTTTTCCGTTTCATTTATATCTTTAATGGCTTGGGGATTAGGTTATTACGGTCAGCCACACTTGCTTGCGCGTTTTATGGCAGCACAATCGGTCAAGGAAGTTCATGGCGCCAGAAGAATTGCAATGAGCTGGATGACCTTGAGCATGATAGGGGCGGTCGGAGTCGGTTTATTTTCAATTGCCTATTTCAATGGTACCGAAACAGCAGCAGCCCTTGCTAATGATTCTGAGCAAGTTTTTATTCTAGCTAGTAAAGTCCTATTTAATCCATGGATAGCCGGATTTTTATTGGCTGCGATTTTGGCCGCCGTAATGAGTACCATCGATTCGCAACTGTTAGTTTCTTCCAGTGCGATTACTGAAGATTTTTATCGTGGGTTTATCAAACCTGCTGCTTCAGATAAAGAACTGGTAACTATCGGAAGAATTGCTGTATTGGTTGTTGCCGTAATCGCAATGACTATCGCTACCGATAAAGATTCAAAAGTTCTCGGATTGGTCGCCAATGCTTGGGCTGGATTTGGCGCAGCATTTGGCCCGGTTGTACTGATATCACTGGTGTGGCGTAAGATGACTAAGTGGGGAGCGCTAGCAGGGATGATTAGTGGTGCAATTACCGTGGTCTTGTGGATTCAATTCAAAGCTGATCTAGGCGGCACATGGGCGCAACTCTATGAAATGATCCCCGGTGTGATTGTTTCGGTGGCCTCGATTATTTTGGTTAGCCTTTACGGCCCTCAAAATGAGCAACAAGTGGGTGAAGACTTTGACCATGTCAATCTTACTTTAAAGGGAAACATTTAGGCTGTTATCTCGAGCAGGGCTATGCAAGATTTAATTATTCGAAATGGACAACCACAAGATTGTGAATTGGTTCTTGATTTTATTACTCGTCTTGCTGAGTACGAAAAATTAGCCCATGAAGTTGTCGCAACAAAAGAGCAACTCCACAAAACGCTTTTCGGAGAAAAAGCCTACGCTGAAGTAATTATTGCAGAATACAAAGGGAAGCCGGTTGGTTTTGCATTGTACTTTTATAATTACTCGACCTTTCTTGCAAAGCCCGGCCTTTACTTAGAAGACCTTTACGTTCTCCCAGAGGTGAGAGGCAAGAAAATTGGCAAGGCTTTGTTAGTTGAGCTGGCCAAGGTAGCAGTTGCAAACGGTTGTGGCCGTTTTGAATGGTGGGTTCTTGATTGGAATAAACCCGCAATAGATTTTTATCGTAGTATCGGAGCAGTTGGAATGGATGATTGGACGGTTCAACGAGTTGATGGCCAGGCATTGGAAGATTTAGCCAACACACAGCTTTAGTCTGTCATATTGGTAGTCTCGAGGCCGCTACGCTCTTTCGAGGCTGTATTAACGACTAAAAAGGCGCATTTAATGCGCCTTTTTAGTATAAGATCGATTCTTTTAGACTAGTGCCCGCCAGATTTTTTATCTTCCAGCGTACAGTGATTATTATCCCATTTACCGTCCATTGATCTGCAAAGTTGTTCAACAGAATGTTGTTTAATCAAACCTTGCTCTTTCATTGATGCGGTCATTGGCTCTAAGGTTGTCATAACCATGATTAAGCCTACGATACTCATCACTATAGTATATGGGAAGGCCATGACGACCATTTTAACGTAC
This sequence comes from Kangiellaceae bacterium, assembly GCA_026196875.1. Lineage (GTDB taxonomy): Bacteria > Pseudomonadota > Gammaproteobacteria > Enterobacterales > Kangiellaceae > Aliikangiella. Next base: position 6,046 of record JAPHTP010000158.1, read on the forward strand.
GATAATCGGATTAATGGTGCTAGTGCTGAAGTTAACAGAAACAAGAAAGCTGCTTGGCCATTTGGAGTTGCAACACTAGGAATATTTGTTCCGGTGTTAATTGCAACGGATAGCATATCGAAAGCTTCGCGAGTTATGGTTCCGTCTAGTGTCGCTTTAGCTATTTCACTAACATAAACAGTTGCAACGAATACATTGTCACTAATCATCGACAATAGGCCATTGGCTATATAAAGCGCAGCAACTTGAGTATTACCGTCCATTGCTAACACAACTTCAGTAATTGGCTTAAATAATGATTGGTCTGCAATAACTCCAACGATTGCAAAGAAAACCGTTAATAGTGCGGTAAATGGAAGAGCTTCTTCAAAAGCATGGCCGATTTGGTGCTCATCGTTAACACCACAAAATGCGGTCGCCAAAACTATAACGCTCAAACCGATAATACCCACTGCTGCAAGGTGCAATCCCAAGGCAATAATAAGCCAAATGCCAGTAATAGCCTGGGCAATTAATGCTGCTTTATCAGCTGTAGTTCTTTTCTCGTCTTCGTACTCCGCAAAATCTTCCATTACACTACGTACTTTTTCGGGAAGCCTTTGGCCGTAACCAAACCAGCAGGTTGTTTCTAATATGACTACGGTTATTAATCCTGCGATTAGTACTGGAATTGTGATTGGCGCCATTCTAAGGAAAAATTCACCAAACTCCCAAGATGCTCTTCCTGCGATTAGTAGGTTTTGCGGTTCACCTACTAATGTACAGACGCCACCTAGTGCAGTGCCCACTGCGGCATGCATAACAAGGCTTCTTAAGAATGAGCGGAATGCGTCTAGATCTTCACGGTGTAATTCGTGTACCTCTTCGTCAGTACCGTGGTCGTGATCGCTGGTAAATATTTTACCTGAGGCCACTTTATGGTAGATACCGTAAAAACCAACAGCGACTGCAATGACTACCGCTGTAACCGTTAGGGCATCCAAAAACGCCGAAAGGAAAGCTGCAGTAAACGAAAACATTAAAGACAAGATAACTTTTGAGCGTACCCCGAGCAGTAATTTGGTGAAGATGAAAAGCAGTAAGCTCTTCATAAAGTAAATTCCCGCTACCATAAAGACCAATAGCAAGAGGACGTCGAGGTTTGCCTTTATTTCGTACATCACCGTGTCAGGTGAAGTGAGACCGATAAATAGAGCCTCAATAGCTAACAGACCACCTGGTAACAGTGGGTAGCATTTCAAGGCCATCGCAAGAGTGAAAATGAATTCTAGAATTAATATCCAGCCCGCAATGTAAGGGCCTGCGGTAAGTATGATAACAGGATTAATAATTAAGAACGCAATAATGGTTAGTTTGTACCAATCCGGGGCATTTCCAAGAAAATTCCCAACAAATGCCTGGGGGAGTGAACGGCTCATATAAGTTCCTTATCTGTTTTATTTCTGTCTTATTTTCAGCGAGTTAGCCAGATTATAAGAGAATTTTGCATAGGATCGCTAAAGTTAATGAGAATTCTAGTTGGATTCGCTTAGATTTCCCAGTGATTTAGTAGGTTATTTGGTAAAAACTGTATGCAAATTAACCGCTTGAGTATGTAGAGAACTTAATTTCATAGAGCAATAACAGCAATTGAGCAATATTTAGCCAGATATCAACATTTTCATAAGTATATGCGATAAGGTTTTTGCCTTCGCTGTTTAAAACGCGTATCCTAACTACAAATCAGACCAGTTTAAAAAGGCTAATTGGCCGTAACGGTATGATTGGCTTAGTGTGCAATGCTCACAAATGTGTATGGCACAAAAGCAAGTTAAATAAGAATAAATATTCAGCTTAATTTTCTTTTATAGGAATGATTGATGGCTAATTTAATTACAGCTAGAAGTCCTGCCGCATTTGCCGAGGAATATATTGTCGATTCAATTTGGAATGGCAAGTTTGCACCTGGCACCATTTTGCCGGCCGAGCGGGAACTTTCAGAGCTTATTGGGGTTACCAGAACAACACTTCGTGAAGTTTTACAAAGACTGGCAAGAGATGGTTGGTTGACCATTCAGCACGGTAAACCAACCAAAGTAAATAATATTTGGGAAACTGCCGGTTTACATATCTTGGAAACTATTACTCGTCTAGATGATGCAGGATCTTTAAAGTTAGCGGATCAACTTTTAGATGTCAGAACGCAGTTTGGTGGGATCTATTTCCGCTTTGCGATGAAAGAAAATCACGAAAAAATGGCCGAGTTGCTGTCTGAAGTTGATTCGGTTGAGGAAACAGCCGAAGCTTACATTGCGTTTGACTGGCGGGTTCAGCATGAGTGCGCGGGTCTTTCAGGTAACCCCGTTTACATCTTAATGCTAAATGGTTTTAAAAACATTTATTACAGAATTGGTCGTTTCTATTTTTCTGATCCGGAAACTCGTCGACTTTCAAAAGAGTATTACGAGAATTTGAGACAGATTGTGCGTGAACAAGACTTTAATAAGCTGGCTGATGCAATTTGGGATTATGGTAGGAAGAGTGGTGAACTCTGGACTAATATGAGAGCAAACTTAACTTCTTTGAAAGATATTGATTAGATTTTAGGATCCTACTCAACGAATTAAAAAGGCGAAATTATTTCGCCTTTTGTTTTTCTTGAGGGCAGCGAGAAATCTCTTCCAATTTGCCTTCTGTATTGACCGTTTTTAGTTTGACTGTAAATCCCCAAAGCCTATGTAAATGCTTTATGACTTCCTCGTGACTCTTAGCCAATGGCACACGATTGTGAGGTGTATGGCGAAGTGTTAACGAGCGATCTCCCTTTATATCAACATCATAGACCTCTATGTTCGGTTCATTCAAACTTAAATTATATTGCTCAGATAATTTCTGGCGAATTTCTCGATAACCCGAATCGTTATGGATTGCTGATACTTCAAGCTCTTGCTGTTTGTCATCATCCAAAATTGCGAACAACTTAAATTGTCGAATAAGCTTCGGTGAAAGGAACTGAGCGATAAAACTTTCGTCCTTGAAATTTTTCATAGCAAATTCGAGTGTTTCCCGCCAATTACTCCCTGCAAAATCAGGAAACCAGTACTTATCTTCTTCATCTGGCTCCTCACATATTCGTCTGATATCCGTCATCATCGCGTAACCCAAGGCATAAGGATTAATACCGTTGAAGTAAGGACTGTCAAACCCAGGTTGCGCAACGACATTAGTGTGGCTCTGTAAGAATTCCAGAATAAAGCCGTCCGTAACATGGCCTCGATCATACATTTCGTTCAAGATAGTATAATGCCAAAAACAAGCCCAGCCTTCATTCATAACTTGGGTCTGTCGTTGTGGATAAAAGTACTGCCCGATTTTTCTTACAATTCTAACCAGCTCACGTTGCCAAGGCTCAATGAGAGGTGAATTTTTTTCAACAAAATATAAAATATTTTCTTGCGGGTCGCGTGGAAAACGAGGTCGGTTTTTGTCGTCCAAATTTCTTTCGTGGGTCGGGATAGTTCTCCACAGCTCATTGACTTGAGACTGTAAAAAAGCTTCTCTATCTTTCTGACGTTGTTTTTCTTCGCGCATTGATATTGGATGAGGGCGTTTATATCTATCAACTCCGTAATTCATCAACGCATGACAGGAATCAATGATACTTTCGACTTTGTCAACACCGTATCTTTCTTCACATTGAGCAACAAAGTTTTTCGCGAAAACTAAATAATCGATGATGGCTTCTGCATCGGTCCAGGTCCTAAATAGATAATTGCCCTTGAAAAAGGAGTTATGGCCAAAACAAGCATGTGCCATTACTAAGGCTTGCATCATCATGCTATTTTCTTCCATCAGGTAAGCGATGCAAGGATCTGAGTTGATCACTATTTCGTAGGCCAATCCCATGCGACCGCGACGGTAGGATTGTTCATTTTGGATAAAATGTTTACCGAAGGACCAATGATTGTATCCGATAGGCATACCGACACTTGCATAAGCGTCGAGCATTTGTTCCGCGCTAATAATTTCTAACTGGTTGGAATAGGTATCGAGTTCAAAGTCATCAGCGATACCTGCAATGGTATCGTAATACTCCTGCACTAATTCAAAAGTCCAGTCCGCAGAAGTTGAAATTGGCTGCTTTGCTTTCTGCTTTTTGGTCTTGGATTTTTTTTTGGTTGCTACCAAAAGTCGCTCCTCAAAGTTCAATCATTTTACTGATTGCTTTTGGAAAAATTCCCGGAATACTGGATAAATATCGCTTTGTTCAGCTATTTTTTGCATAGCAAAGTTCTTATGGTTTTCTTTTAGTTTTAAATACTCGTACCATAAGTTTTGTGGTTCGCGTTGAGTAATTTCAACGTAGGTGTAGTAACGAACTAATTTCAGAATTTTATCGGTTAGAATCTTATGACAAATACGCGAGTCATCATTCCAGTTGTCGCCGTCAGATGCTTGGGCGGCATAAATATTCCAGTCTGCTGCGGGGTATCTATCTTGTTGTATTTCAAGCATTAACTTAAGTGCACTTGACACAATTGTCCCTCCAGTTTCCTGAGAGTAGAAAAACTCTTGTTCGTCAACTTCCTTTGCTTGCGTGTGATGGCGAATGTAAATCACATCTACATCTTTGTAGGTACGTTTCAAAAACATATACAGCAGGATGAAAAATCGTTTAGCCATTTCTTTGGTTTGCTGGTCCATAGAGCCAGAAACATCCATTAAACAAAACATCACCGCGTTGCTAGTGGGTTGAGGCAGCTTGTCGAAGTTTTTGTAACGAAGATCGTAGGTATCTAAATAGGGCACACTTTTTATACGCTTTTTCAGCTCTTCGATTTCAAGCAGTAGCGCTTTATTTTCATCCGGGTCAGTAACAGAACTTAGTTCTTCTTCTTTGGCCTTCAGCTCTCGCTTTAACGGAGATTGGCTGGCAATTCTTCGGGCAAGAGAACCCTTTAAGGAACGGACAATATCGATATTTGACGGAGTACCATCTGTATTGAACCCTGAACGAATCGGCTTAAAATTGACCAGTTTAGTCAGCTGGTTTTTCTTAAGGTTGGGAAGTTCTAAATCTTCAAACAGTATTTCCATGTACTCATCGCTGGAAATTTCGAATGAAAAATCGTCTTCACCTTCTCCTTTATCACTGGCTCGGCGTCCTGCACCTTGTCCACCTGGTGGGGGGCGTTTTATCCGGTCGCCTTTATCAAATTCTTTGTTTCCAGGATAAATTCTTTCCTTCAGGCCCCCGTCGCCATTTCGAAATGTCGGTTCGGTTATGTCTTTTGAAGGAATCGATATACTCTCATTTTGATCAACATCTGTTACACCACGCTTGCTGATTTGTTTGGTAATAGCTTGCTTGATCTGTTTTCGATAGCGTCTTAGAAAACGCTGTCGATTTACAGTGCTTTTATTCTTTTGGTTTAAACGCCGATCAATTACTTGCATTTAAAAATCCTTAGTTGGAGTTCAATCAAAAAGGTTAAACCTATGATGATTTTCTTACCCTCAAGTACCACTCGCATAACAAACGAACTTGCTTTTGAGTGTAGCCTTTATTGACCATTCGATTAACAAAGTCATCATGTTTTTGAGAGTCCTCCGCTGAAGATTTTGCATTGAAGGATATAACAGGGAGTAGCTCTTCCGTATTGGAGAACATTTTCTTTTCGATGACCCCACGAAGTTTTTCATAGCTAGTCCATTTAGGATTTTTACCGTTATTGTTGGCTCGGGCCCTTAAAACAAAATTAACCACTTCGTTTCTAAAGTCTTTAGGATTAGAAATGCCAGCAGGCTTTTCAATTTTTTCTAACTCTTCGTTTAATGAAGAACGATCAAAGTTTTCACCGGTTTCAGGGTCTCGATATTCTTGATCTTGAATCCAAAAGTCAGCATAGGTCACATATCGATCAAATATGTTTTGACCATATTCAGAGTAAGATTCTAAATAGGCGGTTTGGATCTCTTTACCAATAAAGTCGACATAATTAGGCACTAAAAATTCTTTAATAAAAGCAAGTAGTCGGTCATGCGTATCTTGTGGGAATTGCTCTTTTTCTATTTGCTGTTCTAATACATATAATAAGTGCACAGGATTAGAAGCAATTTCGGTTTGATCATAGTTGAATACACGCGACAGAATTTTAAATGCAAAGCGAGTTGACAGGCCATTCATTCCTTCGTCTACTCCAGCATAATCCCGATATTCCTGGTATGATTTTGCCTTCGGATCAGTGTCTTTCAAGCTGTCGCCATCGTAGACTTTCATTTTAGAATAAGTGCTGGAGTTTTCCGGTTTAACTATTCGAGAAAGCACGCTAAATTGTGCCAACATTTTTAGAGTATTTGGCGCGCAAGGGGCTTCATGCAGCGACGAATGGTCAAGTAATTTTTGATAGATCTTAACCTCTTCACTTACCCGCAAGCAGTAAGGAACTTTGACGATATAAACTCGGTCCAAAAATGCTTCGTTATTTTTATTGTTTCTGAAGCTCGTCCATTCCGACTCATTCGAGTGAGCCAGCACAATTCCTTGGAATGGCATAGCTGACATTCCTTCGGTACCGTTGAAGTTGCCCTCTTGAGTAGCAGTTAATAACGGATGTAAAACCTTAATTGGTGCTTTGAACATTTCCACAAATTCCATAATCCCCTGGTTAGCTCGGCATAACGCGCCATCGTAGCTATAAGCATCCGGATCGTTTTGTGCGTAATTTTCCAACTTGCGGATATCGACTTTTCCGACAAGTGAAGAAATGTCTTGGTTATTCTCATCGCCGGGCTCTGTTTTACAGATTGCCACTCGGTCTAATATTGAGGGTAGAATTTTGACAACTTTAAATTTGGAAATATCTCCGCCGTATTCGTGTAATCTCTTTACTGCCCAAGGTGACATAATGTTACTCAAATAACGCCTTGAAATCCCATATTCTTGTTTCAAGATTTGGGCATCTTCGTCTGGATTAAAAAGCCCCAATGGTGATTCAAATACGGGAGAGCCTTTAATCGTATAAATTGGCATTTTTTGCATTAAACTTTTAAGCTTTTCTGCTAGCGAAGACTTACCTCCACCAACAGGACCAAGCAAATAAAGAATTTGTTTTGTTTCTTCAAGTCCCTGCGCCGCATGGGTAAAGTAAGAGACAATTTGCTCAATTGAATCCTCCATTCCATAGAACTCTTTAAAGGCTGGATATCGAGATATAATTTTGTTGGAAAAAATGCGACTAAGTCTGGGATCTTTAGATGTGTCGACTTTTTCGGGCTCACCAATCGCAAGCAGCATTCTTTGTGCCGCGTTGGCGTATACAGCTTTATCTTTCTTACAAAGTTCCAAGTACTCTGAAAGTGTATATTCTTCTTCTTGTCGGCTTTCGTAGCGTTCCTGGTACTGATTAAAAATGCTCATCACTATCTCCACTATGCGAAGTCTAACCAAGGAAAATGACTGACCAAGTATCAAGCCCTACACAAATTGAGACAGCATTTGAACAAAAAAATTCTCTAATTAGTTTCAACTGTTCAATTTGCAAACAATGAGTTGTTTAAAGTGAATCAACTTCATCGTGCTTACTTTAAGCGTAGCCGTGTTCACAGTAATTTGCGTAATAAGATTAGGTTTTTTTAATCACTTTTTGTGATTCCAATTATGCTGTTTACTTCGTGGTTAATTTGTGAACAATGAATATTATTAAATGTTAAAAAAACTATCTAAAAATTCATTTAAGAATGCATGCAACTTGGGCCTTATAAGATACCAACATGACATACACTTAATAGGGTCAGTTTGTCGAATTGTGCATTGCGACATAGCAGAGCCTGATTGCCACTGAAGCTTTACAAAATCGCAGGGTTTTCGGGTGTATTTGGATTAAACTGGTCTGAACACTTGCTATTCATAGTAGATTGTGAGTAGGATTGGGCTGCAAGGTAGTGATCCGACGAGTGGAACACTGAAATTAAAAACATAATGATAAGCTGGATTGCTGATAAGGACTATAATTCTGGTTGTCTCGATTTCGCTTTTTGCGACTAGATTAAATTGGGATCACCCTGAACAGGCTTAGTATCGAAGATTCTATATACAGCCTTTATAGACACACTGCATTCCTCAGTTTTTGCCTCATTGGGAGAAATACATGAAAAAGCTCATTTTGGGACTAGCGGTAACAAGCGTACTTGGCTTGGCTGGTTGTTCTGATAGCCCTAAGGAACCAATTATTCCGGATGGTACCGCAGGATCTGGAGGCGCTGGTGGGGTGGAACTAACCAAAGCCACTTACTCGCCCGCAGATGGTGATATTCCACTACCAAATGATTTATTGTTTAGCGGTACGACTAACTTAACGCTCAATCCTCCAGTCGAAGATCCGACTAATTTTAGTGACCCGTTAGTTGCCGCAGGTTCGCTTGACGGCTGGTCTGCCACAGCCCCTTTTTCTTTTTCATTCAGCCATTCTAATAACCAAGATGCTGATGCCGGCAACGATGTAGATTTGGTTCCAGGTTCAATTGTTCCCGGTACTACTGTAAGAATCTTTGAAGTTAATACTAATCGTCCTGAGGCTGTTCCAGGTACTGGTATTCCTGTTCCTAGCGGACCCGTAACTGGTGTGGCCCAAGAGCTAGTAGCCGGTGTTGATTACGTTGCAACTTATGCCGGCCCTATGACAGTTGCTGTTATTCCTCTACGTCCTTTTACTCAACAAGCTTCGTATATGGTAGTAGCAACAAACGGAATTACGGATACAACCGGTAACGCTGTTTATCCCGATGGACAGTATTTAATCGCAAAAAGCGAAACGCCAATTGGAGAAGGCCTTCCTACTTCTGCTCTTGAACCGGTTCGTCAACTGGTTAATGCAATGGAAACCGCTGCAGACGCAGCTGGACAGGCTAAAGAAGATATCGTTGTTAGCTTCCAGTTTACCGTGCAGTCTGTTGGCGAGGTGATTGGATTAACTAAGCTTGTTTACATTGACGCTCCATTCGGCGCAGGCGTACCAACGCCTTCAAGCTTCAGCTCATTAATGACTGATACAACTCCATTTACTGGACTTGGTGCGGCGGACCTATATAAAGGCCAAGTAAATCTCAATTACTTTTTAACCGCGCCGGATAGCTTACTTAACCAAGGTCATCCTGGAGTGGCGAATCCGACTTCTGTTTTAGATGATTTCTTCCGCGGCGCGCCGGCGTTTCCAAATCCACAAGATCCGGCTAATCCTATTCCAAATCCATTTGCTGGCGATGTGACTACTTACGCCAACAGTCTCGCTGCGGCAACTGGAGTTGAAACCGTACCTCTACTTGTCTCAATGCCTAAAGCTGCATTAGGTTGTACTAAACCAGCTGCAGGTTATCCGGTTATGATTTTCCAGCACGGCATCACGTCCGATCGTACCTCAATGCTAGGTATTGCAGATTCAATGGCCGCGCCACCTTCTTGTAGCGCAGTTGTTGCTATGGATTTACCGATTCATGGAATTGCTGCTGATAATCCCGTCCATTTAGGGTTGCAAGCTGCTTCAGGTGGATTAATTGGGATTTTTGAAGGATACGCCGCCGGTGGTGTTAGAGAGAGAACTTTCGGCGTTGATTACGTAAACAATACCACTGGTGCACCTGGTCCGGATGGCACTGCTGATAGTTCAGGGGCCCATACTATTAACCTTACCAACTTGTTAGTTTCACGGGATAATGGGCGCCAAGCAATTCTTGATCTTTTAGCTTTAGAGAAGGCAATTCCTTTTATGGACGTAGACGGTGATATGGCGCCTGACTTTGATATTGCTAATATCAAGTTTATGGGGCATTCGTTGGGTGGAATTGTTGGTACAGGATTTTTAGGTCATTCTGACTTAGTGGAATCTGCCGTATTAGCTAACCCTTCAGGTGGTATTGCTCTTATGTTGGATGCATCCCCGACATTTGGACCTTCCATTCGTGCCGGTCTAGCCTCTGTTGGCATTGACCCTGCAAGTGCCGACTACCAGTTGTTCCTATTTGCTACCCAAACAGTTGTTGATACTATGGATCCTGCAAGTACTTCGGCGTTTGCCGTCGCTAACGGTGTTCCTACTTTGATTTTGCAAAATGCGAACGACATGGTTATTCCTAATGCAGTTGCCACTGCGCCTCAGTCAGGCACAACGCCTTTAGCGGCATTCTTAGGTGCGACTAATGTATCGGTAACAGCAGCAGGACCTGTTGTTGGCGAGCGACTATTCTCTCGCTTTAACTCCGGCGGTCACTCATCAGTGCTATCGCCAGCGGAAGACGCGGCTGTAACCGCTGAAATGCAGACTCATATAGTATCTTTCTTGGGTTCTCAACCTGGTGCGAAAGCTATCTTGGTAGCTAATCCGACCGTATTGATTCAATAAACGGTTGAAAATCTAACCAAAAGCCTCCACTTATGTGGGGGCTTTTTTGTTTATTAAGTCCTAAAATTCCCGTAACATTGGGCCCAACTTATACAGCAATATTATTAAATGAAATCTGAGGTGATTTTTGGAATTTTTAACTGAATATGGCATGTTTCTGGCAAAAGCCGTGACTATTGTAATCGCTTTTATTGTGGTAGTTGCTGTTATTGCTAGTGCTGGGCAGAAAAATAAAAAGCACTTGGAAGGGCATATCGAAGTAAATAATTTATCTGAAGAAATTCAGGAAGTTAAAGATGGCATGCAAAAAGAGTTGTTGAGCGAAGAAGAATATAAAGCGCTACTTAAGAAAAAGAAAAAAGAAGAAAAGGAAGAACAAAAGCAGAGCAAGAAAAAAGCCAAAGAATTAGCCAAAAAAGAGAGAAAATCTACCCAAGCAGATAAAACCAACCAATCTACTGATGACGAAAAGACGACTTCAGGATCATCGGAAGAAAGTGAGGCTTCAGTAGAAGATGATGCAAGCAAATCCGACGAAGAGTCAACTGACGATAAAGGTCGATTATTTGTTCTCAATTTTGATGGTGATGTCGAAGCCTCAGATGTAGAAAATTTACGTGAAGAGATTACCGCCATAATTATCGCGGCTGACAAAGGTGATCAGGTTTTAGTTCGCTTAGAAAGTCCCGGCGGCTTGGTTCATGCGTACGGGCTTGCCGCATCACAGTTAACACGAATAAAAGACGCCGGATTAGAGCTTATTATTGCGGTTGATCAGGTTGCAGCTTCTGGTGGATACATGATGGCATGCGTTGCGGACAAAATAATTGCTGCGCCTTTTGCTGTTTTGGGATCGATAGGTGTTGTTGCAGAAATTCCTAATTTCCATCGCCTGCTACGTCACAATAAAGTGGACTATGAGCAACATACGGCGGGTGAATACAAGCGAACTCTAACCATGTTTGCTGAAAATACCGACTCAGCTCGACAAAAGTTTAAGCAAGAACTTGAAGAAACTCATGTATTATTTAAAGAGTTTATTGAGCAAAACAGAACAAGTTTAGATGTGGCCAAAGTTGCAACTGGAGAACATTGGTACGGTACTCAAGCAATTGAACTAGGATTGATTGATGAAATTCAGACTAGCGATGATTACATTGTCGCAGCGGCTGAAAATATTGATGTTTATGAAGTTACTTATCGAGTCAAGAAACCATTGGCTGAGCGATTCTCTTTTTCCGTCCAATCTGCACTGGAGAGAGCGCTGATGACTTTATGGCACAAGAGCCTAAAATCTCGACTATTTAAAGGCTAGTGACTTCTATTCTTAGATAATAAGGAAAATTAGGTGGAGCCTCGTTTTTGGATTGATAAGTGGAAAAAACAAGAGACGGGGTTTCATTTAGCCTCTGCTCACCCGTTGTTACGAAAGTATTTTCCAAAGGTTTTCGCAAACCAAACTTCAGTTTTCTTACCTCTTTGTGGTAAAACCCAGGACCTTATTTTTTGTTCAGATCAAGGACTAGCGGTTATCGGAAATGAGCTGAGTGAAGTAGCTATAGAGCAATTTTTCTTGGCAAATCAGTTAGCGCCAAAAACTGAGGTTTCACAGAATTTCATTTTACGCGAGGCTAACAATATCGCGATTTATCAAGGTGATTTTTTTGAGCTGGAAAAGCGAACTTTCGAAAATACTCAAGCAATCTATGACAGAGCTGCGCTTGTAGCTTTGCCGGTTGAGATGCGTAAAAGTTATGCGGAAAAAATGAAGCAATTGTTTCCGCAAGCAACAATGTTACTAATTACCTTGGAATACAATCAACGAGAAATGAGCGGGCCTCCTTTCTCTGTAACCCAGGATGAAGTGAATTCCCTGTTTGATTTCGCCAATATTGAGTTACTGTATAAGCAGAATATTATCGACAAAGAGCCAAAATTTAAGGCTAGAGGTTTGTCTTTTTTTAACGAATGTGCCTACCATATACAATGGAAGCAATAATTCTTTATTGAGAAATTAATTTGTTCATTGAATTATAAATCCCGAAAATAATTCAGTTAATTGAGATTTA
>JAPHTP010000104.1 GCA_026196875.1 Kangiellaceae bacterium
AAACCGGGTTTTCAATTTGGCGTCCCCTAGGGGGTTCGAACCCCTGTTACCGCCGTGAAAGGGCGGGGTCCTAGGCCACTAGACGAAGGGGACTAACAGTGTCTTAAAGAGGTTTGCAGAACTCCCCTCTCAAGAGCGCGCCATTCTATAGATGCTTTTTGATATTGTCAAAGCTAAATTTAAGTTTTTTCGATATTTTCTTGGATCGTTTAGCTTTTAATCAAATCTAGGGCGCCATCCTGCATTCTATAGGTCTTTTGCATCTGATCCGCCAATTGCAAATCATGAGAAACGATTAAGAAACTGGTGTTTTCTGCCTCATTCAACTCGAACATTAGCTGGTTAACCGATTGAGCTGTTTGAGTATCAAGATTTCCGGTGGGCTCATCGGCTAAGATACACGCAGGCTTAGTCACCATTGCACGAGCAATTGCAATCCTTTGGCGCTCTCCCCCACTTAATTCAGATGGTTTGTGAGTTGCGCGATTTTTTAAACCTACTTTTTCAATAATAGTGTCCGCTTCATTGAGTGCTTGTTTATGGTTAACCCCTCTTATAATAAGAGGAATTGCGACATTCTCACGCGCATCAAACTCGGCTAATAAATGGTGAAACTGATAAACAAAACCGAGACTTCTGTTTCTAATATTACCCTGTTTAGCGGCAGAGACTTTATGTATGTCCTGGCCTTCAATCAACACATGACCTTGGTCGCATGAGTCCAGGCCGCCCAATACATGCAATAGTGTACTTTTTCCTGAACCGGATGCGCCGATAATTGCTACCATCTCTTTTTCAAGAATTTCCAGGCCAACCCCTTTTAAGACTTCGACCTTGTTTTTACCGTCACGAAAAGTTTTGTGGACGTCTACCGCAGAAATGATAGTTTTACTCATATCTTAAAGCCTCCGCTGGATTGACTCGGGAAGCTTTCCAAGCCGGGTAAAGGGTTGCTAAAACCGTCAATAATAGAGCAACAATCGTCACTGTTACCACGTCTGAAAAATGTAGTTCGGAAGGTAAAAACCCGATAAAGTAAACATCGCCAGGGATTACATTTACACCAAATAGTCCTTCTACAAAAGTAACCACCTCCGGCAAATTACTGGCCAACGCAACCCCTAAAACCACACCAATTAAAGTACCGAAGAAACCGTATAAACATCCTTGCACAATAAAGATCTTCATTATTCTTAAAGGACTTGCACCCAATGTCCTTAAAATAGCTATATCGGATTGCTTGTCGTTCACTACCATTACTAAAGTGGAAATAATATTAAATGCGGCAATAATAATAATGAATGTCAGGAGTATTCCCATCATTCGTTTTTCCATATTAATAGCTTTGAAAAGTGTCCCGTGGGTGTAGTTCCAATCACTTACGTAAAAACTCGCACCAGAATCCAAATCTGCTTCAAACTCAGCCAATTGACCACGCAGTTCATACGCGGTCCACTGTGCATTTAAAACATCGTTTGTGGTTACTCTGATAGCAGAAACTTTATCTCCTTTGCGGGTTAAAACTGCCGCATCCTTAATATGTATCATCGAGATCATACTATCGGCTTCAGCCTTGGTTTCAAAAATGCCTACAACTGTAAAACGCTTTTGTCTCGGTGCAAATCCTGCCGGAGAAATGGAACCACCATCAGCAATCAGTAAAGTAACTTTATCCCCCATGCCTACGCCTAGATTGCGGGCAATATTTATCCCAAGAATGATGCCGTATGACTTTGGCGTTAACGCATCTAGCGAACCATCGACAAAGTAGTCATCAATAATCGAAACTTGCGCTTCTTTTTTTGGTAATACGCCTTGCACGAGACCGAAGCGAGTATTACCACGCGCCTTGAACATGGCCTGCGTATCAATAAATGGCGCGGTTGAAATAACGTCTTTGTGTTTCAAGATTTCTCCGTCAACCACATGCCAATCGCGAAGACCACCGCCCCTTTCTCCCACCACTACATGAGGCACCATTCCAAGAATTCTGTCTTGCAGCTCAGACTGAAATCCATTCATTACAGACATCACCGTTATTAAAACAATGGTTCCGAGAGCGATTCCAACCATTGCAAACATCGCAATAATGGAAATGAACAGGTTACTTTTCTTGGCTCGCGTGTAGCGTAGCCCCACCATCAAGGCAACTGATTTTTTCATTGGATCCTTACATTAAGCCATTCAAATGGCATGAAACGAGAGATTGGCCACTACTCTGTCTCGCGCGTTTAGATACGAATAAGATTTTTTGGCATTATCTGCTACTATCTAACTAACGGTCTGCTGATCTTTCGTCAAGCGCAACTGCCATTGCTCATTAAGGTTTGGCGAAAGATCAACAGACCGTAGGGATTCTAGCAATCTCATACTAAGGTAAAAAGCAAATCTTTGATTAATTTACAAAAAATTAACTTAATAGGCATAAATCAACTTCTCAAAAAGGCATAAGATGAGCGAAGACCAATCACTAGAAGAAAGACGAGAATACTTTCGCATCAAGAATTGGATAATTTTAAATTACGAAGTTGTTGAATCTCTTGAGTCAGTACCTAATTTTCAATCACTGATTGACGAAGAGTCCCCAAGAATTACGCTACTTCAGGAACTAACCCGCCTTGAAAACGAAAATCAGGCGTATTTAGGATCTTTAAAAGAAAAGCAAAGCCAACTTGGCGATTATTTGCTCAACATGAATAAGAAATTTGAGCTACTTACTCGATTTGTCATCCAATCATTAACTGATAACTCGCAAGAGCTTACAGAAGTTGATATTAGCGGTGGTGGCATAAGATTCTCTACTAAATCACCACATCCAATGGATACGCTTATAAAAATGGAAATCGTATTGGTACCAGAATGTGTCGGTATCATAGCGTATGGACGTGTCGTTGACTGTAAAAAAATAGACGATTCAGACAATTACGATATGGCAGTTGTTTTTGTGAAACTTAGAGAAGCTGACCGGGACGCCATAGTGAAGCATGTTTTCAAAATCCAATCGCGTCAACTTCGTCAAAATGTTCCAAATTCAGAAGAAACTGATAATTAGTTCCTAAATTTGAAGAAAAGTTCTTTAAATCATAGAGTTAGACGAGTATATTAATAATAATTCTAGAGCGGAGAATAGAAATGAACGGAAAAAGACTAGGTTTAGGAGCCCTGTTCGCAGCCATGTTGTTAGGCAACATGGGAATTGTAGCAGCGCAATCTCAACCAGTAAGAGTTACCCAACAGTCGTCCCAGTCTGTTCCTAAGCCTAATCATGGACTTTCAATGGATCAGGTTGAAACCAAATTTGGCCAACCTTTAGAAAAAGTTGCCGCGGTGGGTGAGCCTCCAATTACCCGTTGGCGATACCAGAATTTTACCGTATATTTTGAGCACAATAAGGTGATTCACGCCGTTACACATAGCTCTTAATCACCGCAGACAAAAATCGGTCAAGAAAAAAGCTCCTTTAGGAGCTTTTTTGTTTTTACCACCTGTTTTCTTCTAGTTTGCTAAGCCTTCCGATTGTGGCACCTGGAGTTGCTCTAATTGCAATCGTTGTGTTGGATACGCCATTTCTGAATTATGCTCGGCGATAATTGTAGCAATTTTTAGCAATACATCCTGCTTGATTTCGTGGAATCGTATCCAATCAGTTGTTTTAGTAAAGGTATAAACGAAGAAATCAATTGAAGAATCTGAAAACGCGTTGAAATTGACGATAAGGGTCTGGTTAGTATCAATCTCTTCGTGTTCCTTTAACATCTGCTTGACTGCTTCAACAATAAACTCCATCTGAGAAATATCGTCATACCTAATTCCGATCGTTTCATAAATACGACGATTCTTCATGCGCGAAGGATTTTCAACGGTAATGCTATTAAAAATAGCATTTGGAACATAAAGAGGCCGCTTATCAAAAGTTCTAATACGTGTTTGGCGCCAACCTATATACTCAACAGTACCTTCGATATTACGGTCGGGGGATCTGACCCAATCCCCTACCGAAAATGGTCTATCAAGATAGATCATTAACCCCCCGAAAAAATTGGCCAGTAAGTCTTTGGCGGCAAAACCAACCGCAATTCCCCCGATTCCGCCAAAAGCCAGTACTGCAGAAATACTCACACCCAGCGTTTGTAAAATGACCAGGGTAGTAGTAATACTTACCGATACCCTCAATAACTTGCTAATTGCTTCAATCGTTGAATGGTCTATTCGATCTTCAGAAGTTTTACCGGTATTGGCATCATAAAGATTTAGCTCGCCTTCTCTTATAAATCTAACTAAAAACCAACTAACAATTATCACTAATCCAATATCACGGACCGTGGCCTGAAGTTGATAACCAAAAAGATAATTAATAATAATCCAGGCGCCAATACCCCAAATAAGTGCGTTAACCGGCCCAGAAGCAGACTTAATCAGAGCGTCATCCCAGTTATTTTTGGTCTTCTGCAACTGGATATGAAGTTTTGAATAGATTCGTTTCCAAATAAAATTGAAAAGTAAAGTTAAGAAAACAACGAGAAATACTTTGACGTACAAGGTCGAATCGCCAAAATTTTCGTCAAACCATATATTAACTTTAGAAAAGTCCACTTTGATTCCTATCAATTAATGCTTATCTAGTAACTAAACTTGTCATAACCTGTACTTCAAGCAGTTTCTTTATCAAATGCAGCTAGCACATCCTTCAGTTCTTGCCAGCGCTCAGTTTGTTTTAAATTGTCTAATCCCATAGGATTTTGTCGCATTTTTAATCGCGCCAAACGACCCGATGACTCAGGTGAGTTCGGTAACGACTGAATGCCCTCAACAACCTGCTTTGCCGCTGGTCGATCATTACAAACTAAAACCATATCACAGCCTGCTTGCAATGCGGCTTTGGCTCGTTGGTTATAATCCCCTGCAGCTTCTGCCCCCTTCATAGAGAGGTCGTCCGAGAATATAACACCGTCGTATTGAAGTTGCTTCCTAAGTACATCTTTTAGCCAAAGCTCAGAAAAACCAGCAGGATTTTCGTCAACAGCTTCGAAAATAATATGTGCGGGCATTATGCCACCCAATTTCTCCGCCAACTTCGCAAATGGGACCAGGTCCAGCTTGGAGATTTCGTCAAAGCTGCGCTTATCAACTGGAATTTCAAAGTGGGAGTCCGCTTCAACCGAACCATGGCCTGGAAAGTGCTTTCCCGTAGCCAACATACCTCCATTCTTCATTCCTTGAATGTAGTTCTCTCCCAACTCGACAATGGCCTTAACTTCCGTTGAAAACGCCCGTTTCCCTATGACTTTACTAGTTTCAAATCCTAGATCGAGAACTGGAGCAAAACTGATATCACAACCGACAGATTGGACTTCAAGTGCCATTAACTCACCGACTTTTGAAGCAAACTCTAAGGCTATATCTGGCTTTTTACGATATAGCTCACCAAGTCTGTTCAACGAAGGCAAAACCGAAAAACCATCGGTTAAGCGCTGAACTCGTCCCCCTTCTTGATCAACTGCAATAATAATAGAACCGTTTATCTGCCGGATTGATTTAGTTAAATCAAATATTTGCTCGGCACTCTTAAAGTTACGACTAAATATTATTAGACCACCAACTTTTTCGTTAGCGATTAGTTCCAAATCCTCGGACTGTAACTGAGTTGACTCAATATCCAGCATCACTGGACCGATATTTCCCATAAAAACTACTCTTTAACTATCTAACGAGATTCAGCTTTGACTAGCCGATCCCCTTTGTGTTCACTTACAGAGATTTAAATTAAGACGCTATTGTAACAAGCAAAAAAAATCCCGCAATCGCGGGATTTTATTTTATTCGATCTGACTTCACTCTTTACCGAGTAATTGTTTTTTCATAGTTGCATTAAGAGGCTTGTCTCCCAACCAAGTTTTAAGGAAAGCATCATAAAATGCTTTACCTGGAATTAAGCCTTTTTCTTCACCATTAATTGAAACCACGGTACCCTTTTTCGGTACAAAATCTATCCAGACCTTATCCCCTTGGTGAATCTCAGAATTCCAGATGTTATTAAACTGCTTAATCATTGGTTCTAATTCTGTTAGCTCTGCTTCCGAATGATTAACGGTAATGCCCAGATTAAGTGCACGAATAAGTGCTTGGGGTTTAATAGTAGAATTTTGGCAGTAGAGCACGAAGCGCTTAGCTCCATCGTTTGACAAGATATCTTCTACGCTTTGGGAATCATCTTGGAGATAAAGACCGCCGACATAAACGGCTTGGCGTGCGCTGTTTTTAACTGCAGCCCCTTTCAGTCTTAGAGGTTCGCCGCCGGGAGAAACCGAAACCACTTCTTCAATCTTAACACCCGCTAATTCCTTTGCACCGCAAACAGCGCTAAGGCCAGCAAAGCCCAATAAACACAAACAAATAGAAGAAAGTCGTTTCACTCAATCACCCCAAAAATTGTACTTCTAACAACCCAATCCATGAGACGTATTCTTATTGGTATCTCACGAATTGAACGCCTGAGCCTACCGGAAGAATTATCCTAACGCAAGCTATGATAGTCCATTTTTTGTCCAGATGTAGCGATTCGCGTCACATTCACCAGAATTATTCAAGTTTTTGTTAAACGCTACACATATTTATAACTTTGCAGGCAATTAAAGTTGGTATCGATAAGCAAAGTTTTTACTGAGGCAAATCAAACTCAACCTTGTTGCCACTTGATGGCATGCTTTTTCCGTTATATTCTCCGTTCTTAATAATTAAAACCAAGCATACAGCCCCTCTTCAATTTAAGGTATAACCATATGAAAAATAAAGGATATTTTGCAAAGATAGCGGTTGCAATTAGCATCGGTGCTGCTATCTCGGCATGCCAACCAGAAAAAACTAGCAAGCAACCTGAGCCGATACCTACTGGACCTACTGCTGCTGAAGCCAAGGCATTTGTGGCAGAAGCAGAGAAAACTCTAGCTGAGAACTATGGCTATCTTGCTAAAACTGCGTGGGTACAAGCCAACTTCGTCACTTCTGACACCAATGAACTATCCGCGATGGCGAGTGAAAAAGCCACTAAATTAGGTGTTTCTCTGGCAATGGAAGCGAAGAAATTCAATAACTTAGAGTTAGATTATGATACTAGGCGTAAACTAGACATCCTTAAGGCCGGGTTAGTATTACCTGCGCCAGAAAACGATGCACTAACTAAAGAGCTTGCCACAATCACCAGCAATATGGATGCCCAATATGCTACCGGGTGTAGTGCAAATAAGGAGTGCTATAACCTGGGTGAGCTGAGCAGCATCTTGGCGGACTCAAATACCACCCATGAAGAAAAATTGGCTGCGTGGGTCAATTGGCGCAAAGTATCTCCACAGATGCGCAAGGATTACACCCGCATGGTAGAGATCGCTAATCAAGGTTCTAAAGAGCTGGGTTTTACTGATACCGGCTCCCTATGGCGTTCTAAATATGATATGCCAGCTGATGATTTTGCCAAAGAAATGGACCGAGTATGGGGGCAGGTAAAACCGCTTTATAACTCGTTACAATGCCACGTTCGGGCCAAACTTAACGAGAAATATGGAGATGATGTGGTTTCCTCATCTGGCCCAATTCCTGCTCACTTACTCGGTAACATGTGGGCTCAAAGCTGGGGGAATGTATTTGACGACGTAGCTCCAGTAAGCGATGTAAAGTCGATTGATGTTGGCGAAAGACTCAAGGCCAAAAATTATAGCGAAGTAGAAATGGTTAGAACAGCAGAGAACTTTTTCTCTTCGCTTGGTTTTGAGCCACTTCCGGATACTTTCTGGACTCGTTCATTGTTTGTAGAACCTAAGGATCGCACAGTTCAATGTCATGCGAGCGCTTGGGATTTGAGTGAAACAGATTACCGAATCAAGATGTGTATCAAGGTCAACGCCGAAGACTTCGTTACCATCCATCATGAACTTGGCCATAATTATTACCAACGAGCTTACAACCTAAAGCAACCGATGCTTTATCGAGAAAGTGCTAATGATGGCTTCCATGAGGCGATTGGGGATACCGTGGCACTTTCAATTAACGACAACTATCTTAAGAAAATAGGATTGATCGACGAAGTTTCTGACGAACGTGGTGACCTTCCATATTTAATGCGAATGGCATTAGACAAAGTTGCTTTTTTACCATTCGGCCTAATGGTCGACCGCTGGCGTTGGGGTGTGTTTAACGGAGAAATTCCGGCAGATAAATACAATGAAGGCTGGTGGAATTTGAGAGAAAAATATCAAGGCGTTAAAGCGCCGGTTGACCGTACCGAAGCTGATTTTGACCCTGGGGCTAAATATCATGTTCCCGGTAGCGTACCCTATTCTCGTTATTTCTTAGCACATATCCTTCAATTCCAGTTCCATCGCGAGCTTTGTAAAATTGCAGGTAACGAAGGTCCGCTTCACAGATGTTCTATTTATGGTAATAAAGACGCTGGCGCCAAGTTAATTGCAATGCTAGAGATGGGCTCTAGTCGTCCATGGCAAGAAGCTCTAGAAACTATGACCGGCTCTGGTGAAATGGATGCATCTGCAATTCTTGATTATTTCGCCCCACTCCAAAAGTGGCTTGATGAGCAGAATCAAGGACGCCAATGCGGATGGTAATCTCCAACCCCGGTTCACGAAACCAAGGTCATTAAAACCTGATAACTAAAAAAGGGATGCTATGCATCCCTTATTTTTTATATTTCAATTTATTGAGCTAATCGGAACTTAGTATCCGTCTGTAAATAGAACTAATTGAACGCCTTGAATTGACCAGGGAGCTCCTCCCCCAGTTGGAATTGGCATGGCTTCATATTTAAGCGAGCCACCCTCATTTTTTTCGGTATTCAAACACTCTACCATTAAGTTCACAAATTTTGACGCCTCTACTTGAGTTTGCCAACTTCTGTAACCTTCTGGCCACTTTAAGGAAGTTTCTCTCGGTCGAGTTCCACCAACACCAGGTACAGTTCCAATTTCAGGGAATCTATCGCCTAATCCTTCGTACCCTGCTTCAACCAAAAGAAAATCCAAACGAGAAATAATTGAAGTTGAAACCCTGGAGTTCCAACAAACCATGGGGATCCGATCTTCTTTTCCATTTAACCAATGAGTGGCGAAAGAAGCTAGAAGAGACCAGCCACTATTCATTTTCGCGATTGAATTTTTATCAGCTTTAATTGCAGACTGCATAACCTTGTATACATTTTCCCAGGTTACTTCTTTCTGAGGTACGCCCGCTTGCAAAAAGATTTCATTGGCAGTTTTAACAGCCATCATTTTATCTTCTTCACTCCACTCGGTGCCTTTTTCTATACCTTTAGCCAAAATTTCAGCTCGGTACATTAAAGCATCAGCCGAATGCGAAACCTGCATTAACCCATTACGTGGTTTTGGCCAGAAAAACACCTTTAATCTATCGTGCCAACTACTTACTGCTTCACCTACTGGTTCCCTCTGGTACATTGGAGTGAAAGGATCTTCTTCAATCCACGCTACCAGGGCCTTTGCAAATTCCATGTCTGAAGCATGTTTATCGGGCACAATAGGCGGATAAATATCCTCTCCGATAACCTCAAGACCATGATCATCAATAACAACCGATTCATTGCTCGGCGTTTCAATGTCAGCTTGAATACGAGCTTCCGCGTAGGAAGTAAATAAGTCTTGTTCCAAAAAGGTTAAGCCATCCCAAAAGTCGAGAGCTTGATCTGTCAGCCTGGCAAAACCTTTACCATCTTCTCCATGGACTTTTCTGATAACATCCTGGTTCATCAAAAAAAATTCTTCTGTAACCTGGCTTTTATCTCGATAAGACCAAGGAACCATAAGTCGGTTAATAACTTCTAAGCTAAACCTTTGCTGATTTTCCATCAATTGATGAAGTTTTATATTGTTGCCTTCTGCAGAAATAGTGCCTTCTCGCCAAGCTTCATGTTCTGAAAAGCGCTTAAACCAAACTTTCCACGCACCAATATAGAGGGCTCTTGGAATTTGGAAATGCTCAGCGTTAGGAAAGATAGTATTTTTCATTTGTTATTCCCGAACAAAGATCAATAGATCTCTAGTATATAAATAAATATTTTTATATTACAACGCAATTAAGCGTCAACAACCCGAAGATTGCGAAAGCACTGACTAGCGTCAATTTATTATTCCGTCAGGAATCCTTTCACTTTGATACTAAATATAGACCAATTTGCATTTGCCAGGTTGATAACAACTCAAAACTCGATACTTAATTGATTAATAACCGACTTTTAAGCTTTCTGAGTGTGTGCTTTAAATATAAATTCGGTTAAAATACCGCCTTATTTTTTGACTACCTTTTCCTTGAGGAGCAATCATGGAATTATCTGCGTTAACCGCAATTTCGCCAGCCGATGGTCGATACGGCAATAAAACAACTGAACTACGCTCAATCTTTAGTGAATTTGGGCTTATTAAGTATCGCGTAATCGTTGAGGTTCGCTGGTTACAAGCGCTATCTGCGAACGACAAGATTGCTGAAGTTGCTAAATTCTCAGATGAAGCAAACCTGCTACTTGACTCGGTGATTAATAACTTCAGTGAACAAGACGCAGCAAGAGTTAAAGAAATTGAAAGAACAACCAACCACGACGTAAAAGCTGTTGAATATTTCTTAAAGGAAAAAATCACAGATAACGCCGAGATCAACGCAGTTAGCGAATTTATTCACTTTGCCTGTACTTCAGAAGATATCAATAACCTTTCATACGCTTTGATGCTGCGTGACGCAGCTGTAGTGGTTTGCAAATATCAAGACGAAATTGTCGAAGCAATTGCAGCACTTGCCCATCAGTACGCCGAAGTTCCTTTAATGTCACGCACCCACGGTCAACCTGCTAGCCCAACAACTTTGGGTAAAGAAATGGCGAATGTTGTCGCTCGTTTACAACGACAACAAGCACAATTTGGCCGCGTACAATTAATGGGTAAAATAAACGGTGCTGTGGGCAACTATAACGCGCACATTTCGGCCTATCCAGAAGTCGATTGGCCTGCTTTTGCGCAAGGCTTTGTGGAAAGCTTAGGGCTTACCTGGAACCCTTATACAACTCAAATTGAACCGCATGATTATGTAGCTGAATACTTTGACGTTATCACCCGCTTCAATACCATTTTGATTGACTATGACCGAGATATTTGGGGTTATATTGCACTTGGTCACTTTAAGCAAAAAACAGTAGCTGGAGAGATCGGCTCCTCTACAATGCCGCACAAGGTGAACCCAATAGATTTTGAAAACTCAGAAGGTAATCTAGGAATAGCCAACGCATTATTTACCCACTTAGGCCAAAAGCTTCCTATATCTCGATGGCAACGGGATCTATCAGATTCAACTGCACTACGTGCTCTAGGTGTTGGTGTTGCTCATTCTGTAATCGCTTATCAAGCAACATTAAAAGGGATCTCCAAACTAGAAGTAAATGAGCAATCCCTAGTAGAAGAGCTAGACCAAAACTGGGAAGTCCTAGCGGAACCGATTCAAACGGTTATGCGACGCTACGGCATTGAAAAACCATATGAGAAATTAAAAGAACTTACTCGCGGGAAACGCGTTGACCAAGCGGGAATGCAAGCATTTGTGGATCAACTCGAATTACCGGAGGACGCCAAAGAAGCTCTGAAAGCACTAACTCCTGCCAATTATATTGGTAATGCAATTGAGCAAGCTAAACAAGTCTAATCCTTGATCGCCCGGCACATTGCCGGGCTGACGTGCTTGTTATAACCAATCTTCAAATGCTGCATAACTTCGACCCCTCTCATTTTCTGCAAAATTACTGGCAGAAATCGCCGTGCCTAATCAAGCAGGCACTTTCACGTCCTCCACAATATATTAGTGCAGACGAATTGGCAGGGTTATCCATGGATGAAGATGTCGAATCTCGAATTGTCAGTAATATCGAAAACCAGTGGCAGATCCAACATGGCCCATTTGACGAATCAGCTTTTGAGCGACTTCCGGAATCAAATTGGACGCTGCTTGTTCAGACCCTTGATTTTTGGGTTCCAGAAGTAAACGAATTTCTTAACCAATTCAGATTTGTTCCGCGATGGCGTTTTGATGACGTAATGGTAAGTTACGCGACCGATGGAGGTGGAGTAGGCCCCCATTTTGATAATTACGATGTGTTTTTGATTCAAACTGAAGGAGAACGCCGCTGGCGTGTCGGTGCTAAAGGCGACTTACAGACTAATGTAACTATTATTCCCGGTTTATGCCATCAACCAGATGTCAATCCGGTAATAGATGTCATTATGCAACCTGGAGATGTCCTCTATATACCGCCGGAAACTGCTCATTGGGGAGAATCAATTGGCGAATCAATAGGTTACTCGGTTGGATACCGCTCACCACAAACGAGAGATATTTTTGCGCTGCTGGCAAATTTTCTTGACGGATCATCTGAGAATAGTTTTTTTGACGATAGCTACCGCTCTTCACCAAACCCTACAAATAAAATTGAGCCGGAGTTAGTCGATTGGGCCTCAGAAAAAATAAGAAATATTGCTGATAATCAGGAACTTGTAAGCATTATTTTAAGTAGATTCTTGAGTGAGTCGAAAATTGATACGGTACAATTTGGCTCCAAAAGTAAAATCACTTCTATTGAAAATATCCTTTCTATTCAATTAGTTAATGGAATTAACTGCAATTGGTTAGAAATCGAAAACGAGATAGTGTTAAGCATAGAGGGGGAATCAATCCACTTCCCCTACGAATTCAAACCTGCGATTAAAACATTGTGTAGTGGTGAAGAGCTTGAAATTAGTGGTCTGCAGCCACTTATCCAAAAATTTGATTTTTCTGAATCATTGTCTAGTCTAGTAAATAAGGGGTACTTTTTGGTTAAAGACTAGACGGGGTTAAGAGCAGGCAGTTGCGTATGCCAGATCTCACGGGGATTCAGTTTAAAGAAGTCGATTGGTCGGATGCTACTGACGCTATTCGAGCAATACGCTATAAGGTCTTTATTATTGAGCAGCGTTTCGAACGTAAAATGCTGGAAGACCGACACGATCCTTATTGTCATCACATTTTAGCCACTGATATTCATGACATCCCAATCGGTTGCGGTCGACTTAATCAAGATGGTCGGATAGGCAGAATCGCAGTATTAGTGAGTCATAGGGGTCATGGAATAGGAACCAACTTGCTCGGCCAACTCATCAAAATTGCCCGCCAAAGCCATATTCCTCAACTTTCATTAAACGCAGAAACTGACCTTAGCCACTTCTACGATCAACAAAAGTTTCACGCTGATGGCCCAGTTTATATGAAACAAGGCGTCCCTTATCAAAGAATGACTAAACGACTTGCTTAACCATTCATCAAAAAATAACTCCTAACTATCCTATTTTTTTAACACCGCCATTGTTAGTCGAGAAATACAGACATTTTTTTCTTGCCCGTCTGTTATTCGGATGTCCCAAACATGAGTAGAGCGACCCAGGTGAACCGGATTGGCTCTCGCATATACCGCACCACTGCGGATCGACCTTAAATGATTGCCATTGACTTCCAGCCCCACGCAGTAATGTTCTTCATCCACCGCCAAATTGGCAGCCATACTACCAACTGTTTCAGCAAGTGCAATCGAGGCCCCACCATGCAAGATTCCCATCGGCTGGTGGGTTCTGTTGTCGACCGGCATAGAAGCAACCAGGTAATCGTCTCCTACCTCAGTAACTTCAATCCCAAGGTGTTCAACTAGGGTATTTTCTCTTCTTTTTCTGAGTATTTCTAAGGAAAATTCACGTTTCCAAATTGACATTGATTATGCTCCCCAAATGCTCCATTAGTCGCGATTAATTTTATCTACCCAAGCCATGCCTAGTGCTGACAATACAAAGGTCATATGAATAATAACGTACCACATTAATTGTGATTCAGTCGGCGCATCACCGCCTCTAATATTCATAAACTTCTGCAATAAATGGATCGATGAAATCGCAACAATTGATGCGGCAACTTTCTGTTTTAAAGATCCTGAATCAAGTTTACCCAACCAAGATAATTTTTCTGAACCTTCATCGATATTCAGCTGAGAAACAAAATTTTCGTAACCCGAAAACATCACCATAACAATCAGGCCGCCAACTAAAGCCATATCTACCATGGAAAGAATCATCAATATCAGATCTGACTCCCCCATCTCCAAAATCTTGGGTATTGTATGTATGACTTCCTGGAAGAATTTTATGCCCAGCATAAACAACGCTAGACTCAAGCCGAGATAGATTGGCGCTAAAACCCATCTGCTGGCATACAAGATTCTTTCAAAGTTCTTTTCCATCAGTAAGACTCACTTCGTTCAATTTATAGTTTTTGAGAGCTATATCTACCGCATTATAGCGATTAAGCGTAGAATAAACATTACAATTCAATCTAAATTGATCTGATAAAGGATGCCTTGTGGAGTCAGATAACTGGGAAACTGGTAATGAAACTGGCAGTAAAGATGCTTTGACAAAAATGCGTCGTATTACTTCTCTTTCTGAAATACGAGAAGAGGCCTTGCTAATGTTTTCTGCTGCTCAAAGAAAAATTCAAATATATACTGACAATCTTGACCCAAGGATCTTAAATACTAGGGACGTTGAACGTACGTTAATTAATTTCGTCAGAAAAAGCCGCAACGTTCGAATTGAAATTCTTATTATCGATGAACGTAATGTGCAAAGCTTAGATCATCGCCTGGTCAGTTTGGCGCAAAAATATACAAGTTTTATTTCTATCAAAGTTATTCCCAAAGATTATCACGAAAACCACTTTGCATTTTATTTAATCGACGGAAGGAAATTGATATACCGAACCATTGCTGAGAGGTTCGAATCGGAAGTCCACCAAATACCGAGCGTTAAGCTCAAACAAATGAGCAAGTATTTTGACGAAGTTTGGGAACAGAGTTCCCCTGCGATTCATTTAAGAGCATTGATAATTTAATATTTATAACATTTTTATAAGGGCTAGTGCACAACATTATGAAACCAAGAGCATTGTTACACATTTTAATACTGGCCTTTTCGCTGACTATTTTTGATATTCATGCAAAACTATTTATTCACCAGATGCAATATCTAAAAGCTGAGCAAGTCATTCCAGCAATTAAACCTCATTTAGCCAAAGAAACTACGCTTAGTGCGAAGGACTATCAGCTGTTCATTGATTCAACAGAAGCTGAATACAAAAAAATCCAATCAATGCTAAAAATGCTCGACAAAAAACCTAAAAATCTGATGATTGAAGTTCGAGTTCTTGACCGAAGGTTAGACGATTGGGAAATGAAAGGAGCCCAATTGAAAGTAAGTGGAAATAGTAGTTCAGCAAAGATCACCCGCTACCAAACCAATGGCCACAGTAAAATTGACTCTGTTTATCGTTTAAAAACTATGGAAGGATATCAAGGGTTCGTTACCACAGGAGAGGCCTTCCCTACTCACAATTTAGTGAAACACTACGATAGTTTTGTCCCGCAAACAAAGTACAAGAATGCAAAAAGCGGATTTTACGTCACAGCTAATCAGTTACCGAGCCAGCAATTCAGAGTTGCTATCAATGCCCAACAACAAAAAAGAGGCAATGGAAATGTAATTAAGCAATCCCAGACGGCAAATCAATTTACCGTTAATGAAGGTCATTGGGTTCTTATTGCCTCCACCGGCGAATCATCCTCTAATCGTTCGAGCAATAAATATAGAGTCGCATCTTCAAATAATACAAAGCGTTGGTTTTATTTACGCGTTTTAGCTCAAAAAAATTAGCCGAAGAAGAATAAAAACATCATATCAAATTCGTATGGCAGCCGAGCATAATTTGGCGTATATTGCTTGGCAGCTACCTTCCAACCTTTATTTCCAGACTCTTAATCGAGCGACTCGTGCTAAATCGAATCTTTAGTGAGCTAAAACAGCTGACACCGATCGCTATTCCTGCAGTCCTATCACAGCTTGCACAGATGGCTATGGGAGTCATCGACACAATAATGGCTGGTCATTATTCTAATGACGCGCTAGCCGCAATTGCGATCGGCACTAGCCTATTACACCCAGTACTTGTCTTTTTTCTTGGCTTATTCTTAGCCTTCAATCCAGTGGTTGCTCATTTAAAAGGGGAAGAAAAACCAATAAAAATAGGCTCGCATTTTAGACTCGGAATTGTCCTCGCAATCTTACTTTCACCGGTGGCAATCATAACCTTATTAAATGCCCAACATATTCTTCACCTTTTAGGCGTTGATCAAAATGTAGCGAGCTTAGCGACAGGTTATCTGCATGCAACAGTCTGGGGAATGCCAGGGCTTTTAATCTTTCTTGCACTAAGGTTTTGTAATGAAGGAATGTTCTCTACCACAGCAATTATGGTTTCTACTTTAGTTTCGATCCCCTTTAATATAGGACTCAATTATTGGTTTATGTATGGTGGAACCATAGGCCCAATAGAAATTAAAGAGATGGGTGCCGTGGGTGTTGGATATGCGACAAGCCTAGTTTGGACAATAATGTGCTTAGGTCTTTGGCTATATACTGCTGTCACTTCTAAATACGAAGACAATCAAATATTCAAACATTTATCCTTACCCGAATGGCGCGAAGTTAAGGACATTTTAAAGCTAGGTTTTCCTATGGCAATCACCTTAGGATTTGAAATTACCATGTTTGCCGCGGTTTCCTTAATGATTGCTCGTTATCCCACGGAAGTAATGGGTGCGCATCAAATTGCAGTCAACATAGCATCAATCAGCTTTATGATACCGCTTGGAATTTCACAGGCTATTACGGCGCGCGTTGGTTTCTTTTCCGGCAAAAGGCAACCCACAGCCAAAAGATTAGCAGGCTATACCGGGATAGGAACTGCCGCTGCAATTTCTGGTTTTTCGGCGACAACTATGGTGGTAATTCCAGCTATATTGGTTGGCTTTTATACAACAGATATCACTGTTGTAGAAATTGCAGTTGGCTTGCTTTTTTATGCTGCAATTTTTCAGTTCTCGGATGCCTTACAGGTCGCTTCCGCCGGAGCGCTTCGGGGCGTAAAAGATACCAAAGTTCCGATGGTCATAACTGCAGTATCTTACTGGTTGGTAGGCTTTCCCGTAGGATATATTCTAGCGGAGAATTTCAACCATCAAGCTAATGGATATTGGATCGGGCTTATCGCAGGACTATCTACCGCGGCGGCCTTATTGTTGCACCGCTGGGTAAAACTGACAAGAGGCTAGAAGTCGGGCAACGGTAAAAGTGCCCCACTCGCATCATGACTAGACTCACATTATGATTATTGACTACTAGCTACAACTAACTATTGCGTTAGTTTTTTGAGCGTATTTAAATAGTCTTGAGTAATAGTCTCTTGATCATCATGGCACTGATTTTGGATTTTCCATTCGCCATTTACCATAACATCTTTTACTGGCATTTCGGAGCAGGCGAAAATAGCTGAATCAAGAATAAAGCTCTCTTCTTTTAAATAGAGCGATGGATGCTCCATATCCAAGACGACGAAGTCGGCACGCATACCAACACCTATTTCTCCGACATTTTGGTTCACTGTGTTCGCACCTTCTTTTGCTGCGTGAACATACAAATTTTGTCCAACTGACTTGCAGTCTTCACTAACCAGTACCGCGCGCTGATGTGAAGTTAATCGCTGAGCATATTCGAGTGTTC
>JAPHTP010000152.1 GCA_026196875.1 Kangiellaceae bacterium
CGTGATTATGTGTAAATCGCTCTCAGAGCGCCTAAAAGCTTATCTGAGAACGATTGACCCTTACTGAAGTTTCGGTAACATAATCCGCCATTATGCGCATATTGATATTCTAATTGATTGATATATAAGGTGTTGGGACGTACAACAAACTCTTCGAACAAATTACAACAAAGTTATTGCTACACTCTTGTTCTTGAATCTATTCCGTTCAATAAATCTACAATCAAACAAAATAGTCCAATATGATGATTTTGGACGAATCTACTCAATGTCTATGATTCGATTCGCACCTCAAAATCTAAATCGCTTTTATGCTGGAGTAATTCTTTTCTTCTGAGAAGCTCCAATTCAATAAAAATTGCAACGCCCCCTAACATTAATAGGTCAAATAATGTCAATGTCCAAAATCATTTTATTCCCTTTATTCATGTTAACAAGCTTAGCTTGTCAATCAAATGATTTCTCAGTCATCGAAGATTACGTAACTAAAAACAAGCAACTGATCAATCTACCTGCAGGTACTGCAATTGCGATTATTAAAGACCAGAAAATTGTTTACGAGGGTTACTTTGGATACGCTGACATCATAAAAATGAAAAAAGTCGATAGTGATACTGTTTTCTACATCGCATCAATGACAAAACCTTTTTATGCATTTTTAACGTTATTGAAGGAGCGCCAAGGGTTATTAGATACAAGTCTAACTGTTAAAGAAATGTTCCCTAAAATACATTTAAGCCCAGAAATTAGAGCAAACAGTGTTACGATCAAAGATCTTCTAGGACACACTAGTGGAATAGATAATTGGCCACTGGTACAAGCAACTGCCTATACAGGACTACATGATAGCGAACATTTAACCAAACTAATTGGTAACTCTTACGAGAACGAAGATTTCCCGATAGGAACTTACCATTATACTAACGTTGGTTACAACATACTCAGCCACTGGTCAGATACCAGATTCAAAACGCGTTGGCAGACAATGCTTAATTCTGATGTTTTCGCGCCATTAGGCATGGAAAATACTTCTGCCACAATGAGTGACTCAAAGAGAAATAACTGGACTATGACCCAGGGATACTCGGTCAAATCCCCTAACCCTCAAGCGCCTCTATATTTAAAAAAAACAGACCAGACGATGCATGCTGCTGGTGGCGTCATATCCACTGCGCGAGACATTGCTAAGTTCTTAATTGCAATGTCGAACAATGGAAAATTGGGATCTCAACAAGTATTCCCTAAAGCTGTCGTCAAAAAATCACAGAAAAGCCTTGTGCACTACTCTTCTTACGGAAATACAGGCCAATACGGGTGGGGATGGAATATCCGTAAACTGTTTGGAGAAACATTGCTTGAACACCGAGGAGGCTTTTCTGGTTCGAGTACTTATATGTCTTACATGCCTAAAAGGAAAATAGGATTGGTTGTTTTAAATAATTACGATAAATGGGGCGGCGATTTGGCCTATGCCATAGAAGATCTGGCCTATGCCCTCGCGATAGGAAAAAGTGATGAAGAAATAACCAAACTAGTGAAAAACAATGAGAAATATGCTCGCGAGGCACTAAAAAAATATAACAACAAACCTAAAAGTGATTACAAAAAAGTACGTTATGAAAAACACCTTGAAAAGCTCCAGGGTGT
Source organism: Kangiellaceae bacterium (assembly GCA_026196875.1). Classification (GTDB taxonomy): domain Bacteria; phylum Pseudomonadota; class Gammaproteobacteria; order Enterobacterales; family Kangiellaceae; genus Aliikangiella. The sequence goes on from JAPHTP010000152.1 coordinate 1,648, forward strand.
TTTCAACCATGACCTACTCGGAAACATAGATATTTTTAGAGGTAATGATGGTAACTTGATTTTACGTTGGGGAAATCTAAGAGGTCATTTATTTACAACTCCAAAGTCTGACAAAATCACTGTAGAATTAGTTCCAAACAGTGTGGTTCCAATATACATTCCACAACTAAACAAAGGTGATGTTTTCATTGAAATCAATGGATTCAGATTTGATAAATTGACTTCAGAGAAATAGATTTACAGTAACAATTAAGATCAAATGAATAGCATTAGTTTAATCTTTAAGCCCGATATAAGAGCAAAAGCATGCAATTGAACTTTGTAAACATAATTCAAATATTAATAATTTATCAGGCTGTTTTCGGTATTTTGCTTCTGAAGAATAGAGCGTACTTTAGCGGTGTAATTATATTTTTATTCGTCCTACTCTTGACTATGGCTTGCAATTTTCTGCAAGAAGTCATATTCCCTAATAGCATTAAGTTCACACCGATTTTCTTGCTAGCAATAGGACCAGCATTCTATATATTTAGCACGAGTATGGTATATGCCCGTAAGAAAGTTCCAATAAGTTATTTATTGCACTTTTGTCCGACAATAATCGCTTCTTTTATCCTCCATTGGACATGGCTGATAATAGCTTTAGGTAGTATTAGTCAATTAATTTACATATCTCTCTCCTTATATAAAATAAAGGATTACCATAAAGTATCTTACTCAGTTCGCTCAGACGCGGAAGAAACTCAGCTATATTGGATTGTTAAACTTGTAGTATTTGGCGTAGCTATCGGAATTTTCGATATAGTTAGGCTAAATATACAACCTTATATTGAGATCCAAACAAATTTACTCGGGCAGCTAACCGTCTCAGTATTAGGACTATTGTTTATCACATATTTGATATACAAATCAGTTCATCAAGGCGAACTTTTTAGTGGGTTAAACCAATATGAGAACAATGCTCGAAAACAAGATGAATCATCACTCAAGGCCGAAGAAGAACTCTTAGGAAGTGTCTTTGAATCGCTTGACGACTTAATACGGCAGAAACAGCTCTATAAACAGCAAAGATTATCTTTAGATGAAATCGCGAGTAACACTGGCTTCAATATTCGAGAAATATCCCAGGCTATCAATCAGATATCTGGTCAAAGTTTTTGTGATTACATTAATTCGCTACGAACAGAAGCTGTCAAACAAGCTTTAATTGAGCGAACAAATAAAAATGAATCTATGATAGATTTAGCTCTAAGAATGGGGTTCAGTTCAAAATCTAATTTTAATCTCGTATTTAAGAAGCAAACCAATATGACACCCAGTCAATTCCGAAAGTCCATCCAATGATGTCTAATAGTATGTCCAATATGAAGATGTTGGACGACTTCTGCACTTTATAGTTCTAGTATTCAACTCAAGAAGAGTAAAGTTTTAAGATGAGTAAGTCTAATAGGTTTGTCCTTTAGATGGGTTTTACCCCGATTTCACGGACATTTTAGTTAAGGATGCTAAGTCCTGATCTAACTTTTCAATCCTACGTATTTTTTGTGGATTATAAAAGCACTC
>JAPHTP010000108.1 GCA_026196875.1 Kangiellaceae bacterium
AGCCCACCACCATTATCTATACTTTTAGTACGCATATCATTGGCACGACTTTTTAACTCTAAAGTTTTACCATTGATCTTTTGTGAGAATTTTTTCACGGTTATTCCGGGTTTACAAATTTTTAAACTCACATCCGATTGAGGCTCATCCACTCGCGCGCCGTACCAGGTACGCCCAACTAATTTATCCCAATAAATGATCGCTTGATACTCAGTATTGTCTGGCATGGTTATCATTCCTGTCGCCGTAAACCGATTATTTGATGTACACGCTTGCAGAAACAAAATCACTGCGAGAAAGATTATATTTTTAGTCATCGTTTTACCCCCAAACCATATCGACCAAGGTATCACCAATAATTGGCTCATCCCAATAGCTTACGTGCGCAATCAACCATTGGTCATTGGCTACCGTTTTATGCCCTTGCAAGGTCCAACCGGAACTCTGGCTGGAATTAGTGTAAGTTTGCTCTACTGGCCCTTCCGCGCCAGCATATTGACCTGGCGCTCCGAATACATTGCCGGTAACTACCGGGTCCATTGGATGATGGAAGTTATGCCAGGATAGTTTTTCATAGCTGGCATTTTGAAGCGCGGGAATATTTCGCTGAGAGAAAATATTGGTTAAGCCAAGCGGGCTCCCCATACTGACATAACTTTGCACCGGCCAGGTATCGCGGTCGTCACCAAGATAAAATTCGTCTTCCGCCATCAACTCGCAAACCACATCAAGGCAATAAACCGTGCCCAGGCTATGTGCGATTAGATAAACCGGGTGACCTGCCTGGTATGAATCTAAAACAGCCGCTTTGATTTTCGAGCGTATTTTATTTGCCGTCTCGGTCCCCCATGAATTGGTAAATACATCACCAACCACATCAAGTACTTTGGTTAACACTATGGAAGCGAGAGGATTTCCGGTCGTTAATGCTCGAACTAACCATTTGTAGGGTTGTTGTGCTTCATCATTTTCATCTTCATAGGTGACACCAATAACGTCAAAATCAGAATCCAATTCAATTTCATCTAGCTTACTTTGGAGCAGAGATTCAATCTGTTGCTTACTTTCAATGTCTTCGTCGCTGCCGGCTTGGACGCCGTGCACAACAATAAAGTGGGGCTTTTGATCGAGCGGCACTTGAATTCTCCTTTTCAAATTATTATAAATATTTGGCCTAAAAAATACGATTTATCATAACAATCAACAACATATCACCAGGCCGGAAAAAGCTTCATCCGGTCGCAATATTGGATTTAATAATTTTCGTAACATTTTGAACTAAAAGAGATTATCAGCAAAATTGCGTTTAAATCAAAGTCGTATTGAGATATTTTCAACGAATGTTTAGGTCATCAATTTTTAATGATTATTTATACTTAAGCCACTCCCCAATTGTCCTACCAAATAGTGGGACAAACTTGACTTAACTGCTCTACCTGACGTAAGGTAGGTAGAATGACAAAGCCAAATGATACACGCTCCAATATCCTCGATGTGGCCCAAGACATGGTTCAGCGGCAGTCGATTAGCGGCGTCAGCTTTCAGGAGCTGGCCAACCGAATTGGTATCAAAAAAGGCAGTATGTACTATCACTTTGAGAGCAAGGATGAGCTTTCAATTGCCATGCTGGAGCGCGCTGCGGAAGACCTTAAAGCCAGCTTTAACCGCGGTAAAAGTAAGACAGCCAGTCAACAGCTCCGCTATTTTTTTAATATTTACTTCATGTATATCGGACCAGGCCAACGCATGTGCCCAGGCGGTGCGTTCGCTAGCGAGTGGGATAAGCTATCTGATGAGGTACACCGGAGTGTGCGACGAGTGTTAAAGGTTCAGATTGACGGTATTCAAGACATTATTACCGAAGGGATCGCTAATGGTGAGTTTGCAAGCCACGGCCAATCTCCCAAAGAACTTGCTTCGTGGGTGATTTCTTGCCTGCAGGGAGCGATTTTAACGGGCCGTGTCGAAGAAAGCGAAGAACCGTTTAAGTTCGCTGTCAATACGATTGAAAGGTATTTGAACATCACTTAAACCGATTTAAAAAATTTTGGCCTGAATACCTACCTGCCGTCAGGTAGCAATATTTTAGTGGAGAGCTTTGGTAAACAGAGGGCAAAGGTTATCCAGTCAATAAATACGAGGCTTGAAGGAGCCCCAAGGAAATTAATATGAGTTTAGCTCTTGCAACATATCGGCTAAAAAATCGAATATTCAGCAGTATTTTGCCGTCGAAAACGGCACATCGAACGCTGAACCGCTTTATCCGACCTAGAAGAAGCGAATTAAAGGAATGGGAAAAGCAGGCAGAGGCCAAAGGGAATCGCTTTAAATTGAACGATCAGATAAGTGCTATTACCTGGTCTTCAGAAGTCCATTCTGATGCCTCAGAGAAAACACTACTACTAGTGCATGGTTGGGAAAGTCGTGCCACCCAAATGTACGGTATAGTTCCCAAATTGCTTGAACTAGGATATCGAGTCACTGCTGTAGATATGCCTGCACATGGCCACTCAGGTGGAGACATTGCCCATGCTCCGGCGTTTATTGATACAGTTTTATTAGCACAAGATAAACTGGGGAAATTTGACGCGGTGGTTGGTCACTCTATGGGAGCCGGCGCTTCAGGGATTGCGCTTTCGCATGGATTACAAACTGAAAAATTGGTACTGATCTCCGGACCTTCTTCAGTTGAAAATGTGCTTCGCCGTTTCTCACGATTTGTTGGTCTAAACCAAAAAGCGACCGAAAAATTTATCTCTCATGCAGAGGAGCTTGTTGGGCGAAGTCCTAGTGATTTAGATACGGCGAAAATGAGTATGCCGGTGAGTACCCCAACATTGGTGATACATGATGCACTTGACCGGGAAGTTCCAATTAGTGAATCGCAGCGAATCTTAGCTAAATTTAACAACGTAGAATTTTTTACTACCGAAGGATTCGGTCATAGGAAAATATTGAAAGCGGATTCGGTAAAAAACAAAATCAGCCATTTTTTAAATGATTAGATCTTGTCTAAAAAATAACTTTAATAGCTAACCTAGTTCCAAAAAAATAGAAAGCCTTCCCCCCGAAAGGAGAAGGCTTAAGCAAATTAACGAGGCTTGGAGAACCTTAGTTAACTTGAATCACCCTTTAGTTAAGCAATTTTTCTAATTGACTACTCAAATTTATGTTTGATACCTGGGTGTAAGTACCCACTACAAGAATACTGAACGTCTACAGTATACGCCACTGGACCACTACCACCGTTAGTGTCGAGCGCAGATAAGACTCTTACAGCATATTGTTGAACTGTGTGATAGTAAGGTGTGCCCCACGGTAATAAACCGTCGCTATCATCAGTAACTTTATTACGACACAACTGCTTGGTGATGGCTTCCAGGTTCACGGCAGAAATGCAACTAGCTAAACTAGAACTGCCACAACTGATGGTATTAACACTATTGATACCAAATGTATGGTGCGGGTCGTTGTGGTTGCCGTGATTGTATTCTTGTGCTGCCGTGCTTCCTGCCCCCAGCGCAAACGTAGCCGCGCAAATCAATTTTATCAACTTCATTCTTGAATCCTTTAAATAGTCATGGCTTTACTAATGTTAAAACCGTTGCCGGCAAAGTTGTCCAGCAAGCAACTTTCCATACACTAGCCTCAACACAGTGCTTTACAATACAGCACCTTAGTAACTTTCCCCTGCGCATTCATTAATGACCAGCTGCTGAGCCAACAAAAAAAGTGGAGTTCCTTTTTAAGCCAAATAAATACGGCCGAAAACTCCACTAGGGAAAAATAAACACTAAGAAAGTGGTCACTATGTTAAGAATTTTGGCTGGTTTCAGTTAGTAAATATGCGACAAACTCAATGGAATTTTACGTCTGGTTGCCATTCGAGAATGCCGCGCCAATGGTTCTCCAACCGAGATTAGGTGTTATCCTAAAAGGCTTAGAGCACAGCTTTATCTGCCGTTTTTTTACTATCATCGGAGGGCGAGATATTAAAGGTTTGTTTATATTTTCTGGAAAAATAGCTAGCAGAGGAAAAACCGCATGCCTCTATTGTTTGCTTAACACTTGCTCCTTTTTTGATTAGTCTTTGCGCATTAATTAAGCGAAAATTATTCAAAAACTCCTTTGGCGTTGCATTTAATAAAACTCGGCACTTGCGCTCAAGCTGGCGATTTGACACATGTAGTTTCTCACTTATTTGCGAAACCGTTAATTCAGCATTTGAAAACTCTCTGGTCACTAGATCGATAAAACTAGCGATAACGCGATCTTTAGAGTGTTCAACTTTAGCGCTACCAGAAAGCTGCGATTTTTGGCCAACTCTGTCGAATAAACAAAGTAAGTTCTTAACACGTTCAAGCAAAACTGACTCATCAAATGGTTTGGTAATATAATCATTAGCGCCGAGCTGCATCGCTCTATCGCGGCTATCTTGGTCACTCTTTGCTGTAACCATGATAATAGGTATATGGTCTGTCACCCGATCATGACGTATTTGCTCAATTAAGTTAAAACCACTTAGGTAGTCTTCATCTTCTTTTTTACTTAACATGACGTCATTTAGCATGATATCGCTGATAATAAGGTCTGGAACTTGACTCAAAGCTTTGTTAAATCCGCTGGTTACTGATAAACATGAGAGGATCTTATACTGTCTTTTAAAAATTGATTTCAGATAAGCAGAAAGCTCTATATTGTCTTCTACAATTAGAATCGTTTTTTGTCTTACACCTGAATTTTTGTTACTAGTTATGCTCAGTTCAGATTCAGATTCAGATTCAGATTCAGGCAAATGCTCGATAAAATCGCGGATCGGCTCCACACTATTCCTGCCTATACCATCTTCTGACAAGCACACAGGAAGCCTCACTGTAAACACACTCCCCCCGCTATTCGAAGTTAATTCACTAGAACGGTTATTTCTAATATCAATACTTCCTTGTAAACTTCGCACAATTAGATCAATTACAGAAAGGCCAATGCCATCTCCCTGTATGTGTAAGCCATTACTAGCCCGTTTGTATCGCCTAAGAATAGATGAGCGCTCTCCTTGCGGGATACCTATTCCAGTATCCTTGCAGGTAATAATAAGCTCCCGATTAAGTTGCTTAGCGCTAAAACTTACTGCTCCTTGCTCGGTATATTTAATCGCGTTTTCAATTAAATTTTGAACGATAAGTCGCAAGTCTTGGGGGTCCATGGTTGCTTTAGCCGTTTCATCGACGGAAACGCGGAGCTCAAGATCTTTTTGCTCTGCTGACTCTTGCAAACACAAAATAGTCGAGTGAAGTGTTTTGGCTACGTCAAAACACTGAATGTTCTTTGACGGCACATATTCATGCTTGGCTACTTTTAGGGCTTGTTCAGTAAGCTGTGACAATTCGATTATCACGCGTTTTTGTTTTGTGACAACTTCCTCGTTAGTAATTTCGTTTCGCTCAAACTGATTCAGATGGCCAACCAGCAACTGGAGCGGAGTTTTAGTTTGATGATAAATCTGTTCTACTAACTGTTCCTTGCTCTTTAGCAATCTTTCAATTTCCTTTTTACTGCTTTCTAAATGTGCTGTTTTATCTTGAACCAGTTGTGACAACTTGTGAGATTGTAATTGTAACTTTCGTGTTCTCCATTTCACCGTAGACCAGATCAGAGTGACAAACAAAGCAACATAAGTAAAGTATGCCCAATAGCTCAGCCATATAGGCTTAGCTATTTCGAATGCAAACTGAGTTTGTTGCCATTGTGAGGTCTTATACCTGGCCCTTAATTCAAATCGATAATTGCCAAATGGGAGGCCATTGTATTCCACAGAATACTGCTTTGGTTTTATTGGTAACCAATCACTTTCATAACCGGTCAGCCGGTATTCAAAATCGAAATCACTCAAAGGTAAAAGGGAAAGGTGAGAAAAATGTAAATTAATTCTATGCAGATTGCTTGTTAGATTGTGAATTTTTCCAGCTGACATTTGCTTATAATTGTTCAGCAATTGGATGTTGTTACTTTGCTTATCACTAAATCTCGCGTTAACCCTGGTTAACTTAGGACTAATTATCCTCAAGTTGGGCTCAACCTCTTTTGGCAAAAAAGTATAAGCACCCGAGCGCATCCCCAAGGCTATTTGGCCATCATTGAGTGTTGTAAAAGAATGTTCTCCGGTTAAAAAATTGCTAAGGTCTAGTTGCTCAGCTAAGTTAAAAACTTGTTTTACAGCATTGCTATCAATGCCAAATACTAGCAATCGATTGTTACAAATTACCCACAGCTGTTTTATCAAATCTTCAGTGATCCCATTACACTCATTTACTAAATATTCACCTTCAACAGCGCCTTTAGAATTAATATAACTGGGCATCTCGTTCACATTCAGTCGTTTTTCATAGGAATTATAATGATATAAATTGCTCCGGGTTAAAACGCGTACTCGTTGATTTGAGTCTTGATGAATTTTGATTATAAAATCATCGAGAAGTAATTCGGCTTTTTGGTTATTCCTATCCCAAAGATACAATCCTAAGTCAGTGCCGACTAATACTTTTCGCTCGCCCAAGGGCATCACACTGCGAACCCATTGATTTGAGCTGAATCCTGATTTTTCTCCTCGAACATATTCTTGCGCCGTTTCCAAATCTTTAGAAATGTAGGTCAATGCAGTATTGCTGGCGATCCAGACGTCTCCCTTAACGTCCTGCTTAATATCCATTATCGTTTCATGGTTGATTCTCAAGTCTGGACCTACGGTTTGCAACGGTTCTATAAAATCGGTCTCGCTTACTTTAAGCTGCAAGCCCTTGGTAGTGCCGACCCAAAGCCTTTCGAGATCATCCAAGTACAAGGAGGCAATCCGATTACTCGCCAATGGTTGAACTGTTTTCGAATCCACTCGATGCGAATGCTGCGAGTTGTTATTCAAATGAAACAGCCCCGCTCCAAATGTTCCAACATAGATATTACCCTGATCGTCGCTAGCAAAACTCCATGCGTTATTGATAGCTTCATTGGAGTCAGCACCGCTTAAATTAGTTATTGAAAGCCCATTGGGGTAGAAGATATTGATACCTGAGTAGGTTACTAAAGCTAAAGATTCTCCGTCGCTAAAAATATCGGATACCAAATTGTTGTCGAGCGATCCTTTGCGGTTTTTATCAACGGTTATGCTAACTACTTTTCTTGTTTCGAGGTCAATGGTAGCAGCACCACTGGTAGTCGCGATCCATAATTGGTTATTAAACAACTCGATATCATTGATGTCATCTCCCGGTAATCCAGACTCTACACCAACGATTGACTGCCTATTATTTTTGGATGACGTGTATTGTTCGGTTGTTTCAAAATGGTGATTAAGAATAAACACACCAGCATTGCTAGCAATCGCAAAACCATGGTTACTAATTGGTATTATTTTTCGAACAGAAATTCCCGCCAATATCGTTTTGGAACGAAGTAACTCGAATTCGATCCCATCTTCGAAAAAAGCACCAGTCTTGCCTAACGCACCTCCTGATACCAGCTCTTTTAGTTTTTCCAGGTCTTCATTTGAGACCAAGGTTAAACCAGACTCGGAACCAATAGCCAAACGTCCATTAATTAAACTAATCGATTGTAGTTCACCTAAATGTTTACCATTATTTTTGATAGTTATATGTAAAAATTTATCTTTTGACTCTTGATAAAACTTTAAACCTAAATTTGATACAAAGAACTCTCCAAGCTCAGGAAAATATAGGTGAGAGCGTATAATTTCATGCTTGATTTCTCCTGTTGCTAATTCACGCAATGGATAAAAACTTGACTCATTGGCTGTTTGTGAGAGCTCTGCCGAATGTAATCGAATAAGCTGTGTGGTCCCAGCTGACCATAAACGATTTTGACTGTCGAGAAATATTCTGCGCGTTGGATGGCTATGAATTTTGATTTTTTCGAAACCGTCAAATCGATAAATGCCTTCATCACCCCCGAACCAATAAAATCCTTGTGTACCCTTTACTATATTGCGAATGTTCTTGATCTTATTACCATCTTGATCTTTTAGACTGGTAAGAAAAGAAGTTTGTTGAAGGGCTTGTAATGAAAAGCTGATACAACAAGATATAAATAAAAATATTGTTGTACGTACGAGCTTATTACCAGCATTTGACAAAGCGTGAACATTATTTATGTTATTAGACATATTTAGAGCCGAGAGCAGGTTTGATAGACTATCCTTGATAGCCTTTTATTATTTTACTCAGCTCACTCTAATACAAAGAAACATCACAAATAGAGATGCCTCACTGTCATTTTATTTTGCTGTGAGATAAGATTTTCGTTCTAGCGATGCTATCTCGGCAAAGAACTCTAATCAAACACTTTGTCTTTTGTCATATAATTAATCTCTGATAATTTTGCAGGCCTGATAGTTTTGCAGACATAGCAACCTGGGCTAGCATTGTGAATATGTAAATATTCGATTGAAATGTCGTCAAACATATCCGATATTATCGATTCTAGCTCCTGTCCTTGAGCGGTAGATGCAGTAACCATATTTCCTTTTCGATTGTAGGCTCTTAGGGATAAATAACGATGCTTGAGAAAGTTAGGAATTTGGTTGCTTTTGAGTTGATGACTTTCAGCATTTTCTCTGACAAAAATCGGCCCCGAAGCTCGATAAGGAGAAGCTACATTATGATGCTCGTAATTGATTGCTAAGATCCTTTCACTCTCTTCTGCGTCAACCAGTGAAACACGGCAAGGATACCCCGGCTTGGCATCGGCCTCGGTAATGAATGCATTGTAGGATTGCAGTTCTTCACCGGACATCTCGAAAAATCGGGCGAATTCGCGGTAACTAAGTCCAACAACTTGAAAATCATGATTCACTATTGGTGCTCTCAAACTAAACTTAATTGGAGAGCAAATATTAATTATCACTGACCATTGACTCTACCGAAAAATGAACAACTAATTTAGGTCATTGATAATTTTCTCAATCCCAGCTTTCGACTCAGCAACTGCTTTGAGTGAAGTCATTCCCAAAGGATACTCTTCTTGTTCAACCACAATCCACTGGGTACCACCAAAATCAATATTCGCCTTGATCAATTCTGCCCAGGGGTAATTATTGACTCCGATGATGGGACTCTTTTTTTCATCTTTACGAGTTCTAATTTTGTAATGAGTAGTTAAAGTCCTACCGGAGTATCTTTTCACATATTCAATTGCGTCTTTACCCGCAAAATTAATCCAACCTACATCTAGCTGGAGCAAAACCTGAGGTGAAGTATTTTTTGCAATGTAATCCCAGTATGTGCCACCCTGAAATTCATTAAACTCCTTGTCGTGGTTGTGAAAGCCAATTTGCATCCCGTAGTTGGCAAGCGGCTTTACTAACTTGTTTAGCTCCTTGACCAATTCATAAACGCCATCAGGACTCCAGGCTCTTTCATCCCAAGGCACAATCACGTATTTAGCACCGATTACCTTATAGAACAAAAGGTTTTTGTGTAAATTTTGTGGTTTTAAATCTGCAAAGCTGACATGAACACCACTCACTTTTAGTCCAAGAGAGTCAAGAAACGATTTTAATTTTGCAGGATTATCTTTATATGGTCCATAATCTCCAGCAAACTCAACGCCCTTAAACCCGAGCTCGGCTAGCTGTATTAGCGTTCCATTAAAGTCTTCTTTAACAAAGTCTCGAACAGACCAAAGCTGAACGCTTAAAGGGGGAACGTCTAGGGACAATTGTTTGCTTTTTGAATTAGCCACACTACTAGACACGATAAAATACAGAACCACTAACTGGACAAATGAACTGAAAACCTTCACTGCGATCCCTCCAAATTTAATTTTTTTAATACTCCATTTAAATGTTCCATTGCTTCTTTTGAAGGTCCTGGATAATCACCAGCGATTGCAACATTACCAATATAACCAATATCTTTTATTCCTTCTGGAGAACAGAAAAAAGCGGCCAAAACAAGCCTTCTAAATCGAGAAAATACAGGGACAATACGCAAAAATTTTTGCGGTGTTTTTTCTGAGTTGTAAGCTATGTCATCCATTATCTGAATTTGTTGACTCGAAGATAGTTCGACAAATTTTTTGCCAAATCTTATTTTAGATTCATCATCAATCCAAGCTAAAGCATGCAAGAAGTCTACTCGATCCCTTTGCTGACGCGGGTAAGGCGCGCTTACCCATTCATCGATAACCTCCGGTACTTTTACTTCAGTTGCAGAAGGGGTGTTACCTTCACGCGGTACCAGAATATCGGATAATACTGCAACAAGTACCAATTGCGGTGTTGTTAAGCTTCGCGGCCACGGAGAATTAGGAGGCACGATTAACTTAGGATCTTTTCCATACCCTGAAGATGATAATGGTTTTATATCTAACTTAGGCCAGTGTTCCCCATTTGAAAGTTGACCTTGTTTCGCCTCAGAGCCTAATGCAGCGACATTGGACGCAACTATACTTGCGGACAATAAACCTAACCAACGCAAAGATTCTCGCCGCGTTAGTTGGGATTGATATGTCGATGATTTTTCTTGTTCAAGCTGCTGTTGAAATTCGTATTCATGATGCATTTTAGATTGCTCCCTTATCTAGTTGGCCAGCCAGCCAGCTTGCATTTCGCATTGCGAGGGTCATGATGGTCAACGTACAATTTTTATGGGGGTTGGAGGCAAACACTCCACCGTCCATGACGA